>JAKUPN010000002.1:0-234922 GCA_022449545.1 Alphaproteobacteria bacterium | reverse complement strand
AAACCCCTCATAAAGCCAAAGCTCACTCGGCCCCCCCAAATTATCTCTAAATGTTTTAATATCATTCGGTGCACACAACTCATCCATATCACCGGCAACCAACAAATGAGGTATAGTAAGGGTTTTTGCAACATCGGGTAGATAATCCATACGCTTTATAAATTTATCAAATTCATTCTCATCTGAATATCCAGCCATATACATAAAAATTCTTTTGAAATTTGGTTGGGCCTGTTCAAAAATCATATCAAACGTTCCAACATTTGCCATCTGTCCACATACGGCTTTAATACGTTTATCCTGAGCAGCCACCTGCACTCCCCATCGGGATCCCATACTAAATCCAAGCAAACCAATTCTGTCTTGATCAACTTCGGGTAAGGTCACTAACCAGTCAATTACAGCCGAAGCAGCAGAGGGGTAATTATTTTCGGTCTGCCATACAGCATTTGCATTACATTCACCCTGTCCTGGCCCATCCATAGAGCATATATTCATGCCACGAATTGTATAATCATTATTATAAGGATTGGGCACATCTTCTTTGACTTGATCCATTCCTGGTAAGAAAAGAACCGTTGGTTTCGGACCCTCACCCGGAGCTTTGTGAAATATGCAATGGGTCTCCTGCCCCGGGGCAAACTCCAATGATTTTTTGATCATTGTCCCGTCAGAATAATCTATAACCTTAGAAAAGCAGCGATATAAACCTGAAAACCAGGCTTCTTTATTGAGATCAGAATGTACCGGTATCATGTGCTGAGCACGACCAAAACAGATAGCCGCTCGATGAAAAAGCTGACGTGCGGTAATATTACGCCCACCTTTTTCCGCTTCATTTGCCATATGTTCTAGCACTTCTGCTCGCTTGGCCCAAGCCTTAGGAAAAGAACGGCGACCAGTGACTTTTCCATAGACCGATTTTAAGTCCTGCATTTTATAACCACGTTCAAGACGGGCGCCCATGATACCCGGATGTAAAACATCTTCGTTATCAGACAACATCAAAAAATTATCAAAAATCCATCCTTGATCTGAGCGCAATTGTTGCTTAGCCATCATAATCTCCCTGCAATTATTAAAAAAAATTTCGCGGCAATTATGGGACTAGTACAGAAGTCCGTTCACAGTTATATAACTTCTAACTTTACACCCTGTTAAATTGCTGAATTAGGCTATAATAAAGCCTAGCTTGAAAGTAAATCTCAGGATCATTAATTATAACAATAAATTTTGAAAACAGGGGGAAAGTAAAACGTATAATAACATAAAATCAAATAACGCTCTTGGAATTCGTTATCCAACCATCCAGGATTTAAGAGAACATGCTAGGTATCGAATACCTCGCTTTGCGTTCGATTATGTAGATGGCGCAGCTGGGGCAGGCGAAGTCGGGATGGCACGTAATGCCGAAGCATTGGACCTTGTAGAGCTATTACCGCGTTACGGTCTCGAAAATTACAAACCAAATATTGAAATTAATCTATTTGGACGCCTTTATTCTGCTCCAATTGCAATTGCTCCCATGGGAATGCCGGGGATGGTATGGCCTGGGGGAGAGGAGATATTCGCTAAAGCATCTCATAAGGCACGTATTCCCTTTACGCTTTCCACCGCAGCGGGTGCAACTATCGAACGTATAACAGAGCTAGCCCCTGACACTACTTGGTTTCAATTATACAGAATGCCTCATAATAATCTTGAAATGAACTTTGATTTAGTTAAGAGAGCAAAGAGTACAGGGGTGCACGTCTTGATTTTAACTCTAGATGTGCCTGCCAGAACTAAACGCCCTAGGGAACTTCGTAACCAGCTAACTATACCCTACAAACCTGGTCTTCATACATTAATAGATGTACTGCCTCATCCAGGATGGATGCTAGCCCTCGCAAGACATGGGCATAACTCATTCGCAAATTATAAAAAATATACTAATAAAAAATTAAGTGGATATGAATTGGCGAAATTTGCTCGTCAAAGATCAGGAGGAACATTTAGTTGGAAAGAAGTTTCCCAGTTTCGAGACGCTTGGCCGGGGCCACTTGTTGTAAAAGGTATATTACATCCTAATGATGCTGAGAAGGCTGTTAGTGTAGGAGTTGACGGAGTAGTTGTATCCAATCACGGAGGACGACAATTGGAAGGAGCTCCTGCAACCGTTGATGTCTTACCTGCTGTTGTTAACGCCATAGGAAAAGAGGCCACCATCTTGTTTGATAGTGGTATAAGAAGCGGTCTTGATGTAGTGCGTGTAATGGCGCTTGGGGCAAAAGCTGCTCTTTCGGGGAGACCATTTATGTATGGTCTTGGTGCCTTAGGTGTCCAAGGGGCTGACCATGTTGTAAATTACTATACTGAAGAAATTTCTGCCGCTATGCGTCAAATTGGAGTTCATAACATTCAGGAGTGCAATAATATTGTGATTCGTCATGAAAACGCTTTAAAGTTTTAGTTATAGCTCCTTTAAGTCAAAAGTTGATATTATTTAAAATACTCTAGTGTTCTCCAAAAAACTTTTAATGCGTAAAATTGGGTCAGTTATTGAATACTTTGTTAACTAATTCTAATAAAAGCCGTTATTCCGATGCGCAGATCTTATGGCGTATTATCCTGCTTTCGATGAAATATCGGAGTTACGTTGTAATCGCAATTGGCACAACTTTAATTGCCTCTTTATTACAACTGGCTGTACCACAATTGCTAGGCGCAGCGGTTGATGATGCTTTAGGTTTGCTAGGAAACAGCAATGAATCTGCTTCCTCAATACGTGAAGCATTAGTTCAAACCGCTCTTCTTTTGCTTGTTGTATCAATTCTTAGAGGATTTTTTACCCTAATTCATAACTATACCGGTGAAGCAGTAGGGCATATGATAGCATATGACCTACGACTAGCCTTCTATGACAAACTACAGAAATTAAGTTTTTCATTTCATGATAAAGTTCATACAGGGGAATTAATAACCAGGGGTATGCTGGATTTAGAAGGCGTACGGATGTTTTTTAGCACAGGTGTAGTGCGCCTCTTTCTGCTCACAGTTCTAATTGGAGTTGGCGCCTATCTGCTTCTTTCCAAGGATTTATTGCTAGGCGCTCTGAGCCTCAGCTTCGTTCCTTTCGTTGCCTGGAGATCAGCAATAGCTAGACTAAAACTGCGTAGACTATGGTTAGCTTTACAAGAGCGAATGGGAATCATAGGCAGAATTATGGATGAAAACCTTACCGGCATTCGCGTAGTCAGAGCATTTGGCGCAGAAAATTATGAACTTAAAAAATATAAAATAGCAGCAGATCAGGCTCTAGAGTTGGCAGATCAAAGAATTAAAACCAGAGTCGCTTCAACCACAATAATGACTTATGCATATTTTCTGGCTATGGGGATGGTATTATGGATAGGAGGTCTGCGTGTTCAAGAGGGCAGCCTAACTATTGGAGCGCTTACCGAGTTTTTAGCTTTTATGACAATTCTTCAACTGCCAGTTCGACAACTTGGATTACTTGTAAACTCTTTTGCGAGGGCTTCAACCACCGGAAGAAGATTATTTGAGGTTCTTGATTTTAATGCAAGTATATCAGACCTGCCCCACGCAAAAATTCTAGACCTTAATGAAGGTAAAGTTCGTTTCGAAAATGTATCTTTTAAGTATGGTGGGAACGATTCTCCTTTAACCCTAAATAAAATTTATTTTGAGGTTAAACGCGGCCAATCTCTAGGTATAGTTGGCCCACCAGGAAGCGGCAAATCAACAATCACGCACCTATTATCTCGTTTCTATGACGTTTCTGATGGAAAAATTACTATTGATGGACAGGATATCCGTGAAGTCACTCTGGAATCATTAAGATCACATGTGTTGACGGTTCCTCAGGACCCTTTTCTGTTCACCTCATCATTAGAAAGCAATATTGCCTATGGAAATCCTTGGGCCAATGATAACTCAATATCTGACGCAGCGCGGACGGCCAGGATTGATACTTTTATAGAAAATCTACCAGATAGATATGGTACACTTGTAGGAGAACGAGGTGTATCTCTATCTGGGGGCCAGAAACAACGTATTGCATTAGCACGAATTGCTATTCTTAAGCCTTCAATTTTAATCTTTGATGATTCTACTTCGGCAATTGACGCAGAAACAGAGCGCCAAATACGAGAGTTTCTCAAAACGCCGATGCAGTTTTCTACTACGATAATAATATCTCATCGACTTAGAAGCCTAATTGGAGCCGATGAAATAATATTTTTAGAAAACGGCATCATCGTCGAACGAGGATCACATAAACAACTCCTTTCTATGAATGGTAAATACGCTGAGTTATATAAAGCTCAGAATCATTTATACGATGAATAAATTAATAAGCCTGATACTTCGAGGGAAGAAAAAATTTGAAAAACGATTCAGTTACTTCCGATATTAAAAAGACCGGTCAGGCACCGCATGCTTATGTGGGATCGCAAATAAGCCACGAAGAAGATGTGTTCGGAGCTCTTTTTGATGGCAGAGTAATTAAACGCTTTGTAGAATATTTGCGGCCTTACAGAACTAATATTTATCTGGCTATCGGAGCAGTGCTTATCGTCACTTTTGCACAATTGTCTATACCGCTGATTGTACAACATGCAATAGATGAAGTCATATTGGCAGATAAAACAGATTCATTCCCTCTAGCTCTGGTTATAATTTTATTTTCTGTATTAATTACAATTAACTATTGTGCCAATTGGCTACAAGATCGACTTATTGGGATGACAGGCGAACATGTGATTTTTGATCTCAGAAAATCCATGTACTCTCACATACAAAAGATATCCTTATCTTTTATGGACAAGACAGAAACTGGAAGAATGATGTCCCGGCTAACTGGTGATGTTAATTCTTTACAAGAATTTCTAGAAAACTCTGTTACGGCTTTTGGGGATCTTGTCTTACTCTTTGGCATAGTGATTATTATGCTTTCACTAGATTTTACCCTCGGAGCACTTACCCTATCTGTAGTGCCTATTTTATTTTTTGTGCGAATCTTTTGGTTGCCGCGTGCTCGAATAGCTTTCAGATATGCAAGAGAGACCAACTCCATAGCCAATGGCGCATTAGCAGAAGGCATACGTTCTGTAAGAACTGTTCAGAGTATGAGACGTGAAGCCGTTAACTATCAGTTATATGATAAAAAGGTAAAGGAAAACCTCTCTGCCCATCTAAAATCAGCTCGAATGGCACAAGTAATGGTTCCAGTCGTAGATACCCTCACCGGAGCTGCAATGGGGATAGTAATATTAGTTGGGGGGGCTCTAGTGTTAGATAATTCTCTGGATATCGGAGTTATTGTTGCATTTATCTTCTACGTTCAACGGTTTTTTGACCCTATAAGATCCTTAACTATTCAATATAGTGTAATGCAGAGGGCTATGGCTTCAGGCAAAAGAATTTTTGAAGTGCTTGATGTTCCAATATCTATAGCTGACGATCCAAACGCAATAAGACCGGAAAAAATTCGAGGATTGGTTCAGTTCCGAAATGTTACCTTTAGCTATGACGGAATACAGCCAGTGCTAAAAAATCTTAATTTTACTATTTCCCCGGGAGAGACTGTTGCCTTGGTCGGCCCAACTGGTTCTGGAAAAACAAGTATTACATCTTTACTGCATCGTTTTTATGAGGTCAGCGAAGGAAGTGTTCTTATAGATAATATAGATATAAAAAAATATGAAAAATCATCATTAGGAGAACATATTTCGATGGTTTTACAAGACCCTTTTTTATTTACGGGCACCATCCTCGAAAATATTCGATATAAAACAGATAAAGCCACTCGAAAACAAATTGTAGAAGCAGCTAAAACTGTAGGTGCGCACGATTTCATCACTGAAATGGAACATGGATACGAGACTGAGGTAGAAGAACAAGGTCGCAACTTATCCGTAGGACAACGCCAGCTAATTAGTTTTGCAAGGGCACTAGTTGCTAATGCGAAGATTCTAGTGCTTGATGAAGCAACGGCTAGCATAGACAGCCATACAGAGAAAAAAATCCAACTTGCACTTAAAAAACTGCTGAAAGGACGTACTGGCATAGTTATTGCTCATAGACTTGCTACAATCAGAGGGGCTGATCGAATAATAGTAATAAAAAATGGCAAATTAGTTGAAATGGGACCGCACAAATTACTAGTCGAAAAGGGAGGTTTATACTCTCAGCTTCATAAACTTAATTACGCATCCTTTGACGACGCACCAAAAGATTAGATAAAAACTTAATCTACAAATTCCTAACTAAGAAAAAGAGCAATTAATCCGCAGCATACTCTAACTTTTTCCCTCCCCAGTTACGACCTGGGATGTGCATCAACTTACTTTCAGATAGTCCACCATCGACTCTTATCGAAGCTGCATTCACGTAACTCGAACGATCAGAAAGCAGAAACACACAAACTTCGGCAATTTCTTCAGGTAATCCCACCCGTTTCATCGGAACAACCGAAGCTCGACCGGCTGAGATTTCTGGATCAGAGAACATTTCTTCAGTCATTGGTGTTCTAACCTGTCCAGGAATAACTGTGTTGGCTCTTACTCCTCGATTACTCCATTCAACGCCAAAGAGATTGCCCAGCATTATAGTTCCAGCTTTAGCCACGGAGTATGCTCCAGCCCCATTATAAGGTTGTACTCCCCCAACAGATGACAAAAAAACTATTGAGCCTTTGCCATTTTCTAACATCACCCTACCGGCTGCCTGTGCACATAGATAATAACCTTTGAGACCAACGTCCATAACCATGTCCCATTCATCTTCGGCTAGCTCCTCCAAAGCAGAGGGCCTAAGTTTTATTGCACCACAAACTATTCCGTCAACTGTATTGAACTTAGCTAATGTTTCTTCAACCATACGATTGGCATGATCTCCCTTAGAAGTATCCATTTCTATGATTAATGGCGTGCGCCCTTCGGCCCGAACCAATTCGGCTGTAACCTCAGCTTCAGTACGATCTATATCAGCTATAGATATGTCAGCACCCTCGCGAGCTGCAACAATGGCTGTAGCTCTACCTATTCCGCTCGAGCCACCTGTAATAATGATCTTTTTATTCTCAAGAATCATCTGAAATTTTCCTCGAATATCAATACTTTGACCCCGCCTAAAGTTTTAATCTAGTTACTCCGAGCCTCCTAGTATTGTCCCAATGTTTAAAGGGTCAGATAAAATTAGCTTGAATAAGTTAGCCACAAGCCCATTAAAGCTCAGCAGAAAATAATTTCTTGCTATGAAATATCTATTCGGACAAGTTCCAGCCAACCCAGTTACATAGTGCACGTCCCATTACTAAATCGAGATCGTCTCCCCTAAGCCATGATAATTCTTCTGTAAACATGGTAACACACTCACGATAGGAACAGGGCATTCTACTCAAGTCTGTTCCCCAGAAAGATCTGTCAGGACCAAAGGCATCAAATAAACGCTGTATATTGTCGTGTATGTTTTTATAAGGATATTCTTCTGTAGAATTACTCGGCGCACCCGATAACTTCACTGCTATATTAGGATATTTTGCTAACGCGACCAAATCTGGAAGTGTATCAATAGGCTCTTTGTCTTTCTAAATAGGCGATGCACCTAAATGATCAATCAGTATCCTTAGTCCAGGATGTTTTGTAGCAATTTCCCCCACAGTTGGCAGAAAATCATGTGCTAAGAGTCCAACTGGTATTCCTTTTTCTTCAGCAACTTTATAGACCCAATTCATCGTGCCATCGTGCGGCCAGCTCTGCCTCTCAGGTTGCATAAATATATATCTCAATCCTAGCATGCCTGGTAGCTTTAGTCTGTCATCGAGCAGTTTCCTGCTTACATCAGGAGAATCTGGTGGAACCCAGCCAAGAACGGCAAATTTATCGGGGTGTGCCGCGGCAGCCTCTAAAGCTAACTCATTTCCTCCGGGGATAGCTCCTGGAGGATGTAATAACACGGCATCGACTCCTGCCGTTTTCATTTCTTGTAGTAAATCATCCTTTGAATAGGTCTCTACCTGCCTATGAATCGGCGGCAGCATGACATTTTCCCATATATGTACCTGTGAATCGACGACCAACATAAGCTTCCTCCCATAATATTTTGGCAACTATTATTTTTATATCGCCGTTTGTAGCTGTAATCTTTGATATTTGTGTTTATAAAAAGTGTATTGTATCAGACCAATGACCATTCCAACAGAAGATTAAAATATTCTAAAAGAAAATAAGACGACATATGAGCAAAAATGAACCTCAGCCCCTGCAAGGTCTAAAAGTAATAGAATGCGCTACAGTTATAGCTGCACCTCTCTGTGGTAGAATGTTAGCTGATTTCGGCGCCGAAGTAATACATATTGAACACCCAGAGAAGGGAGATGACTTAAGACATTTTGGCTTTACCGATAAGGGTGTGAATCCTTGGTGGAAGTATTATTCAAGAAACAAAAAGTTAATAACACTGAATATATCTAAACCTCAGGGGCGCAGAATTTTACTACGTCTCATTGAAGATGCTGACGTCCTTATAGAAAACTTTAGACCTGGTCGACTCGAAGAATGGAACATCCACTATGATCAACTAGCTAAAATAAATCCTCGCCTCATTATGGTAAGAGTAAGCGGTTTTGGTCAGACGGGACCTTATAGTAACCAACCCGGATTTGGGACACTCATAGAAGCAATGAGTGGATTTGCCCATTTAACAGGAGATCCTGAAGGTCCCCCTGTGCTCCCTCAATTTGCATTAGCTGATAGCTTTGCTGGTTGCTACGCCACTATGGCAACTATGTTTGCAATTTATTACCGGGACATTGTTGGAACTGGAAAAGGGCAAATTATAGACGTAAGTCTTTGGGAAAGTCTTTTCTCTATGTTAGGCCCAAACGCTATGGTGAACCAATTAACAGGTATGCCTCCCATGCGAACAGGCAATAGAACAATTACTTCAGCACCGAGGAATCTATATCGTACTAAAGATAATCGATGGGTCGCGCTTGCTGGTTCAACACCCGCTACAGCAATTCGGCTTTTTAATGCTATCGGACAGCCGGACCTCGCTTCAGACCCAAGGTTCAAGTCAAATAAAGACCGGCTCAAAAATGTGGTCGAGTTAGACAAAGTCATTAATGCATGGACTAACTCTCACAACTTAGAAGAAATTACTACAATTTTTCGTCAACACTCAGTTCCAGTTGGACCTGTATTTGATGTAAATGATATAATGAACAACCTCCACGCAATTTTCCGAGAAATGGTGGTTGAGGTCCCAGATGAAGAAGGATCAAAGCTTAAAATGGAAGGTGTTTTCCCTAAAATGTTTGATACCCCAGGTAAAATCCAACATGCAGGTAAAAATATGGGTGAAGACAACGAAGAAATATTTAAGAAACGCCTTAATATTTCTGATCCCGAATTCTTAGAATTAAAAAACAAAAAAATAATATGAATTATCCTCTTATAACTCTCTACGTACCAGGAACCCGACCAGAACTTATTGATAAGGCTCTCAGAGCATCAGCTGATGCAATAATCATCGATCTAGAAGATACCGTTCCGGTAAACCTTAAAAACCAAGTTCGTGATAATATTCACGAGATTCTTAGCAACGCTAACCAAAAGTTTCTCGTTAGGATAAATAATGAACCTAACCATTTAGAAGAAGATTTGGAAAAGATGGTGTCCAAAAATGTTTACGCCATCCTTTTACCTAAAGCTGAAAACCCGAATCAAATTCATCAGATCGATGCAATTATGACCGAGGCTGAACGTAATCATAATTTGCCAGTAAATTCTGTAAAGATAATCCCTATGATTGAAACTGCTTTGGGAGTAATCCGCTGTTTCGAATTAGCAATAGCTTCTCAGAGAGTTGAAACTATAACATTTGGTAGTGCAGAAGACGGAGACCTACAGGGAGATCTTAAATGTGCCTGGTCACTTGATGGAACAGAACTTCTTTATGCGAGATCAAAAGTTTTACTAGATAGCAGGGCAGCAAGGCTGCCCTACGTTTTAGATGGAGCGTTTAGTGATATAAAAAATGATCGGGCATTACTAGCTGATTGCGAACTTTCTAAACGACTGGGTTATGATGGACGAACCCTAGTACACCCCCAACAGGTTCCAATCGCTCGAAAAGCCTACAGCCCCAGTGATGATGAATTGGATTATTATAGAAAGCTAATTGGCGCTTTCGAAGCCGCTGAAAACTCTGGATCAGCTTCCATATCTCTCGGTGGAAAGCTGGTAGATTATGCCATGTATAAAAAAGCAAAATCTTTCATCGACCCCTACGACTGAAAAAACAAGTCTTTTCCTTCATGTCATTATAATTTTTATCCTAAATAAAGATCTATCTATTGACTCTTTTGTTCTTCTTTTGTTCTATTTAAGCCTCTACAACCTGACGGATATTTTTGTGCGCAAACCAGAAACCATAGAACGGCTTTATTTAGACTTTGATGGATTTTTTGCATCTGTCGAACAACAGGCCCATCCTGAACTAAGAGGTAAGCCAGTTGGTGTTGTTCCTTTTTCTTCAACTTCCTATACCTGCGTGATTGCCTGCTCCAAAGAAGCTAAAAAACATGGTGTTACAAACGTCATGCCGGTTTCAGAGGCAAAGCAAAAGTGTCCGAATATAGTACTAGTTCCCCAAAGTCCTGACCTCTACCGTAGAGCACATTGTGCATTTTTAAGCGAAATTTCTGCGGTCATACCAGTCGATGCTATCAAGTCTATTGATGAATTAACATGTAAACTAGAATCCATCGACAAGAGAACACCACATGAGCTTGCACAGCGGATTAAAAGTCGAATTCGTGAAAATATTGGACCCTACATCACTTGTTCAATTGGATTCGCTGCTAACCGACTCCTAGCAAAAATGGCATGTAAAATTAATAAACCTGATGGCGTTACTATCTGGCACCCGGAAGATATGCCCACACCACTAATTAAAATGCCACTATCAGATGTTTCTGGAATTGGACGACGCATGGAGCACCGACTCCAGAGAGCTGGCATTTTTACAATGTCTGATCTCTGGAACTCGGAACCAAGACATCTCCGAAAAATCTGGAAAAACGTAACAGGAGAGCGTCTCTGGTATGCACTTCACGGTTATGATATTCAGGCCTCCCCTTCCCACCGAGGTATGTTTGGTCATGGTCGTGTTCTGCCCCCAAATTGGAGAGGGATGGAGCATGCTCGTGAGTGTTCCCGATTACTATTAATCAAATCCGCTCGACGTATGAGACGTAATGGGTTTTATGCAAGCCGCTTATGGCTTTGGCTAAGCGCACGTAATACCGGATGGTCAGAAAGTGTTAGCTTACCAATAGTTCATGACGATCAAGCCTGTCTATCTGGGTTAGAATCCTTGTGGAAAAGAGCCCGTCAAGAACTTTTACCAGAAACAAAAATTATACGACTCGGAGTTACGTTGCTTGACCTCTCTCCCGCAACAGAGCGTCAGCTTGATATGCTTGTGAACGATGACTCTATGAGACAAAGGTGGGAGAACATTACGATGGCAATAGATGCTTTAAATGCAAAATACGGTAAAACCGTAGTTAGCCTCGGCCCCTGGACTCCTCCTGAAGGAGGTTATGCTGGAGGTAAAATTTCATACACACGCATACCGAAAGCGGAGGATTTTTGGTGACCTGGAAACACGAAATACAATTGAGAGATCTAGAAAAAAACCAATCAATCGAAATTATCTGTCGTAGTTGCAGTCGAACCTACTATGAACAAACCTCAACACTTCTAAAACAAGACAAGACAACACATTACACCTATCTAAATGAAGTTGAAAAACTACTCCATTGTAAATATCGAGGCTGCCATGGTTCTGTAAAAATAGTTTTAACAAGCAATATCGAAACCGAGGGATTTGTAGGTGGCCTTCCTTAGGCAACAAGTAGATAAATTAGATTGAAAGAGAAAGCCTCGAGAGACAATTTAATTACTAGTCCGTCGACTAGCCCCAGCTTGTATCACAAGTTGTTCTAATGCTTCGTAGGGTTGAGCCCCCACGACGCCGTAGCCATTAGAAACAAAGGTAGGAACACCAGTTACGCCATACTCTCGTGACTTTGCCCAATCTAGGTCAACAGATTCTTTAAAACTACGCTTATACAGAACTTCTTTGGTTTCCTCTACATTAAGGCCAATCTTTTCAGCAATCTCAACCAACACCTGTTTACTACCGATGTTCTTACCGTCAACAAAATAAGCTCTATAAAGCTCATCATGTATTATCTGACCATCGGGTCGAGTCTCTGCCCAAGAACCCAATTCCTGCGCAAGTCGACTGTTGTAGGTATGAGTTCGTTCCCCATAAGGAAGACCTTCAACCTCCATTAAACCTTTCATTCTCTGATGAGCTGCCTCTGGATCATAGTCGCGGCCAGCAAATAAGTCTGACATGAGTATACCTTGGGCAGGTGTATCAGGATGCAACGGAAAATGAATTAGCTTAATTGATATATCAAACTTCTGTTTTAAATTTTCAACACGCACGGTGGTGAGATAACACCAGGGTCAAACATAGTCACTAAACATCTCCAGGGTAACGGTTTCGTTCATAAAAAGTCTCCTTTAGAAAAAACATTCACTAAAGTATATATAATACAAAGAGTTTATAGGAGAAAAAAATGGCAAGAATTCCGTATAGCGATATGACAGGACTTAAACCTGATCTTAAAGAAGAACTAACAAAACGTCCTGATGCAAACATATATCGAATGCTGGCTAATGGAGGTAATGCAGCCCTTGGCTACCTTAAAATGGGCAGTGAAATTAGATTTAATGCTGTTTTAAGCCCTACCTCGCGTGAGCTAATAATCCTTCGTACAGGATCCTTATGTAAATCGGTATATGAGCTAGATCATCACACAATAATCGCTCGTGATCTTGGATTGGAAGAATTAAAAATTAATGGCGTAATTCATACCGGATCTAAATCGGAAACCTTAGATGATTTCGAGAAAACCTTAATGCTATTTACTGAAGAGACTGTCATAGAAGGAAAAGCAAGTGAAAAAAGTTTTTTCGATCTAGCTGAATATTTCAGCCATGAAGAATTAATAGAAACCACCCTACTTATCGGATTTTATATGCTCACCTCTCGTTTTTTACAAACTTTTAACGTTGACCTGGATGAGCATTGAACTAAAAGTCGAACTAGGTTTATGACAACTCATATAATTAGCCTTTAGCATCTTCAAGTATCATATCAGATCCTTTTTCTCCTATCATAATAGCGGGAGCATTGGTATTGCCAGATATTAGAGTAGGCATAATTGAGGCATCAATAACTCTAAGTCCTTGTATGCCATGAACCCGTAATCTTTTATCTACAACAGCATTCGCATCATCACCCATTTTACACGTACCCACAGGATGAAAACTAGTTCTACAATTCTCTAAAATGTAGTCCAAAACTTCATCGTAACTAAGGCAGTCCTTCCCAGGTTTATGTTCTCCTAAGATGAATTGCATCATAGCATTTTGGCTCATTATTTTTCTTACGGCCTGAACGCCTGCGACCAGGACGTCACGATCCTTTCTTTCTGACAAATAATTTGGCTGTATTTCTGGAGCAGAAAATGGATCAGGTGACACAATTCTCAAATATCCACGACTTTCTGGCCTAAGCAAGGCAGTAACAATCGTGCACCCAGAAAAGTCATTAGCGATGAATCCGCCAGCGCCCCCCGCGCTTTCAGTACTGTAAGGCATCATTTGAGCTTGAATATCAGGAGAGGCAGAATCAGCATCCGCCTTGATAAAGCCTCCTGCATAGGAAGCGCCCCAAGCAAGTTCTCCTTTTCGTGACAATATATATTTTACGCCCGCAGCAATTCGTCGAGAAAAGCTGTTTGCAACATCATTCGCCGTAAAGGGTTTATTGACCTTGTAAACAACAGGACCATTCACATGATCTTGTAAGTTTTCACCAACACCTGGCAGGTCTTTTACGACCTCAACACCAAATCTTTGAAGTAGTTGAGATGGGCCTATGCCAGACAACTGAAGTAATTGGGGCGAATTATAGGCTCCTCCAGAAATTATTACTTCTCCTTCAGCTTTTGCCTGAAGCAACTTATTTCCTTTCTTATACTCCACTCCATTAGCCCGCAAACCATCAAATAATAAACGTGTGGCGTGTGCATCAGTTATGACAACTAAATTGCCTCGTTTTCTTGCTGGCTTGAGGTAACCCACAGCAGTACTGCGGCGTCTACCGTTATCTGTAGTCCACTGTGTATAACCAAAGCCTTCCTGTTGAGCTCCATTAAAGTCTGGGTTTAATTGGTAACCAGCCTGAACGGCCGCCTCTAGATAAGCATCAGCGAGCGGGTGGGGCTCTGCGGGATCAGAAACCGTTAAAGGACCCCCTACGCCGTGAAAGTCATCTGAACCACGTTGTTGATCCTCAGATTTTATAAAGTAAGGCAATACATCTTCATAACTCCAGCCCGCGTTTCCAAGTTGTCGCCAATGATTGTAATCCTCAGCCTGGCCCCTGATATAAACCATGCCGTTAATAGAGCTGGTTCCGCCCAAGACTTTCCCTCTGGGTTGGCCTATGGTCCTTTTTACCCACTCACTTCCGGGCGCTGTTTCATAGAGCCAATTAATTTTGGCGTTGGTAAAATGTTTTGCGTATCCTATTGGTATATGTATCCAAGGATTTTTATCCTCACCACCTGCCTCCATTAATAAAACTTTGTATCGACCAGTTTCCGTGAGCCTATTTGCTAGAACGCAACCGGCGCTTCCGGCACCAATTATGATGTAATCAAACTTGCTGGATACTTCCATTTTCTAGCCTTCATTTTTTAGTTTTTTTTATATAGCCTGTAATTATTTCAAAATAAACGTTAGTCTAAAGTTCGTTGAACGTACAGCATGGTGATAACTTTTATGAGTAGACCAAAAGTAGCCCTAATTGTTGGCGCTGGAGATGCAACTGGCGGCGCAATTGCCAAACGATTTTCACAAGAGGGTTTCACTGTTTGTGTGACCCGCAGAAATGCAGACAAACTCAAGGACCTAGTCTCAGAAATTAAGGATCAGGGAGGAATAGTGCACGCCTTTGGTTCAGATGCGCGTCGGGAAGAACAGGTAATATCTCTGATAAGTGAAATCGAGAATGAAATAGGTCCAATACAAATAGCGGTATATAATGTCGGAGGTAATGTAAAATTTCCTATAACAGAGACAACCTCCAGGGTCTACTTTAAGGTTTGGGAGATGTGCTCTCTCGGCGGCTTCCTAATGGGGCGTGAAGTGGCAAAAAAAATGCTAAATCGTGGTGAAGGAACGATTCTCTTTACTGGGGCTACCGCATCAATTCGAGGATCAAGCGGTTTTTCAGCATTTTCGGGCGGCAAACACGCATTAAGAGCTCTAGCCCAATCCATGGCTCGCGAATTATCACCCAAGGGAATTCATGTCGCACATATCGTTATAGACGGAGCCATTGATACAGAGTTTATCAAAGAAATGTTCCCCAAGGCATACGCTTTAAAAGAACAAGACGGAATTCTTAACCCAGAGCATATAGCCGAAAATTATTTGATGATCCACAATCAACCACGAAGTTCATGGACTTTTGAACTGGATTTGCGCCCGTGGATTGAAGATTGGTAATTTGTCGTCTGAACAATATCTCACTTAGGAAACTCTAATGGAAAAAACGGTTGAATTTATATTTGATGTAGTTAGCCCGACAGCTTATATCGCGTATCGCCGATTGCCTGAAATTATAGAGCGAACTGGGGCGACCATTATTTGGAGTCCAGTATTTCTTGGAGGAGTAATGAATGCCAGCGGCAATCAGCCTCCAGGAACAGTGGCGGCCAAAGGACAATATATGAACAGAGATATGGAACGCTGTGCTGAACGTTACAAAATAGATTTCTCTCTCAACAAGAATTTTCCACAAAACACACTATCATTACAAAGAATTGCTGTAGGTCTAAACAACAATGATGAACATGGATCATTTCTGAAATTCATTGATGTTTGCTTTAAAGCGATATGGGTAGATTGTAAAAACATGGGAGACACTAATGTCGTCACTGAAGTGTTAGCTGATGCCGGGTTTGAAACAGAGGCTCTAATGAATTTAGCTAATGACTCTAATGTTAAAGAAAAACTTAAATCTCTCACTAATGACGCAGTACAGAGAGGAGTTTTTGGCGCTCCGACATTTTTTGTAGGCGAAGAGATGTATTTTGGACAAGATCGCCTTGATTACGTGGAAATAGCCTTATCAGACGATAAATAATTAAACTCAGCCGAAACTAAACCCTATAGTTCGCAAATGATAATAAAGTCCTCCGTCTTGAACGACTAAGCTAAGCATCATTTCATCACCCTCGTTGTGGTGCTCATGTAAATGAGAGGGCGGGGTTATCATTATAGCGTATTGATGCCAGTCAACTTTTTCCCCTTCGATTACTGAGTACACATTTTTGCTTTGAATAGGTAGTGTCAGGGCTACAGAGTTATGACGATGTGGTCGTTGCACCTCATTAGGGTCAAGAGAATTCATTGCGAGAGCTATAGACGGATGGATATCCATCATTTTTTCCCTTTTCTCGCTGCTAAAATGTAATGCAAGCCCCGAAACATTTGGGTCAGCTTTTTGCTGGTCATGTACTAAAGCCATCTGACGTTTAATCTCAGAACTTGTGTACAATGCAGCTTGAGTGGGGGCATTTCCCGGTTGAGGAGCATCTAATTTATGAAAATCTAATTCGGGCTCATTTGTCACTTGAAATAATACAGATTCTTCCTGGTTTCCTAAAAGCTCGGTCTCCGCTCCGCCCGGAAGAGCAAACACATCGCCCTTTGACCAATTAATTATTTCACCCGATTTTGAAGCAGTTCCCGACCCAGAAATAGCATAATAAATCTCTCCAGACGCCTTAAATCGACCTGACAGAGACTCTCCAGGGAGAATTCTGGCATAACGCCCTAAAAGCAGGGGTGTGGTTGCGGGGTAATCGAAACCCATTTTCTCACTTATATCCAGACTAATCCAACAAGTAGGAGTAGTTACCCCCATTGCTCGTTCAATTTCATCTACGAAAACGTGCGTAGGAACCTCAGGTCGTTTAACGGTAAAGATGTTCGCGGGACTGTCGTAGCGGGCACGGTTTTCAAAAACCGATTTAACCTCTTTTGACATCATATTTTCTTTAGAGCCATCCATATCTATTCAATCCTATTAGCTAGAGCTTTGAATCTATCAATTTTAAAACATTCTATTCCGATATTGTTGTGCATACAATTCACTAACATTCTATGAATTAGGGTTTCAGAATCAATTTTCCCATCACCTCTCTTGAGTCGATTATTTCGTGCGCTAGCCGCGCCTCAGAAAGAGGCAAACGCTTGAATATAGGAGGCTTTAAATCCCGGACTGAAAATTGATCAACTACATTTTGAACTAGCTCTCTTCTTTTTTCTATATCGTTATCATAACAATGCCAAGAAAAACAACGAACAGCTAGGCTCTTTCCAGCCCTAGCTCGTAATTCAGAAAATAATTCTTTTTCAGGTAACCCTGCCAAAGCATTATAAGAAATAATCATTCCCAAAGGTGCAAGCATATCCAGAGTATTTACAAAGTTAGGCCCCACAAGCTGATCAAAAACAACATCAACTCCCCTTCCCTCAGTGAACTCAATAACCCGAGGAATTACCTCGTCTTTTGAATAATTTATTGCTGCAGAAGCACCATACTCTGTCACAAACTTACATTTCTTTTCAGAGCTAACGCCCGCAAGAATAGAAATATCTTCTGATCTACATA
This sequence comes from Alphaproteobacteria bacterium, assembly GCA_022449545.1. Classification (GTDB taxonomy): domain Bacteria; phylum Pseudomonadota; class Alphaproteobacteria; order UBA6615; family UBA6615; genus UBA6615. The sequence continues at coordinate 217,081 of JAKUPN010000002.1, read as the reverse complement.
AATCAATAATGGCTGTGCCAAGTCCTCCAGCGGCGCCATTAACGTAAGCATATTCGGGCTTCTTTCTTCCAAACGCCTCAAATAATAATGACCACGCAATTACGTAATTAGGAATACTAACTGCGTCTTCTAGATCAATGTTATTTGGCAAAGGAGTAACTAATGACGTCGAAACCGAATTAAATTCAGCATAACGTCCTCCTCCTGTACCAAAAACTAATACTGGCTGACCTACTTCTAAGCTCTTGACCCCCTGACCGATCTTTTCTATATGCCCACTCATCTCGTTCCCTAGTATAGCTGGCAAAGGCGGTGACCATCTATAAACTCCCGTGCGCATTAGGACATCAGGCTTACCTACGCCAATTGAGTCAGCGCGAACTAGCACCTCCCCGAAACCAGGCTCTGGAATTGGTAATTCTATCATTTCAAGAACTTCAGGCCCTCCAGGAGCAGAAAACTGTATAGCCCTCATCCAATAAACTCCCTAAATAATTAATATGGACCCTGTCATTACTCAGCCGCCATGGACTGCAATGAAGAAGGTGCCGCCCCATAAAGTCGTTCTGATTCTTCCTGACTAACCAAACGGCCATCTGGCGAATACATAGGGTAGAATTTTAATGTCCCAAAGAATGTGTGATAACCTGCATTGTAAGACAAGAATATACCCAGCTCAGCAATTTCATCTGCACTGAGATGTTGGCGCAAACCCTCATAATATTCAGAATCTAAAGAATCAGGATCCTTCATTACTAAATCTACATGATTCAGTATTGCTTTCTCCTTATCACTAAGATGTTCACTATCCGCATAATTATTTATGCCATCGTCAATAAGATCTTCTGTAAGTCCGTCCCGCTTCGCCGAAGCAGATCGTACATTACCTCAATAGCTGCAGTGAGCCTGACGGGACATAGAAACCCGTATAATTTCCTTTAATTTATGATCTAAACTTCCAGTTCCAAATGCCGTTGTCCAGGCGATATACATAGACTCAGCTAGGTCAATATTGTGACCCATCATGGCATGAAAACCCGGATCCGGTGCTTTATGCTCTAGGCTTTGTTCGATATAGGGCTTAAGTTTCGTCTTTTTAAGCTCTTCTATATCAAGCATAGTAATATTTGGTGCCATATCGCTTCTCCTATTTTCATCTGCAGATGATTATTCCACTATGCATAAGATACAACTAGTTTTTTTAATACCTGCCTCCTATCTACTCCAGTTCTTGTTTCAATAACTTCCCCGTTTTTAATAAATAACAAGGTTGGAGTAGAGCGAATACCATAACGATCTAAAAGACCAATATTTTCTTCTGCTTTAACTGTGCCAATCCTGACCCCTTCAGGTAGTTCGGGAGCCAGTTGCTTCAGAACTTTTGTTAATTGAATGCACGGCACGCAAGATTCAGACCAAAAATCAATGACTGTCAGGCCTTTATGATTCAACACTGTACTATCAAAATTTTGCTCACTAAACTCTGCAAAATTACAGCGACTCATTATTTTCCCCAAGCTAGAAAAGTATTTGCTAGTATTCTAAGTATCAAAGTTTAAATTAACCTAAGCTGAGCACATTGTGCAATCCCTAATCACTTAATAACAGTCAAGTAGGATGCAAGGAATCCAATCATGTCTAATACAGATAAACCTAAACTTCGATCGCAAATGTGGTTTGACAACCCCAACAACAGAAAAATGACAGCATCTTACATAGAACGTTACCTTAATTTTGGTATTACTCGAAAAGAATTACAGTCAGGTAAACCGATAATTGGGATTGCTCAAACTGGGTCAGATCTTTCTCCATGTAACCGTCATCACTTAGAATTGGCTAAAAGAGTTCGAGATGGAATTGTGTCAAATGGGGGAATATGTTTTGAATTTCCAGTTCATCCAATTCAGGAAACCGGAAGGCGCCCGACACCAGCTCTGGATAGAAACTTGGCCTACCTCGGACTTGTTGAGATTTTACATGGATACCCAATAGATGGTGTAGTTTTAACTATCGGCTGTGATAAGACCACTCCTGCCTGTCTGATGGCGGCCGCAACTCTAGATATACCTGCGATAGCCTTATCAGTTGGCCCAATGCTTAATGGTTGGTTTCGAGGCGAAAGAACTGGGTCTGGAACAATTCAATGGAAAGCAAGAGAACTCTGGGCTACTGGAGAAATCAATGACGAAGAATTTACAGATTTAATAGCCTCGGCCGCGCCATCTGTGGGTTACTGCAACGTCATGGGTACAGCTACAACCATGAACTCCCTTGCCGAAGCTCTTGGAATGCAGCTCCCTGGTTCAGCTTCTATCCCAGCCCCTTACAGAGAAAGAGGACAAATTGCATATGAAACCGGTCGGAGAGCTGTTGAGATTGTGAATGAAGACCTTAAACCATCAGATATTATGACCCGTGAAGCATTTGAAAACGCCGTAGTTGTTAATACCGCAATTGGAGGATCAACAAACGCACCAATTCATCTAAACGCCATAGCTCGACACATAGGGGTGAACTTAAATAATGATGATTGGCAAAAAATAGGTTTTGACACTCCGCTTCTAGTGAATCTGCAGCCCGCTGGACAGTATCTAGGTGAAGATTACCATCGTGCAGGCGGAGTTCCAGCAGTAATCGGCGAACTGATCAAGGCACAAAAACTGCCACACCCCGACTCCATTACCGTAAATGGATGCACTATAGGAGAAAACTGTTCCAACTCACCTATAAATGATCACCTCGTAATAAAGTCTGTTTCAAGTCCATTATCTAGAGATGCGGGATTTATAAACCTGAAAGGAAATTTATTTGATTCAGCTATTATGAAAACAAGTGTTATTTCTGATGAATTTCGTTCTCGTTATTTATCTAACCCAGACGATCTAAATGCATTTGAAGGGAGAGCAATTGTATTTGATGGGCCGGAGGATTATCATAATCGCATCGAGGATCCTTCACTGAATATTGATGAGAATTGTCTGCTGTTTATGCGTGGAACAGGCCCAATTGGTTATCCTGGTGGAGCTGAAGTCGTTAATATGCAACCCCCTGCAGAATTGCTAAAAAAGGGAGTTCATTCCCTTCCATGCATAGGTGACGGACGTCAATCTGGAACCTCAGGATCACCTTCTATTTTAAACGCTTCGCCTGAAGCAGCCGCTGGAGGAGGATTAGCTCTGATAAAAACTGGAGACAGGGTCAGAGTGGATCTTAATAAAGCTGAAGCTAACGTGCTGATTTCTGAAGACGAAATTGAAACTAGACGTAAAGAGCTTTTTGACAAAAAAGGTTATAATTATCCAGACGATCAAACTCCGTGGCAATCGATACAACGATCCATAGTAGATCAATTTGATCAGGGTATGGTTCTGAAACCGGCGATAAAATTTCAGAAAGTGGCTAGAGGAGGAGATCCTGACTCTCCAGTAACCAAGCATATTCCAAGGGACAATCACTGATGTGAGTATAATTATAGCGGGTGGTTGGCAAGTTAACTTTCGGCTATGTCAAGAATATTAGTCGCGCTGAACCAAGTCTTGTCCCTCTAAACGGATATAATCTTTCTCAAAGCCAAATGTTTCGCCGGGTTTTAAAAGGCCAATTCCAGGAATATGGTTCACTTCAATTCTGATGCCATCAGGGTCTTCAAAAAGTACGTAGTAGTACCCGGGCGCCCATTCTCTTTGTTCGGGACCTCGCACGATAGGTGCACCTAGATCGTTTACAAGATTAGCTGTCTTCTCAACATCTTCTCTAGTTCTTGCTCTCAAGCAAAGGTGGTGCAAGCCAACACGGTATTGTTGAAATCTTTCATTATCAAACTCTGGATCGCATTTTCTAATTCCAATAGCAGTTCGTGCACCCACATGATAGAATAGATCTGGCCCATCATGCACCAATTTCATACCAAATTCAGGCAAAAGTTTTGAGTAAAATTCTCGAGCTACACTAAATTGACTTACTGTCAAAATTACGTGTGCCATTCCATTAATGCCGATTGCGGGCTCTTTTTCAGTCATTTTGTTGTCATCGCACTCCCTAGTGATTTCACAGCACTGGCACGTCCAGGTGAAGGGGGGATATTTAGCCCTCGTTCACAGGCCGGACGAGTACGCATTTGTTCCATCCACCTCTCTAAATGAAATAATCCCTGGGTAGGAACCCTTGCCCATCTGTGGCTGCGTATCCAAGACCAATTAGATATGTCGGCAATAGAAAAGTCACCTGCCAACCACTCATTATTTGAAAGCCTACTGTCTAAAACAGTATATAGTCTTCTGGTTTCATTATGATAACGTGCTCTAGCAGCGGGCTCATCGGAGTCAAAGTAGCGTTCGAAAACTACTGCTTGTCCCTGCATAGGCCCAATACCGCTAGCCTGAAACATTAACCATTGTATAACGTCATGGCGAACTGGCCCATCGGCAGGCAGAAGCTTTCCCGTCTTTTCAGCCAAGTAAAATAAAATCGCATTCGAATCAAAAACTGTTAGCTGATTTTCGTCATGATCAACAATTACAGGAATACGGCCATTAGGATTCATAGTTAGAAAATCAGCTGTACTTTGTTCGCCGGCTGCAAGGTTTATAAGGTTGACACTATACTTCAACTCTAACTCTTCAAGCATCATTGCTACCTTCCAGCCATTGGGTGTGGGGGAAGTGAAAAGATCAATCATTGTTGACTCCAATTTCTTACTAAATATAAGGTTCACTCAGGTGATTGATTTGTCAACTCAGACGCCAATGAAGGAAAAAAGATGAGCTCAATAATCCCATCTAAATGGTATTTTGATTTTATTTCTCCATTTGCCTACCTTCAGCTAGCTCAATTTTCAAAACTACCTAATAATCTAGAAATCACACCCGTTCCTGTTGTCTTTGCTGGGTTACTTAAACATTGGGGACAACTTGGGCCAGCAGAAATTCCTTCAAAACGTCGCTTCGTTTATAGGTTTTTTAAATGGCAAGCATTCCAAATTGGTTTGCCTTTTACTATGCCACCTAAACACCCCTACAATCCTTTACCCTCTCTTAGACTTTGTGTTGCGGCAGGAGCAGGAATTGAACAGGTTACTAACATTTTTAATCTTATATACGGACAAGGTCTGCAACCTGATTCTGCTGAAGGTATTAAAGCTATGGCTAAGGCTGTCGAGATAGATGACCCTGAGTCCGTTTTATCAAATAAAAAGGTCAAGAAATCTCTTCATGCCAATACCGAAATGGCTATAGCGGAGGGTGTTTTTGGTGTTCCTACCTTCACCATAAACAATGAACTTTTCTGGGGTAGTGACGCTACAGAGATGATGCAGGATTATATTAGAGAATCTGAGTTATTCGAAACAGCAGAAATGCAACGGATATCAAACATGCCCATGGGTTTGATCCGTAGATGACCAGCCAGGCGTAAATTTACCAAGAAAGTGGCTTTATTGCTTTTTTTGATTCCTTCTTATGGTAAAAGTTATCAAGTTAGAGAGCCATCTATATATGCTCTCAAGTGCTTACTCAAAAATCGTGCATCATCGCCAGCCCCATCAATCAAAGATGATTTACGTTTGCGTAAAAACTGCATCCCTAAAAGGTACATGCCAGGGTATTCCACTATTCCACCATTGTGTCTTATTTCACCTTTGTGATTTAGAACAGGAACGTCTAACCAAGACAAATCGGGACGAAAACCTGTTGCCCAGATTATAGTCTTAACCTCTCCGCTTGTTATATCTATTGCCAATGATGGCGACTCATCCACATTGGTTGTTTTAAAACGTTCAGACTTTCCAATTTCCCCATTAAGGAAGTTTTTTTCCGCCCACTCATCAATACCGTCTAAAAGACGATCCATTTTTAGATCAGCAAGTTTTGTTATATTTTTAAGAGAACCAGAGATCTGAAGCGAACCCTCGTTCATACCTGCGACTCTGCCTACTAATTTAACCCCAATAGAAGACAAATGATTTAAGTCTAGAATAATAGGGTTCTTGGAACCTGTAAGTTGGAGAGATGGAACGCGACGTGCCCGGCGTAAATCATCAATTTCATCATAACTTTCATCGAGAAGTCCCGAAGCATCCATCCACCATTTTATATCTCTACCACGATAAAAGCGAGGTACACGCACATGTTCTCCTACAGACAATGTAACAGGCCTTCCTGAAAGATGAATTTCATTTGCAAGCTGAACCCCTGTCGCCGAAGCCCCAACGACCAGAACCCCACCTTGGGGCAGTTGATCAGGATTTCGGTATTGAATCGGAGTAAAGGTCTCCAATTTAGATGCTATATTTTTTGCTATTTTCGGAACATTAGGAATATTGCAAGCACCACTCGCGACTACTAAAGTTTTGCATTCCCATTCTCCTTGAGAAGTCAATAATTTAAAACCATACTCAGTTGCTCTTACTTTGAGTACGTTAGTATTGACCTGCACAGGTGCAGAAATGAAATTGGCATAGTCGCTAATAAACTGGATAACTTCAGGCATACTTCGATATCCATTAGGTTCATCCCCTTTATAAGAGTAGCCAGGCAAACGACTCTGCCAATTAGGTGTTAGAAGACGCAGCGAATCCCAGCGTTCTGCGCACCAGGAATTCGCTACTTGACCTCTTTCAAGAACAATATGATCAACACCTAAATCACTTAGGCATTTACTCATAGCTAGACCTGCGTGACCCGCTCCGATTATAACAGTAGTTGTTTTACGCAAAGAACCCATGATGAAGAAACTAAACTAATATATGAATTGTTTAGTTAACATCCACGGTAACATTTGTAGGGTTCGTTACTACATCGTATACAGCAGATCTCTTTTGCGATTGAGCAACTAACGCGCTAATTTCATCTTCAGTTGCGTCCGCATCAATATCATAATGTACCCTAATGCCATTGAAGCCATTCCGAACTTCAGAATCTACACCTAAGATACCCTGGATATCCATGCCACCCTCAATCGTCGCCTTACAAGAATGAATCTGGATGTCTCGATGTTGGGCAACAGCAGCAATGCCAGCAGTCAAACAACTTGCCAGTCCAACGAGAACAATCTCTACTGGCGTAGCCCCATTGTCTTCAGCTGCAAAAGTTTCCGGGTGATCAGCATCAAAACTAAATGACGTTTTATGTGAGTGTTCTTCCCCAAGACCGTAATAACCTTCAACAACAGTTCTGCTATGAGTCCCCTTTTTCCACTCACAACTTGCCCTCCATGAAAACTGGGCTGCTTCCGGCGCATCACTAAGTGCTTCTCTGGCTCCCAGCAACGCCTCAACATTCACTCCATTATTCACGGTTGATTCAGAATTTGTCATAACTTTTCTCCATTATATTGATAAGACTAAAACGACCCATTCGTTGATCGAATCAATATTTCTTTGGGTCCGGAAATCAAAAAAATGACAGTTTAAAATTAATACCCCAACAAATTTCTTTGTATCAGATACTATAAACAGAGCCAAAGTTGGCTCCTAAATGTCATTTCTTTATCTATATTTTCATGAGAGTTTGATTCCCAAGCCTAGTTTTGGGCCCGCAGAATCTATGTCCTACGGCGCTTTAGCAATTGTTAACGCGGTTGCAAGCTGCCCCATCAAATTTCCGCGTATTTCTCTGCTATTTTAGCTCAAGAAATATATATGTTCACGTAAGAAAAAATAACTATCTTTAAATATACCACACTAATAAAGATGTAAATATATATTATTTACATTTTTTTTGGTGTGTCAATCTGTGACAGTCAGTTAAAGCATATATTTGACAATTAGAATGCAGCCAATGGACAGGCCAATGTTTTAAGAAAGATCAAAACCTCGAGAGCTTAAAAAACCCTTAAGATCGTCTAGTTCGCTAGGCTCCGCTAAACGACGAGAGGTGTTGTCTGACCAACCATAAAAAGATTTTGTACCATACTTTTCAGTATTTATTTGTCTAGCTATTGGACGATCTTCATGCCGACGCCGATCGTATTCGTTGATCTCATCGAGTAAATTTTGATCGCTGTACTCATTTTTATGAATAATCACTCTTGGTGGTAGTCTCTGCGAAACATCACGCTTTTCGTCTGGCCATCCAATGGCCAAACCAACCAAAGGAAAAACACCTTGGGGTAAATGAAGTAGATCTGCAGTTTCAGAAAGTCGTTTGCGCACCTGACTAATACAGCAACAACCAAGACCTACCGTCTCGGCAGCTAAAATTATTGATTGCATCGCCAAAGAAGAATCCGTGATCGAATTTGCTAAACTATCTAATGTGTTTTGTGAATAGATATATCCTTTCATTTCGCATATGCGCGCTGCTCGTCTCAAGTCACCACAAAAAACCAACAACATAGGAGCAGAAGACATCCATGGAGTATCACACAGCTTGGCAAGAGATTCTTTCCTAGTTTTTTCGGACAAATCGATAATTGAATACTGCTGCAAATCTGATTTGGCAGAGGCCGATTGAGCACACGCGAGTAGTAGTGTACGGATTTCATCATTAATTTCCCGCTTGGAATACTTCCTAATGCTTTTCCGAGATAGAATACGATCCAGTTCAATTAGGCTTTCTAAAGAGAATTCATGTTTTTTGAGTAGGTTATCGATTTCTAAATCAGTCTTTAACCCAAATCTACGAGTAAGACTTAAACTGAGCTGCTCTTTAATTTCTGACAAAATTATTCCCTCTTACATAAAAAATTATATTTAAATTTTTTTAACATTTCCATTTTCATCAAGTTTAAATCCAGCCTTCTCTGCTTTTTTTATTACTTGTTCATGCCATTCAACGCGACTAGGTTTAGTGCCTCCCAAGATAGTCAAATGCCAAGCTTCTTCATCACTTATATTCTTAATCGCTCTCATTTCTCCTATAGGAACCGAAATTACATCAAATGGCTCAAGAATAACTTCATGTTCCCCATTATTTCCCCAGGTAACAGACCATTTGCCTGTCATAGGGATAAAAACTTCAACATGATCATGAGAATGTAATGAGGGGCCTTTTCCCGGAGCGGCTTTCATATAAGTGAGATTGAAGTCCATAGCATAATCTATTGCAGGTTTAGCCTCAGGGTTTTCTGAGACTCCCGTGCCTATAACATTGAAATTTAGTCTTTCATGGCCTGGTAACATTGAATCCAAAAAAAAGCGCGGATCAGTTTTAAGCTTGCTAAATCTAGCAATGCGTTCACGCTCCATTTTTTTCTTTCCCCATACATCCGACATGCTTTACCTCCCTGAAATACTATTGCCTTTCAAGTAAAATCATCCGATAAGAAAATTAGATTTATGCATCTTCAACAATTAAGTTTCCGTCGACATCTAACCTCAAACCAGTCTTGCTCGCTCGTTCAAGAACGGACTGCGCCCATTCAACTTTTCCATTATCATCACCCCCAACAATGGCCACCATATGTGCATAATTTTCACTATTATTTCTAAACCCTCTCATGACCCCTGGCGGCACAGAAATACAATCTAATGGGCCAATAGAGATTTCATTTTCTCCCTCATCGCCCCAGTATATTGTCCAGTTTCCTGAAAAAGGAATGAAAACTTCAACAGTTACATGATTATGTAGGGCAGCTCCACAACCTGGTTCGGCGCCAACATATGCAACGTTAAATCCATGACTACCAGTTATAGAAGGCCTAGTTTTAGGATCTTCTGATACCCCTGGTCCAATTATACTGAAAAGCTCTCTGGCATGTTCGGGTAATCTTGTGTCAACAAACATCATCGGATTTGGTTCTGTGTTAGAAAACCTTGCCACTCTTTCTGACTCCATTAAATCAGTAGATACTTCTATTTTGGACATAATCTTCTCCTAGTTTAGCGCTTCATTAAAGCTTAAGAGGAATTAGGTGTTTTCATTAGTGATCTTTTCTGATTGACTAAAGTGTTACTTTTAAAAAGTAACCTAATTAATCTTAAATTGAAAATGTAGAATACTTTAGTTACAAAACATTTTTTTTAATTTACCAACTTTTATTACAGTTTATATTATTCGTATGTTTCCTCAATAAACTAAGCTTGAGAGAAAGAATGATTTCAAAAATTGAGACTACCCCACAAATACAAACGACTGTAAAACCTCAATCTGCCCTCACAGAAATTCCCATTCTTGACTTGGAACCATACTTTTCTCGTAAAAAGGGCGCAGAACAAAAGTTATCGAATGATTTAAGACACGCCCAAGAAAATATAGGTTTCTATTACATAATTAATCATGGCATTTCCAAAAAACTTATTGAGCGCTGCTTCAGTGAACTAAAAGCTTTCTTTTCGCTCCCTTTCGAGGAAAAAATAAAACTTAAATTTGATCACAATATGATAGGGTATGTCCCACCAAAATCTACAATTTACGAAACTTCAACAATCAATAAAAACACCAAAAAAGATCAAAATGAGACGCTACTCGTAGGAGTGGAAAGAGATCTCAATGATCCGCTAATAATAGAAAATAAACGTTTTACAATCCCTAACAGGTGGCCTGAAAGTCTTCCAACTTTCCGCCAAACTATGATTGAATATCAAAAAGTGATGATGACCTTAGGATGGAAATTACTACCATTATATGCTTTGGCACTGGAAAAACCTGCCAATTATTTTAATCAATATTTTAACTTAAATCCTAACTGCCGGGGCCGTTATTCTCACTATCCGGTTGTTGAAGTAGAAGATAATCAATTTGGCCATGCCCCCCATAGCGATCACGGATTTTTAACTTTCTTGCCTCTTTCAAAAGTGCCAGGTCTCGAAATTCTTACTCAGTCAGGAAATTGGATCCCCGCCCCCTACATGGATGGTGCAATTTTGGTAAATACTGGTGAGTTTTTAAATCGTTGGACTAATGGAAGGTTTATCGCAACACCTCACAGAGTTTTATCTCCAAAAACCGACAGATATTCGCTGACATATTTTTATAATCCCTCTGACGAAACAGTCGCAGAACCATTAGAGACTTGCATTAGCGCGAAAAAACCTGCTCAATACGAACCTATGACTTTCATTGATTACCTAGCTTACTATTCAGATGGTAACTTTCACCATTCAAAGAGCAAAAAAAGCTTTGCAGTTTAGTGGCTAAAATTACTTTTTTAAGTAGGAACTTTGTTACTTGAATAATTAAAAAATAATTAGGAGGGGTAATATTAAATGTTTTTTAAAAAAACAATTGTTAGTTCTATAATTGCCACTGCTTTGGCAATTATGACATTCTCGGGAACATCCGGCATTGCGCAGGCAGATAGCTTTAATGTTAAACTAGCCACAGGACATCCACCAGGGTTCCATTATGTCAAGTTCTTTAAGGAGTATTTTGCTCCAGAGCTTATAAAGAGGGTCGCGGCTAGAACCGAACACACGATGTCAGTTACTGAACTTTACAGTGCGTCAGCTGTAAAGGTCACTGAAACATTAGAAGGAGTGCAAAGAGGCGTCGTTGACATTGGTGGGGGATGTTATTGTTTTGAAGCGGCAAAACTTCCGCTGCATGCCTTCCAGGTGTGGACACCTTTCGGGCCTTTTAGTCCCATAAAAAGTCTATCAGTAGCGAGAGATGTGTATAGCACAACCCCTGAACTCATTGATATTTTTGAAAAAAAATTCAACCAAAAGCTTATTGGTCTGATCGTACTAGACCCGTATGAGATTATATCTCGTAAACCTCTAATGAAGCTTACCGACCTAAAAGGCTACAAAATTGGGGCCGCTGGGGCGAACCTTGCCTGGCTTGAAGGAACCGGCGCGGTTCCAGTGCAAACAAATGGCGCAATTGCTTATACTTCACTGCAAACTGGAGTGTTTGATGCTGTTATCGGTTTCGCCAGTTTTTTTGAAGCAGCAAAGTTTTATGAAATAGCTCCGCATTATATGAAAATAGGAGTTGGGTCAGTGACTTGGTTGTTCGTCCATATTAATCTGGATACCTATAATAAGTTTCCTCCTGAAATCCAAAAAATCATTGATGAGCTCGGACGAGACTATGAGCAAGTCATAGCAATGGATAAGGAAGAAGCGTATCTCCCAACCCTGCAAAGAATTGCAGATAAAGGGGGCACCATTCACGAATTGTCTGATGAAACAAAAGCTAAGTGGGCCGAGTCCTTAAAGGGTCTTCCAGCTAAAAAAGCCAAAGAGTTTAATGCAAAAGGTTATCCCGCGAGTGCCGTTTTAAAACGCTCGATTGCCTCTGCAGAAAAACACGGTCACGTATGGCCTATAAAATATAAAGTTGATTAATGAGTATATTTAAGGCGGGGATACCTAACCCCGCCTTTTCTTTTTTTTTGTTATCAGTTTATAAAATAAGAACTGCCGGACGGAGCTCATTATGATATGGATAGAAAGAGCAAACTTGGCTGTGGCAAAGTGGTTAATGGTTTTTTCCGCCTTTTTGGCTTTTGGTCTTAGCTTCTATATTACCGTTTCCGTGATAGGTCGAAATCTTAATAAACCCATACATGGCACTTCTGAAGTATGTACAGAGTTAATTGTATCAATTGTATTTCTTCAAATCTCTTACTGTGTTGCTACAGGAGGGATGCTGCGGGCCGATTTTTTAATTAAATATTTTAGTTCGACAGCACAAAACCTACTTAATATAGTTGGCTATTCTCTGGGTATTTTACTTTTCATAACAATTTTTATTGGCAATATTGAGCCTGCTTATCAATCTTGGATTACTGGGGAATTTGAAGGTGAAGGGGCACTACGGATGCCCACCTGGCCAGCACGCTTCAGCCTTGTAATAGGATGTTCTCTGACGGGCCTCAGCTACTCACTTTTACTAATAAGAGAGCTGATGAAAATAAGTGGTGTAGACAAGCCTTCAGCTTTTGAGCTTGAGACATAGAATAAACAGGGTCCAATTAAATGTTTGATGCCAACATTACAATTATAGTTATAGGCCTGCTTTTAGTCATGGTTTTTGCAGGGATACATGTTGCTGTTGCTTTAGGCGTCACTGCAATGGCCGGATTGTTTTTAGTATTTAAGGGAGACATACCTCTCCTAACATTTATGGTTGGCAGCACAGGCTATGAGGCTATTAGGGCATACGTTTTTGCGGTAGTACCTTTGTTTATGCTTATGGGAGAATTCATCTCGCGTTCTGGCGCCGCCGCAGATCTTTACAACTCCATAAATAGGAACTTATCTCGAATCCCTGGACGTCTTGCACATGCCACAGTTTTAGGAAATGCACTTTTCGCTTTTGTTACTGGGACAAGCTTAGCCTCAGCGACGGCTTTTACTTCAATTGCATTCCCAGAAATGAAAAAGCACGGCTATCACCCGGGATTTGCACTAGGCTCCATTGCTGGTTCAGCTTGTCTAGGCATGCTGATACCCCCCAGCCTTTTTATGGTTGTTTGGGGAATATTGACAGAACAGTCGATCGGAATACTGTTTATTGCAGGTGTTATTCCAGGCTTTTTACTGACCGGCTTGATGCTTGTATATATTTTTGGTGTTTCTGTTGTTTCTCCATCACTAGTTGGGATGGGAGCAGACCGAACTGCCCTTCCTGACGACGAAGAGAGTGCAGACGACGATAAACAAACGGGTTCCAATTTTATCAGCTTTATAGGTCTTTTCGGTGTAATTTTCGGAGTCCTCGGTGGTATTTGGGTTGGCTGGTTTACGCCCACTGAGGGCGCCGCAATTGGAGCAATTTTGGGCTTAATTTTAGGAGTTGTTAAAGGAATGCGTTGGCCTGAAATTATTGACGCCGTTCTTGCGGTGGCTAAAACTTCAGTGCCAATAATGGTACTCCTATTTGCAGCACAACTTTATGCAAGGGTCCTTGCTCTGGCTGGAGTAGGCACCGCAGTTCAAAACTTTTTTATCGGAACCGGTCTTGAACCGTGGCAAATACTTACTGTTATGGTTATTATCTGGTTTGTTATGGGAATGTTGATTGATTCTGTTTCAATTATGCTTCTCACTGTTCCGATTTTTGCTCCCTTGGCAGTAGCCCTAGGTTATGATCAGGTAGCCTTTGCCCTCATAGGAATACTTGCTATTGAGGCTGGCATACTCACCCCTCCTTTTGGCCTCTTGGTCTACGCGGTCAAAGCGGTGTCACCAGACAAGAACGTCACATTGATGCAGATATTTATTGGCTCCACGCCCTACTGGATAATGTTGATGATAGTAATGATAGCGATCGCGAACATACCCGAGATCGCAACATGGTTACCAACAATAGCTATGTAGTTAGAGGTGTACTTCCATAATGAATTATGAATTTATAAACTTTGAAATAACCAACCAAGTGGCATTAATCACTCTAAATCGGCCTGACGAAGCAAATTCTATACACGAGCCATTGGTTAAGGAATTAGATGATATTTCCATGAGATGCCATAGGGATTCTGGGGTGCGCGCTGCTATTTTGACAGGCTCAGGGAAAATGTTTTGTGGGGGAGGAGATCTGAAGGCTTTCATAGATCAAGGAGATGAAGTCTCCAATTATGTAGATCAAACAGCAACAATCTTACATCATGCTATATCGCGTTTTTCAAAAATGAGTGCGCCCTTAATTATGGCTGTAAATGGAGTTGCAGCAGGCGGAGGATTTAGTCTGGCTTTGGCCGGGGATTATGTAATTTCTTCAGATACAGCTAAATTCATTGCCGCCTATACGGCATCTGGATTGTCACCAGATGGAAGCTCAACTTACCATTTAGCCAAACATATAGGCCTTCTGAGAGCCAAGGAGTTACTACTAACAAACCGCTTGCTAAGCGCAGAAGAGGCCTGCCAGTGGGGCTTAGTGAATAAGGTAGTTCCTGCTAGTCAGTTAATGGATGAGGCTAAGTCATTAGCAGAAAGATTTGCAAATGGGCCAACGAAAGCGTTTGGTGTAACTAAGAGGTTGCTTAATACTGCTTACTCTGAAAACCTCGAAACTCAACTGGATTCTGAAAGTTTGGGAATTGCCGAAACAATGGGAAGTCGAGACGGTCGTCATGGTATTGATAGCTTTTCAAAGAAAAAAACACCCAAGTTTCTAGGAGAATAACCGAGAGCTGTAATCAAACTTAGTTCAGATAGTTAACCTTTAAACTGAGTTTTCAACTATAACATCCAGCAAAATAGGATGACTGCTTTCGACAGCAGACACCAATGATTCATGGATTTGTTCTGGGCTATTTATACGTTCGGATTTAATGCCAAGTGAGGTTGCTAGACCAACAAAGTCAATCTCTGGATCATCAAAATCCATACCTATAAAATTATTGTTTCCATGAAATGAAAGAAGCCGTTGTTTTATAATTCTGTAGCCCCGGTTATTAGCTATTACAAAGGTAATTGGTAATTTCATCTTTGCCGCTGTCCAAAGAGCTTGAATTGAATACATAGCACTACCATCACCAATCAACGCAACAACAGGACGCTTCGGTTGAGCGAGTTGAACCCCAACAGCTGCCGGCAAACCCCAGCCAATTCCTCCACTTGCAAAAGAGTGAAAGTTGTAACGATCGTGGAATGGCAAGAAGTTAAGGAGGTTCCATGTCGTTGTTAGTCCTTCGTTAACGACAATCGCTTCATTGGGAAGCGTGTTACTGATTTCTAACATTAACCAGTTACTATCAATGGGAACAGTGTTTTTGTTTTTTAAAGCTGCTTGGGCCCTTTCATGCCGTCTTGCCTTCCAATTTTTTTTACTTATTGCCTCGAGTCTCGATTGAGCTGCCGAGGATGTCTCTGTTCCCCCCTTCATTTCTATAATAGGAATTAAAGCCTTAAGTGTTTCTTTTACATCTGCTCTAATTGCCGATTCGGCAGGATAATTTTTCCCAATTTCCCAATCATCCAGACCTATCTGGACTATAGGCATGCTATCGGGTAAAGGATCTATCTCACTAAAAACAGACATTCGTAAAACGTCAGCTCCAATGACAATTAATAAATCGAAATCACTGAGTATTGACCGAACCTCTTTTTGATTCCGTGATAAAGCTCCCATAAATGAGACGTGCTCGGAAGGATAGTGAGAACCGTATGCCGTTGTCTGCTGAAATACTGCAGCGCCAAGGACCTCGGCAAATTTACTAATTTCCGAAAAGGCATCAGAGGTTACCACTTCATTTCCAACAAGCATACATGGAGAATTTGAAGTAAGAATTCTAGTGGCAAGATTATCGAGGCGTTCATCTGAAGGTCTTACAGCAGAATCAACTCTAGTGCTAACACCTAATTCGACGCCTTTTTGATCGTTTAATACATCTCCAGGGAGAGATAGAAAAACCGGCCCAGTTGGCGGAGTTGTGGCAATCTTAGCTGCGCGGCGAACTATCCGAGGCATATCTTCAAGCCTATTAATCTCAGTTGCCCATTTAACCAAAGGGGTAGCGATCGGCACAAGAGGATCATACAGAAGGGGTTCCATCAAACCGTGGCCTTGTTCTTGTTGTCCTGCAGTGATGATCATGGGTGTGCCAGTAAATTTAGCATTATATATTGCTCCCATCGCATTCCCTAAACCCGGAGCTACGTGAACATTACACGCTGTTAGTTTTCCTGAAGCCCGAGAAAAACCATCAGCCATAGCAACAACAAGAGATTCCTGCATTCCCAAAACATATGTTAACTCTGAATGACGAGTGATAGCATCCATTACCGGCAACTCAGTGGTTCCAGGATTACCAAACAAGTGGGTTACTCCCTCACTTTCAAGCAGAGTTAAAAACGTGGAACTTCCTTTAAGCAAATTCATATTTTAAGATCCTTAATTAAAATCGAAAATAATATTAATTATAATATATTGGATTAATCAATTTTTTTGGACTTAATAAAATTTTTTTATCTGAAACATTTACCATACAAAATGGAATGTAAATTTCAAAAAATAATAAAACTTATTAAAAAATTCTTTTCTACTTCTTAGTATTTTTGACTTTAAAATAAGGAATGTAAAACAACAATGAAACACCCCAACCTTTTGAGTCAAATGTTTGATGCAGTAGTTGACCGAGCCCACCCTAACGTCTGCCTACCAAATCATCTTCCTTTGCCTCCAAAAGGAAGAACTATTGTAGTTGGCGCAGGTAAAGCTTCCGCAGCAATGGCTAAAGCCTTTGAACAAAACTGGAATGGCTATATAGAAGGGCTCGTGATCACCCGTTATGGCCATAGTGTGGAAACTAATCAAATAGAGATTGTGGAAGCTTCACATCCAATCCCCAATTCTGGCGGCTATATGGCAACGAAGCGGATCCTTGAAATGATTTCTAGCCTGAACAGTGATGATCTAGTCATAGCACTAATATCAGGAGGGGGTTCCTCTCTACTCACCTTGCCCGCCGAAGGGCTATCATTGGAAGACAAACAAGAAATTAATTTAGAGTTGTTAAAATCCGGAGCGCCGATAAAAGCATTAAACTGTATTCGCTCCCATATCTCTTCAATTAAAGGAGGGCGCCTCGCACAGGCTGCATTCCCTGCTAGGGTAGTTTCATTAATCATATCAGATGTTCCAGGCGACGATCCCGCAATTATAGCCTCTGGTCCAACAGTTCCTGACCCCACAACGTTCAGTAATGCCTTAGAATATTTGAATATGTATAGGATCCCGGTTTCTGAAAAAATTATAGATCACCTCGAGGCAGGACTTGATGAGAGCCCAAAGCCTGGAGACCCATATCTCTTAAAAAGCCAAGTTAACCTCTTGGTCACCCCAGAGTTAGCCCTAAAAGAAGCTACAAAAATAGCACAAGAATCTGGATACAAGACCATCTTTTTAGGAGATGCTATAGAAGGAGAGGCGCGTATTATAGCTGAAGAGCATGCCCAAGTAGCATTAAACTCTGAACCAGGAACAGTAATATTGTCAGGAGGAGAGCTCACTGTGGCTTTAAAAGGTGAAGGCAGGGGAGGTCCAAACACTGAGTATGCTCTTGCACTGGCTTTATCTCTTAATGGTACGAGGAACATTTATGCACTAGCCTGTGACACCGATGGAATAGATGGTAGTGAAAATAATGCTGGGGCATTTATTAGCCCCAACACTATTGAAAGAGCTAAAACCGCAGGTAAAGATCTGATTTTGGCTTTAAATAATAATGATTCGTATAGTTTTTTTTCTGCTATAGGAGATTTGATGATTACCGGACCAACACATACAAATGTTAATGATTTCCGAGCAATTCTAGTTGAACGTTAGTATTAATTATTGAATCACATTTAAAAAAGTGACCGATGAAGAAACAAATCTTCAAATACTGAAATATTTACTTCAAAAGTTAATGCACCATTTCTTAAGGCTAGGATGAATAAATGAATAATAGTTTTCCTAAAAATAATTTTACCAACGAGGTTTTCAGTTACTGGATCCCACGGCTAGTTGCTGATGGAGTAGATATTAACGATATTTTAACAGTGCACGGCAAAGCAACTAATTGGTCTGAATGGTCTAAGGCTTGGTCTGAAATTGCTAATAGATATAATCTACTCGCAAAAAAAATGAAGGACAACGGGCTCGATATAAGCGCAGGGGAAACATTAATTCGATCAAGTCTTTCTTATCACTGTGCCCAAATTGTTGCATTTCATTCCCGAGAAGAAAAAGAAACCATGCAAGCCCTGAAAGTAAAAACTTATCAGAAAGCTGCACCTTTGTTGGCTCCTCCACTAGAAAGAATCGAGGTGCCTTTTAAGAATTATAAAATCCCTGGGTATCTTAGGTTACCAAGCTGGCTAAAAATTCCTGCTGCTTGTGTGTTACTCGTACCAGGGTTAGATTCCACCAAAGAAGATTTTCATACGATTGGGGATATTTGTGTTAAACGGGGTTTGGCTTGTTTTTCCTTTGACGGGCCGGGCCAAGGTGAGTTTCTTCAGCATCTACCCTTGGCCGAAGGTTACGAAGATTGCATAGAAACAATTTTTGATGCTATTTCTTCACATCCAAAAATAGACCCTCTAAGAATTGGAACTCTTGGTAGAAGCCTTGGAGGCTACTTCGTAATGCGCGCTGCAGCCAAAAATTCTCAGATTGCGGCCTCGGTCGTGTTTGGAGGAACCTTCGATTTAGAGGATTTTTCTTCTATGCCTAAAACGATACGCGATGGTTTCTGTTATGCCACGGGAGCAAAAACCGAAAGTGAAGCGAGAATGCTAATGGGAGACAGCAGTTTAATTGACTGTATAGATAAAGTTAAAAAACCTGTTCTAATAGTCCACGGAAAGCTTGATAATATTTTCAACTGGAAACAAGCGATTAAGCTTTCTAACTCTTTGCCTGATATTTCTACATTAGTCATGGATGATAATGGAGTACATTGCTGTCATAACAACGCATTTCTTTACAGAACTAAAATGATCGATTGGCTAGCAAACATTTTGAATAAAAATCAAGGCTATTAAACTAATTCAACTAAGCCATTGCCGACAATCAATTACAGTAATAATATGTAAAGTGGCTTTAAAAAAAACATATATCATCAATAATAGGCTAGCGTTTATGGCTAAAGTGGCAGAAACAAATGATCTGGATGTTTTTCGCGATATAGATAGGCGTCAATTACCTGTTCTGGATGTTGGTCCTGCTCTATCGGGCAATAAGAAGGCGATCCATAAACTTGCAGACAGATGGCGAGAGGTATGGGAATCGATAGGCTTCATGTGCATCGTGAATCACGGCATATCTAATGAACTTATAAAAAGCATGGAGAAAGAAGCTAAACGCTTTCATGATTTGCCTATAGATGAGAAAATGAATGTGTATATTACAACAGACCAAAAAGGCTATTCTCCAGGTTACTCATCACTTACTACACATTCTGAATTTCATGAACGCAAAAAACTAGACAACGTAGAGGCCTATGTTATTGCTACTGATTACGCCGACGACAATCCCAACGTAATAGCTGGTGAACCATTTTATGGCAAAATGCCTTGGTTGCCAGAGGAGGCGCTTCCTGGATTCCGAAGTGCTTCTGAAAAATACATGAAAACCATAACAGCTCTAGGTAAAAAACTCTTACCCGTTTGGGCCCTTTCTCTTGATTTAAAAGAAGATTTTTTTAAACCTATGTTTGAGGACAATTACACATATTTTCGCCTTGCTAAATACCCTCAGCAAATTGACAAAAACATGGATGATATGGGTGTAAGCGCCCATGCAGATACCGGTTTTATGACATTTCTTCCACCCGCGAATGAAGAAGGACTGCAAGTTCTAGATACTAATAACAATTGGTTCTGGCCAGAGTTACCTGAAGGAGCCTTGATCGTTAACGCTGGACAATTTCTAGGCCGTTGGACCAATGACAGATTTAGAGCAACTCCACACCGCGTAGTTCCCCCTTTGAAGGCTGACAGATACTCACTTGCTTGCTTCGTAAATCCGAACTTTGAAGCAGTCGGAGAATGCCTTCCAACATGCACTAGTGAGGTAAATCCTCCTAAATACCCAACACAGACTTATAGGGAATTTTTCAATTGGTATATGACTAATACATTTACTCACTACGGCACACTTAAAAAAGTGGATGGAAAAGCCGTCGAAGTCTAACCAAGCTTTAAAAGTTTAGTGGCATTGCCACTGAGTATTTTGATTTTATCGTCATTACTAAGTTGAAGAGACTCCATCCAATCGACTCCCGGATTATTTGGAACGAATGGCCAATCAACTGAAAATAAAATACGATCGGCCCCTATCTCTTGTAAGCAACATAATAATGCGGGATCAGAAAAATTGCCGCTAGTAGTAACGAAAAAGTGTTCGCTAAACATATCACGAAACGATAAGGGTTTATTGCCTGGCCGAGATAAGGCTTGGTCAATCCGCCATAGCAAAAATGGAAGGCCTTCTCCCAGATGTCCTAAAATAATTTTAAGCTCGGGATACTTTTCTAATACCCCACTAAGAATCAGTCTAATTCCTGCAGTGGCAGTTTCTACAGTGTATCCCCAAGCAGCTGTTAAGAGCCCCGGATAGTCATCTAAATAATCCTGATAATACGCCTTTACTACCTCAGGATGTGGAGGGCCAGGATGTAAATATATTGGCACATCTAGCGATGCAGCACGTTCAAAAATAGGCCAGAATCTCTTGTCATCAAAAAAGACATTGTTTGTTAAACCATGTATCATCGCTCCCTTGAAACCAAGATCATTAACTGTACGCTCAAGCTCTTTGGCAGCCGCTTTAGGATCGGCTGTGGGAAGAGCAGCAAAACCCGCAAAGCGATCAGGATGAGTTCGAACAATTTCTGCCAGTCGATCGTTGGTGTTTTTTGCAATCGTCGCTGCAGAATCAACGCCTAAACACTGGGTCGCAGGCGGGGCATGAGACAACACTTGAACATCAACCCCAGCATCATCCATTTCCTTTAAACGCAATTCATCTACGTCTTCTAGCTGTTTCTGCAACTCAATTGGAAGAGAATCTCCTTTAGAGAAATGCTTTGTTAAATCAGGGTCAAAATAATGTTCTTCTATTGCAATGATCTTATTTTTTTTATTCATAGTTATGAGTCTCTCCTTCTTTAGAGTGCTCGCTAAAGATTATGGTTTAAAAAACTAATATTCTCATAAAGAAACTGATCACTTAACTTTAACCTACATAAACTGGTTCCGGTTGGGTAAAAAAATCATACAACATTCTGTATACCATCAAATAATTTTTTTGCTGAAAACTCCCATGTGAAATTCCCGGCATAGATTTAAACTGTTTGTCAGGATTAGGAAGTAATCGGAAAAAATTTAATAAATCATCAACAGACGCTATACCATCCCATTCTCCGCGCATAACTAGGACCGGCATAGTTAAGTTCAGAGGGTTCACTATTGGGAGATTTTCGCACATATCAACATAGGTACCATTAGGAATTGAATCATCTAATGAACATACATACTCAGAGAAAGCATCTATTACTTTTTCATCAGTTGTGCCTGGATGATCTCTCATGAAGATAGAACGCACAAACTCATAATTGATGGGCCGCCGGTTTGTGGCTTTGAACTGATCAATTTTTTTTCTTCTTTCTATTAGAGTAGGACTCCCTTCACCCGTCCACACCATTGCGTCTAGAGCAAGTCTAGAGACCCTCTCTGGTTGACGTTCTGCGAAAAGGCCTGCTCTTAGTGCACCAGAAGAAATTCCATAAACATGAACTTTCTCAATTTTTTTTAAAT
Source organism: Alphaproteobacteria bacterium (assembly GCA_022449545.1). Taxonomy (GTDB): domain Bacteria; phylum Pseudomonadota; class Alphaproteobacteria; order UBA6615; family UBA6615; genus UBA6615. The sequence continues at coordinate 194,946 of JAKUPN010000002.1, read as the reverse complement.
CACAGATATAGTTGGCCGCGACAGATAAATCATTAGCACCTGAAGATATATCAAAATTTGAATCCTTAGTCTTATCAGACCTACCGTATCCTTCAACATCTAGACACCACGTATCAAATCCATTTAATGCAAACCAATTCATTGCAGAAGAATAGGGGCGGCCCGCAACATTCAAATCGAAGGTTGGTTGAGAGGCCATTGATGATCCATGAACGAATAGGATCGATCCCAAACCATCTCCTCCGAGATCTAGGGCTTTTTCCCATAAAAACAAACGGGAACCCTCATTCATAACCCAATGTTCTTTTCCTATAACTTCTTCTTCTTCTATCTCAGTATGTTGAAACATACAATACTCTCCTAATTTAGGTTTTCTAGAGACTTGTCAGAACCGATTTCATGAATAAACTAAAATCTTATTACTATTGCAAAAACGTTTCTAAGAAACGAAGCTAAGATAATTAGGTATAGATATTACTGGTTTTTTGAAATACCGTATCTATAGCTTAGAGATTGAAACAACAAATGCTAAAGTACTTTTGAATTTTATAGCTAAATAAGAGTAGCTCCAAGAGCATTAATTTGGGGAGGAAGTAATGCCAACCAAGACCTTAGTCGACAACATAATTATTGAACGTGACTTGCCCGTTAGAATGGATGACGGTGAAGTTTTACGGGTTGATGTATACAGACCTAATACAACAAAGAAGGTTCCCATCGTTATGGCGGGTGGCCCTTATGGAAAGGGCGTCAAGTACCAAGAACATTATAAACCCTTATGGGATTCATTGTTAAAAATGCATCCTAATGTTCTACCGGGATCTAAGCATCGATGGCTCACCTGGGAAACAGTAGACCCTGAAATATGGGTTCCTTGGGGATATGCTTGTGTAAGACTAGATTCCCGTGGTGCGGGTCGCTCTCCAGGATACCTGGATATATTTTCACCAAGAGAAACCCAGGATTTTGCTGAAGCTATCGAGTGGGCAGGAAAACAAAAATGGTCTAATGGTAAAGTTGGGCTTAATGGCGTTTCTTATTATGCCATAAATCAGTGGCATGTTGCAGCACTACAACCTAAAGCATTGAAGGCTATGATTCCATGGGAAGGAGCTGCTGATCAGTATCGTGATTGGGCTCGTCACGGTGGAATACTATCGAATAAGTTCATGGAAATATGGTATCCACGACAGGTAGAAAATGTTCAGCATGGTTATACTAAAGGCCCTCGAGATCACTGGATGAAAACACGTGCTACTGGACCAGCAAGTCTTAGTTCAGAAGATCTAGCTGAAAACCGTAGTGATACTCTAGAAAATTTTCGTGTTCGGGAAATGGATGATGACTGGTATCAATCGCGTTCTCCAGACTGGTCGCGCGTTAAGGTTCCTTTCCTAAGTGCGGCTTCCTGGGCCGGATTCGGACTACATCCCAGAGGTAACTTCGAAGCTTACACACAAGCAGCTTCAAAAGAAAAATGGTTAGAGGCTCACCCAGGCCGTCATGAGGAATGGTTTTACCTGGCTTATGGCATGGAGCTACAAAAACGATTTTTTGACTATTACTTGAAAGGTGAAAAAAATGGATGGAATCGTGAACCCAGAGTTTGGGTAAACTTACGACGCCCATTCACTAAAGAATTCGAGCTTCGCAAAGAAAATACTTGGCCATTAAGAAGCACAAAGTGGACAAAGCTTTACTTTAATACTGGAGGCAAAGGAAAGCTCGAATGGAAGCCTACTAAACGTAAATCAAAAAAGAATTTCCGAGCGCTAACTCGGGGTGTTACGTGGATGTCTCCTCCATTAAAAGAAGAAACTGAGATCACTGGTCCTATGGCAGCAAAGATTTTCATTTCTTCATCCACTTCAGACTGCGATTTGTTTGTAACAATGCAAGCTTACGCTCCTAATGGACGAGAAGTGCACTTCCAAGGCACAGTTGACCCTAAAACTCCTCTAGCCCAAGGATGGTTAAGAGCGTCTCATCGTAAGTTAGACAAAAAAATATCTAAACCCTGGAGGCCATACCATACTCATGATGACAAACAAATGCTTACCCCAGGAAAAGTCTATGAACTGGATATAGAAATTTGGCCTCAATGCATCGTTTTACCGAAAGGATATCGCATATCTCTAAATATTTCGGGCCAAGACTTTGATAGGCCTGGACCAGCAGTTGATGCATACGTTCCATCCAGAGGATCAGGACCGTTTCTCCATGACGATCCAACCGATAGACCTAAAGAGATCTTTGGTGGAACAACCAGCATACATAGTGGGACAGGACAAGAGTCTTACTTACTCCTGCCGATAATACCTGCCCGTAAAAGTAAAACTGTTGTGCACGATGGGAATGATGCTAGCGTTGCTGACTAGTATTTTATAGATATTCATCGGATCTGGATTCTTATAACCCAGATCCGATAGAATATTTTATCAAACGATCAACCCTTAATATGTAATGAGACGAAATCAATTATTTGGACTTGATTGAAACTCTATGAATCTTGGGAGAAACTAATGAGTCTCGAGGGGAAAACAGTAATTGTTACTGGAGCAGGCCGTGGGCTGGGCAAAGCTTACAGCGAGGCTTTAGCTGAAGAGGGAGCTAATGTTGTTGCCGCGGATATTCGTGATACTTCTAATACGGTCACAAGAATAAATGAGCAAGGTGGAAAGGCTATCGGCCTCTCATTAGACGTTGCAAAAATGGATAGTTGCCAAGAGATGGCTGATAAAGCGATTTCTCAATTTGGCAGCATTGATGTACTTATAAACAATGCAGCCCTTTATGGTGATATTTCTGGTGGACGTTTTGATGAATTATCAGAAGAACAATGGGATGATGTTATGACTGTGAATATTAAAGGGATATGGCAATGCTGCAAGGCCTGTGTTCCATCTTTAAGAAAGGCGGGCGGAGGTTCTATAATTAACATATCATCCTTAGCAGCTAAGTACGGTATGGCCTATGGGGTCGATTATGCCACCTCAAAGGCAGCCGTTATTGGTTTGACACGCAGTTTAGCAAGAGAATTAGGACGCGATCTTATACGTGTTAATGCTGTCGCCCCTAGTGCAGTTCTAACTGAAGGAACTGATGAATTTTTTAGCGAAAAACGTGACAAAGCTCTGCAAATGATTGCAGCAGGGCAGAGCATTAATCGAAACCTTGAAACCGGTGACTTAACTGGTACAATTATTTATTTAGCATCCGATGCTAGTAAATTCGTAACAGGCCAAACTATTATGGTCGATGGCGGAACAGTGATGCTATAAAAGAATAAGCCTTATAATACAGTCTCAATCTTGGAAAGCTTATATTAGAATTAGTTATTGGGGCAGGCTAATTGGGGCCGCAGGCCTTCAGATCGCTGATTAATCTATTATCTCTGAAAAAATAAAGACCGCATAAGACAAATCGAAACTATAGATTCTAATAATCAAATACCTTATAAAAACTGAAATTTTTGGCCTTATAATAAAATAAACGGTATAGTTTTTTAAGTATGAAGTTAAAACTAAGATGATTCAGTGGGTGCTTAAATGTCTATAAAAATATTCGACTATAAAAAAGTAAATAAATCTGATGAATTTGAGGATATTCCCATTTTAGACATCGGGCCTTATCTAGCAGGTGTTTCGGGCGCTGCGGAATCGCTGGCAGAAAATATTAGATTTATTCAAGAAACAATTGGCTTCTATGTCGTTATTAATCATGGGGTGGCCCCTGAAGTAATGGACAATGCTTATTCAGCTCTGAGACGTTTTTTTGCTCGTCCCAAGGAAGAAAAACTAAAACTAAAATTTGGCGAAAAATCAGTCGGCTATATTGCACCCAAATCGACTGTATATGTTACTTCCAAGGTTAATAAGAATACAAAACAGGACTTAAATGAAACGCTGGCCTTAGCTTTAGAGAGGGAACCAAGCCACCCTTACATCGAAAGGGGTTTGCGTTTTGTAGGCCCCAATCCCTGGCCAGAAAACCTACCTGGATTTCGTGATTCTATTGTTGATTTTCAAAATTCTATAGTTGAACTTGGACAAAGAATAGTTCCTTTGTACGCGTTAGCTCTCGAAAAACCAGCTCATTACTTTGATAAAGATTTTGAAGAACCAATAGTTTGGATCCGTAATGCCCATTATCCAGCGGTTGAACCCGAAGAAAATCAATTTGGGATTTCGCCCCATAGTGATCATAGCTTCATTACTTTACTACCTCTATCGGCCGTACCAGGACTTCAAGTTCTTACTCGGAGCGGGAAGTGGCTACCCGCAGAACCTGTAGCCAACGGAATTATCATAAACACTGGTGAATTTCTAAATCGCTGGACAAATGGACGATTTATTGCATCGCCGCACCGCGTAGTGCCTCCTGACAACGATCGTTACTCTATGGCAGTATTTTTTAATCCAGCACCTGACACTATAGCAGAACCTTTGGATACGTGTTGCAGTAATGAAAACCCACCTAAGTACGATCCCGTGAGTATGATTGATTATGTTTGCTGGTATATTGACAAAAATTACTCTACCGACTTTGGTGGTCAACAAGAAGGAATTAACAACTAGTATTCTACATATCCTGGTTTACGGTTAATTATTAAGTAATATAGAAATTAAGACTGAGCATCCCTGACTTATCTAACAAAAAATCAGCCTGTATCAGCTACCAGTCCCACGGCCTCAATTCCAGCAACAGCGCATGCTTCATCGCGGTCAGAAACATCCCCTGTAACTCCAACTGCACCAAGTATTTTGCCTTCTTGATCGCGTATTATCACTCCTCCTGGTGCATTCAATGTTTTACCCCCTGATACTGAATTTAAGGTCATCATAAAGCGATCTGGCCTATTTTCTAGAGCACGTGACCCCATGCCCATACCTAAGGCCCCCCAAGCTTTAGCTTGGGCAATTGCCGGTCTCAAAAAACTGGTTCCATCTTCACGGGCAAACGAAATCAAGTGGCCTCCTGGGTCTAAAACTGCGATACCGAGAGGGAGACAATTAGTTTTTCTACCGTGAGAGAAGCCAACCTCCACAATTTTCATGGCTTGATCAAGCGTGAGTTCAGACATGTTTAATTTTCTCTTAATGTTAATAGTTTTTAGTTTAAGCCTAATAAAGATCGTTTTTTATAGAATTCGAATATTTTTTGTCTATCTGCTTTCCGTCTACACCATACCAATCCTGATTAAGCTGTCCCATAGTTGGAAAATCTTTTCGATCGATCTGTTTATTAGGATTCCAAAGATCAGCCCTGATTATTGCCTTTCCGCAATGCATATAAACATCTTTAATTTGAACTATTAAGGCGGCTTTAGGAAGTTTTCCCTTAACTTCCATGCTAGCTAGAATTTCTGTATCTATAGTTAGTTTGGCACGACCGTTTATACGAAGAACTTCATTCATTCCCGGAACCATAAAAAGTAATCCCACCTCTGGATTTTCTATAACATTGTGAAATGAATCGGCTCGCCGATTACCCGGACGATCTGGTATGGCTATAGTGGTATCATCTACAACCTTTACAAATCCTGGTAAATCACCCCTTGGGCTAGCATCCGCTGACCCATCATTAACCGCTGATGTGGAAAGGACAAGAAATGGTGAAATAGCAATAAAATGCTTACTATGTTTATTCAGTTTTGGTAGCTCTTTTTCGTTCAAATGACCTTTAGGCTGGCCATAATATTCTTCAAGATGCTCGCGAGTAGTAATTTCATGAACCTTAGTAGACATATTTACCAACTTTCTAGATGACATAATTAAACTTTGGAGACCTGTACGTATTTTACAAAACCAACATACCCAGAAAAGTAAGCTAACAAAGAATTAATTTTTTAAAAACTCAAAAATGGAAAATAACACTATGAAAAATACACTAAAAATAGGTATAGAGACCATTCAGCGTATTATCATTGATACAAACCGCACCATTGCATTTATGGGCGAAGAACTGCGCGTTTACTCTACTCCTTCTATGGTACTAGACATAGAACGTGTTTGCAAAAACATACTTGATGAACATCTCAATGAGGGTCAAAGTTCAGTAGGAGCAAGGGTTGAAATTGACCACTTGGGAGCAACACTGATTGACATGTGGGTTGATATAAACGCAAAAATTACGGAGATTGATCGTCGCCGAATTTTATTTAGCGTTGAAATACATGACCAAACTGGAGATAAAGTAGGTAATTGCAAACATACACGTTTTGTAGTGGATCTGGACAAACAGAAACAGCGTTTAGACGAAAAAAAATCGCGGCTTAATTGAGGCGGAAATAAATAATATTTTTGTCTCAAGCTAATGATTATTCTGCAGCCTCATCATTTATTCTTTTATCAGAGATAACGCCTTCACTAACTAAATTATCAATTTCATCAGAACTAAAATTAAATCGAGTTAAAATTTCCCTGGAATCTTGTCCTATTAAGGGAGCACCTTGTGTAATAGCTGTTGAGGCGGCTGAGTACTTAATTGGATGCCCCATAACCGAAAAAGTCTTTCCAGTAGCTGAAGGAATATTAATTACCATACTCCGAGCTTTGGTGTGAGAATCATTAACCATTTCTTCAATATCATATACAGGGCCTGCCGGGACACCATAACTATCTAGCTGCTCCATCCACTCGCTAGTGGTCCTTTCTGAAAGCAAAGAATTCAGTATTTCTACCAAAGAATCTAAGTTTTCCATTCTACTGGCTGGTTCGCTAAAGCGATCATCGTCCGCTAGTTCATTCGAGCCAATTGCCTCCACAAACTTAAGCCAAGTACTTTGATTAGCAGCCCCAACAACTAACCAACTATCACTTGTCTTAAATGCTTGATATGGAGCTGCTAAAGGATGAGCAGAACCCATGGCCTTGGAGACTTCTCCAGTGTCTCCAAAAATAGCGGTCTGCCAAAAGGTGTGCAATATCCCCGCTTCATAAAGGGACGTATCAACGTATTGACCTCTGCCAGTTTGATGTCTTTGAATTATGGCTCCACAAATTCCTAACGCTGCCAAAATACCTGCTGTTATATCCGTTATTGGTGCCCCTACTTTAACAGGGGGTCGCCCTGGACCCTCACCAGTTATACTCATAATACCAGACATAGCCTGAGTTATCAGATCAAAACCTCCGCGATCCGAATAAGGCCCTGTCCGTCCAAATCCTGAAATTGAGCAATAGATTAATCTAGGATTTGATTCCCTTACTTTTTCCCACCCAACTCCGTAATGCTCCATAGCACCCATACGGTAGTTTTCGATAAATACATCGGATTTATCTATCAAAGTACGCAAAATGGATCTGCCTCTCTCTGTTTTAAGATTAAGACCTAAACCGCTTTTATTTCTATTCATCATAGCAAAAGCGGCAGAATCACCATCTTCAGATCTGCCAAAACGACGAGTGTCATCTCCTTTTGGGAGCCTTTCAACCTTCACCACATCTGCACCCATGTCAGCAAGAAGTTGCCCACATGTCGGTGCAGCCATAATATGGCTAAGTTCAATAATTTTAACTCCATCAAGAAGTTTTTGATTTCCTGTCATGGCTAACGGCCTTCAAATTTTGGTTTTTGTTTCTTTAAAAAAGCTTGATAACCCATCTTAAAATCATGAGTGTCAAAGCAAGCAAAGCCTTCAGATAGTTCACTTTCGTTTAAAGGCTTCGTTTCTTTAACACCATTAAGTATACGGTCTACAAACTTTTTATGCCATCGATTAACTAACGGCGCACCCTCAGAAATACGTAGAGCCGTTTCATGAACCTCCGCCTCAACCTCATTGTCCGGGACAACTTTATTTACTAACCCTTTTATTTTTGCTTCTTCAGAATCAAATATTCTCGCTTCAAATAAAATTTCAAGGGCTATCGATCGACCCACTAACCCGACCAAGGCCTCTATTTCGGGGTGTGACATAACAAGGCCTAGACGGTTTATCGGGATCCCAAATTTGGAGCTCTTACCACATATTCGCAAATCACACATAAGAGCCAATTCAAGCGCTCCTCCAACACACAGTCCTTTTATAAGGGCAACAACTGGATGTTGACACTCACGGATACTAGCCATAGATCGATGCATAAGGGCCCCATATTCCGCTGCTTTAATGGAGTCACTCCTTTCGGACTCAAATTCTGAAATATCAGCTCCTGGTCCCATAGCCTTATCACCCGCCCCTCGTAATATGACGCATCGTATAGACTGATCGTCATTAAGTTCGTTCATGACGTCTGCAAGACGATGCCACATAGCTTTATTTAAGGCGTTTAACTTATCAGGCCTATTTAAGATGACAGTGACTATATTATCAGTCCGTTCAACCAAAATTATATTCTCGCTAGATAACACCGACATTAGAATCTCCATGTTATGTTGTAGCTTTTAAGTACATGTACAAATGATTTAGTATAATAGAGATAAAAGAACAAACACACAGTCAGAATATGAGATTAATTATCTAGCAGAGAACATATGAAAAAACATACAAAAGATTATAAAAACAAGGTCGTTGTACCCTCTGATAATGTTGGTTGCTTAGTCCCACATAATATAACAGAGCCAATCTTAGGTTCTGAGAACGGACCTCTTGTTGGAAAAACATTAATAATAAAAGACCTCTATGACATTTCAGGACGTAAAACTGGAAATGGTAGCCCCGACTTCTTGGATAAGGCTAAACCCGCCAAAACAACTGCTAAAGCTGTAGAAAGGCTTTTAGAAGCAGGTGCAGATATAGTTGGCATTTCGATTTGCGACGAGTTTTTCTATAGTCTAACTGGTGCTAACGCACATTATGGAACTCCCAAAAACTTGCGTGCCATAGGACGACTGCCAGGAGGATCCTCTTCTGGATCTGCTGCGGCCTTAGCAGCAGAATTATGTGACATATCTCTTGGAAGCGATACAGGGGGATCTGTGCGAATACCAGCTTCTTTTTGCGGACTTTATGGAATTAGGCCAACTCACGGAAGGGTTGATTTGGCCGGAGGACGCCCGATGGCCCCTAGCTTTGATACAGCAGGATGGTTTGCTAACGATGCACATTTATTTCGGACGGTAGGCTCCGTTCTCCTTGATAAAAGAATATCTGGTGGAGAAGTTAATAAAGTTTTAGTTGCAGAAGATTGCTTTAGTAAGACGGATCCTGAAGTCTCTAAAACCTTAAAGAGTTTTTTAAAAAACGCCTCAGATTTTTTACCCATCAGATTAGATATAAAAATTGCATCGGGAGAACTTGATAAATGGTCAGATGCTTTCAAAATAATTCAGGCGTATGAAGTTAGAAACACTAACTTACCATGGGTAGAAAAAAATAAACCAAATTTGGGGCCTGGCATTAAAGAGCGATTCAAAATGGCTGCAAATATTAGCCTAGAAGAGTTCTCCGCAGCCAAAAATGTCCGAGAAAACGTTCAAAAGAATTTGAGAGAGCTGATCTCTCCTGGGACAATAGTATGTCTCCCAACAGCACCCGTAATAGCTCCTGAAGTGAACAGCACATTAGATCAGTTAGAATTCTTTCGTGCTAATACTCTTTTGCTTACATGCATTTCAGGACTAAGTGGCCTTCCTCAAGTTACCATCCCTGCTGAAAATATGAGAAATTGTCCTATTGGTTTATCGTTTATTGGTTGGGAAGGAGGAGACGAGGCTCTACTTGATCTCGCTATGGTACTTTCTTCTTTATGTCAGAGGTAAAGTGATAGAAAAGAATTACATTTTAGCACTAGACCAAGGCACTACTAGCACTAGAGCCATAATATTCGATGACTCCGGGTCTCAAATAATCACTTATCAAAAGGAACTTAAGCAAATATTTCCCCAACTAGATTGGGTGGAACAAGATCCTGAAGACATTTGGAACGCTACAGTGGAAGTAATAAGAAAAACACTTTCAGACTGTGCAGATCTGGGGCTAAAGGTTAATACAATTGGGATTACAAATCAGCGCGAAACAACCGTTTTATGGGACAAAAAAACAGGGGAACCTATCTATAATGCAATTGTATGGCAAGATCAGAGGACCTCAAAAGCATGCGAAAACCTCTCAAATTCGGATAATGAGAAACTTGTTTCTAAAAAAACTGGATTAACTATCAACCCTTATTTCTCTGCGAGCAAAATATCATGGATACTAGACAATGTAAGTGGGGCAAGAAAAAATGCTGAAGCTGGTCGATTAGCGTTCGGAACAATTGATAGTTTTCTTTTATGGCGTCTCACGGACGATAAAGTCCACTTAACAGATGCCACTAACGCCAGCCGCACTCTTTTATTTAATATACATAATCAAAAATGGGACGAAGATTTATTATCTTTGTGGCGTATTCCAGTATCAATACTGCCGGAGGTACGTGATAGTACAAGCTTTTTTGGTACTACTAAATCTGGTTTATTTGACTGCCAGATAAAAATAAACTCTATGGTTGGTGACCAGCAGGCTGCAGCGATTGGACAAGCTTGTATTAAATATGGCGCAATAAAAGCAACATATGGAACAGGGTGTTTTTTATTAATGAATACCGGTGAAAAACCTAAAATTTCTAAAAAGGGTCTACTAACTACACTAGCCTACAGAATTAATGGAAAACCAACTTATTCGATTGAAGGTAGTATTTTTAGTGCTGGAGCAACCATTCAGTGGCTACGAGACGGATTAAAATTAATTGGTTCGGCTAGTGAATCCGAAGAACTCGCAAAAAGCATTTCATCAAATAAAGGGATATATATAGTACCCGCATTTACCGGGTTGGGAGCCCCTTATTGGAACTCTGTGGCTCGTGGTGCTATTTTTGGACTAACCCTAGAAACGGGCCGCGCTGAAATTGCGAGAGCTTCGCTTGAAGCAGTTACTTATCAGAGTTACGACATTATAAAAGCAATGGAAGACGACCTTGGACAACCATTACAATCGCTGCAGATAGATGGCGGCATGACAGAAAATGATTGGTTTGTTCAGTATTTATCTAATATCCTTAGTATTAAAGTTGCTAGGCCTCGAATATTAGAGACTACTGCCCTAGGAGCTGCATTTCTTGCTGGCCTAGACTCAGGCCTCTATTCAAAATTGGAAGATATAGAAAATTTAAGGAAAAAAGATCGCCTTTTTTATCCAAGTATTGATGAAACAGAAAGATTAAAACTTTTAGCTGATTGGAAAGACGCAGTCCAAAAATTAACAATGTTTAAACCCTTGCAAAATAAAAATTTAAATAAGGAGTAAAAGATGACCGAAAAAAAAGAATACGTTGAGGTGCAAGGGGAATGTCACCCTGACTTTAATGCAGTCAGGATAGAGTTAGAAAATAACTTTTCTTCACATAACGAAATAGGCAGTGCTGTTTGTATATACCATAAAGGGGAGAAAGTTGTTGATCTGTGGGGCGGGCATCAGGACGCTAAACGACTCATTCCTTGGAAAGAAGACACCCTGTGTGCCGTCTACTCAATTACAAAAAGTCTATCTATATTATCTGTTCATATACTGGCAGATAGAGGACTCGTTGATTTAGAATCTCCTGTAGCAAAATATTGGCCTGATTTTTCACAAAATGGTAAAGAGTCAATTAAGGTTCGTCACGTCCTGTCTCACTTTTGTGGCATCTGCTTTAATGATTCAGCGGCAGCTGGCGATATCTACGATTATGATCGAATGATAAAAGTGATTGAATCTCAAGAACCAGCGTGGCCTCCAGAAACGAAAGGAGCTTATAACACTGTTAACATTGGCTATATGGCCGGTGAAATAGTGCGCCGGGTTTCGGGTCTCTCAATTCGAGATTTTGTAAGAGATAATATCTGTACTCCACTTAATGCTGAGTTCAAAATAGGTGTTGATAAAGAAGATATAGACCGCGTAGCTGATATTTGTCCAAACTCAGTAGGATTTTCTATGAAAAGCGCTGCTACACCGGGCAGCCCATTAGCTCGTGCCTGGAAGGCAATGCCCAGCACTATGAATGCTGCTACTCACAATACGCTTGATTTTCGCCTAGGAGCTTTGCCTTCCTTTGGAGGATTTGGAACAGCTAGAGGAATAGCACGAATTTATGCTGCACTAGCCAATGGTGGTGAAATTGATGGAGTTCAATTGGCCACTAGTAAAACAATAAAAAAAGCCACTGAGGATCAATGGTACGAAGAATCTGATGGCACAACAGGACAAGAAATAAAAATGAGTATTGGGTTTTTTAAGAACACGAATCATCTATTTGGCCCCAATGCTGACTCATTCGGTCATCTTGGATCTGGAGGCACTCGTGCACTTGCTGATCCAAGTGAAAATCTTTCCCTTGGTTTTGTATCAAACTTAATGAGCGAAAGGTTAGGTGCCGGCATTCGTACCGAGGCCATCGTTAAAGCTGCGTACAGCAATCTCTAGGGTATTATGTTGGTTCAAAATCAAGACCAACATCCCAGTTGTCAATACTGTGAGTTAACCAACCAAGTGAAATAAGATCTACCCCGGATGCCGCAACATCAGTTATATTAGTTGGCGTAATTCCGCCAGAGGCCTCGGTGATTATTCGACCATCTACCATAGCGACAGCTTCATTTAATAATTCAATACTCATGTTATCTAACAAGACAGCATCTACACCAAGCGTTAACGCTTCTTCTAATTCAGACAAAGTATCTACCTCTAACTCGACCTTAACCATATGACCAAGGTTTAGCCTGACTAATTCAATTGCCGGCACAACTCCACCCGCCATTATTCGATGATTATCCTTAATTAAGACTCCATCGTTCAGTCCGAAACGATGGTTAAGTCCCCCTCCCACTTTTACTGAATATTTATCAAGAACACGTAATCCTGGCGCGGTTTTACGTGTGCAAATAATACGAGCGGAAGAATTACAAATGGCAGTTACTAGACCCCTTGTCGCAGTTGCAATACCAGACATCCTCCCCAAAATATTCAAAGCAGTTCTTTCAGCAGTCAATATCGACCTAGCTGATCCAGATATAACAGCTAAGGTACTACCTTGAGGAACATCATCGCCATCATAATATTTAGCCTGAACAGAAACACTATCATCTATCATAGTAAATACATTAAGTGCTACTTCCAGCCCAGAGATTCTACCTTCATTACGAGCTACAATACTAGCAGTGGCAAGTGATTTTGGGTTAACTATAGAATCGGTAGTAACGTCCCCTGCCACTCCTAGGTCTTCTTCCAGAGCTCGTTCAATAATCGTTTTATAACTAATTGGATATAGCATTTTTTGACTTTCTTTTTGTCTCATCAAAGCTAGTCCCCTCAGAATTTGAATTTATATCTTCGTATGTAAAGTACTTTCGGATCGCAAGCCCGGGATCAAGATTAGGAAAGTCAGTTCGATAATGTGCACCACGACTCTCACACCTTTTTAAAGAAGCAACTGCTACTAAGTGACCTACAAGAGCCAGATTACGGAGTTCACCCCATTCACGAACCTGAATGAAAGTTGGAGATCTATTTGATATTCTAGTCTCAAAGGCTCCTATCTTTTTTGCCAGCTTTTGGTGTGAGGCTATCGCCGACTCTAAATCCGATGCATTACGTCTTAACCCAACTTTTTCATACATCAATTTTCTTAACCCCTTAGTGAGATTCTCTGCAGTTATTTTCTCATTAAGTTCTGGGATTATAGGGACACACACTTCACTATTATTTTTTGAATAAGCTTTTTTTTGTAATATATCCTCTGCTACCCGATGCCCAAAAACTAATCCTTCTAGTAATGAATTGCTAGCTAGACGGTTAGCACCATGAGCTCCTGTAGAGGCAGCCTCACCACAGACCCATAAGCCCTGAAGTGAGGTCCTACCAGACTCATCTGCCGCTATACCTCCCATATGGTAATGCGCAGCAGGAGCAACAGGAATCATTTCAATTTTTGGGTCAATTCCTGCTTCAGCACAGATAGACTGGACTGTTGGGAACCTGTTATCCAAGTTACGTGAGAGAACATCTCTAATATCCAAATAAATTCTATCTCCATCAATGAGCCGTTCCCAAATTGCTCTGGCAACTATATCACGTGGCGCCAACTCCGCTTCTGAATGCAGATCTTTCATAAACCTATGACCTTTACTATCAAGTAAAGTAGCTCCTTCCCCACGAAGAGCTTCTGTTATAAGGGGCATTGGCGAATCTTTTGACGTTCTCGACATTGAAAGGGCCGTTGGATGAAATTGAACAAACTCGAGATCTGCAACCTTAAGGCCTGCCCTTATAGCCATGGCCAAACCATCTGCTGTTGCTTCACTGGGATTTGTGGTAGCTGAAAAAAGTTGTCCTGACCCGCCAGTAGCGATCACAACAAACGGCGCCTGGTGAAAGACCCAACCTTCTTTGTGTTGGTATATAAGCACACCACAAATATGGTTTCTATCGACAACTAACTCCCAGGCAAATGCAGATTCTTTAACTTCAATTGATGGGGTATTAACGACCAATTCTGACAACCACTTATGAACATGATGACCTGTCGAATCACCTCCTGCATGAACGATTCTCCTCTGTCCATGGGCTGCCTCGCGACCAAGAATAATTTTACCTTTATCATCTCGGTCGAATGGAGCACCCATTGAGATAAGCTCATTTAATCTATCAGCACCCTCAGAAGTTAATACCTCAACTGCTGAAGACACATTCAGCCCTGCCCCTGCTAGTATAGTGTCAGAAGCATGATCTTGAGGTGAGTCAGTCAGACCAACTGCCGCAGCTATGCCGCCCTGAGCCCATGCCGTAGAACCTCCAGTTAAACTTGGGGTCTTGGTCAATAAAGTGACTTTTCGAGGGGCTAGACGAAGAGCCGCAAACATACCCGCTATACCGGAACCAATTACAATGATTTCGGAATGTTTTATAACACATACTTTGGGCCGATTAGACCGTACAACATTCATTACAAATATTTAGGCAGTCACTTAATAGCCAGCATTTTTTCCACGGTAATGGCTGCCCTCTCCGCAATAATTGGGCTTACCTCAACAGTCGGTGACATGTTTATCAAAGCCTCATAAATTTTAGGCAGGGTAATTAGTTTCATATGAGGACATAGGTTACAGGGCCTTATAAAGTTAACATTCGGGTGCTCCACAGCTACGTTATCACTCATTGAGCACTCGGTAACTAATAAAACTCTCTCAGGTTGGGCATCATCTACATAGTTTATCATATTTGCCGTTGACCCAACGAAGTCTGCCTCTTCTAAAACGTCTTGAGGACATTCTGGATGTGCTACTATCACTATCTTTTCAAACTGCTGTCGATATTCTCTTAATTCCTCTCCAGTGAAACGTTCGTGAACTTCACAACTTCCTTCCCAGTAAATAACTTCGACATCAGTTTGACCTGCAATATATCTGGCAAGATATTGGTCAGGTAAACAAATAACGCGATCCACGCCCAATGATTCGACTATTTTTACAGCGTTACCAGACGTACAACAAATATCTGATTCAGCCTTAACCTCTGCAGAGGTGTTCACATATGTAACCACAGGTACATCTGGGTATTTTTCACGTAAAAGACGAACATCGGCTCCTGTTATTGAAGAAGCTAATGAACAACCAGCTTTCATATCAGGCATAATTACCGTTTTTTCTGGGCTTAATAATTTAGCTGTCTCGGCCATAAAATGAACACCGGCCAAAACTATCACTTCTGCATCCGTTTCTGATGCTTTCCGCGCTAATGCCAGAGAGTCACCAACGATATCAGCCACTCCATGAAATATCTCTGGTGTCATATAGTTATGCGCCAGAATAACCGCATTCCTCTCTTTCTTAAGACGATTAATTTCCGCCACATATGGCGCATGCACCGGCCATTCAAAATCAGGAATAACATCTTTAACGCGTTCATAAATATGTTTTGTCGCTAAAGCGACGTTTGGGGTGTATTCTAGTCCCGCAGTATGACTCATAATTAGGCTCTCTAGAACTTCTGTTTTAAATAAATATACTCATAATGAGCATATTTATATAATGCTCTCATAGTGACCTTAAAGGTGTCAAGGTAAATACGCGCTTGTGAGAACTAGTGATCAAATTAATTACGCTAAAATCTGGCCGCCGGTAACCCAACCCCAGAAGCGGTGCGTTCACTAATGGCCTCCCTTCGAAACCTGAATAGCTCTGCTGGTCTTCCTCGGCTTAGGCTATCCCTTTGTCCTGTAGCTTCAACCAAACCTCCTGTAACAACTAAGCGTCGAAAATTTTGTTTGTGTAATCTAACGCCACCCAACGCTTCAACTACGAGCTGTAACTGTAGAAGTGTGAATGTTGCGGGTAAGAGATCAAAAACTACAGGACGGTATTTCAGTTTGCCCCGAATACGGCCTAATGCTGTTGCCAAAATTCGACGATTATCTAGAGCCATAATTGTACCCAAGCTCTTAGCTATCTCAACTCTCTTATCCTCAACATCTGGAGCTGACTGCCCAGATATAAAAGCTCTTATTTGTGAGTCACGAATTGCTTCTCCAATCATTCCAGCTTCATATAATAGTTCATACCTTTCCAGTACTCTTTCAAAGTCCCATCCAGCTGGCTCTATCCCAAAAGCAATCGAAAATCTTTCTCGATTTATTTCCCGTTCTTGACTATCAACTATATGTTCAACCCAATGTTTCAAATTAGGCTTAATGATATTATCAATAATAATAGGACGACCCTCTCTCCAATCTTCCCAGGGAAAAAAATCATACCAATTATGCCATTCAGCTTCCCCACTACCAGATAAGGGAACCTGACGAACCAGAGCAATATAACCTACGGAGACCAATCGAGGGCCACCGGCTCTTTCATACGGATCCCTATGTCGGTCACCAAAAGTATAAAGTTGTTCTACATAACCAAGGTCTAGACCAGTTTGTTTTTCAACCCAGTTGTGTAAACCGAGCTCCAGTGTACGGTGAATTTTTGGATCAAATGGGCCAAATGGAAGTGCAACTTTATCATCGATAATTGGTTCCATTTGACCTGATGATAGAGGGCTCAAGGACAATTGACCTACGTCGTAAACAGTAAGAATACGGGGCACCTCATCGGTCACAGCTATAATTATCGCATTCAGCCCGATGACCGAAGATGTTTCTAATTCTATGACGTTATTGCTCATAAACTCTCTGAATAAGATTAATCAAACAATCGATTTCATAAATCTCTGTACAAATGCCCTTTAAATTTTCTTCTTTCATTGAGAAGAGTAACAGTTCGCTAGACGAGCCTTTAGTTTGACCAGTGATAGAACGCTATCTATCGTAGGAGTGGAAACTCCCACCAAGCGGGCTAACTCTTGTACAGATGCTATCAAAGCATCAATCTCCATTTGTCTACCAAGCTCCAGGTCTTGTAGCATTGAGGTTTTGTGTTCTCCAACTTCACGTGCTCCATCTATTCGTTTGTCTACATCTACAGCAAACTTTACTCCGAGAGACTCACCAACTAATTGTGCCTCAGTCATTACTTGACTGATTAACTCTCTCACTTCTTTATCATCTATCATTTGAGCTAAAGTACCACCAGTTAAAACACTTATAGGGTTTAGACTGACATTGCCCCATAACTTTATCCACATCTCATCACGTATTTTAGAACGAACAGGTGCCCGCAATTCTGCTCCAGTTAATATTGATGATAGATTGTTTATTCTTTCTGTCTTTTCTCCACTGGGCTCCCCCAAACTAAACCGATTACCATACTCATGTACGATAACGCCCGGTTTAGCTATATAAGAAGCGGGATAGACAACACACCCTATAACGCGTTCAGGCCCAATATAGTCCCACTGTTTATTTCCAGGATCTACAGAACTTAGTCTCTTGCCTTCAAAAGGACCTCCCAGCTTGTAAAAGTACCACCAAGGCACACCATTTTGGGCTGTAACAACCGATGTATTAGACCCTAATAAAGGTGTAATTTGTTCAGCCATTGAAGCTGTAGAATGGGCTTTTAATGTTATAACTACATAATCCTGTTTTCCAATTTCAGCAGGATTATCGGTACAATTAACCTTGGCAGTCAGCTCTTTATCACCAATATGAATCTTCAATCCCTGAGAACGCATTGCTTCAAGATGTGGTCCCCTTGCAATACAAGTAACTTCAGCACTTTTATTTAATTCTAATTGGACAGCCAAATAGCCACCTATGGCCCCTGCACCATATATGCAAACTTTCACTCCATCACCTCAGCAACCTCATAAACCAAGCTTCTTGTGAAGACCTATCCTCTGCATTTTACCAGTCGCTCCTTTTGGAATCTCATCTATAAAAATAACCTTTCGCGGAACCTTAAAATCAGATAGGCGCTCAGATGCAAAATCTCTTATTTCATTTTCATTTATTTTGGCATCTTCATCAAGTACAATTGCTACACCAACTTCTTCTCCCAATTTTTCATGAGGAAACCCGAAGGTTACTACTTGATTTACCTGAGGATGATCAAGAAGAACCTCATCAACCTCTCGTGGAGAGATTTTTTCCCCTCCTCGGTTTATAATCTCCTTAAGTCTACCGGTAATGCTTAAATAGCCATCCCCATCAATAACCCCCTGATCTCCAGTCCTAAACCAACCGTTAACGAATGCATCACTGTTTGCAGTAGGATTATTTTCATATCCGTTTGTTACATTAGAACCTCGAATGACAATTTCTCCTTCCGTTTCAGACGATAAGAAATTACCCTTATCATCCATAATTCTAATTTCAGGTCCAGCTGCGAGCCCAACTGAACCCGGTTTTCTTATAGATGGTGGCAAGGGATTCGAAGCCATCTGATGGGCAGCCTCTGTCATGCCATACGCCTCTATAACCGGGCAATGGAACGTCTCCTCGAGCTGAGCCATAACTTGTGGTGCCAAAGAAGAAGACGATGATCTGATTAGACGTAATTTCATCTTCTCGAGAATATCCGAATTCCGATTTGCTCGTGATAATATCGCCTGATGCATAGTAGGTACTGCAGTAAACCATGTGGGTTCTTCGCTAGAAAACCACTTAAAGACCTGAAGAGCATTAAATCCTGACGAACAATATATACTGGCTCCAGCAGATAAAGTGGATAACACTGCAGCAATCAGACCATGAATATGAAATAACGGCATTATATTTAAGCACCTATCCTCAATTGAGAGGTCTAATGAGCTACTAATATTTATCGCAGAGTTACAAATATTCGCTTGGGTCAAAGGAACTATTTTTGGCCTAGAAGTGGTACCCGATGTATGTAAAACCAAGGCAATATCTGATGACGTCGCATAGTCCTGATCCTTTAGGAGTTGATTCTCATTTTCTTCATCAAACCCGCTGACCCTAAACATGCCGGCAGGTGCTCCCTCACTAACTAAGATCTCATGAACTGGAACATTAAGACTATGAGCAACGTGTATAGCTTCGCTTTCACTACCTTTCTCAACCAGAAGAACTCTTGCATTAAGGTCTTGAAGATAAAAGCTAAATTCTTCTCTACGGTAATTAGGGTTTAATGGGGCAGCTGTAGCCCCTGCCGCCACAGATATAAAAGTGGCAGCCATTTCAGGTCCATTGGGTAATACTATCGCTACACGATCATTTCTATTTACACCCATTTTTCGAAGAGAAGATACAGTTCTATGAACTAATTTCCTCAGAGCTCCATAATTTAACGGCGTTTGTCCAGATCCTGTTATCGCAGTATCGTTGTCTCCACCCTTTTTTATAAGATCATTTATTGTTTGAGTATTCATCACTCGAGCTCCCACTTGTAACTATAATTGTGGCATCAACCGATTGGATATAGCCGAATGGTATAAAATTCAACAGATTTTTTTCTAAAGCTCTACAGGAGAATAAATTAAGTAAATCTATGGGAACTAGTAAATATAATTTTAGTGGTAATTTACTCTGGTTTTTATGTTAAACTGATTAATCTTGTGTTTGTATTAAGAAATAATTATCGACCATTTTAATACAGATAGAGTATATTAATCTAAGGACTAAATGACTAGGCTCTGTTTACGGCCAAGACCACATAGTAATCATAATAAATAGTGGAAAACAAAATTGATCCGAGTCAGTAGGCCTAATTTTCTATAAGAAATTTGTAAGAATTATTTAAGGAGCGAGTCATGAGTGAAGTAGTTATCGCAGGAGCAGCCCGAACGCCTGTCGGCTCTTTCAACGGAAGTTTGGCTGGTATAAGTGCAGCTGAACTAGGAACCGTAGCAATTAAGGAATCCTTACGCCGAGCGAATACTTCCCCTGAAGAGGTTGACGAAGTTATCATGGGACAGGTGCTTACCGCTGCAACCGGGATGAATCCTGCCCGCCAAGCTTTATTGGCATCAGGTATACCTCATGATCGTACAGCTTACTTAGTTAACCAGGTATGTGGTTCGGGCTTACGCTCAATTGCCCAAGGCTATCAAGCAATTAAAGCTGGAGATGCAAACATACTAGTTACTGGGGGTCAGGAGAGCATGAGTCAGGCTCCACATTCTACTCACATGCGAAACGGAACCAAAATGGGCGACACCAAACTAGTGGATACCATGATAAAAGACGGACTCTGGTGCTCTTTGATGGGATACCATATGGGCAACACAGCTGAAAACGTTGCTGAAAAATGGCAAATAACTAGAGAAGAACAAGACGAATTTGCAGCAAGTTCGCAAAACAAAGCCGAAGAAGCCCAGAACACAGGAAAATTTGTTGATGAAATTGCATCAGTCCTTGTCAAAAATCGAAAAGGCGAAACGGCAGTAGATATAGATGAATACCCACGATCAGGTACAACCGTTGAAAGCCTCGCTAAGTTGAGACCTGCTTTCGATAAAAGCGGCACAGTAACTGCAGGCAATGCCTCAGGAATTAATGATGGAGCAGCTGTGGTTGTATTAATGAACGCCGACGAAGCAAAGAAAAGAAACATAAATCCGATGGCTCGCATTGTTTCATGGGCCACAGCAGGAGTAGAGCCAGCCGTTATGGGCAGCGGGCCCATACCCGCCTGCCGCAAAGCTCTAGAAAGAGCTGGTTGGGGTATTGAAGATGTTGAACTCGTTGAAGCCAATGAGGCGTTTGCTGCACAAGCTATAGCCGTTAACCGTGATCTCGGATGGGATCCCGAAATTGTTAATGTCAATGGGGGAGCGATAGCTATCGGACACCCAATCGGGGCATCTGGAAGTCGGGTGCTAGTAACCCTACTTTATGAAATGCAACGTCGTAATGCAAAAAAAGCAATAGCAACTCTCTGTATTGGTGGAGGCATGGGTATAGCAATGTGTGTAGAGAGAGACTAAGCCTGATAGGAGCTAGCTCACATCAAAAGATACTGACTACTTATAAATTGTTCTAAAGATAGGACATAAGCTAGTAATACCCGCAATATTAATGTCTCTCTAATTAGCTAAGTTTATTAATAACCGACAACATATGTGAGAAAAAGGATTTTTAGACCCATATGTTTGAACTGCTAACTGACCCAACTGCTTGGGCAAGCTTTTTAACACTTTCCCTTCTAGAGATAGTACTCGGAGTGGATAACGTTATATTTTTGTCAATCATTACATCACGATTACCCGCCCATCAGCAGCCAATGGCTCGCCGAATAGGTCTAATTTTGGCTCTTATAGGAAGAGTAGTTCTTTTGTTTGCTTTAAGCTGGATTATTAGCCTAAGTGAACCATTATTTGAAATTATAGAAATAAAAATTTCATATCGTGATCTAATTCTTGCTTCAGGTGGGTTATTTCTTATTTATAAATCTATATGTGAAATCCATAAAATGATAGATGGAAACAAAAACGATCCTGGAAAACCAGGTGCTGCTATCTTTTTATCGGTTTTGATTCAAATATTTTTACTAGATTTAGTTTTTTCCCTGGATTCTGTTCTAACCGCTATTGGCATGACAGAACACATAGTAATAATGATTGCTGCAATTTTGGTGGCTATATGTGTGATGTTGGTCGCAGCTGAAACAATCAGCTCTTTTGTACTTAAGAGACCTACAATAAAAATGCTAGCACTCTCTTTTTTGCTTCTAATAGGAATAACATTGATAGCGGATTCTATAGATCTACATATACCTAGGGGCCTTATTTACTTTGGTATTGCTTTCGCTACATTTGTGGAATTGTTAAACTTACTTGCACGCAATAAAAAAACTAAGAAAACTTTGGACTTAAAATAGTGACTAAATACCCAGAACAACCAGTCCCAGGAGTTGGGGTAGTGGTCTTTAAAGAAAATAATGTACTGGTAATAAAACGCGGGAACCCTCCAAGAAAGGGTCAGTGGAGCATACCCGGGGGTAAACAAAAACTTGGAGAAACTTGGCAAGATACAGCCAGAAGAGAAGTACGAGAAGAAACGGGAATTGAAATAAAGCTTATAGGATTAGTGGATGTAGTAGACGCCATTATACAAGATGAAAAAAACAATAAGAATGGAGATATAAATAGAAAGTCCATCAGAAAAAAAACAAATGTCGCTTACCACTATACTTTAATAGACTGTGCTGCATATTGGGCAGGTGGTTCGCTTTTAGCTGGCAGTGACGCCACTGAAGCGGAATGGTGGCCTATAGATCGCTTAAAAGAACTACAACTATGGTCAGAAACAGAAAGGATCATTAAACAAGCAAAAAGTTTGAGGAACAAGGAGAATAATATAGAATACTAAATCCATATTAACAAAATGGTAAACATCACCTAGAAGAACCCATCAATCAAAGTTACTGACTAGCACAAAGATTATTAAGGTGTTTGCGATCCAGTAGCTCAGCAATTTGCACTGTGTTCAAGGCTGCCCCCTTACGCAAATTATCAGACACAACCCACAAATTAAGTCCATTCGCTATAGTGAAATCATCTCTTACTCGGCTCACAAAAACTAAATCGTCTCCAGCGGCTTCAACAGGGGTAACATAGCCTTCGTCTGCACGATGATCTATAAGGGACACCCCTTCTGCGTCCCTCAAAACCTTGCGAGCAGCATCTGTTGTGACTTCTTTTTTACAATCAATATTAATAGATTCGGCATGCCCGATAAACACAGGCACCCGAACACATGTGGCTGTTACGTCTATATTTTCGTCAAGAATTTTTTTGGTTTCAACAACCATTTTCCATTCTTCTTTTGTAGATCCATCTTCCATAAAAACATCTATCTGAGGAATAACATTAAAAGCAATCTGTTTTGTAAACTCTTTTTTATCAAGTCGGTCATTTACAAAAATTGCCCGTGTTTGATTAAACAATTCATCCATAGCCTCTTTTCCGGCTCCAGAAGTCGACTGATAGGTGGATACAACCACACGTTTTATATCAAATGCGTCATGTATAGGCTTCAAAGCAACAACCATTTGGATAGTAGAACAATTTGGATTTGAAATAATATTCCGATTAGAATAACCGCTAATAGCCTCCGGGTTAACTTCTGGAACAACAAGAGGAACGTCTGATTCCATCCGAAATTGAGATGTATTATCTATAACAATACAACCCTTGGATGCCGCGCGTGTAGCATGAACAGCAGAAACCTTAGCACCAGGCGAAAACATTGCTATATCTGTACCTTCAAAATTATAATCAGCTAAAGATCGAACCTCAATAGGTTCATTCTCGCCGAAAGACACCTTACGGCCGATTGATCTTTCACTAGCTAAAGCTATCACCTCATCAGCAGGGAACTTTCTTTCATACAAGGTCTGTAGAATTTCACGGCCTACATTTCCTGTAGCACCGACTATGGCAACTTTATAACCCATAATATTTCAATCCGATCTAGACACCCTAACGTTATCATTTTCTATCTATTGAGTAAGCTTAGATATCTTTATCTGTGATTTTTATTAATTTTAGTCCTTATCGCAAGATAGGTGCGTCAACAAAACAATTGTCAATTTAATAAGAAATTAATCATAGTATGCTAAATTGTGCAGAATTAATTTTGTACGCATGTCGAATTTAGGATTTGATTTGGGCGATTTTAGAGCTTCCTTAATAATGGTTAATAGTGCCGGTTTAACTCTATCTATATTTATAACTCCGCTTGATTGAGCTGTCTTTGGCAAAAATTTATGCTTCGTGCAATCAAAATTAACGTTTTTTAAGGTAGTCACTCTAGACGAGCTCCTAGCCAATGAAGGCAAGCTGACTTCTAAAACTAAAATGACCAAAACGAATACTGTAAGTAACTTAATCACTTTCTGCCTTTATTATTTTATCTAACTTATAGCCTTATCTAATATTAAATAAGTTCATTCAATTCATTGAACAGACCGATCTAACTCCAATAAAAGATTTGAGCCCATTTCTTCCGTGGATACAAGATGACAACCATCTTGCATTATATCACCTGTGCGAAACCCTTCATTGAGAACATTTTGAACGACTGTCTCCACACGATCTGCCTCTTCTGGCAAATCAAAAGAGTAACGGAGCATCATCGAAAAACTTAAAAGCATTGCAAGAGGGTTTGCTTTTCCTTCCCCAGCAATATCTGGAGCAGACCCATGCACGGGCTCATACATCGCGTAACGTTTTCCCGTTACCGGATCAGGGTTACCCAAGCTGGCTGAAGGCAGCATTCCAAGTGAACCAGTCATCATTGCAGCTTCATCAGATAGTATATCACCAAATAAATTATCCGTAACAATCACATCAAATTGATGCGGATCACGCAGTAATTGCATAGCACAATTGTCAGCTAGAATATGATCAAACTCAACATCAGGATACTCTTCCCTTGCAACACGAGCAGAAATTTGACGCCAAAAAACGCCTGTCTCCATTACATTCGATTTCTCGGCACAGTGAACTCTGTTTTTTCGTTGGCGTGCGAGTTCAAAAGCAACACGGAGTATTCGAACTATTTCATCTTCGGTATAAGCTTGAGTGTCTACGACTCTCTTTGTTCCATCATCCATTATCTGTTCACCACGAGGTTCACCAAAATAAACTCCAGAGGTAAGTTCACGCAGAATTATTATATCCAACCCTTTAACAATCTCAGACTTAAGGGTAGAAGATTCAACCATAGCATCAAGAACAATTGCTGGCCTTAAGTTTGCAAATAAATCAAGATCCTTCCTTAGCCTAAGTAAGCCCGCTTCAGGACGGTGCTCTCTAGGCACATCGTCCCAACTGGGGCCCCCAACTGCTCCAAAAAGCACTGCGTCAGTTGAAACAGCTATTTCCATTGTTTCTTCACGGATAGAGACTCCATGGCTATCGTAACAGGCTCCGCCAACGAGGTCTTCAGTAACCTCAAATCTAACACTACCCTTATTGTCAAACCAATCTATAACTCGCTGAACCTGCGCCATTACTTCAGGCCCTATGCCATCTCCCGGTAGAACTAATATCTTTCTATTCGCAGCCATCTCTACCCCTCATCCTAAATACTATATATATCCAACTTATTAAACCTCATAAGAACTACCATGCTATTTATAATTCCAGGGTTGTCCAATGCGCTGCTTATCTTCAAAACTGGATATTGTTTCGTCTTTTTTTAGTGTTAAGCCTATGTCATCTAGACCTTCTAACAGACACTGTTTCAAGAAGGGATCTAAATCGAAACTATAGGATACTCCGTTTGGAGCAAGTATTTTTTGTTCCTCCAAATCAACTGACAATTCGGGATTCTCGGAATCATTTGCAACTGCCATAAGTTCATCTATTTGTTCTGGGGCCAGCTGAATTAATAACATTCCATTTTTAAAACTATTATTATAAAAGATATCCGCATAAGAAGAAGAAATTACTACCTTAATGCCAAAGTCTTGTAGAGCCCATGGGGCATGTTCCCTTGATGAACCGCATCCAAAGTTGGGGCCAGCAATAATTATCTTTGCGTTGTTATAGGGGGAGCGATCTAAAACAAACTCGCCCGTATTCTTCCCTGATGAATCAGTGCGTAATTCATGAAACAAACCTTTTCCAAGACCAGTTCGTTCTATCGTTTTCAAAAATTGTTTGGGAATAATTTTATCCGTATCGATATTAACCATAGGCAAAGGTGCGGCAACACCTGTAACTTTGGTAAATTTTTCCATTTTATAGTGTCCTATCTTTTAAGCACTAGAGTACGCACAAGTTTATCGTGTAATGCCTGTTTTTGTTTACTAAACGCTGAAGTAATAAAACCAATAAATAAAGTAAATATAGATAGATATTTCATCCAATAACGAAAACTAGCCCGTGCAAAGGTCATTCGATCCCCGTCAAGATCAGTTACATAAATACTCATTAAAATTTTACCTAAACTGGCCTGGGGTCTAGAACACTCCATAACTGCAAAATATACCCATGCTGCTAATATTGCACTAAGCTCAAACAAGCGAAAGTTAACGAAGTCTGCCCCCGTATGCTGCGGCGCAGCAATATTCACATTAAAAGCTAAGCTTAGTAACCAAACAACAATTAATAATATTGCCCCATCAATTGCAGCCGCGCACAGTCGAAGCCAAAAACCTGCGTATCGAATACTGTCCCCGGTATAGCTATCCATCATTCGCTTATTCGTCAAAAAAATCACGGACGTCGGCCAGGTGCCCAGATATGGCTGCAGCGGCCGCCATTGCTGGACTAACAAGATGTGTTCTCCCTTCTCTACCTTGCCTTCCCTCAAAATTTCTATTGGAGGTAGAGGCACATCTTTCACCAGGATCAAGCCGGTCAGAGTTCATAGCCAAACACATTGAGCACCCTGGTTCGCGCCAATCAAATCCAGCATCAATAAATATCTTATCTAGACCTTCTTCCTCAGCTTGAATTTTAACTAAACCTGAGCCAGGTACAATCATAGCTTTCACTGCTGGAGAAACTTTACGTCCTTCGGCAACTTGAGCGACGTCTCGTAGATCTTCTATACGGCCATTGGTACAGGACCCAATAAAGACTTTGTCAATTCTGACGTCAGTCATAGCAGTGCCCGGGCTAAGGTCCATATACTCCAATGATCTTTCCCATGCTAAACGCTGATTATCATCACGTGCATCGTTTTCAGGACTTGGAATAGAGCCTGTAATTGGGACTACGTTCTCTGGACTTGTTCCCCACGTCACTTGCGGTGAAATGTCAATAGCAGAAAGATTTACTTCCTTTTCATAAAGGGCCCCATTATCTGATGGCAAAGATTTCCAGTAAGATAAAGCCTGCTGCCATGCGCCTGCCTTAGGCGACATTGGCCTACCCTCTAAATAAGCATAAGTAATATCATCCGGAGCAATTAACCCCGCCCGAGCTCCGCCCTCAATAGACATGTTGCAGACTGTCATACGTCCTTCCATCGAGAGATTTTTAACAGCCTCCCCAGCATATTCTATTACGTGACCAGTGCCGCCAGCAGTGCCAATTTTACCAATCATAGCTAATATCATATCCTTAGCGGTTACCCCAGGGAGTAGTGAACCATCAACTGTGATTCGAAGGTTCTTTGCTGGCCTTTGTAACAGAGTCTGCGTTGCCAAAACGTGTTCAACTTCTGAAGTTCCAATACCGAAGGCGAGAGCTCCAAAAGCTCCATGAGTTGCAGTATGACTATCGCCGCACACAATTGTAGTGCCCGGTTGTGTAAAACCTTGCTCAGGACCTATTATGTGGACTATTCCTTGACGAATATCATTCATTTCAAATAATTGAATATCAAAATCCAAGCAATTTTGCGTCAAGGTGTTAACTTGTAGTAAGGATTCGGGATCTTTAATGCCCAATGATCGATCAGACGTTGGTACATTATGATCAGCCACTGCAAGAGTTGCATCAGGTCTACGAACGGTTCGATTAGCCATTCTCAGGCCCTCAAACGCTTGTGGACTTGTAACCTCATGCACCAAATGCCGATCAATATAAATTAGGCAAGTGCCATCGTCTTGTTGATCAACAAGATGCGATTCCCAGATTTTATCAAATAAGGTAAGTGGTTTAGCCATGATGAAAATTCTCTATGTATAGCTGGTCTATATTAGGGTCGAGTAAAAAACGACTAAAATATCAGGATGTAAGCTAAAAAATTTTAGAAAATATAGTTAGACTAGCTTTCATCAGTCTTACTTGCGCTTTCAACCTCCTCAGATTCATTTTCTAAATTGTTTAATTCAACTCCTGGAGTTTTATTTTTGTTTTTATCTTTTCCGGCAAGCTGCAGTCCATGACCCGTTGTACGCTCAAATATCCGAGCTGCTTTACCTGTTCGACCACGCAAATAATAAAGTTTTGCTCGGCGAACTTTTCCTCGACGGATAACCTCGATAGAGTCAACACGAGGACCGTAAAGAGGAAACACCCGCTCAACTCCCTCTCCGAAACTAAGCTTGCGCACTGTGAAGGAAGAATTAATGCCGGCTTTCTTCCGGGCAATGCAAACACCCTCATAGGCCTGTATTCGCTCGCGTTCTCCCTCTACAACCCTAACATTAACACGAATGGTGTCACCAGAATCGAAGTCCGGAATGTCCTTAGATTCAGATAATTTAGCAAGTTCTGCAGCCTCAAACTTTTGCAGCGTATTCATGATTTAATTCCTATTTTGGCCTTTTTATATTTATTTTATTATATGTTTTGCCCATAAATCAGGCCGTCGATCTTGTGTTATCTCTTCAGATTTCTTTCTACGCCAATTTTTAATCTTACCATGATCTCCTGACGAAAGAATATCAGGTATACAATTTTTTTTACCCCTTAAATCGTGCCATACAGCCGGCCGCGTGTAATGAGGATATTCAAGCAAATTTTGTTCAAAACTTTCTTCACTAAGTGATTCTTCATTTCCTAAAACCCCAGGCAACAATCTTATTACCGAATCTAGAAGTGCTAAACTTGCTATTTCTCCTCCTGATAAAACAAAATCACCCAGACTAACCTCTTCAACTTCTCTAGCTTCTATAACACGTTGGTCTATCCCCTCATAGCGACCACATATCAATACAGCTCCAGGGCCACTCGCTAGTTTTTTAATTCGTGTTTGATCCAAAGGACGTCCGCGCGGGGTGAGATAAATGATTGGAGCTTTGTCGTCAACTAGTTTTGAAGCTGATTCTAAAGCTATATCGACTATATCAGGTCGCATTACCATGCCTGCACCGCCCCCGAATGGCTCATCATCAACTTTTCCAGCAGACTCGAGGACAAAATCTCGAAAATTCAGAACATCTAATCTCCAAATTTTATCCTTTAAAGCCTTGCCAGCAAGACTAGTGTTTAAGGGGCCTGGGAAAATTTCTGGAAACAATGTCAATATCACGGCATGCCAATAAGATTCAGAATTGTAATGCTTACTCATAGATTCATTCCAGTTCTTACTTAGATTGAATTTCAAAAGCCTCATAAAACTTTTTATCTACTAAAATAAATTTCTCATTTAAATCAATCTCAGGCACTGCTTCTTGAGTAAACGGTACCATTACAGGAACTTCCTTTTTATCTAAACATTCTAGAACAGCGCCAGCACCAAAATCATGAACTGCCATAACTTCTCCCAACGAATCACCATTCTTATTAAGCACCGATAATCCAATGATGTCCGCAAAATAAAACTCGTCAAAATCAGTGGACGGTAATTGATTCCTGTTAATGTATAAATGCTGTCCTTTCAGGGTTTCTGCTTCATTTCGATCCCTAACACCTAATACTCGCGCAGCGATCTGACCTTTTCCGGCTCTATTAGCAACTTCAATCTCTAGCGTTCTACTACCATCTTCAATTTCAACTGGCCCATAAGCTGAGACAGATTCTGGTATATCAGTAAAAGGCTTAATTCGAACTAGCCCTTTAAGCCCATGAACGCCTGTTATAACACCAACACATATGCGTTTCGCATCAATAAACTTTTTGTTTTTTTCGATCATGGATTAATTATTCAAACGGCTAGGATCTTATAATAGTTAGTATCAGCTCTTATTATCTTTTGTATCTTCGGATTAAGCGTCCTTTTCACGTTCTTCATCTTCATTGGACTCCTCTTGAGTAGCTTCCTCAGGCGATTCCACCGCTTCTGTTGCCGTGTCAGTTTCAGTCACTTCCTCAGCTGCGGGTGCCTCATCTGCAGGAGATGCTTCTGCCGCTTCTGTTGCCGTGTCTTGCTCTGAGGCAGGGGCTTGTTCTTTTTCTTGTTGAGCCTCTTTCTCAGCGTCAAGACGTTCTTGAGCTTTTTTCTTATGTTTAGGTTGTTTGGTTTGGTTTTCAATTTTATATTTTATTGTTTTAGTTTTAGGTAACTCATACAAATCCATATCGGCTAAAAACCTACCCACACGATCGCTGGGTTTAGCGCCAACCCCAATCCAATGTTTGACACGATCAGAATCAATAGTTATTCGCGAAGCGTCATGCTTTTCTAACATCGGATTAAAAGTGCCTATTTTTTCAATAAATCGCCCGTCTCTTGGACTACGCGAGTCTGCAACAACAATTCTATAGAAAGGACGTTTTTTTGAGCCCCCGCGTGAAAGTCTAATTCTTAGTGACATTGTTTTCCTTTATTTTTTTAATTCGTGATGTGGACGGCTTCAAGTTTGTGACCGTCTAGATCACAT
Source organism: Alphaproteobacteria bacterium (assembly GCA_022449545.1). Classification (GTDB taxonomy): domain Bacteria; phylum Pseudomonadota; class Alphaproteobacteria; order UBA6615; family UBA6615; genus UBA6615. The sequence continues at coordinate 164,418 of JAKUPN010000002.1, read as the reverse complement.
ATGAAAGCTGCATAATAAGTATCTTTGTATTCAGGACGAAAACCGGGAGAGCCATCATCTGATGCTCCCGCCTTAATTGCCCTTGAGTGAAAATCATCTACCTCTAAACAACTATTAGCTTGAAAGGCTATGTGGTTTCCACTGTCCTCGACTACAGATAAATTAGCTCTCTGGTTAATCCAAAAAGCTATTCCGTTTTCAGTTTTTTTCCAAGATTCAGTTCCAGGCTTTGACATATATCGCCTATAGCCAAGAACAGAGAGAACAGAATCGTAGAACTTAGTGCTTTGAGATAAATCTCTAACTCCTATTGAAATATGGTGCAACATGACAAACCTGACTAACGCCCGAAACCGGGTGGAAGCATTCCCCCTGGTCCGCCTCCTAATGAAGGCATACGACCGCCTGTTTTTTTCATCTTTTTCATCATCGACTGCATTTGCTGAAACTGTTTAAGAAGTTTATTAATTTCTTGCACACTTGTTCCGGATCCCGCCGCTATTCTTCTTTTTCTTGATGCCTTTATCATCGCGGGCTTGTGTCGCTCATTGGGAGTCATGGAAAGAATTATTGCCTCCTGACGCCCTATCAAACCATCATCGATGTTGTGCTGAGACATTTGTTTTTGAATTTTTCCTACTCCTGGAAGCATGGTCATAATACCTCCCATACCTCCCATCTTTTTAACCTGTCGAAGTTGGTCAACCATATCTTCAAGATCAAATTCACCTTTTTGTAATTTAGCCGCAGCTTTTTTCGCTTGATCCTCATCAACTAACTCTTGAGCTTTTTCTACTAAACCGACAACGTCACCCATTCCTAGCATTCGGTTTACAATTCTATCAGGGTGAAATAGCTCTAAAGCATCTAGCTGTTCTCCTGTTCCCAGTAATTTAATTGGACAACCAGTGATGGCTCGCATTGATAAAGCTGCGCCGCCTCGAGCATCCCCATCAATTCTAGTTAAAATAATGCCAGTAAGACCCAATACATCGTTAAATGCTTTCCCAGTATTGACTGCATCTTGCCCAGTCATTGAATCCGCTACCAATAAAACCTCAAGAGGACTAGTTTTTTCTTTTATTAGTCTCGCTTCCTCCATCATTTCTTCATCTACTGACAGACGACCCGCTGTATCCAGCAAAACTACTTCATAACCCTCCAAACGACCCTTATCTAAGGCCCTTTCTGCAATAGCTAGAGGGGTTTCACCAAACTTTATATCCAAACTCGGGATTAAAACCTGATCACCTAATATTCTAAGTTGTTCTTGAGCAGCAGGGCGTCTGACGTCTAAAGAAGCCATCATTACCTTTTTATTTTTCTTTTCGTATAAATGACGAGCTAGTTTTGCTGTTGTGGTAGTTTTTCCTGTTCCCTGCAAACCAACCAGCATTATGACAATTGGAGCTGGAGCATTAAGATTTATATCGATAGTTTCTGAACCTAAAAGGTCAATTAAATGATCATGAACTATTTTAATTACCATCTGTCCAGGAGTAATACTTTTAAGAACATCCTGGCCAACAGCTTTTTCTGATATTGTTGAAATCAAATCGCGCACAACTGACAAGGCCACATCAGCTTCAAGTAGCGCAATACGCACTTCACGTAAGGCAGCAGTTACATCCTCTTCCCGAAGTGTGCCTCTTCGCGTGAGCCCATCTAAAGTTTCACCCAAACGTTCTGTTAGTGTTTCAAACAAACTTTCCCTCTTTTATTACGAACGACCAATAGGTTCTATTTCACAAATGACTACAATACCAGTGCGCGAAACTCGCGGACTGGTAGGGCCCGCGCAACTCTTAGCTTAGGGCACACCACGTAAGCAATTATGGATCAAGTGAAAACTATGCAAAGCTTCATCTGACGTCAAGACGTAAAGTTTTTAGAATACGTCTTCTATCGCCAAAAATAAATTTTGAGGAAGAAAGCTCTGATTTTATAAGATTTCATAATCAAATTACCGTGCTAAAAAGGATTAGATTTATAAAGTTAGTGTATTTTGGCTGGACGTAGACACCATCTGGTCTTATATCGCCTTTATGACAAATAGAAAATTCATAAAGATGCACGGTCTGGGTAACGACTTTGTTGTTATAGATGCCCGCTTTGAGCCTTTTAGTGTGGACTCGGTTAAAGCTCGCGCCCTAGCTAATCGTAATACGGGGATCGGATGTGATCAGCTAATTATTATGGAGCCAACCAAAGACGAAAACGCAATAATTTTCATGAAAATAATTAACTCAGACGGGACTGAAGTTTCTGCCTGTGGTAATGCAACAAGGTGCATTGCTAGACTTATTCTAGAAGAATTTGGTTTAAAAGAAGTCACTTTGCAGACCAAATCAGGGCTAATTAAAGCACATCCAACCTATGCCAATTCTAGTAATTATACAGTCGATATGGGGCCAGTAAATTATGACTGGCAGAAAGTACCGCTTGCTTATGAGTGTGACACTAATCACCTGCCATTAAGTTATGGTAAACTGCGGGATCCTATTGCGGTTAATGTTGGAAACCCCCATATTGTTTTTTTTGTTGACGATTTAGATGCAGTTAAGATTAGTCATGTTGGTCCAATTCTTGAGCACAATGAACTATTCCCTGAACGGACAAATGTAGGTTTTGCAAAAGTAATTGATAAAAATAATTTGATTCTTCGCGTCTGGGAACGAGGGGCAGGATTAACTCAGGCATGTGGCACTGGAGCTTGTGCAGCTGTCGTCAATGCTCACAGACGCAATCTGACCGATAGAAAGGCAACTGTTAAGTTAGACGGGGGCAACCTTGATATAGAGTGGCTTACTAACGATCATGTAATGATGACAGGGCCAACAGAAATATCTTACAGGGGAAGCTTTGAAGAGCAACAATTTGAATTTGACCAAAACAATGAATAAAGAATTAACCGATCCCCACATTATCACTTTTGGCTGTCGTCTAAATGCGTATGAATCGGAAATTATGCGCAAATTGGCAAAAGAATCAAACCTGTCAAATACTATTATTATTAACACCTGTGCCGTAACATCAGAAGCTGAACGTCAAGCTAGGCAAGCCATAAGGAAAGCACGTCGTAAAGAACCCAATGCTAAAATTATTGTTACTGGATGCGCAGCACAAATCTCTCCCGAAACTTTTTCGTCTATGCCTGAGGTTGATAAAGTTCTTGGCAATGAAGAAAAGCTAATTGGTAGTTCTTACAAAGAAGATAGCGATGCCAGAATAAAAGTCGGCAATATTATGTCTGCTCAAAAAGTTGACACACATATTATTGATCGCTTTGAAGACCGAACTAGAGCCTTTATTCAAGTCCAAACAGGCTGTGACCATAGATGCACTTTTTGTATTATACCGTTCGGACGAGGAAAATCCCGAAGTGTCCCCATGGGAAAAATTTTTGAACAGGTTAGAACGCTTATCTCTAATGGTGTTAAGGAGATAGTTCTTAGCGGTGTTGACATAACGTCATACGGGCCGGACTTACCCGGTAAGCCATCATTAGGGCAAATGGTACGACGCCTACTGGCATCAAATCCTAGTTTACCGCGCCTTCGATTAAGCTCACTGGATCCAGCAGAAATAGACGATGACCTCATGCTTCTAGTAGAAAGTGAACCCAGATTGATGCCTCATCTTCACCTTAGCCTACAAGCTGGAGACGATATGGTCTTAAAAAGAATGAAGCGGCGTCACGATAGACAGCAAGCTATGAATTTAATTTTAAAGTTACGTCATTTGCGTTCTGACCTTGTACTCGGAGCAGACTTTATAGCGGGTTTTCCTACCGAATCTGAGACAATGTTTAAAAATACATTAAATTTTATTGATGAATGTGAGTTAACATATTTACATGTGTTTCCTTTTAGCGCTCGCCCAGAAACACCGGCAGCCCGCATGCCTCAAGTCTCCCATAATGTGATAAAAGATCGCGCAGAACAACTTCGAGAACTTAGTAGCAAAGCATTAGATAAACACCTCAAAAAAGAGATTGGTAAAAACCGTTCCGTATTAATAGAAAAAAACGATTTTGGACGAACAGAGTATTTTGCCCCGATAAAGGTGCCTGGCGCCAAAGCCGGTCAACTCTTAGATGTCAACATTACTGGACGAGTTGGAAATACCCACTTGGGCGTTCCATTAGGCAGTATATAAATGACAGGTAAATCTACTGGATGGTTAGTTCGTTTACGCGATGGTTTGAACAAATCATCAAGCCCATTGGTTGATGGAATTAAGAGCATCTTAAATAATAAAAGGCTCGAATCATCAACTCTGCAGGAACTTGAAGACCTGCTAATTTCTTCGGATTTAGGAATAAAAGCTGCCGAACAATTAACTAAAAGCATTTCAAATAAAAAATTTGAATCAGACATTTCTTCAAAAGACGTTCAAGAAAGTCTAGCTAACGATATCAGCAAAATTCTAGAGCCTGTTGCGCAGAATCTTGAAGCGATGAAACAACCAGAAAGTGGACCACAAGTAATACTCGTTGTCGGAACAAACGGCTCAGGAAAAACTACTACTATTGGAAAACTTGCTCACAAACTTAATGCCGAAGGAAAATCTATTGTTTTGGCCGCAGGTGACACTTTTCGTGCAGCAGCTATTGATCAATTAACAATGTGGGGAAATCGTTCGGGATCGAAAGTTATTTCGCAAGGCGCAGGCTCGGATCCTGCCTCAGTAGCTTTTGAAGCACTTGAATTTGCTAAGAATAGTGGTGCAGATACATTACTAATCGATACCGCGGGAAGACTTCACAATAAATCCGATTTAATGGCAGAACTGGAAAAAATTATTCGGGTAATAAACAAAAGTAATCCATCGGCTCCTCATGAAGTCTTATTAGTTCTTGACGCAACTACAGGTCAAAACGCAATTATCCAGGTCAAAAAATTCCAAGAAATAATCAACATAACAGGACTAATTATTACTAAGCTCGACGGATCGGCAAAGGGAGGAATCATAGTATCCTTGGCTGATCTTTATGGCTTGCCCATCTTTGCGATAGGGGTAGGAGAGGGTCCAGATGACCTGAACCCTTTCACAGCCCAAAATTTTTCTAATAGCTTACTTAACCTGCCCTCCAAATAGGCCATACACTCTTTTTTGAATTACTAGATTAGGCACAAAGCGATGAAAAATTGGTTCAAGTTATTTATTGAAGCTGGCCCTTTGATTGTATTTTTTGTTATTAACGGCCGGGGTGGTCTACCAGAATTAAGGAATGCATGGTCCACGACTAAGCTTTCTGAAGTAGCCCAGCAAGCTTTATTTGAAGCAACTGGCGCTTTCATGTTAGCCACCATTATTGCCCTTTTCGCTGGCTGGGCACTTGAACGAAGATTGCCCACTATGCCGTTGGTTAGTGGCGTTTTTGTAATTATATTTGGAGGCCTAACGTTAATTCTAGCGGATGAAACTTTTATAAAAATTAAGCCCACTCTAGTGAACTGCCTTTTTTCTGCTGTCTTAATTGGAGGTCTGGTTTTTAAAAAATCTCTTTTAAAACCTCTCTTTGGATCAGCATTTCAACTTAGTGAAGAAGGTTGGAGAATACTTACTCTAAGATGGGGAGGGTTTTTTATATTGCTCGCATTTCTAAATGAAGTTATTTGGAGAAATTTTTCTACTGATTTTTGGATTTCATTTAAGCTTTTTGGGATATTACCCCTTACATTGATCTTCGCCGTTCTACAAACACCTCTAGTCATACGAGAACAAGATAAGGATGAGGGTAATTCCTAATTTCTGAATTAATAATTAGATTTTATCCGCGCTTTCGTTTTCAGGATTTGTAAAAGGCTCAAATGATTCTTGTCCTATTACTGATCGGTTTTGATGCAAAGCCCAGCGCACCGTAGGAAAAGCTATCTTATCCCATGGAATTTCTTTCCAAGAAAATAGGCCTACTTCTAATGACTCTTCTCCGGCAGAAATATTAGGTGACAGAAGAGTAGCCTGATAGATTAGCTGCACTTGAGACAACCTTGATATGTTATATATGGCCATCAAGCGATCAATAGAAACTTTTGCTCTGGCCTCTTCCCAAGTCTCCCTTATGGCTCCATCCTCAGTGGTTTCCTCTAGTTCTAAGTACCCGGCTGGAAGAGTCCAAAATCCCTTTCGAGGTTCTATTGCTCTTTTACATAAAAGAATTCGTTCCCCATCTCCTTCGTCGTTTTCAAACCAGCGTGTAACTGTGCCAACAACAACAATGGGATTTTGGTAATTTATAAAGCCACAATCCTTGCAAACCAAACGGTCACGGTTGTCACCTTCTGGAACAATTAGGTGCACCGGGCCCGTAGCTTTATAATCTGTTGGTGTTTTGCTCATGAAACCTCTTTTTTCTATTTGTTTAGCGATTCAGTTTGCTATTAGCTAAACTAGTAATAGATCCTCAGCGAGTTAACGCCTCAACACCCGGCAATTTTTTTCCTTCGAGCCATTCTAAAAACGCCCCGCCTGCAAACGAAACATAGCTAAAAAAATCGGTGACGCCGGATTGATTTAACGCTGCCACTGTATCGCCCCCACCGGCAATAGAGCAAAAATCACCCTTTATAGAAAGATCGGCTGTCAACTTTGAAAGCACACTGGTTCCGTGATCAAATGGCTTTATTTCAAAAGCACCAATAGGCCCGTTCCAAATTACTGTTTTACCTCCTTTAATAATTTCACCCATGACCAATAGGCTTTTGGGCCCTACATCTAAGACCATTTTATCTTGGGGTATTTCATCTATATCAACGGTTTGAACCAAACCCCCCTTTTCAAACTTTTTAGAAATAACAGCATCTATTGGCAAAACTAAATTGCATTCAGAATTTCTGGCTGTTTCCATTATTTTTCTCGCAGTAGCAGCCATATCATACTCACACAATGATTTGCCTACACTAACTCCTTTGGCATTAAGAAATGTGTTGGCCATGCCTCCACCAACGATTAACGAATCAACTTTTTGAGATAAACTCACAAGCAGATCAATCTTCGTCGATATTTTCGATCCTCCTATTATTGCGATTAAAGGCCTCTCGGGATTCATAAAAGCATTAGTCAATGAATCGAGCTCCAACTCCATAAGTCTACCGGCCACTGAAGGCAAAAGATTAGCTATAGCTGCGGTAGAGGCATGTGCTCGGTGAGAAACAGAGAAAGCGTCATTAACATAAAAGTCACCATGCTCCGCTAGCGAACGAGCAAAATCAATATCATTATCTTCTTCCTCGGAGTAAAATCTTAAATTCTCTAGAACAGCTATTTCACCCTCACCGAGTTCAGAAACGATGGATCTTGCTATGCCTCCCATACAATCCGAAGCAAAGGATATTGGTCGACCCAAACATTCACCGAGAGCATCAGACACCGGTTTTAGAGAGAGGCTAGGCACTACTTTACCTCCCGGACGCCCTAAGTGAGATAAAACACAAATTCTTGCTTTTCTATCTACTAGTTCTTTCAAAGTGGGAACTAAACTGGACAGACGAGAATTATCGGTTACCAGGCCATCACTCATTGGAACATTTAAATCAGCCCTAACCAAAACTCGTCGTTCCGTCACATCAATATCATCAAGTGTTTTAAAATTAGTCATATTACTTCTTTTAATAAATTATTATTTTGAATAACTTTCTAAATTAATAACTTTATATATAAAGATTATGAGCCCTTATGACTCAAGATTATTAAGTTGATTTGCGAGTTCCAAAAGCAATTCATCACTTCCATTTCCCCCTATAACGCCTAATCCTATAGGCAACCCTTTCACATTTGCCAGCGGTAAGCTGATCTGTGGCAGCTGCCCAAGAGGAGCTATACAATTATAGAGCTCATTTTTGCTTCGTAGATTATCGTAAACTTTTTCCTGACTAGAAACAGGGGGTGGTGAAGTCGGTGCAGCTGGCACTACCATAATAATATTATCTGAAAGCAACTTATCCAAATAAGTTTTAATTATTTCTCTTTTATTTGTGGCTTCGGAAATTTCATTCTGAGTATATAGTCCACCGGCTTCGAATCGTTCTCGAAACCCTGGGCCCATCTCAGGCTTAAATTCCCTAATCCAATCAAGGCGTGAAGCTGCTGCTTCGGAGCCACGTACAACCTTCATAACCTTTGCCCAATCGCCCAGATCTTGCATGCCTTGTATAACACCAACATCTATTTCTTGCGGAGGCCCAATTAATTTTGACAAAGAGCCTATAGCAGCTGCAAGCGCTGCTTCAGATTCCTCATCAAGAATGGAAAATGTGTCTCTAGCCAGGTAAATGTCTGCTCCAAATGTAGGTTGTTTCCACTCAAGCGCAACCTTTCCCACTAATTTCATTAACTCTGGGGTCCGGGCAAACCAGCCACACGTGTCCAAGCTGGGAGCTAGTGGCATGACCCCACTTATGGGTACCCTTCCGTGACTAGGTCGTAATCCGTATATTCCGCAGAATGAGGCGGGCACTCGAACAGATCCCCCTGTATCCGTGCCTAGAGCAAAATCTACTTGCCCATTAGACACCACTGAGGCGGAGCCGGAGGATGAGCCTCCAGGTATTCTCCCCGGCGCAGCGCCATTCCTCGGAGTTCCATAATGAAAATTTTCTCCTATTAGTCCATAAGCGAACTCTTCTGTTATAGTTTTACCCTCGAGATCTGCCCCCGCGTCCAATAAGATTTGAACAATTTCTGCATTCTTTAGAGCCGGACTTCCTTCTTCAAAAAATTTAATATTTCCAGCACCTGTTACCGATCCAGCTACATCAATAATGTCCTTTACTGCAAATGTTAATTTTTTTAGAGGTCCGTTATTGGCGCCCTTCATTTTTATGTTTTTATGGCTACAAAAACCCGACACTTCTTTTCTAAACAAGTCACCCATAAACGTTCTGCCTTTTATTATTTTATTGGGGTGTGATATTATTTTCAGCCATTGTAACAGCTAAATCTAGCAACAATTCATCATTGCCTGGGCCGGCGGCGATCCCCAAACCAAGAGGAAGCCCATCAAAACTTGTCAACGGCAAGCTTATTTGCGGTAAGCCAGCCAAACCCGAGGTACAGCCAATAGGCTCGTTGGCCTCTCTAAAAGGATCAATTTCTAGATCACTTCCTCCAATTGGAGGAGCAATACCAGGCGCAGCCGGTAAAGCAAGCACGTCCCCGCCTGATAGAAGCTCCTTAAGATGTGCAGAAATAACATCCCTTTGTAAACGAGCAATCTCAATTTCACTTGTAGTGACTTTTGAGCGAGCAGTAAATCTAGCAGCAACACCTGAACCGAACCTGGGCTTTACCGAGTTAATCCATTCTTTGTGAACAGCCCAGGCCTCACCACCCCATATAGCTCTAGTTACATTCACCCATTTATCCAAGCCGGGAATTCCTTCGAGGTCTGAAACACGAATAAGTTTTGAAGGCCCGAGAAACTTAGCCACAATATCAACGGCCTTCATCAATTCATTACGTATATTATAATCAAGTAGTTCCATCACGTCCTCTGCTACCAATAACCTACCGGGTGAAGGAATAGGATTAGGTCTATCAAAAAGTACGGTTCCTATATTTCTTAAAAGAATTGGATCAAGTGAAAACCAGCCAATAACATCAAAACTAGGTGCAAGCTTCATAACTCCTTGCATTGAAACGCGTCCGTGACTAGGACGTATCCCATAAATGCCACAAAAACTGGCAGGAGCCCGGACCGAACCTCCTGTATCAGAGCCAATAGAGAAGTCGACTAGCTCTGCCGCCACTGCGGCAGCTGAGCCAGAAGATGACCCACCCGAAACGCGTCCAGGAGCATTGACATTAATTGGTGTACCATAATGAATATTTTCTCCAGTTAAACCAGTTGCAAGTTCCTCGGTTACTGTTTTGCCAACTAACGTAGCGCCAGCATCTAAAAGACGCCTTATACAAGGTGCTGTTCGGAGAGCTTTTTTATGAGTCCGCAACCAGTCAGGATTTCCACATCCGGTGATATGCCCCTCTACATCAATTATATCTTTCACCGCAAACGTTAATCCAGAAAGTGTACCACTCTCTTTGCTGTTTTTACCTTCAATTCTATATCTACCGTGGGGCACGAAAGCACCAATAGGATCATCCATCTAAAAATCTTTCTCTTGAGAATTTTCGTCTATATGTGAAAGAGGTAGAGCTGTTCTATAGCTCACCTGCTTGAGAGCAAAACTTGATTTAATACTCGCCACGCCAGGAATGCGCGTTAAGTGTTCAAGTAAAAAACGCTGAAACGATTCTATGTCTGGGGCAACAACCCTAAGTAAGTAATCTGAATCACCAGTCATAAGATAACATTCCATAACTTCTGTGTGCTCAGAGATTTGTCTTTCAAATACATCTAAAGCCCCATCAACTTGTTTTTCCAAGCTGACCTGAACGAATACACTTACTGGAAGTCCGATTGAGGCAGAATCGAGCAAAGAGACATATCCCCTAACATAACCTGACTCCTCTAATCGCCGCACTCTACGGAGACATGGAGATGGGGAGAGATTAACTTTATGTGCTAAATCGACATTAGCTATACGGGCGTCACTCTGTAGAACCTCGAGAATTCGTCGATCAGTCTTATCTAGTCCATTTATCGAAATAATATGCTCCATTCATCATAAATATTGATATAATATTGTTTAATATTCTTATATTAAGGCCTAATTAGCAACACGAAAATTTAGTATAAATGGTATCATCAGAGCTCTTTCTTAAAATAAGGCTCTAAAATGAGCTCTAAAAAAAATAATTCTGACAAATACTCTAAATCTCATGACGTAGATTTACTTGAAGCGATTGAGCGTAAAGCGTTATGGCTATCAAGTTGGCTAATACATAACGCAAACCATGTCCGACCTAATAAAGATGGGCTTAAGGTTGGCGGACATCAAGCATCATGTGCATCCGCAGTAACTCTATTGACCGTTTTATATATGAGTGTACTTCGACCAGAAGATAAGATTGCTATAAAGCCGCATGCCTCTCCAGTGTTTCATGCGATCCAATATATGTTCGGACGACAATCACTTAATCAATTAGAGAGATTCCGAGCATTTGGAGGGGCTCAGTCATATCCTTCAAGAACAAAAGATTTGGATGATGTAGACTTCTCTACTGGGTCTGTAGGTTTGGGCGTCGCCACTACACTGTTTGGAGCCATGATACGAGATTATGTTAAATTACATCACCAAAGACAAAGCAAGGATACTGAAGGACTTATAGTTGCTCTTTTAGGAGATGCTGAGCTAGATGAAGGTAATGTATTTGAAGCATTACTTGAAGGTTGGAAACATGATGTAAGAAACCTTTGGTGGATAATAGATTATAATCGACAGAGTCTCGATGGCATGGTCCAAGACAACCTATTCCAGATTATTAAAGATTTTTTTGGGACTATGGGATGGAATGTTACCGAAATAAAGTATGGAAAGAGGCTAGAAGAAGTCTTTAAACGACCCTCGGGCGATATTCTCATGAATTGGATAGACAATTGCCCTAATCAACTTTATTCGGCCCTAACATACCAGGGTGGCTCAGCATGGCGATCTCACCTAAAAACAGACATAGGCCGAGTGAAAGGAATTAGGGCTATACTAGATGATCACGATGATTCAAGCCTTCATCAGTTAATGACCAACCTAGGTGGCCACGACATCAGATCTACTTTGGAAGCATTTAAAAGTGTTAAAGACGACACACCTCAGTGTTTTGTGGCGTACACCATAAAGGGCTATAACACCCCACTTGCCGGACACAAAGACAATCATTCAGGTTTGATGAACCTGGAACAAATGGAAGACTTTAAAACCGCACATATGATCCGAGATGGATATGAATGGGATATCTCAGAAGGCCTAGACTTTGACAATAGTATTATCGAAAAATTTTTAAATAATGCCCCTTTTAATCAACGCACTAGCAGCGTCCAGGTAAAAAAAATTACAGTGCCATCTTTTAAAGTCCCTAGTGGAAAATCTCTATCAACTCAGGAGGCTTTTGGCCGAATTCTTAATGACCTTGGTAGAGAAAAAAACGAATTTTCTGATCGCATTGTCACAACAACCCCAGACGTTACTGTAACAACAAATATGGCCGGATGGGTTAATCAAAGGGGTCTATTTCATCGCGAAGAATTGATCGACCTATTTCGAGAAGAAAAAGTTCCATCCGCCTTTAAATGGACAATGAATCCCTCTGGACAACACATAGAATTAGGAATCGCAGAAAATAACTTGTTTCTTCTACTGTCGGTTTTAGGGCTCTCCGATAGATTATTCGGCACTCGCCTTTTTCCTGTAAGTGCCCTCTACGACCCTTTCATTTCCAGAGGACTAGATGCCCTAAATTACGCCTGTTATCAAGATGCTCGATTTCTTTTAGTGGCCACGCCATCCGGTATTTCACTAGCTCCGGAAGGAGGAGCACACCAGTCTGTGTTTACTCCTTTGATAGGTATTGGACAGCCAGGACTAACCAGTTTTGAGCCAGCGTTTGCCGATGAGCTAACAACAATTATGGAATGGTCATTTGAGCATATGCAAAAAATTGATGGAGGGGCTGTCTATCTGCGTTTATCCACAAAAAATATTGACAACTCTAATAGGTCTAACTTTGCTCAAAAGAAAAACGAGATAGTTTCTGGTGCCTACTGGCTGAAAGAACCTAATCCAGGATCAGAGTTAGCTATAGTTTACTCTGGTGCAATAGCTCCAGAAGCGATTTTAGCACATGATCAAATTCTAGAAGACATACCCGGAGCTGGGCTTCTTGCAATAACGTCACCCGATCTACTCTATAAAGATTGGAATTCAGGAGGCAGTCGGGCGGAAAGCTTGCTTTCTTTATTGGCACCAGACGCAGCGCTAGTAACCGTACTCGACGGACACCCTGCTACCCTCTCTTGGATGGGAGCAGTATTAAATCATACCACAACATCACTGGGTGTCGATCAGTTTGGACAGTCTGGAAACCTGCCTGATTTATATCGAGAATATAAGATTGATGCTGATGCAATAATTGATGGTGCTGCAGAGTCTCTAACTAAAAGAATAAAGAGACACCTAAGTTAATATGAAAAGTCAGTAGCTAGCATAGAATACCACTTTACGCTAATTCTCTCCTACTATTTCTGCCGTCTACCTTGGCTATATAGGCAACAGCCCCTACAATTATTGCTCCTCCAACCCAAGTCCAAATTGAAGGCTCTTCACCGAAGGCAAAAAAAGCTATGGTGGCTGTAAATATAAGCCTTGCATAATCAAAGGGAAGAACGGCAGATGCTTCTGCAACCGCTAATGATCTAGTCAAACTCATATGGGCACCGACACCAAATAAACCCAAGAGAAAAATCCAAAAGATTCCCTCATAGCTGGGAATAGACCAGACAAACAATGCGGGAATTAGTGTTAGGGGCATAGAGAAAATTGAGAGCCAAGCAACTATGGCATTAGATGATTCGGTTGATGATAGTGATTTAATCATTAAGTTTGATGCTGCAATAAATACTGCAGCACCTACAGGCAGGATGAATAGTGGATCAACGACTTCTATTCCTGGCCTTAGAACAATCCAGACACCTGCAAGCCCCACAAAAGTCGCCAGCCATCGTTGAAATTTGACTACCTCTTTTAAAAATAGAACAGCCCCAATTATTGCAAAGAGGGGTGCCGCAAAGGTTAGGGCTGAAACTTCTGCGAGAGTTAGTTTTGCCTGAGCTAAAACCAGAAGAATAAAACCAGACATTGAAAAAACAGCCCTTATAGCGTGTTTAGGGAGACAATTTGTCCTCATCGCCGTTTCACGATTCATAATAATCCAGGGCAGCATAATTAAGAAAACAAAGACAGACCTTACGAACGAAACCATAAGTGGGTCCAAATCCTGAGTTGCCATTCTAACAATAGGACCATGAAACGCGAAAAAAAGAGCAGCCAAAAGCATCCACAAAGCGCCGCGAATTTGAAAGGGTAATCCATCAAAAATCTCTTTAATTTTTGTCATCTATTTATCAGCTATAAAAAAACAGTAAGGGGCATGAACTAGGATTGAACTCAGGATTCCAATACTCGTCAGAAATATTTAACAAATTCAAATAGCTCTATTAGGCACATCTCGACCAGATCTATATGCATCAAATCCATCAAGTAACATCATGCCCATCTTATTTCTTGCGCCAACGGCGGCGCTGCCAATGTGAGGCATCATGAATACATTTTTAAGATTAAAATAACGAGGATCTATATTTGAGGGCTCACCATTAAAAACATCTAGTCCGGCTGCAGCTATCCTACCTGATTCCAAGGCATTGATAAGAGCATTATCATCTACTAAATCGCCACGGCCGATGTTCACGATGATTGCCCCATGAGGCAATTTTTTTATACTATTCTCGTTAATGAATTTTTGCGTCTGAGGCGTAGAAGGCGCGCTTAATAATAAAAATTGGCTCATCGAAAGAAATTCTTCAACGTTTTTAACGTACAAAGCTTTTTCCTCAAGCTCCGGCGCGAGACGTTTTCGGTTGTGATAATGAATGCTCATTTCAAACCCCCGTGCCCTGCGAGCTACTGTTTGGCCAATTCTTCCCATACCATAAATTCCAAGACTCTCTTTAGTAATTTCAACGCCAATAAACTGCCTGGGTGACCAAAGGCTCCAATTACCCTCTCTCATATACTGGCTAGATGCATGGGCGAGACGAGCTGCACCAAGAAGGAGCATCATTCCAATCTCTGCCGTGGCATCTGTGACTGCCCCGGGGGTAGTTAATACTGCTAAACCGCGTGCTTTAGCAGCTTCTAAGTCAATGTGATCCGTTCCGACCGACAGCGTGAGAATGCACCTTACACTGTCTGGTAAGAGTTCGATTGTTTCTTTTGTTAATGGCTCAGTGACACAAATAAATAATGCTTCGATCCCTTCCGACAGATCAATTATCTCGTCGGCTGACATTATATGATCATCCTCATTCAAGATAATTTCATAGTCATTTTTTAATCGGGACTCTATATCAAGTAAATGACGTCGGGTAATAAGAATGCGGGCTTTATTACTCATAGCCTGTTTCCTTTAAATGACACCATTAATTATTCAACTAATTGATCGAAAAGTTTTTATATTGAAACTGACATGCTTCATTTCGGATACACTAATTCTGCTAATTCTTGATGCGTAGTCATCCAAATCCAATCAACATTTTTCACTATGTCAATAGCAGCTTTGATTTCTATTGCTCCAAAAGGGCGACCGAAAACATGAGCATGAGCCGTTATATCTAGGACAGCTGGAGGACTTCCTATTTCTGAGTAGTTCTCAACAATTCGCCTAAGAGTTTGTGAGAACACCTCAGGAGGGTTTCCAAACCTCATATATAGTGGAAGGTCGTTTACCTCCATCGTAAATGGAACAATAGCCAGCGGCCCTTTTTTTGTTTCCATTAAATATGGAAGATCGCTATTAAAGTGATCAATATGCCATTTAAATCCGTTTTCAACTAGTAACTCGCATGTATGAGCACTTGGTGTGCCTCTGGGGCTTGCAAAGCCTTCTGGCCTCTTTCCTATGACATCCGAGAACAACTCAACACCACGTTTCAATTGCGCTGCTTCATCCTCTGGCTCCAGATATACAGGAAGCGTATTTTGCATCCATGAGTGAGCCCCTATGAAGTGCCCCTCTCTGTCAATTCGTTTAAGTAATTCTGGCCACTTCTCAGCAATAATGCCACTCGCGTATGTTCCACAAGGTACTCCGGCTTCACCAATTATATCTAATAATCTATGCGCGCCTATATTTATGCCATATTCAGCCCAAGATCGAGCCTGGGTATCAAGGAATCCAGGTTTTAATGGATTTCCCATTGGTCCTATTCCAGGAGCGGCATCGTCAGTCCATGCCTCACACATAATATTTACTGATACAGCAAGCTTTTTTCCTTTTGGCCAACCCACAGGTAATTCTTTTGCGAACATAGTTCCTCTTTATGAAATTATCACATTATGTAAATCTATTAATGAAAATAACATTCAAAGCAACTAATGATATAGGGCAAGAGGAGAAAATAATGTTAAAAACGACCATTAGTGGCAGCTTGCCTAAACCTTTTTGGTTAGCAGAGCCCGAAGTTCTTTGGGCTAAGTGGTCAATTGAAGAGGTTACACGACTTGAGGAGGCTAAAAGAGATGCAGTGAGGCTTGCTATTAGTGATCAAGAGCAAGCTGGTATAGATATCGTTTCGGATGGTGAACAATCTCGTCAACATTTTGTCCACGGTATACTAGAAAAAATTGAGGGAATTGATTTTCTTAACAAGCAGAGGATTGGAATTAGAAACGATAGATATAAGGCAGATTGTCCTACAGTTATATCGAAAGTACAACGATCGGGTCCCATTCATCTGAGTGAGGTAAACTTTGCCAGAAGACAGACAAAAAGGGATTTAAAATTCACTATGCCCGGCCCCATGACCATAGTAGACACACTAGCGGACAATCATTATGGAGACCGTGCTGAGCTCGCCATGGCGTTTGCGAGTATTTTAAATTTAGAAGCTAAAGAACTCGCTGAGGCAGGGGTAAACGTTATTCAGTTCGACGAACCTGCTTTTAACGTTTATTTAGATGAAGTTTCCACCTGGGGGGTCGAGGCACTCAATCTTGCAGTAGAGGGTGTTAGTTGCAAAACAGCAGTTCATGTCTGTTACGGATACGGAATAAAAGCCAATCTAGATTGGAAAGCTGGCCTGGGAGAGATCTGGGATCAATATAATAAAATTCTTCCAGCACTTGCCTCAAGCAACATAGACCAGGTTTCACTGGAATTTGCTGGGTCCCGTGTACCCTTCGAAGTTATCGGACTTCTTGAGGGTAAAAAAGATGTCCTAGTAGGTGCTATTGATGTGACCACTCTGGAAGCCGAAACGCCTGACCAGGTCGCAGACGTGATTCGCAAATCTATGGAATATGTATCTCCAGATAAAATTTATCCGTGTACGAATTGTGGAATGGTACCTCTACCCAGAGAGGTATCTAGGGATAAGTTAATATCTCTTGTGAAAGGGGCGATGATAGTTCGTAAAGAATTATAAGTCGAAATAATTAATTTTAAGAAGATGTTACTGGCTCAACCATATAGCCAGGTACGTCAAAAGCTTTATTGCAGAATATAGTTCAGGAGGATGTAGATGAGCGAAGGTATTAGAGTAGTTAGTGACAAGGCTCTTAAAGATTTTGCAGCTAAAGTTTTTGCCTCCTGCAGTGTTAAACCAGAGAATGCGGAGTTGTGGGCTGAAATTTTAGTTTGGGCCAACTTACGTGGCGTGGACTCTCATGGAGTTTTAAGAATACCAAGGTACGTTGAATCCTTAAAAAATGGAAATATAAATCCCAGACCAAATATTTCAATGGAAAAATCATCGGGAGCTATAGCTGTTATCGATTGTGATGCGTCACCTGGCCCAATTGGAATGGAACGTGCCATGAGAGAAGCTATTGAGCGCGCTAGAAAGGTCAATATCGGCTGGTGTATTGCTAAAAACATAACACATACTGGAGCAATAGGTTATTACGCTCAAATCGCCGCCAAGTCTAATATGGCTGGGATAGTCATGATAGCCTCAAGGCCTATGATGGCCTATCACGGAGCCAGAGTTGCCGGTCTATCGACAAACCCTTTGTCTATTGCAGTCCCCGGAAATAATCACGCGCCTCTTGTGGTCGACATGTCAACGTCAACTGTTTCTATGGGAAAAGTTTTGGAAGCTCGTGATGCCGGTGAAGCAATTCCTGACAACTGGGCACTGGATCAAAATGGTGATATCACAACTGACCCTAACTCTGCTTCGATCCTCATGCCACTTGGGGGAGCAAAGGGGTCTAGTCTCTCTCTGTTATTTGAATGTCTTGTCAGTCTTATGGGAAGCAACCCGCTTATAGCAAGATTGATCCAACCCGGCGGCGACCCCTCTGGTTTTCGGCAAAACGGGCTAGCAGCAGCAATCAACATTTCAGCCTTCATAGATATTGAAGAATTTGCCAACGAGGTTGATTTATTAGCAGCCTCTATAAAAACGCTACCGGTCGCAGAGGGCGTTAAGGAAATATACGCCCCTGGTGAGCGCGGGGACACTGTCCTCTCTGAAAGAAAGAAAAGCGGAATACCTTTACCTAAAGGCACCTGGGACCGTCTTTCTGAAGTAGCAATTTCACTAGGGATTGAAATGCCAGAGACTACTTAAACAAAGCATTCAAAAGTTTACCTACAAACACAATCCTACTTTGACTTTTTAATCACAGCCCTGCTTTCTCTCAAAAATTACACACTAGGCGGATTAATTTTTAATAGCCTAGCAGCGTTGCCTCCCATGACTGTTGACTTTTGTTCCTCGCTGAGTCCTGAAGTACCATCTACAAATCCCACGGGGTCAGTTTCAGCCATATCATATGGATAATCAGTTCCCATCACTATATGGTCAGCTCCCCAAGTATCTACTAAGTATCGCAACTGGTGATCAGTGAAAACAACTGTATCAAAATATAGTTTCTTAACATAATGACTTGGTGGTTTCGAAATTACTTGGCGACAATCGTCACGAAGATGATAAGGGTGGTCAAATCTGCCAGAGTAAGTCGGCACATATCCCCCCCCATGAGCAATGCAGATTTTTATTCCTGGAAATTTTTCTAGATAGCCATCAAAAACTAGATGGCCAACAGCCAATGCTGATTCTAATGGATGTCCAATAGTATTTCGAAAATAATGGTCTGTCATTCGTTCTTTATAGCTGGTGCCGATAGGATGCATAAAAATCATCACGTCCAGCTCTTCCACTTTAGCAAAAAATTTTTCCAGACCGGCACGCGTTAGATCCTGCCCTCGCACGTTAGTAGATATCTCTACTCCTCTCATACCATGCTGGTTAACACACCGCTCTAACTCAGCTACTGCCATATCTGCATCCTGCAATGGAACTGTGCAAAGACCTACAAAACGATCAGGATCTCCTGAAACAATTCCCGCTATGTGATCATTCACAACTACTGAAGTCTCGCGAGCAAATTCTGCTGGATAGGCATAATTATAATGAAATGGTGAAGGGGATAATGCCTGCACATCAATTCCACACCTATCCATATCGGCTATACGCACACTTGGATCAGTTAACTTAGGCAAAATATCCTTATGTTGCTGACGGTTTATCTCGCCCGTTAATTCATTTGCTTCTTTATAAAGTTTTGCCTGATCTGCGACAGCAGGGTCAGCTAGCATAGCATCAGCTTCTAGAACATGCACATGACAATGCACGTCTACCGTAAAGTGTTTGCTTCCATTATTTACAACCTCTGTGTGGCCATGATCGGTTGCGGGCGCTTTAGTCGTACATCTAAATAACATCTTATTTCCTAACAATTATGATTTTAACTAAAAAGTTAAATTAGAATTAATTAAGGGACAACAGTTTAGCCGCATTACCGCCTATAATTGCAGCTTTTTCGCTATCCGATAAATCGGCACTATTAACATGCCCTACAGGATCAACCTCAGCCATATCATAGGGATAGTCTGTTCCCATCAATATATGATCAGCCCCAAAAACTTTCACCAAATACTCTAATTGATGGTCAGTAAAAACGACTGTATCAAAATAAAATCTCTTGAGATAATCTGTTGGAATTTTATCCTTAGGAAGATGTCGCTGCATATCTGGTCTGAGCGGATGAGCATGGTCAATCCGCCCAGAATAGGAAGCCATGAAACCTCCTCCATGCGCAACGCAGATTTTCAATCCGGGGTGACGATCCATGACGCCATCAAAAATTAAATAATGCACGGCAACCGTTGACGCCAGAGGATTAGCAATAATATTACTGAAATAGTGATCTGCAAAACGAGCACTCTCCGTAAAGCCGCCTGGATGCATAAAGATTATAACCCCCAATTCTTCTACTCTAGCAAAGAATCTATCTAGGCCGGCTCTAGACAACTCTGTCCCACAAACGTCTGTTGAAATCTCAACCCCGCGCATGCCCAACTCATCTACGCACCGATTTAGCTCTGAAACTGCCATTTCTGGATCTTGCAAGGGAACTGAGCCAAGAGCAACGAATCTATCTGGATTTCCATTAACCAGTTCAGCCAGTGAGTTATTAACAGTCTGTGCTACTTCACGCCCAAGATCTGGCTCTACCCAATAGCAGTAATGTCCCGGAGCCGTCGAGACTGCCTGAACATCAACACCCGCTGCGTCCATGTTGGCTATCCGTGTTGCTACATCTGTGGCCATTGGCATAATATCTTGCACATGCTTTTGCTGGTAAGAGCGTGTTTCATCACTGGCATAGTTAATTAGAGGTTCAAACTTTACGTCAAAAACGTCCTTAACCATGGCATCCACCTTTGGCACATGCAGGTGACAATGTATATCCACGGACCTGACGTTTGTATCATTCAACTGTATCCGGTGACCTGCAGAGCCTGTCTCTGGGGCATTATGGGCGCACTTAAAAAGCATAATTTCTCCTTAATTACAGAATCTAAAATAATTTAATTGTATTTAATGCATTAAAGCCTGATTATTAATACCTTAATTTCTCCTAACACTATATTCAAATAGATGTGATCCTAATTTGATATAATATCCCCCCTCGACTTGTAGGCATAGCGTGTTAGATTAAATACCTGTTTAAGCATTATCTAATTTTAGGAGTTTAGCAATTATGTCTGCCGGGACTTTTGGTATTTCACAACACGTCCTGCGTCAAGAAGATGAAAACTTGATTACTGGCGCTGGAAAATATACCGACGATAAATCTTTTAATAATCAAGCCTATGTCGCCTTCCTAAGGGCACCATTCGCTCATGCGTTACTTAAATCAATAGATACTAGCGCAGCAAAGGATGCCCCCGGAGTAATTGCGGTATTTACTGGAAAAGACCTTCAGAATTCAAAAATTGGGGATATCCCAAATATGACACCCTTCCCAAACTATGATGGCTCTCCAATGGCTTTATCAATGAGACCTGCATTGGCTCATGAAAAAGTACGTCACGTTGGGGAAATCATTGCAATGGTGATAGCTGAAAGCATTTCTTTAGCTACTGACGCAATTGAGCTGGTTGATATAGACTATGAACTCCTCGACTCTGTGGTCGACCTGGAACAAGCTGTAGCAGAAGGCGCGCCCCAACTCTGGGATAATATGCCCAATAATATTTGCCTAGACTTCCGAATTGGTAAAAAAGAAGATACTGACATAGCTTTTTCTAACGCTCACCACATAACTAAATTAACTCTGAAAACTAATCGAATTGTAGCAGCCTCGATGGAACCTCGGAGTGCAAACGCAATATGGGATGAAGAAAACGAAAGGTATCAACTTTTCTCTGGGTCACAAGGAGTAAACGCCATGCGCCGAATGCTCGCAGAATCCATCTTTAAAGTACCTCCCGAAAAAATTCATATTGTTACCCAAGATGTCGGTGGTGGATTTGGAATGAAAACGCAGGCTTATCCAGAATACGTGGCCTGCCTTTACGCAGCAAAAGAAGTCGGTCGACCAGTGAAATGGCAGGGAAGCAGATCTGAAGCATTTTTAAGCGATAACCAGGCCCGGGATGGGGTAATCAGAGGTGAATTAGCTTTGGACGAAAATGGAAAAATACTTGGTCTACGTGTGGACATGTTAGCCTCTATGGGGGGCTACTTGTCCTCTCATGGACCAGCTGCAGCGACGAGAAATGTCTGTAATTGTCTAACAGGTTGTTATGATAATCCGTCGGTTCATTTTCGTGTACGTTGTGTTTTGACAAATAACCTTCCGATAGGACCCTACAGGGGCGCAGGGCGTCCCGAGGCAGCTTATATACTTGAGAGACTTATGGATGAGGCAGCGAGGGAAACCGGGCTAGATCGTGTTGAAATTAGACGCCGAAATTTTATTCATCCCGCAAAGATGCCCTACACAACATCTTTGGAACAAAAATACGACAGTGGAGAATTTGAGGCGGCAATGGATAAAGCCTTAAAGTTGTCAAACTGGGAACAATTTGAAGAACGTCGAACTGAGGCCCAATCAAGAGGAAAATTAAGAGGGATCGGGATGGCTTGTTTTGTCGAAACCGCTGGAGGTTACCTTGAAGAAGGAGCTAAGATAGAGTTTTCAGATGATGGGTTTGTCAATGCGGTTCTAGCAGTACAATCCAATGGCCAAGGACATCAAACCTCCTTTGCCCAAGTCGTGTCAGAGTTACTAGATGTGCCATTCGAAAAAGTTCGCATCATAGAGGGAAACAGTGAAAATACCCCAGCCACTGGGTTTGCTTCAGTTGCCTCCCGTTCTGCTGTTTTAGCGAGTGGAGCATTATCTGTCACAATAGACTCGGTCATTGAAAAAGGACGCAAGCTGGCAGGACACATTTTTGAAACATCTTCCGCAGATATTGAATATTCTGATGGTAATTTCCGAATTACTGGGACCGACAGAGTAATCAATATTTTTGAGTTAGCCACAAAGATAAAATTACTTAATAATTTGCCTCGTGACATACCTAAAAGTCTGGACTCAGAAGAAAATTTTACATCTCCAGAACAAACCTACCCGAATGGTTGTCATATCTGTGAAGTTGAAATCGACTCAGAGACTGGGGAAATAGAAGTTGTCGGCTACACTGCCGTAGATGATTGTGGGACCGTGATAAATCCAATGATAGTTCACGGGCAAGTCCATGGGGGGGTCGCACAAGGGTTGGGCCAAGTTCTTGGAGAACACGCAGTTTATGATAAGGAGGGACAGCTTCTGTCTGGTTCTTTTATGGACTATATGATGCCTAGAGCAGATGACCTTCCTATGATGAATTTAGGATTTCACAGTGTCACCTGTACCACAAACCCCATTGGGGCAAAAGGAGCAGGTGAGGCAGGAACCACTGGAGCTTTACCAGCTGGCATGAATGCGATCATTGACGCCCTCTCAATGCATAATATAACCGAAATGGACATGCCAGCTACCTCAGAGAAATTATGGGCAGCTCTGAATAAAAATTAATAAACTTAAGATTGAGGAGACCGTTAAATATGCTTGCTACTTGGTATGAAAAACAGGGCCCTGCGAAAAGAGTTCTCAAAGTCGGCGAAATGGAAACACCAACGGCAGGGCCTGGTGAAGTAAGAATCAGGGTTGCTTACTCTGGAATAAATCCTTCAGATACAAAACGACGCCAAGGCTTTCGTGGGCAAAAAATTAATTTTAAGAGAATAATACCGCATAGTGACGGGGCAGGAATTATTGATCAGGTTGGTCGTGGAATTTCTAAATCGCGCATAGGTGAAAAAGTTTGGATATGGAATGGTCAGTGGAAAAGGCCATTTGGAACCTGCGCAGAGTATATAAGCCTGCCTTCAAGACAAGCAGTCAAAATTCCAGATAAAACAGATCTTTTGCATGGGGCCTGTATTGCAATTCCCGTAATAACTGCTCATAGAGCGTTATTTTCTGATGGTCCTATTAAAGGTAAAACAGTCTTGGTCACAGGGGGCGCCGGTGCAGTTGGAAATTATGCAATCCAGTTAGCCAAATGGGGAGGGGCCGAACAAGTTTTTGCCACTGTGAGTTCTCCATCTAAGGCACGTAAAGCTAAGTCGGCAGGAGCAGACATAGTGATTAATTACAAAAAAAACGATGTTGCTCAACGTATAAATAAGGCTACAAAAGGTAACGGCGTAGATCATATTGTGGAGGTAGCCTTTGGCTCAAACCAGTCAACTATATCAAAAATAATTAAAGACCATGCTACTATTGCTTGTTACGCCTCAGATAAAAAACCCGAGCCAATAATAGATTTTTATGGATTTATGATGAAAAATACTAATTTGCGTTGGGTGTTTATGTATGAAATCCCGGATAAAGCATTTCGAAATGCAATAAGGGATATCGAAACTTGGCTTGATTCAGATTTTGTTTATCATTCAGTTGACAAGATCTTTCCTCTATCACAAACGGCAGACGCACATATTTACCTCCAATCCGGAAAGGCCAATGGAAATGTAATTATTTCCGTTAATGATTAGACTTTAAAAAGGATAGCAGGAATGAAGACTATTGAAATTGGTCCAAATGGAATGGAAGAACACATAGTTCGTTTTAAGGATTTGAAACCAAAACAAGGAAATTATGAAAGTTTAGGCATTCCCAACGAAGCATATGAAATGCTGACCGCAAAAACCCTATATTCACTTCTAGCCCCTAGTAATGCTGAAGGATCTCATCAGTTTGCTAGTGCTATAGGACCAGATAATCTATCACTTACAATTGCCGAGTGCCCTCCCGGCAATGGCCCAATGCTCCACACCCATATGAAAACACACGAAATATTCTTCTGCTTAACGGGCGAATTTGAAATAAGTTGGGATAGTGAAGGTCAGCATAAATCTATATTAAAACCATATGACATGATTGATGTGCCTCCGGGAGTGACCAGGGCATTCAAAAATGTGAGTGATCAAACAGGGCTTCTTTTTGTGATTATTATGGGCAATGATCAGGCTGATGTTTCATATACTAAATCCATAGGAGAAAAGGTATCGTCGCTCTATGGTGAAAAGGTCAAAAAAGCACTCGAGCAACATACAAGTATGAAATTTACTGCATAAAAGACTTATGAGATACTACTTAGACGCTTTATTAAGCCGCATCTTTTTGGTTTTTGAGTCCAAACGCATCTGCCAAAAGTTGATATGACCTCATTCGGGCCTCAAAATCATAGGTAATGGTTAAAATAACCAATTCTTCTGCTCCATGTGCTCTGGCAAGATCTTCTAGTTTATTTTTAATAAACTCCGGATCACCTACAAACCTATTGATCTTATTTTGTTCTATTATTGCTTTTTCATTATCTGTATATTGGTAATTCAAGGCTTCTTGAGGTGAGGGATATGGAAGATGTTGACCCTGTCCTAATTTTAGACGCCAAAAATCTCTACTCGACGCTAAATACTCAGCTTCCTCCATCGTGTCAGCACATATTACAAACACTCCAAGGTTTACCCTTGGTTCACTATTTGCAGGAGACTGGCGAAAACTTTCTTTGTAGTGCTCTACAATAGCTTCACTGGAATACGGTGTTATAAAATGAGCAAATGAGTAGGCAAGTCCAAAATGGGCTGCATAAGAAGCACTCTGATCACTAGACCCCAATAACCACAATTCTGGAAGTGAAGGAGACACGGGCGTTGCTCTCACACCCTTAAAAGGTTCTGATAGGGGCGCCTTACCCGATAAGAACGCAGTCATATCAGCAATTTTAGTCGGAAAATATTCAATTCCCAACTGATTTCCATAAGCTAACGCTGCTGCAGTTAAACCGTCACTACCCGGCGCTCTTCCTATTCCAAGATCTATTCTATCGGGAAACATGTTTTCAAGAAGGGAGAAGTTTTCAGCTACTTTCAGAGGACTATAGTGACTTAACATCACACCACCTGATCCTACTCTAATTTGCTTAGTCGCGGCTGCAACTCGAGTCACCAAAATTTCAGGAGACGATCCTGCAAAACCATCAGTTCCATGATGTTCAGCCAACCAATACCTGCTATAACCTAAAGATTCGGCTTTTTGAGCTAATCTGATAGTCTCTTCGATGGCCTGAGCAGGGGTTCCCCCTGAACGAACGGGCGATTGATCGAGTACGCTTAATTTAATCATAGCAATGTCATATCATAGAGCCTTTTTGGGCTATTAGGTATATTATTATCTGATCTTCTAATATAAGCAGATCCTAGCAGTTCACATTAGTACCAGTTAATAATAAATTTAGGTAAATATAAAAAGAAAATTCACAATAATTACAAAGTCTATGAAAAATAATATGTCAGGCTTTTATAAACTGCCTTCAGTAGATCGTTTACTTCGCTCTGAACCATTCATAGCGCTAATTGAATCGTTCGGGCGAAAAGCAACTGTTAGTGCGGTCAGGTCAGTGCTCAAAGACATACGCAAAGAACTAAGCACATCAAAAACAACAACCTTCGATTTTAAAGAAAATAAAATTTTATCTCTAGTTTCTGATTATCTCCATAGCGCCAACAAACCGACACTAAAGCCAGTATTAAACCTAACCGGCACAGTTTTACACACAAACCTGGGGCGATCGCCAATTGCCTCTGAAGCTATTGAGGCCATGAAAGAGGTTGCTTCTGGCACAACTAATTTAGAATTCGATTTAGAGAGAGGCGAGAGAAGCGATCGAGATGACCATATAGAAGATTTAATCTGTTCTCTTACCGGAGCTGAAGCAGCGACAGTGGTTAATAACAACGCTGCCGCAGTGATGTTAGTCCTAAATACTTTAGCGAGAAAAAAGGAAGTCCCCGTTTCGAGAGGCGAGTTGGTCGAGATAGGGGGTTCATTCCGGATTCCTGATATCATGTCTCGATCGGATTGCCGCCTTATCGAAGTAGGAACGACAAACAGAACCCATCTTTCTGATTTTGAAAAGGCTATTGGTCCAAAAACAGGTCTAATAATGGCTGTCCACACATCAAACTATGTTATTGAAGGCTTCACTAGTGCCGCATCAGAACTCGACCTTGCAACTCTAGCCCACAAATATGAACTGCCCTTGGTGGTTGATTTAGGAAGTGGAACTTTGGTGGACCTCGAAGTTTATGGTTTGCCGCATGAAAGAACTCCCCAAGAATCAATAAAAGATGGAGCTGATCTAGTAACCTTTTCAGGCGATAAACTTTTGGGAGGGCCGCAAGCAGGATTAATCGTTGGACGATCTGACCTGATCAAAAGACTCAAGAAAAATCCACTTAAGCGTGCTCTGCGTTGTGATAAAATAACCATCGCTTGTTTGGCCGCAACACTTCGTCTTTATAACGATCCCGATCGACTGATGAAACGTTTGCCGTCATTGCGCATATTAACTCGATCATCAGATGAAATAAAAGAGATGGCAGACAGAACAGCGGCTGAACTCAGAAAAAAACTCGGTAATAGTTTTAAGATCAAGGTTTTACCAACCCGAAGTCAAATTGGTAGTGGGGCTCTTCCTATAGAGAACCTTGATAGTTATGCTCTAGTAATATCTCCGATAGTTAAAAAAGGACAAGGAGCTGTGCTTAAACAACTATCAGAACGTTTAAGATCATTACCTGTTCCAGTTATTGGTCGAATAATGAATGATTCTTACTGGTTGGATTTGAGATGCCTTGAAAACGAAGAAGAACTAGTTTCTCAAATGTCCTTATTAAATTTAAAATGATAATAGCTACTGCTGGACATATCGATCATGGAAAAACCCTCTTAGTTAAAGCAATAACTGGAGAAGATGCCGATCGCCTGCCTGAAGAAAAAAAACGGGGGATGACTATTGATTTAGGGTTCGCATACCATCAATACCAAGAACAAAAAGTTATTGGTTTTGTTGACGTTCCTGGACATGAAAGATTCATAGGCAACATGCTAGCTGGAGTAACTGGCATAGATTATGCATTACTTGTAATAGCAAGCGACGATGGGCCGATGCCACAAACAAGAGAGCATTTGGCAATATTGGATATACTGGGAATCAGCGAAGGAGCCGTAGCTCTTACAAAAATTGATAGAGTTGAATCAAATAGAATAGAAGAAGTAACTAGATCAACAACCAATTTATTGAGTGCCACTAACTTAAAAAATTTTCCTATTTTTCCTGTTTCTGCCGTTACTGGACGAGGGATAGAGTCTCTCACAGATCACCTTTTACATGTTGCAAAAAACCCAAAAAATAGAACAGATAGCGGAGAGTTTAGGTTAGCTATTGACAGAGCGTTCATAAAGCCTGGAGCGGGCCTAATTGTCACAGGAACTATTTTTTCCGGCCAAATAAAAGTTGGAGATCAAGTCTATTTAACAAATACAATGAGGTCGGCCCGTGTAAGAGACATACGGGCTAACAGCCA
This sequence comes from Alphaproteobacteria bacterium, assembly GCA_022449545.1. Taxonomy (GTDB): domain Bacteria; phylum Pseudomonadota; class Alphaproteobacteria; order UBA6615; family UBA6615; genus UBA6615. Next base: position 136,466 of record JAKUPN010000002.1, on the reverse strand, counting down.
AAGCTCAGAAGACGGTTCTACTGGTCAACGTTGCGCTATAAACTTAAGTGGCATTGACAAGGAACTGGTACGGAGAGGAGATTGGGTGGTCTCTAACCCTTTAATGAAAACGATAAGAAAGATAGATGTTAACTTAAGTATCTTAGAAAACGAAAAACGACCTTTTAAACACTGGACATCAGTGCATGTACACCTTGGCGCAGCTGACGTAACAGGACGTATTGCCCTTTTAAATAATGAAAAAGTAATTCCTGGGGAAGATTCCTTTGCACAATTGGTTCTTGATACCCCAATAGGGGCTGTGGCAGGAGATCGATTTATAATTAGAGATCAATCCGCCCAGCGTACAGTTGGTGGTGGGTATGTAATCGATATTTTTCCTCCTAATCGAGGTCGCGCCCGCCAAGAAAGAGTTAGAATGCTGGAGGCTCTTAATAATGAAGACGATTCTATCGCATTAGAAAAGGCTCTAAATTTGTCACCTTCGGGTCTAGATATAGAGCTTTTTTCAATTACAAGAAATTTGCCTGTTGGGCAGGCAACCAAATTAGCGACAGACCTTAAAGCAATTATTATTAGCCCCAACCAGCGAATAATAGCTTTGTCCAAGGCTATATGGGGCGTTTTACGAGACGAGGCACTGTCTGCACTTGATGAGTATCATATAAATCATAGTAACAAGATAGGTCCCAGTTTATTACAGCTAAACCAAAACATAAAAAGAAAACTAATTGATGGTGTCTTTTCTGAAATAGTAAACTCTTTAGTAGATGAAAACATAATTTCATCTGATGGTATGTTCTTATACAAGCCGAATCGTAAACCAATTTTAGATCAGAAAGATTTGGATTTGTGGAAAGAGATCCAGCCCATCATAACTAATAAACCGTTTCAACCGCCTGTTATTCACGACTTAGCGAACGAAATAAGCAAACCACCTGAAGTAGTGATGACTGCTCTGCGTAATGCGGCTAAAGCTGGCTTAGTTATTCAAGTCGGGAAAAACCGGTTTTTTGAAACAAGCGCAATAAAAAATTTAGCAAATATTTTCTCCGATTTATCCCAAAGTGAACTTCAAGGGGTAAGCCCCAGAGTGTTTAAAGATCACACCAAAATTGGGCGTAATCTAACTATTGAAATATTAGAGTTTTTTGATCGCTCAGGACTTTCCAAACGCGAAGGCAACACTCGAAAGCAGATAGGCGCCATTAATAAACTTTTCCCCAGCACCGAAAAGAATAATGATGATTAAAAACCATCATTTAAAAAAACATAATAAACAAACTAAATTAATTTTTGGTACAAGATTAAAGATACTCTAGAATTTGGTTCAAAATTACCTGGGTGCCATCATTTCCTCCTACTTCATAAGGAAAAAGTGTCTTTTTCTGATATGCTTTACAGACAGCAATATCTACTAATTTAGCTCCCTCATTAAAAGCTTCTCCAAACCCCTGATTAGACAACCACTCTAGCAATAAGACCAGAGATAAAATCATAGCAGTGGGGTTAGCCTTGCCCATTCCCGCAATGTCTGGCGCAGTCCCATGACTTGGCTGAAATACGGCGATTTTATCACCAATATCTCCAGATGGAGCCATTCCCATGCCGCCTATCAATCCTGCCCCAAGGTCGGAAAGAATGTCTCCAAACATATTTTCCGTAACTATAACATCATAATCCCATGGCCTTAGAACTAAATTCAAAGCAGCAGCATCAACATATTGTACTTCAGTTATGATGTTTGGGAAAAAAACAGCTCGCTCCTCAAAAATTTGTCTGAAAAACGCCATAGACTTAAAGACATTTGCTTTGTCTATACAGGTTACTTTCCCAGGATATCCTAATTTTTTTCTATTTTCCGCGAGACGAAACGCGAAATCAAAAACTCGTTCTGATGCTTCTCTGGTGATTTCTAATTTATCCTCAGCAACCTGGTTGTTTTCTACTTTTCCTTCATTCATATGCGCAAAGAGACCCTCTGTAGATTCTCGAATAATCGTAAAATCAAGGCTTTTAACTCGAACATCTGATAGAGGGGTAATAGCTCCAGGTAGCAAACGAATAGGTCTAACACCAGCATAAAGAGAAAATATTTTCCTCAATTCTATCTGAGGTATTATCTCTGTGCCATCTGGATACCGGACGTTAGGCAAACCCATGGCTCCAAGTAATACCCCATCTGAATTACTTATACACTCAATTACTTTTTCAGAAAGAGCGGTGCCAGTTTGAAGATAAGAATTTGCCCCTGCATCCATCTGCAAAATATCTATTTCTATATCTGAAACCCGAGAGAGCAGCTTCCTCAACACGGACATAGCACAATTCATGACCTCGGGCCCAATACCATCTCCAGCTAAAACAACGATACGAGGTTTTCTTTGAAGCATACTTTACTCTTTCCACGTTTTTATCATATAGCTTACCAAGTTGAGTTTAATATAGGAGCCTCATCTAGTTACAGCTAAAATGTAAGAATACTCTATAAAATTCTATTTAGCGAAGGCCTCATGAAAAGGAAAAACTTTTAAAAAATTTAATTTATGATTGGAAAATTGAATGACAGAGAAAATAACTGTTACTCATATTAAAGATGTCAGTATTGAGAGAATGGAAAAAAAAGATGGTTGGGCAATCTCCGAGTTCCGTTTACCAATCACGGGTGCACAGGGAAGCTCTACAGCTGTTTTTCATTCAATTTTTAGATCTGGCTCGACCCACTCTAAGCACTTGCATAGTGAGTGCGATGAAATAGCCATTTATCTCAAAGGTCACGGAGTAGTAGGCCAGAGCAACAGTCGTGCAAATGTTAATGCTGGCCATTGCAGGTTAATGCCTCGTGGATCAGAGCATTTTTTCTACAATGAAGCAAAAGAAGAAGCCGAGGTAATAGGGTTTTACATTGGCGCTTCGTCCGTTCCTAACACAGGCTATAAGTTTATCGGTGATGCCTGTGCTGAAGATTTAAATTCTCCTCGTGGCGGTTTAAAAGAAGGTATCCTTATACGAATTGAAGAATCATTGAAAATAATTGAAGCTAATAATCCATGGAAATCAGAAGAGATTAGAGTACCAATAGGAAACCATAACGGAAGTAAAAACGCTTTAATTAATGTTTGTATTTCTTCAGGAATAAGAGGAGATAGTTATTTTAGTGATAATTGTGAGCAAATCTATTACGTTTCCAATGGGAATGGATTAGTGGGATCCGGAAATTTTCAGGAAGAAGTGAGCAGAGGAACTTTTGTTTATGTTCCTAGATCAACTCCACATTGGATAGAAAACCTAGATGAAGAAAACGAACTGGAAATCTATAACGTTCTCACTGGAGCTGGCAGCCTAGAAGAAGCGAACTTCTCAACAACCAATGAATAAGAAATTCTTTGTTCTAATTTCTGAGTTTATGCCAACATCCGAAAACAACAAGAGCCGCACCAAACCCTATAGGCAATGTAATCACCGTTGTTATAAGTGGTCGCCAATATAATACGAAGAGTTCCGGGCCTCCTATTATCAATGTCACAACAACCGTCACGATGGCACCAACGACTAAAGATATATATGCTTCACGTTGTGTATCAACCCAAGGAATATCTCCCCTAAGGTCTTTATATCTGTTTATCAATAGTACTAGAGTACAAATAAATATTACTACTAAAGGCAGTGCAAAGAATTGTAACAAAACACCACCAACATCATCACTAGTCATTTTAACCCCCAGATCAGGTAACTTTATCGCAAAAATTTACTCTACTCGATTAAGTTCATTTTACCAAAAAACTATTATATTCAACAAGCAACTTACTACTCTAAATCAAAAAAGCCAAATTGAACTATGAAAAATTCTTTATTGTCAGAGGACTTGTCTCACAATCAAAAGACGAGGAAAATAACCATGGAAGAGGATCGCACCCCGGTGGGGCGCTCGGACTTCAAATCCGGTGAGGGGCGTCAGACGTGCCTGGTGGGTTCGACTCCCACTCTCTTCCGCCACAATCAATTTCTATAACACTAAAGCTATTCATGCATACTAATTCTGAACCTTTTCAAAAAGATGTCGTTCTGGTCGGTGGCGGTCACAGTCATCTGCACGTATTAAAAAAGTTTGGTATGAAACCGCAGTCTGGATTGAGGGTTACTTTAATTTCACGCGATCTTGTAACTCCATATTCTGGAATGGTGCCAGGACTGATAGCACAAAACTATAAAACAGATGAAAGTCTCATAGATCTACGGAAACTTAGCAAATTCGCGGGGGCAAGATTTATTCATGCATCAGCTACAAATCTAGACTTATCGAAAAGATTAATATCCGTCGATGGAAGGCCAGATGTTAGGTTCGACTTACTGTCACTTGACACCGGTAGTGTCCCAAAATCTTCCGACATAAGCGGCGCTGAAAACGCCTTGCCTGTCAAGCCAATCAATCTCTTTTTAAAAGAACAGGCTGAAATTAATAAAGAAATCTCAGATAAATCAGATAATTATAATATTGTTATCGTTGGGGGAGGAGCTGGCGGGGTAGAGTTGAGCCTATCATTAGACCAACAATTACGAAGCAGCAATCATTCGTTAATTAAGACACCAGAAAAATTATCAATCTTTATAATTGAAGGTTTCAGCACTCTACTTCCAAACTTCAATAAGACTGCTAGAAGAAAAATAATTGATGTAATAAAAAAGCGACGAATTACGGCTATAACGGACACAAAAATAAATCAAATTAACACTGATAGTGTAATTCTTTCTAATGGAAAAATATTACCAGCAGATAGAACAATCTTGGTTACAAATGCTGAGGCCCCCTCTTGGCTAGCAGATACAGGATTAGCCCTAGATCGGAACGGCTTTATTAGGATAGATAAAAATCTGCGTTCTGTTTCACATCCTATAGTTTATGCAACCGGTGACATAGCATCCCTTGAAAACTATGACTTACCAAAGTCAGGGGTATATGCAGTTCGTCAAGGGCCATACTTAGCAGAGAACTTAAGACGAGCAGCTATCGAATTTCCCTTAAAAAAATATAAACCCCAAAAACAAACACTGGCATTAATTACGACCGGGGATGGCAGAGCAATCGCAGCTCGTGGCTCTATAATGCTCTCAGGAAAATGGGTCTGGCATTGGAAAGACTGGATAGATCGCAGATGGATAGAAAAATACCAAAATTTACCTCAGATGTCGGCCACAAAAAAATCAAACGGTAAAGATGATATTATAGAGGAAATGCGATGTGGCGGTTGTGGCGCTAAAGTTGCTTCAACAATTCTGCATCAAGCCTTGGATAGACTGCCTGCCCAAACTAAACAGGGATTGGTGCAGGGCCTAGAATCACCGGATGACGCTGCTGTAATAATTCCACCGTCGGGCAAAGCATTGATTCAAAGCGTTGATCAATTTCGTAGTTTCATTGATGACCCCTATATATTTGCACAAATAGCTTCTAATCATTGTTTAGGAGATATTTTCGCCATGGGAGCTAAACCACACTCAGCGCTTGCGGCCATCCTATTGCCACATAATAATGAAAATATCATTTCAGACGATCTTTATCAGCTATTGTTAGGAGCCACAAAAACACTTAGTGAAGCAGATGCAGTCCTAGCAGGAGGACATACCGGAGAAGGGGCTGAAATGGCATTTGGGCTGACTGTCAACGGTTACGTTGATCCAGAAAAAATCATGCGCAAAGGAGCTTTAAAGCCTCAAGACATACTAATCTTAACTAAGCCTTTAGGCACCGGAATATTATTTGCTGCCGATATGCAAGGTAAGTCTCGTGGAGACTGGATAGAACAAGCAATAACGTCAATGCAGCGTTCATTAGGGCCGCTTGTTCCTATATTGCAAAAGTATAGGGTCGAAGCGTGCACAGATGTAACCGGCTTCGGTTTGTTAGGGCATTTAGTGGAAATGTTGAACGCCTCCAACGTAAGTGCCTCCCTAAATCTTAGTTCGCTCCCGCTACTAGAAGGAGCTGCAGAACTATCCAGACAAGGAATTGAGAGCACCCTGAAGGAAGACAATCAAAATGCCATGACTGGTTACCACAAACCCATAAGTCATAATGCCTATCCTATATTATTCGACCCTCAAACAGCTGGAGGACTTTTATTCTCTATTTCCGAGGATTTTGCCGAGGAATGCGTTGCAGAGTTAATTAAAACGTCTGCACCTGATGCAACTATTATTGGTTCTGTCAACGAAATCAGAGGAACACTACCATCGCTAGTATTTGAGTAATCAGTAGAGAAAAAAGTATCCTTATCATTAACCGTGCTTTGTTCGATGACGCTGATGGCTAGGCACCATGGCTGTTACCGACAAGACTTTTAGTGACGGCTCATCGCACTCCATAGCATAATCACGTATAGCCACCAGTACCTTACCCAAGGTCGTTTCACCCCAAAGCCAGTTAGCTACATCAATATCGGACGATTTTTTATCGGGACGCGCTATAGCTGCTTCTGTATAAAAATAACGCAAATCATCAGCCATTCTTTTAAATCCCGTGCCAAGATTCACGCCGTCAATAGGTGGCTGCTGATTTTGAGGATCAACCAAAAGATCGGCAATAAATCTGACAATCTCAGCTGTTGTCTTTCCTGAAACACCAAATGCTGACCGTTTATAGTTCCTTACCGCTTCTTCATACCAAGGCCGTAAAAGGTTTGTCTCTTGTAATAAAGACTGATAGATTAAATCTGCGTCATTCAGATCATCCATAGGCGGAGCAAAATTAACTGGACAGGCCCAATTCTCTGAGCCTTGATTTTCATCAACCGGCGGCAAATCAGAAAAATCCTCAAGGACAGGGCCTGATTCTCGTTCTAGTAATTCGAGACAGTTATGCAGAACTTTCCTTTGAAATTCGACCTCATTAGGGGCACCAAACGGCCTGCCTAATTCAAATGGAACTGCTAAAGCCCTTGGAGGCTTCATCTTTTCAGTATGAATGCGAACCAAGCTTATATGTGTAGTTGCTACTCCTTCGCTTTCTAAAACATGTGACAGCCCGCCAACGGCGCGCGTACATTGAGGTCAGACAGGAACCAAAAGCACAGCGTTAACCTCATCTTCTTTAAGAAGCCCAGCGAGATCACGTGCGACAGTTTCCATTAAATGCGGAGGAGTAGCTCCCATAAATGAATAATGGCGAGAGGCTACGGAGCCTATAACTTCTTCCTCGTCCAACTCATGTAGTCGATCGATGGGAAAGACAGTATTGAGGTCTTGAAAGAATCCAGTTCGATCGAAGTTGGTGGACACATGGCTCATTACCAGATCATCCATGTCCCATTCATCAGGAATAATTCTGTAGTCACCAGCTCCCGCCACAAAAGGAGAGTCAACGCTGCGGTGCAGACCAGCCGTGCTAATTAAAGCAATCCTACTTTCTTTGAGAGATTTTAAATCAGTCCAAGGGGTAGATTCATAAACAGGCAATTCTTGGTTTATCAAAGCCTTTGCTAAATGTTCAGGCATTTCACTTATGTGTACCATTTTTTCTCCATCGCGAAGCAAGCAATAACTTTTTGTTTTTTAGCAGGTGAGCTAATCGCCAACAATTAAGCTATAATTATTTTGGTCAGATAGTTTTGTTTTCCAATACATCATAATTTATTGGTCACGCATATCTTCAGCGGTTGTGCCAGTGCTAGTGTTTAAGGCGTACTTAGACCAATTTTTAATTAATTCACTCTTTTCAGATGATACCGCATTAACAGACGGACGTAAGGACATTAACTGAAGCCAAGCATTTAAAAGCACGCATTCCGCTGGAATATAAAAATTCCTATAATATTCCAAAACACAAATGCGCTGAAGGTGGGGTAAAAAACTTAAATCAACAAGCCCCACATCTTCTCCGAGCCAATATGGACCTGAAGAAGTTGAACCCAGGCCATCATGTTCTATCATTAATAATGCTTGAGTTAGTTTTTTAGCATTGAAATTTTGCGCTTCAATATCCTGCGCCAACATTATTTTATATATATATGGAATCAGTCTTACATTCGAAAAATCAATCCACCTACGAGCTAAAGCCCTTTTAGATGGCTCAAGCGGCAACAGGGGGTTTTTGGGAAAAACTTCTTCTAAGTACTCATTGATAATACTTGATTCAACCACGATATTACCGTCGTGCTTTAATACTGGAACCTTACCGTAAGGAGAAATTTCCTTAAACCAGTCTGGCTTGTCTTCAAGGTCAATTTCAATTAGCGCAAAATTGATGTTTTTTTCCAAAAGAACCATTCTTGTTCTTTGCGCAAAAGGACATGTTGCAGAGCTAATGATCTCAATATCAGACACTAAACCTTCACCAAATTTTTAATTACTTAATTAATAAATCTAAAATTTTCCTAAAGCAGATAAAATCTTCTGCGGTGTAATCGGCTGATGAGAAACACGCGCGTTAAAAGGCCTAATGGCATCATTGATCGCATTCATAACTGCCGCTGGGGCTCCAGCGGTTCCAGCTTCTCCAGCCCCCTTAGCGCCAAGCTCAGAATCCATTGTCGGTGTTTCTACATGCCCAACTTCAATATCTGGCATCTCCATTGCCATAGGAACCAGGTAATCGGCCATATTCGCATTAATCATATTACCACTTTCGTCGTAAACACATTCTTCAAGTAAAGCCCCCCCGCGACCCCAGATAACACCTCCCCGTACTTGCTCATCGACCAGGAGAGGGTTAATGACTGTGCCACAGTCTTCCACAACCCAATGTTTTAAAATTTTTACAAAACCTGTTTCAGGGTCTACCTCTACATGACAAGCTTGAATTCCATTTGTAAAAGCAATGTTATATTCGCGAGGGACGAAATGACGGGTTGCCATTAACTCAGCTTGAAAACCTTTCGGTATTAAATCAGAGCGAAAATAACCAATCCTTGCAACTTCGCTTAAAGGCATGCGTTCCGTGCCATCCGCCTTATCGACGATAACGCCTTCAACAATATCTAGTGCCTCAGGCTCAGACTGCAATAACTGTCCAGCTAAATCGACAACGTTATTGCGCAAGGCTTTAGATGCGATTAGTACAGCCTCGCCTCCTATGCCAGCACCTCGAGAACCCCATGTTCCACCGCCGGTCGGCACATTATCTGTGTCTCCGCTAACCACCCGAACTTTATCAATTTCAATTCCAAAGGCTGTTGCAGCTATTTGAGCCATTATAGCATCTGTCCCCTGACCCTGCTCTGTAACACTATGATGGACTATAATTGAGCCACCAGAATCAAGGCGCACCTGAGCGCCATCCTGCGATGAAATACGCGCCCCTCCAATCCCATACATCATCGCACCTGGATTAGTCAGCTCTATCATTGCTGCAAATCCGATGCCTCGATAAACTCCTGATTCACGAAGTGTATCCCGATCACTTTTGATTGCCTCGTAATCCATCATTTCCATTAATTTCTCGAGACTCTTCTCATGAGACAATGCTTCTAGAATTATTCCGCTGGCTCCCTTAGTGGGGTATGCGTCATCGGGAATTAAATTAAGCCGCCGAATTTCAACTGGATCAATCTCTAACTGATGGGCGCCCTTTTCTAGCAGGCCCTCAGTGACAGCAAATGCTATTGGATGGCCAACAGCGCGATATTGGCACATAACATTTTTATTTTGAAAAACAACTTGAGATTTAGCCCTGTAGTTTTCATGTTTATAGGGGCCGCCTGTAAAGTTTAAGACTTGGTTCGTTTCCATCGCGCTTGTACGTGGATACATCGAATAGGGGCCAATACCAGTTAGGGCGTCTATTTCGATGCCCAAAATCTCTCCCTGAGAAGAAAAAGCCATACGTCCATTAACCCTATGGTGTCGCGCGTGAATATCAGTTACGAATGACTCCAGCCTATCCGCGGTAAACTTAACAGGCCTGCCTAACATTTTAGAGATAGCCGCAGTAGCCATCTCATCAGCGTATATATGTACTTTTATGCCAAACGACCCTCCCACATCTTGGCAAATAACTCGAACGTTCCCCTCAGGCACACTGATATGTTTAGCAAAAATATGTTGCATCATGTGAGGGGCCTGGAAAGACATATAAACAGTTAACTTGTCCTCAGTCTGATTGTAATCAGACAGCATAACCCTAGGTTCGAGCGTAACGCCTGTGTGGCGTTCAAAAAGAAAGTTTTCTTCTACTATTAAAGCGGCGTTACTAAATGCTGAATCAACATCACCAGCCTCAACTGAATTTTCGAAAGCAATATTATCTCCTAATTCGGGATGAATCACATGCGTAGAAGGATCTGCTGCAGTTTCAGGTTCGCTTACTACGGGTAGTTCTTCATATGAAACCTCAACCAAAGCGACTGCATCCTCTGCTTCTGCACGACTATTTGCTACGACTGCGGCAACCGCTTCTCCCTGCCAACAAACATGATCAGCCGCAAGCGGATGCTGAGGAGCCGATTTCAGTCCTTTGAAATGGGTTAACACTCCTACCCAAGGAGAACAATATGATTCTAAATCTTTTGCAGTTATTACTTTGACGACCCCGGGACTACTTGAAGCAGCTTTAGTATCAATTCCTTTTATGTGGGCATGTGCATAAGGAGATCGAACAAATGCGACATGAACCATGCGCTGAAGTTTCATATCATCAACAAACTGGCCCTGCCCCGCCATAAGTCGTTTTGCATTAGGGCGTGGCACACTTCGACCAATATACGAATTTGGTCGACCAAGAACACTTGCGTCTGGAGCTGTTATCGTTTCATTGACCATTGATTTCTCCTAATTGACCCGTAACCGATTTCTAACCGGGTGTCTGTTTGCATCCTTAATACCTAACTCATCTTCCGCTATTAAAATACGCTGCACGTTCGCTGTGCCCTCGCCCACTGCTAGCATATTAACATATGAGGTAAATTTTTTTATTGGATATTCATCTGCTAGCGCATATCCAGCAAAAATTTCTGCAGCGCAAGAAGCAGCATGTTTAGCTGCATTGACTGCTGCATATTTGGCCCGAGACGTGGCTCGAGTCGAGGGTTTTCCCTCGTCCATTAGCCAAGCAGTGCGATGCACTAATAGCCTTGCGGCATCGATATTTACAACCATATCAGCTATCAATTGTTGTACCATTTGATACTGTCCAATTGTATGACCACGAATGACCCTCTCATTAGCGTAGCGAACCGACTCATCTAAACAGGCCTGAGCCAATCCAACCGATCGCGCAGAAACTGTTAAACGTCCATATTCTAGCGCGTTCATCGCTATTTTAAACCCCTCACCCTCATCTCCCAATCGATTTTCTATAGGAACAGTGAAATCATCTAGATAAACAGCATTTGAACACAAAGCCTTCGATAGTCCAGTCATGGGTATCGGAGAGGCCGAAAAGCCGTCATAACGTTTGGGTTCGACTATAAATGCAGTGATTCCTCTATGTCCTGCGTCTAAGTCTGTCTTAGCAAATAAGATACCCGTATCACACGAATTAGCAAACGTTATCCATTGCTTTGAGCCATTGATCTTATAAACATCATTGCTTTTTGTTGCCTTTGTGTTCATGGAACCAGAGGCATCTGAGCCTCCACCTGATTCTGTTAAGGCAAACATCCCTACTTTCTTACCTTTAATTAAATCTGGAACAAACCTATCAATCTGATCTTCATTACCCCAGTTAAAAATGGTGAAAGGGCAAGTCATAGCTTGCATATTCATTGCATAACCGAATTCAGGAGCCAGACGCGATATTTCTTCAGATATCACTGCTACTGCCAAAAATCCTGCAGCTGTTCCACCTAAACTTTCTGGAAATGATGCACCAAATAAACCAATTTCTCCCATTTTTTCTATTATCTTATGTGGAAACTCGCCAGAAGCTTCCATTGAATCAATATTTGGAAGGATTTCTGACTCAGTAAAACGTTTAGCGGATTGAGAAATTGCTTCAATTTCACTTGGGATATAGAAATTCATTTTTACTCCTGCACCTTTAAATTCCTTGTAGATCTATTTAACATCAGAAAGTACATATTACACCATGGTATAATTACAGAAAGATTCTCAAAAGTGACCAAGCATTTTGAAAAAGTAGAAACCCTAGTTTCAAATATTCCCGACAGTTCTAAAATTGCTTTAGCACCTGACTACAGCGGCTGCCCAATGGAAGCGATTAGAAAACTTATTAAACGAGGAGTAACTAGCCTACATATAATAGGTGTGCCATCTGTAGGGTTCCAAGGCGATATGTTAATAGGTGCTGGTTGCGTTAAAACCATTGAAACTGCTGCAGTGACGATAGGAGAACACGGCCTAGCCCCGAGGTTTACTTCGGCTATTAAAAACGGAACCATAAATATAATTGATGGAACCTGCCCAGCTATTCATGCAGGATTACAAGCTGCACAGAAAGGAATACCATTTATGCCTGTACGCGGCATAATAGGTTCTGATCTCTCAAAACATCGCCTCGACTGGATTGAAGCGAGTAACCCATTCAGTGAAAGTGAAGAACCACTAATTTTGGTAAAGGCAATTACGCCAGACATAACCTTAATTCACGTTCCTTTAGCTGACAGCAATGGGAATGTCTGGGTGGGTGTAAGGCGAGAAATGATGGTCATGGCACACGCTTCTAAAAAAACGTTAGTGACTTATGAAAAATTGTTTGATGGAAACCTTCTATCAGAAGAGAGCATGGCTCCAGGAACAATCCCTTCCCTTTATATAGATGGCCTAGCACTAGCAGAAAACGGAGCCTGGCCAGTAGGGTTATTCGGTAACTATCCCCCAGATGAAAATCATTTAGAGATTTATATGGATATGGCAAAAACTGATGAAGGCTTTAAAGAATATATAAATGAGTATGTTTTTGAACCGAAAGCCGCAGAATGAGTGAAGTTATAAAACACGAAGAAATGTTAATTTCTGTAATCTCGGAAATGCTAAATGGCATGAGTCATGTGGCTGTCGGAGCATCATCCCCAATACCGGGAAGCGCAGCATTACTAGCTAGAGCCAATAGTTTGACAGACTTACGCGTGTCTATGCTGGGTAGTGAAGAACATAATATTTTTACTAATGGCGGAACAGAACTGTTCGACTGCGCGGCCCAAGGCAGAATAGACGCTTTTTTTCTCGGTGGAGGCCAGATTGATGGAGGAGCAAATATAAATTTAGTTGGGATCGGCGACTATCCAGATACTAAAGTTCGTTTTCCAGGGTCTTTTGGTTCTGCATATCTTTATTATCTCGTCCCAAGAGTGATTTTATTTAGGGAAGAACATACCCCTCGGGTTTTAGTTCCAAAGGTTGACTTTATTAGCGCTCCTGGCAGCAGCCCTGAAAATGTCAATAGACCTGGGGGCCCTTACGCCTTAGTGACAGAAAGGTGCGTTTTTAAGTTTGATAAAAAAAAGGCTCGTTTTCGTTTGGAATCAATTCATCCTGGACATTCTCTTGAAGAAATCGTTGAGATGACAGGGTTTGACTTCGACAAACCAAGTACTATTAGCGAAACTAAACCTCCAAGTTCTGATACACTTAAACTGATCCGTGGTAAAATAGCTGATGAGATTTCAGAAACCTACCCCGCTTTTTCTTCAAAACTTTTTGGAGCTTGAGCACATTAATTCTTTTTATAGATTATATTAACTACTCGTAGAATATCGATTAATTTTCTTAAACTAAGTCAGAAAACAATCTAATCTAAATGGAGCCTATCATGCCGTTCTTTAATATAAATGAGATGAAAACAAAGAGAGATAAGACAGCCCCTGGGATGGCTGCCTCAATAGCTGGTGAGTTTATGAAGGTAGGGGTAATGACTTACGAAGATGAAATAGGACCTCCTCCTCATTTTCATCCTAATGAAGAACAATTTATTCTTGTTTTAGAAGGAAAACTTAGAATGGTTTTAGGTGATGAAGTAAAAAATATCGGCCCAGGAGACTTAGTCCACATCCCACGAAACGTAGCGCACACGGTTCGTGCTGTTAACGGACCTGCAAGATTTTTTACTGCCAAACACCCAGTTGGAAATGGAGAGTTAAGCCAAGATTATAATCTAGCCCCTAACGCTGATGAATTGAAAGTTAAACTTGCTGGTTGAAACGACATCATTCTATGCATGCAAGAGTTATCCCTACCAGCATAAATTAGCGAGAAAATCGAGATAACGGACCAAACTAGTTTCAATTTTTACTAAAACATATCAATTATAAAAAGAGATTTCCGAGTAATGCACAACACAGAAGACAATTGGCCAGTTGGCGCGATGGACGGTCTCAAAGTAGTAGATTTGAGTCGTGTGCTCGGCGGACCATATTGCACCCAGATTCTTGCAGACCATGGAGCAGAAGTAATTAAGGTTGAACCTCCGCAAGGAGACGAAACTAGAGACATGGGCCCCCCCTTTCACGAAAAGGATTCTTCATATTTTATAGGAATTAATAGGAATAAAAGGTCTATTGGTCTCGACCTAAGTAATATAGAGGGACGGTCAACATTACTGCGTCTTCTTGAGGGTGCGGATGTGTTATTAGAAAATTTCAAAACCGGGACCATGGAAAAATGGGGGATTGGGTATGAGGATACTATTTCAAAACTTTTCCCCAACCTTATTTACTGTCGTATATCGGGCTTTGGAAGTGATGGTCCATTGGGAGGGTTACCTGGTTATGACGGAGTCATACAAGCAATGGCTGGATGGATGTCAGTAAATGGCGGCGGTGACAAGGATCCAACTAGACTAGGTCTCGCCGCAGTTGATATGGGTACCGGACTCTACACATGTACCGCCATCTTAATGGCTCTGTTTGAGCGACATGGTTCCGGAAAGGGACAGTTTATTGACATGACGTTATTTGATTGTGCTGTGGCGTTAATGCACCCTCACATACCAAATTTTTATTATTCTGAGGGCAAAATACCTGAGATGTATGGAAATCAGCACGCAAATGTTGCTCCGTATGATAAATTCTCTACAAAGACAGTCGAGGTATTCATTGCCGCTCTCAACAATCCTGCGTTTAGAAGACTATGTTCAGAGTTAGGACAGCCAGATCTTGCTAACGACCCACGCTTTAGAACTAACCCCGATAGAGTCGCTAATATTAATGAATTAAGTGATAAACTTTCATCTCTCATGTTAGACATAGATGGAGAAGATTTATGTCAGAGGCTTATGTTAAATGGTGTTGCAGCAGGACCTGTATATAACACTGCTCAAGTAGTCGAACATCCTCATACCTCACATAGGGATATGTCAGTCAAATTAGACTGGTATCAAGGTTCTGGTATCCCAATAAAATTTTCCAGAACACCCGGATCAATTCGTTCCACTCCTCCCAGGTTTAGTGAGCACGGAAGAGATATATTAGCTCAACACGGCTTTAATGAGGACGAAATTGATGCCCTAGCTGAAAATCATGTGTTAGTTGAGGAACGCAAAAAACTCTAATAGTTAAAGCTACACTCTGTGAAGAGATCTACTTTTTATTCTTCAAAAGACAATACTCACGGTAAAAATAATTCTAAATAAGGCTGCTTTATATGTTTAAAAACACTATTAAGATTCCAGTGGAGTGGGGACACTGTGATCCCGCGCGTATTGTTTTTTATCCCAATTACTTTAGTTGGTTTGACCAAGCAACAAGGCATTTATTTGACAAGGTAGGCTTAAGTTATGAAATTATGCATAAAGAGTATAAAACTCTAGGATTTCCGCTTGTAGATGCACAAGCCGAATTTCTTTCTCCAACTTTATTTGGGGATGAAATTGAAATCACCAGTAATATAAGTAAGTGGTGG
The DNA here is from genome assembly GCA_022449545.1 of Alphaproteobacteria bacterium. Lineage (GTDB taxonomy): Bacteria > Pseudomonadota > Alphaproteobacteria > UBA6615 > UBA6615 > UBA6615. Next base: position 120,677 of record JAKUPN010000002.1, on the reverse strand, counting down.
AGAAAAACGATAGAAGTTAACCATGAAATCACAAATGACGGCAAAACGGCGGTTAAAGGTAAGGAAATTAGAGTTTGGGCGGTAACAGATCCCGATAATCCACGTAAATTAAAGTCCCTGATAATTCCAGAAGAGTTCAAATTGAAATTTGAAAATGCAAACCTGATTGTTTAGGAACTCCAGGTCTTCTATCTAAATTAAATTTTATTTAAAAATTATTTTGTAAAAATAGCAAGAAAATTAAAGTGTTTAAGAATCATAAGTAAGCCAAAACCTGCTGTTAAGAGATAGCGTTTTATAGAAAGTGAGTTTTTATGGGTTTCTCTGTAAATGTCCGGCAATCTAAAACCGCAATTAAAGTTGAGGTGGGTGACACCATCTTAAACGCGGCTTTAAAATCAGGAGTTCAATTCCCTCATGGTTGCCAATCAGGAAATTGCGGTGCCTGCAAGTCCCGACTTTTTTCAGGGGACATTCAAATGTCACCATACTCAGAATTTGCACTCACAAAAGAAGAAGAAGAATCTGGTCTAATACTTGCTTGTCGTTCTGTTCCCTGGAGTGATTGTGATCTCGCATATCTAGAGGAGGATGATCTAGCCACTTTTCCTATACGTGAATTAGATTGTAGAGTTCAGAAAATAGAACAATACACTCACGATATAGTTCGTGTCTGTCTTGATATAAACAGTGGTGGTCCATTTAACTTCGCTTCTGGACAATATGCAAAAGTGTCTTTTGATAAATTTCCTTCACGAGATTATTCTATGGCTAATCTACCAACGGATAATTTTATTGAGTTTCATATCCGTCAGATTTCAGGGGGGTTGACTAGCACACACGCTAATAAAAAATTAGTTATCGGTGAAACAGTTAGTTTAGAAGGTCCATTTGGAGTATCCTATTTTAGGGAAAACCATACTGGTCCGTTAATAGCCATAGGTGGTGGCTCAGGTTTGGCACCAATAAAGTCGATTGTGGAAACAGCTCTTGAAAAAAATCGGAAACGACCAATACATCTTTATTTTGGAGCAAGGGATACCAGAGATGTGTACCTTGAAAGTCACTTTTCAAATCTAGCGAACAATCATGAAAACTTTACTTACACTTGTGTTTTATCAGAACCAAAAGAACACACAAAATACCGCACAGGTCACCTTTTCGAAGCAGTCAGTAATGACTTTAACAGTTTAGACGGGGCAAAAGCTTATCTAGCAGGTCCTCCAATAATGGTAGAAACATGCGTTAAAGAATTATGTGATCTTGGTATTAGACAAGAAGATTGCCATGCTGACGCTTTTTATACAGAAGCTGAAAAAGTAGAATTGGAGGTGCGCAAATGAACGACGTTAATCAACTTCAAGGACGTGTAGCCATAGTATCCGGTGGTGCACGTGGAATTGGGCTATCGATAGTTAAAACACTTGTGTCTCAGGGAGCTAAAGTTGTAATTGCTGATAATGGAAGCAACATAAATGGTACAAATTTCGAAGTTGATTTCGTCCATAAAATTGCAGATGAGTTTGGCCCTAATGTAATCGCAATTCCCCGATCAGTGTCTGATCCTGCAGAAGCTAAAGAAATTGTAGACTCTACTACTAATGAATTTGGTGGAGTTGATATATTGGTTAATAATGCTGCTATAATAAGGGATAGTTTTATTTTTAAGGGAAAGCCGGATGATTTTGATACAGTTGTAAAAACTAATTTGTCCGGAGCTTGGTATTTAACTAACTCAGTCGCTCCTATTATGCGGCAGCAAACAAAAGAAGGTCGGGGCGGTGAACCATACAATTGGGGGCGTATAATCAATATAACATCAACAGCAGGGTTTTATGGAAATTTTGGCCAATCACCTTACGCTAGTTCCAAGTCTGGCATGCTAGGTTTAATGCGCACAACAGCCATGGACCTTAACCGTGCGGGCGTCACTTGTAATTCAATAGCGCCGTTTGCTGCAACACGAGTAACTGAAACTATTGAGCCCGCCAATGATGAACAGTCGAGTTACAAGGAACGAGCTTTAAAAATTTCCCCCAAACATGTTGCAATCGTCGTAGCATGGCTATGTTCAAAAAAGAGTCAAAAAATTACAGGACAGCTTTTCGGTGTTCGAGGTAGAGAGGTGTTTTTATTTTCCCAGCCTAGGCCAGTAGCTAAAATAACCTCAGATACGGACTGGGAAATAGATTCACTTGATGAATTAGCTAGTAGAAATTTTTCTACATTGTATACAGATTTAAAAACTGATTTAGAAGAGTTCAGTTCTGAGCCAAAAATTTAGCCACAAAAAGAGTAGTAAAATGAGTATGATGCCAGGAGATAAAGTCGAAACAGTAAACGAGTTTTTAATGGCTCCAGAAGAATATCGTCAAGCTGTTGAGAAGATAGTAATAAGCCATGCGATTAACGAACTATATGGTGCTCAGGTTTTTGATGAGCCCGCAATAGCACTCGCACCAACTCCCTACTCAAAATGGCTGACATGTAGAGTGGCTATGGAAGAATATGGTCACCATGTAAGATTTAGAGACTTAGGTAATGAAATTGGGATTTCTCAAGAGAGAATGGTCCCCAGTAATACAAAAAAACCATTGTCAATATTTGAGTTTCCCCTCGAAACTTGGGAAGAATTTTGCGTTATCAAATTATTGGCTGATCTTGCAGAAATTATACAAGTAGAAGATTTAGCACTTTGTAGCTTCCTGCCCCTTCGTAATCTTTCTAGAATGACAATGCCTGAAGAGCGTTTTCACGCCCAATTTGGGAAGGATTTTTGTACTGAAATATGTGAATCAGAAGAAGGAAAGAAGAAAGTACAAGATGCCATCAATAGATATTTTCCGATGCTACCATCTTTCTTTGGTCGCCCAAATTCTAAAAATAATGAAATTTACCGAAAATGGTCTATCAAACAAAGGAAAAACGAAGAAATGCTGGAAGATTATATGAAACGAACGAAAGATTTGGTTGAAGAGCTTGGTCTAACCCTGCCAACCGTGACCGAGCCCAAGCTCTAAACCCTATTATTCTATGGTTAATGGGAGAAAAAAATGATCAGTGCAGATATAAGACCCGATCTAGAACCATATTATACTCAAGAGCTTGATCCTAAAAACCTTGCTCCTTTATGGGAGGTGCTGCCCGGAATAGCAAAAAAATCACCCGAAAGTGCTTGTAAGTCGTTTATTTGGCATTATGAAAATTTGCGTGAAACGCTGCTAAAATCGGCTGAGTTGATAACCGCTGAAGAAGCTGAAAGAAGAGTTCTTATACTAGAGAATCCTGGAATGCGTGGACGTTTTCGAATTACAACAGCTCTTTTTGCAGGATTGCAATTAATTATGCCAGGCGAAGTTGCTCCAGCCCACCGACATACCCAAGCAGCTTTGCGCTTTATAGTTGAAGGCAGCGGTGCTTATACAGCAGTAAATGGAGAACGAACCAATATGGAAGAGGGTGACTTTGTTATAACCCCAGCTTGGACCTGGCACGATCATGGTAATGAGAGCAACGAACCAATGGTTTGGATGGATGGTCTGGATATTCCGATTATAGAAACATTAGATGCAACCTTTGCAGAAAAGTACAATGACAAATATCAAGTGCCCAGTCGGCCAGAGGGTGATTCATTGGCCCGTTTTGGCTCAGGCATGCTACCAGTGGATTATTATGAAAAAGGTACAGTTTCAAAAGTTTTTAACTATCCTTACGCCAGGACTAGAGAGGCGCTGGAAACGATGCGTAAAGCAGAAGAATGGGATCCCTGCCACGGTCTAAAGCTAAGATTTGTTAATCCTGAAACAGGTAATTCCGCTATGCCAACCATTGGCACCAATATGCAGCTTTTACCAAAAGGATTTGAAACATCGTCTTATAGATCAAGTGACGCTTGCGTGTTTAGCGTTGTTGAAGGATCGGGGAAATCTCATTTAGGAAATCAGGTTTATGAGTGGTCAAAGCGTGATACATTTGTTGTTCCTAGTTGGCTTCCAGTAAAACATGTAGCCAATGAGGATGCAGTACTATTCAGTTTTTCAGATAAGCCGGTTCAGCTGATGGTAGGGGTTTGGCGTGAGGATCGTGGTAATTTATAAATGTTCATCGAATCACCGGCTCTAACTCGATTTACAGATCAAATAGAAACGGCGCCATGGTTTTCTTCTTTGGGACAAACCCTGACGCTCGAAGAAACTGATTATGCTAAAAAGTATATTAACTTAATAGGACTAGAGGCAGTTAAAATAAGCAAAATTACCTCATGGGTTGAAGCCGAAAATTTGATTAAGGCTCCAGACTGGAGTGAGAGTTGGTGGATAGCCGAAGAGCAAACAAGAAAAAGTCTGACTTCTTGTACCGAAAAAAAATATGGAAGAGAGAGTGTACTTGAATCTCTTACTTACATTACTAGCTGCGTATCAAATATTGTACATGGTGCCGCAGCTATTTCAGCAGCTCAAGGGGGAATGGCTAATTCGGGCATGATACGAGCCGCAGCTGGAGCAGCGACTTTAGCGTCCCACCAAGCAGCACTTGAAATTTTAGCAAATAAAAACACGACTGGACCATTCATATCAAAGTATCGACTATTCGAGTCAGGTCATTGGCCATTATGTTTGAACAGTAAAGCATTTTATATATTTTAAAACATTTAAAATGAGAAATAAATTATGTCTCAGAAAAGAGATTGCCATCCCTTTTTACAACCTAAAAGTGTAGCTGTTGTAGGAGCTAGTGATCGCCTTTCTAGTTCTGGTGGAGCAGTCTTACGAAACATAATTTCATCAAAATTCCCAGGAGAGGTGATTCCTGTAACCCCGAAGAGCGAAAAAGTATTAGGACTTTCTGCAGTCAAATCCTTGGTAGAACTTAAAACGCCTGCTGAACTTGTTGTTATTGTCGTAAGACCTGATCTAATACTTAATATAGTTGATGAAGCCGCAAAATCCGGTCACAAAAACCTCATGATTCTGCCGGGTGGATTTAGTGAGGCGGGCGCAGAAGGAAAGGCCCGAGAATTAGAACTTTTGAGAAAAACAGATACTGCTGGCATAACTGTTTTTGGTCCAAATTCTGCAGGCTGTATTCATTTAAACAGCCAGTCACCATTTGCTGCAACATTCCTTCGTGATCTGCCGCTAGGAGGTGGAATAGCATTAATCTCTCAGTCAGGAGCTATATCTGAAGAGGTAATTGCAACTGGAAATAAAATTAATCTACCAATAAGCACCATCATATCCGTTGGCAATGCTATTCATCTTGAAGTTATAGATTATTTAGAATACCTCGGAGAACAAGATACATGCAGCTGCATTCTGCTTTATATGGAATCTGTAAATAATATTAAAAAATTTGAACAAATAGCTCGCAAAATCACGAAAAAGAAACCAGTGGTTGCTCTTATTGGAGGCAGAACACTGGAAGGGGGTAATGCCGTTCGTAATCACACAGGAGGGTCAGCCATGACAGATGCTGAGGCATCATCTTTCATGCAAAAATGCGGCATAATACGTGTGAAGAGTCTTCGTCAATTAATGTTAGCAGCTAAAGGATTTGGTTTCTTTCCACAAGGAATAGGTAAGAGAATACTTCTTTTTTCCAATTCGGGTGGCCCTGGCGTAATAACAACCGACCACTTAATCGACAATAATCTTAAAATGCCCCCTTTACCCACGGAATATTACTGCGACTTGAAGAAGCTTTTACCACTCGAAGCGGCCATTTCCAATCCGATTGATATGCTTGCTGATGCTAGAGAAGACCGTTTCAAAGCTGCATTTCTCTCTGCTTTAAAACATTGCAAAAATAAATATGATGCCATTTTAATGATACACGTTGTTCCATTTATGGTAGATGCAGACCCTGTAATTAATGTAATGTCCTCTTTAGCCAAGGAAGCTTCTTTTCCTATATTTCATAGTATGATGGGAACGCTAGAAAATAAAAATAAATGGTTCGCAAAAATGGAAAATGCCGGAGTAGCAATGTTCGAGAATTCAGAAGATATGGCAGAATCGGCTAGTATTCTTGCTCAATATCCAATTCTGAAAGGTGTTAATGAATAAAACTTCTAGTTATTTCTCTAAATAACCATATCTAATAGATGGTAAGAAAGAAACGAGTTCGAATTGGTAGCTATCACAAAAAACCGCAAAATTAACTGGATACAACCGGGAAAGTGGAAAAAAGCATCATATAATACTTTCTGGTGCCTTTTAGGTTGCTCAATAGGTGATTTAGGCACCATAGCTTATTTTCAATTTACTGGAACTCCATGGCCAACACTAATGATTATGTGCCTAGCAATTGTTATGGGTCTTATGACTTCTATACTATTAGAAACAATTGTTCTCAGCACACAAATGGCCATTAGTACAGCGATAAGAACAGCTTTAGGCATGTCTATGATATCCATGGTCTCTATGGAGGTAGCTATGAATCTCATGGATATAATACTAACAGGAGGAGCATTATTAACCTGGTGGGTCATTCCCATAATGCTCACCGCAGGTTTCGTAACCCCACTCCCATACAACTATTGGCGCCTAGAGGTTCTTGGAAAAGCCTGTCATTAAAATAATTTAAATTATTTTACAATCCAGTTATCTATAATTTTACTTAAAATTTAGGCATCACTTCTTCAGCAAAGAGAGAAATGGACTTTCTAGCTAATTGTAGTGGCATATCATAAAAATTCACTTGTAAAGAGGCGATTTCAAAATCACCTATCTGGTCCTTATAGCTTTTAATCTGATCACATATCTGGCTCGGTGTTCCGACCCAGGCCGCACCCTTCTTTAATTGGCTTTCAAATGATTCTTCAGCTAAATCCTCAATAAGCTTTCTGTAACCGGGATAATCAGAAGACGCCTGATTAAGCCAATCTGAGCCGGCATTAACTAGCGTTTTAAGATAACTATTTATTCTTGATTTAGAAAGATCAATTGCCTCTCGTTCATCGGGCCAGCAGAACATGTGAAATGCTAGCATAACACTTCCTTTACCCTTGTGGCCTGCCGACTTCCAAGCTTCTCGATACAAACCTATTAGTTCTGACATTTTTCCACCAGACAAGGGAATTGCCATTATAGCATGACCTGATTTCCCTGCTTCCTGAAAGGATTGAGGAGTGGCAAATGCTGCTATGTAAAATGGTGGATGAGGCCTCTGAGTAGGCCTAGGATAAGAGGTGGTCGGTGGAAATTTATGAAACTCACCGTTCGAAGAAAAAACTTCTGTTTCCAGCAATCCCCTTATTTGTTCAATACCTTCTGAGAAACGGCCCTTACTTTCGTCCAAAGAAATCCCAAATCTAGCAAACTCATGAGGCATAAAGGCACGAGCAAATCCCACATCTAGTCTACCAGATGATATTGCATCCAGCATGCCAATCTCACCTGCCAGTTTTAGAGGGTTATTAAAAACAGGAAGTATGGCTCCTGTTACCAGACGAGCCTTTTTCGTCTGCTGAGATGCAGCGGCTAAAAATAACATTGGGTTCGGACTATAACCGCCATATGCATGAAAATAATGTTCCACAATACGGACATGTGAATAACCCAATTCGTCAGCACAGCCGACCAATGACAAGCATTCTTCAAAATATTTATCAGCAGGTTTTATCTCAGGACCAACACATGGAAAGAACTGCATTCCAAATTTCATAATAACCTCATTAATCTGCAATAGAAGTAATGGGTTTTAACATAAGCATTTAACATTTTTAGGAAAAGCATGAATCAAAACCCATTTGACTGTATATTTTTTGATGATATTCGAAAAACTACTATCACCTATTGACCAATCTTAACGTCTTAACACAAGCTATAGAAAAATATTAACAGGAAAAACATATGTCAGATATTACCACTATTAAAATTATTGAATTTCCTAGTACTGGACTACTTCCCCATTACATAGCTGATGAAAAAGGGTTTTTTTATGAAGAAGGTATAGATGTTGAAATAACTGCAACACCTAATTCCGTTTTTCAAATAACAAATTTAATTGATGGTAATTTTCATATTGCCGGCACGGCATTAGATAACATCATAGCTTATCAAGAAGGACAAGGTGTTGCCGAACTGTCACGTGATCCAGACTTGTTTGCCTTTATGGGCGCCTCTCAAGTGAACCTAAGCCTGGTAGTTCAAAAAACAATTATTAGTTACCAAGACCTTAAGGGACAGAGCCTCGCTGTAGATGCATTATCAACAGGTTTTGCCTTTATGTTGCGCGAAATGCTTGAAATAAATGGATTAGGCCATAAAGAATATGAATTAGTTCCCGTAGGGGCTACTAAAGCCCGTCTTGATTCTTTAGCCGAAGGAAAACATGCCGGTGCCTTATTGAATCCTCCGTTTACAGAAGCAGCTGAATCTGCGGGACTTAGAATTATTGATAACAGCCAGCAATGCCTTCCTCCATGCCAAATTGGGGTGATTGCCGCTTGCAAAAATTGGGCTGAAAATAATCCTGACACACTAAGAGCTTTTATCAGGGCAGAGCTAAAAGCGATTAAATGGGCGACAGAGTCGGCTAACTTAGATGAAACAGTGAATATCTTAGAGAGTAACATGCCCGGTATGAGTAATAGTGATGCAAAAAGCGCCATGAAAATAATGCTTGACCCTAATCTCGGGCTAGCAAATAGTTATAAGATTAACGAAAAAGGCGTGGCTTCTATCCTCGCTTTGAGAAGTAAATATGGAAAACCTAAAAAGAAGTTGGTAGATCCGACACGCTATATCGATTTGTCTTATAGTAACCTACTTTAAACTTCTCTGATTTAGTTTTTTGAATGATATATATTTTTACATATAGTTTATACTGAACCAAGCAATCAGGTTGCTAGGGAGGATAATATGATAAAAATTAGTGGATTCCGCTATTGCAGACTAGGTACAGCGAATCTTAATGAAACGGTCAAGTTTGCCACCGAAATTATTGGACTTGAACTAGTTGATCAAAAAGATGGGTTTTCTTATTTAAGGTGTGATGATAGTGACCATAACATTGTATACTTTCAGGGTGATCCCCAGGATCACACGATAGGCCTGTCCCTGGATACATTTGAAGAACTCGATGCAGCTGAAAGTAAATTGGAAGCCCTTGGCCGACCTGTATATAGGGGTACTGATTCAGAAGCCGAGGCCAGACGGTGCATGGGATATATAAACTTTAAAGATACAAGCGGTAATTCTATAGACCTTAGTGTAAGACCCTTTGCGTCTGGAACAAGATATTTTCCTTCAAGGGATGCGGGCATAACTGAATTCAGCCACATAGGGCTAAAAGTAACAGACCCAAGAGAGGCTGAAAAATTTTGGTCGCACGAGTTTAACTTTAAGACTAGTGATTGGATTGGTTGGTCAGCACTTATGACGTTTGATCAAGTACACCACCGCTACGCTCTATTTCCTTCTGATAAACCTGGGATACAACATATTAATTTCCAGGTAGCTGAAACTGACGATGTAATGAAGTCAAACTACTTCCTCCGTGATCGCCAGGTACGTATTCAAGCAGGCCCTGGCAGGCATTCGTTATCAGGAGCTAGATTTGTGTACTATTATGGTCCGGATGACATGATATATGAATATTCTTGCGGGGTTCGGATGGTCGACGAAAACTGGGAACCACGCCAATTTCCCGTTAATGATGCCTCTTTCTGCGCTTGGGGCTCCAAGCCAGATCTAAATATTCTGGAATCAGGAGATTAATTCATGGTGTTTGTCTTTTGTCTCTAAGTAATCTGTATTTCAGATTTTATTACGTTTTCTTGCAACCATCCACATATTGTCACTTAAATAGAAATGATCGATTATACTAAATTTTTCTATTTGAAATCCAACACTCTCGACCATTTCTCGCAAACTCTCTGGCGTAAAGTAGTTTACATGGCCAGGGAACCGAAACCCACACCAGCGATTACCCATCAATCTTCGGTTGAGACTCGCATAATTAGGAACTTTTATGATTGCTGCCCCACCCGGGCTTAGCGCAGACCACGCACCACCTAATAAAATCAGTGGCTCCCTTTCATGCTCTAAAAACGACCTCATTATTATTCCACTCATGGATTCTTTTTTTATCTCAGATAACCCTTCAATCGCAGAAGTAGAAAAAACTTTACCCCCTCGATCAGAAAGTCTCTCAGAGGCCTGACGGGCAAGATCTTCAGATATTTCAATTCCAAACGGTTGATATAATTCAGGTAGACCTGCCAAATAATCGCCTACACCGCATCCGATATCTACTACAGGCCCAGGAGGAAAATAAAGGTTAATACGTTTTGCCAATTTATTCGGTTTTCGTATTAACCAACGCCTAAATTTCTTCCAAACTCTAGAAAAATTATAAGTCAATGGAAACTCTTGTTTCATCCTTATACTGCGATCACCGTGATTTCGTTCCCAGGCAAACTCACTTACTAAGGCTTCATATCCTGGAGGATTTTCAAGATAAACAAACCCGCAGAGAGAACAGCTTTTTAATTTCCATTGTTTCCAAGAATAAGCAAGAGGTGGTGAGTTAGTATTAACTGTGCCACACTTAGGACAATCTCTGGTTAAATAAGAACAACCAGTGTCTTTTTTCTCGTTTATCATATCTGCTTCTAATGAGTTTATTTGATACTAATCATCTATCACCGCTTAAAGGAAAAGGCTAGATGGCATATTATAATAGAGAAAATTAACTTTGGTTGTAAAAGAAACCACAAAGTACTTAATTGGTCGCCTATGGCGTGATTGGCTTCAATCTCAATTTGTTCGCATTTCTGGAGCGGTATTTTTTATGGTAATTGTCGCAGCCACCTCAGCGCTTTATCCAAAAGTCATTGAATTAGCCGTTGATATGCTGGCTGATTCTGACAAAAGAGTAATAACCTTATTACCAGCTGCGATAATAATTATAACATTCATTCGTGGAATAGCATCATATAGCCAGAGTGTGCTCAATCAATCAATGTCACTACGTGTTATAGCAGAACTACAAAAGTCAATGTTCTCTAAACTCATGTATGCAGACATGAAAATGATGCAAGATACAAAAACTGGAAATCTAATATCTCGTTTTACAAATGATGTAAATTTGATGAGAGATGCTCTCTCTCGTACGCTTACTGTATTGGGACGTGAGCTTCTGACTGCGATTGCGTTAATTGGAATGATGTTTCATCTTGATTGGATTTTAGCCATTATTGTGGTTATAACATTACCATTGGCCGGTCGTCCTATCCTCCGACTAGGTCGAAGATTACGACGGGCTTCAACTAATGTTCAAACCAGTCTTGGATCTCTTACCTCTACCTTGGCGCAATCATTTAATGGCATAAGATTGATTAAAGCCTACGGAATGGAAAAACAACAGAACCAACAGTCAGAGTGGCTTTTTGACGAAGTATATAGACTGATTATGAAGACAGTAAAAGGTCGGGCTCGTTCACAACCAATATTGGAAATTTTAGGAGGGTTTTGTGTGGCTCTGGTTCTAGCTTATGGCGGCTTAAGAGTAATTTCAGGGTCTGGTACTTTAGGGGAATTTGTTGGATTTCTCTCAGCGGCAATAATGTTATTACAGCCCATCCGAAGTATAGGGAATTTTAACGCAAGCCTACAAGAAGGCTTAGCAGCTGTAAAACGAACATTTGACCTTCTGGACACCAAACCAGAAATAATAGACCACCACCAAGCCAAAATTCTTAACCAAGCCATAGGCAATGTAGAACTTATCGATGTTTCTTTTTCCTATGAAAATAATAGGCCAGTACTTGATAAGGTTTCCATAAGCATTAAAGAGGGACAAACAATAGCTCTTGTAGGCCCCAGCGGAGCGGGAAAATCCACAATATTAAATTTAATTCCACGTTTTTACGACACAGATTCAGGGTCTGTAAAAATCGATGGGCACGACGTTAAAAACATAGCTACAGCTAGCTTAAGAAGTCAAATCTCGATCGTAAGCCAAGACATTACTTTATTTAATTTATCAATAGCAGATAACATACGTTTTGGAGATTTCTCAGCCGATTTAGATAAAATACAGCATGTAGCAAAAATTGCTGCTGCACATGATTTTATAATTAACCTGCCTGATGGATACGATACAGTTGTCGGAGAAAGAGGAACCACTTTGTCAGGTGGTGAACGACAGCGTATAGCCATAGCACGTGCAATGCTACGAAATGCACCTATACTACTATTTGATGAGGCAACAAGCTCTCTGGACGCAGAATCAGAATTTCTTGTCCATAACGCTATAAAGCGATTATCAGAAGGACGCACTACTATAGTTATTGCACATCGCCTTTCTACGGTGATGGCAGCAGATAAAATTTACGTTATGAACGAAGGTAAAATTGTTGAACATGGCAAGCACAAAGAGCTTATTGCAAAAAATGGCTTGTACTCTCGTTTAGCCCAAATTCAATTCCAATATGAAAAAAATTCCTGATTTTTTTGATAATTTCAAATTTTAAATCTTATAAATGTATCAAGTGCCATAGGTATAAGGCTAAAAGGTATTAAAATTTTTAAAAGAACTGGATTGAAGATTAGGGTGATATAAGATTCTTTACTAATTGCAAATAAAAAGGTTGAATTGAGCATCTAATTGAATAGCCATCAAGACGAATAGCAGACTGGTATTAAAATAAAGTAAGGAAATTAAGTATGACAAAAGAAAAACCCCAGATTGTTTACAACAACTCTAGATTCAGGGTTGTTGACTATAATTTTGACATGTTCATTGGCCCAGCAGCAGGCGAACAGTTCAAAGATTTTACCTTAACCGACCTTGAAAGTAGGGAAGAAGTTAAGCTGTCTGATTTTTCTGGGAAATGGTTGGTTATTGAAACTGCTTCATCAACTTGTTCTATGTACACAAAAAACATTGTAACAATGAAAGACGTAGTAAAAAACTATCCTGATGTTGATTTTATTACTGTATATGTTCGTGAAGCTCACCCCGGAGAAAGATTAGGCCCTCACAAGTCCATGGATGATAAATTTGGTGCTGCCAAAAAGATTGGCCCTCGTTACGGCGAGTTTCGAAGGGTCTTAGTAGATAATTTAGATGGGGATTTTCATCGAGCCTATGGAGCCATGCCTAACGTTGTATATATAATCAGACCCGATGGCAAAATTCATTATCGTTGTAATTGGGCAGCTCCACATCTGATAGAAAAGGCTCTTGATGATCGGGAAAGTTTTCATACTATGGAGAACGCTCCAACGGCAGAATTACGTGCCTCGAGGGCAATGCCTCATATGATAAGAACCATGTGGACAGGCGGATTTGTTGCATTATATGATTTCTTCAAAGGTGCCCCTCTTACAGTAGCAAAACACGTGAAAGTCGATTCCTACTACGCAAAACATGGGCGATTTAAAAATCAACCAATTTCCGACTCTGATATGCAGACAAGAATTAACGAATCAAATGAAACTAAAACCAACAATCAAGCGGCAGAGTAATAACTTTTGATACAATAAATTTTTTTAAAACTTTCCTGCGACTGGCTTCCTAGTTAGCCAGTCGTTTTTCTTTACAATCATTAGATACAAGCAGTAACAAAAGTGAGCCAAAGAAGCTCACAAAAAGAAATTTTTAAAAAAACTTTATTTTTGGTTTTTTATAGAACAGAAAGAGTCCTTAATATATTGGTACATTTCTTCTTGTGATTGCTCAATGGAACTTCCACTACCAGTATCTATTGAAACATCGCTCTTTCTAGGAACCTCATAAGGATTTGAAACTGAGTACCCGACTAAATCAGTTATGAGTCCATTATCAGCAGAAGAATAGAGGCCTTTAGGATCTCTCTCCTTTAAAATCTCGAGATCTGTTTTTAAATACATTAATCTAAAATTTGATCCCAATTTTTTTTTTACAGCTTCTCTAGCGTCCTCATAGGGACTAATCACAGAAACGATTATAATATCAAATAAATTTTTGTGCTCTATACATCTGCTGGCGATACTCAAATTATTTTCCATTACATCATCGCGACTAAAACCCAATTTTTTTTTATGTTTTTTTCTTACGTCATCACCGTCAATAACTAAAACTTTTAAATCAATATCTTTCAGCATTTTCTCTACTGCTCTCGAAAGAGTCGTTTTTCCCGATCCCGACATACCAGTAAGCCAGATAAATAATGCCTCGTATGCATTCATTGGCTTAAGCTCCCTCGATTATTTCTTTTAACGAGAGTTTGGGACTCCATGTAGAGTATTCTCTGATTATTGCATTAATAGTGTCCACAGACTCAGTTGGATACTTGCCAATAGCAGTCTCTGCTGCCAAAACTAAACCTTTAGCTCCCATCAAGAGTGTGCTCGCCACATCATTAGCCTCCGCTCTGGTTGGGCCCCTATTTACAGTCATAGATTCAAGTAAATTAGTAGCAACATAAACTGGAACTTCAACTTTATTTGCAAAAGAGATAATCCTTCTCTGTAAAAAAGGGATCTTTTCTATTGAAACTTCTCTGGATAAATCACCTCGGTCTATTAAAATCTGCTGAACTAAAGGAAGAATTTCTTTAAGATTCAATACACCTTCAATGCTTTCTATTTTAGCAATCAAATTTTTCTCTCCGATAATTCTCCTAACCTCTTTTACGTCGTCAGCTCTATTGGTGAATGAGAGAGCAAAATGTTCTATGCCTTTATCCATTCCAATTTTAAATGCCGCTTCATCTTTCGATGTTATCGCAGGCAAAGAGATAAACTTATTTACAGTTACGGCCTTATTACTGCCGACATGTCCTTCATGAAGGACTTTGCAAGTAATTATATCCTTTTCCACCTTTATCACTTTTAAACAAACAGAATTAAAATCTATCCTTATTTCGTCCCCTATTGATAATTGATCAAAAACAGAGGCTGGAGTTAATGAAATAATTTTTTCATTTCCTACCTTTTTATCTCTAACGACGGAGATATAATCATTAAAATCGTATTTAACAGATTCACTAACCATGGCGCCATTTCTTACCTGAGCTCCTTCACTATCAATGCAAATTGGCACTCCTGACCAAGAACGGATTTTATCTATTAAGGGTTCAACATCTTCTAAATTTGTGTGTGATAAGTTTATCCTAAATAGATTCACACCTCTTTGTTCTAGGGCCTGAACAGTTTTTTTATTTAAGGAAGTAGGGCCTAAAGTTGTTAGTACTTTAATCATAGTCTAATATTTTTTTGTTAAATTATTTAGTATTTATATAAATATTGATTTCAAGATATAAAAACAATTCCTAATCTCTAAAAAAATGGTGTCCCCGGCAGGACTCGAACCTGCTACCTTCAGATTAGGAATCTGACGCTCTATCCTGATGAGCTACGGAGACGCAAAAACAATTGAACTATAACGATAGAATACAAAAAATAATAATGAATTCAAAAATAAGTGTGAAATCATCAACTCTAGGTTTCATTGCTGGAATATTCGCATTGATAACGACAGTCGCAATGCTAATTGCGGGACGTATCGGAGCAACCAGCGACGTTCTAACAATTTGGGATCTAGCAGGAATACGCCACGGAATAGCAGCTATACTTGCAATTCCAATAATAATTTATAGTAAGCCATGGCGTATAAAGCTAGGCCGACACTTAGTTTCATCCATCTTTGGCGGGGCGCCCTTTGTTTTACTTTTATTTGGTGGCATGATTTACGCACCAGTTTCACACGCTGGCATTTTTATGAATGGTACTCTTCCCCTAGCAGCTACTATTATTGCTTGGTTTTGGTTAAAAGAAAAACCAGATTCCTGGCAAGCTTTAGGAATAATAATAATTCTTGTAGGGATGAGTTTAGTTATATGGCAAGCAGTGCCAGCAATAAGGTCAGATTATTGGATTGGACATCTTTTGTTTATCGCATCTGGTATCTGGTTCTCTGTCTGGTACGTTTCTATTCGTGCTTGGAAACAAACTGTGGTGCAAACTCTTTGTTCCTTGCTAGTTTTTAATGCAGTCTTTTATACGCCAATTTGGCTAATTTTTCTTCCCAGCGGAATATCTACAGCACCAATTAAGGATATTATCTTACAAGTAATTGTGCATGGTGTGTTCGGTGCTTTTCTAGCAGTTTTTGGTCATGCCTATGCCGCCCGTACTATAGGACCTATGAAACAATCAGCAATAATGGCTGGAGCACCAGTTTTGGCTCTCGTAATTTCAGTTCCTTTACTTGGAGAAGTAGCGACATCTATAGATATTACTGGGGCTTTAATAGTAACTTTTGGCATCTTACTTGTAGTTGGAATGCGTTTAAAATATTCTAGTTTTCATAGGGTAAAAAATAAGTTTGTATACCTATTGTTCTATGATCGGCCAAAATAGCTATGTCTTTTAACTTTCTAACTTAATAATATTCTCACTAAAACGAACTACCTCACACCCGACCCCTTCACAATCTTCATAAACATCAGTTTTTTCACTAGAAACCCTAACAGCCGCGATTTCATTAAATTCAAGACATAAATCCGCTATTTCTTCTACAAGCGTCTCTTGTAAGTTTATATGACGGCCCTTTATGAGATAATGAACAGAGTCCCTCACACGATCATAGTTAAACACTTCTGCTATACTATCCCTAGATGGTGCTTCTTCTGTGGCCATGTACATTGTTATGTTAATAAGAACATTCTGTGATTGTCCAATTTCATCATCATTAATCCCAATGTTAACCTGGATCTCTAAATTACGAAAAAAAAGCTTGCGTACAAAAGGACGTGCCTCTAGTAAGCGTTGCTCAACAATATCGGTAATAAGGGCATAATTACTCATTCTCTATTTTTCTTCTTTTCTAAGAGAAAATTCATAATCTTCTTCTGTATACATTACATCACGGGCACTACCAATGAGATGCTGTCCGCCATCTACCAATAACACTTCTCCAGTAATGCTTTTAGCAGAAATCAAATATTTTATAGCGCTGGTTACATCCTCCTTGGTGGCACCTCGCCTCAACGGGGTTCTGTCATGAACTAAGGAAAAGTGCTCGGGTGTCTGATCTCCACTTGGCAGGATTAGGCCAGGCGCAACTGCACATACCCTTATTTTGGGCCCTAATGCCATAGCTAACATCGTTGTGAGACCACTAAGTGCGTACTTAGACAAGCTATAACTAATAAAATCTGGGTTAGGATTGACCAGTTTCTGATCTAATAAATTAATTATTATACCTTCTGTTCCTGCTATAAGAGATTTAGCAAACGCTTGAGAAATTAAAACTGGCGCCCTAAGGTTTACTGCCACAATTGAGTCAAAAGTATCGGCATTAACTGTCATTATGTCGTCAGGTACAAACATTGAGGCATTGTTGATAAGGCAGCCTAATCCGCCAGAAACCTGCACTGACTCATCGATTAAATCATTAATTGCTTCAGGCTCTTTGAGATCCCCATAAATTGCGGAGGCTTTGCCCCCATTTCCTTGTATCTCGGCGACTGTCTGTAACGCCTCTTTTTCTGAACTGTGGTAGTGCACTATTACATGCCAACCTTCTTCCGCTAAACCAAGAGAAATAGAACGACCAATTCTCCTTGCCGCTCCTGTCACAAGGGCTCCTCTGATTTCCTTAGGTTTAGTCATCTAATCTGTTTCATCTTTTCAGTTGCGGCGACGAGGGCATTACGCGTTCCTAGCTCAAAAGCCGAATGTCCAGCATCGTTTATAATTTTATATTCCGCTCCTGGCCAAGAAGAAGCAAGATTATCTGCCGTTATCGGCGGACAAACCATATCATAACGACCTTGAATTATTATGCCAGGCAAGTGCTTGATAATTTCCATGTTTTTAATTAAAGCACCATTCCCTAGAAAAGCGTTATTTACTAAGTAATGTGCCTCTAACCTTGCTAAAGCTAACATAACATCGTTATTTGATAAGAACGAGTAACTTTGCTCATTACCCCGTAGAGTCGAGCATGATGCTTCATATTCAGCCCACGCTTTGGCTGCGGATAAATTAATTTCCGCGTTCGTGCTATCTAGTCTCCGTTTATAAGCAGACAACAAATCATGTCTTTCACTCTCATCTATCTCATTGACAAATTTTTTCCATTCATCTGGAAAAAAACGAGACATTCCATATAGAAACCACTCAACTTCTTCAGGGCTACAAAGAAAAATACCACGTAAAATTAATCCTTTACATCTAACAACATGAGATTGAGCATAAGCTAAAGCCAAAGTACTCCCCCATGAACCTCCAAAAAGAAACCATTTTTCAATTAGCAAATACTCTCGTAAGTATTCCATGTCCGCAACCAAATGCTGAGTGGTGTTTGATAATATTGAGCCAATCGGTGTAGATTTACCAGCACCCCTCTGATCAAAAAGTATTATTCTATAATACGTTGGATCAAAAAACCTCCGATGCATAGATGTGGTTCCTGCCCCTGGACCACCATGCAGAAAAACTATTGGTTCCCCGTTTGGATTTCCCGATTGCTCCCAATACATCACATGCCCATCACTAAGTTTGAGCTTACCTATTTCATAAGGATTAATTTCTGGAAACAAATCTCTATGAGTCAAGACTTCCTCTTGATTAATTTATAAATGTGAAATGCATAGTCACTAGGTAAGTTAAAAAATAATGATAAGACTAAGATTAGTAAATGAAGCAAAAATTATTTAGCTCATTTAACAAGCTTTTTTCTGCTTTAGTTAGTATTTATATTTTAGGGTGTTCCGTAGACCTCGCAAAAAAATACAATTTCGAGTTTTTTTATGCAGCAGTTCTCATCAGAGTTTCTAGTTTATCTACAGCAGTCTCATGTTCTATTTCTTCAACGGCAGCAAATTCTCTAGCTAGTCTATCCAGGGCCACTTGATACATTTGCCGCTCTGAATATGATTGCTCTGGCTGATCTTCATTACGATGTAACTCTCTTACAACTTCTGCGATTGCGACAGGGTCACCTGAGTTTATCTTCGTTTCATACTCTTGAGCGCGTCTACTCCACATTGTTCGCTTCACCCGCACCCTTCCTTTAAGAGTTTTAAGAGCAGAATCTATAATTTTACCATCAGAGAGTTTTCTAAGACCTGATTCTTTCACCTTTGCTATTGGCACCCTAAGTATCATTCTCTCTTTTTCAAAGTTTACAACAAATAATTTTAGCTTTTGTCCAGCAATTTCACGGTTTTCAATTCCAGTTACCATGCCCACTCCATGGGTCGGATATACTACATAATCCCCTTCTTTGAATTCTAACTTTTGAGTTACTTTTTTATTCTTTGTTGCCACTACTTTACCCATCCCTAAAAGACATTTGCTTATATAATATTTTACCACACCAGTAATGCCTGCTGGGTAAAAATTATATTTTCAGATTAAACGCATCTAACAATTTTACGCATGTAAAAAAACAAGAAAGGCCAATAAAAATCTATATTCGCTGATCTCATACCCCTGATCACCATAACACAAAATTACACTAATTAACAGGCAGAGTAGGGCTTATGTTAAATTGCTGACACGAGTTGGAGACACGGTTAGAAGCTTTGTTATTTCATGTTTCCTGACCCGGATTAGCACTAAAATGTTTTTCAAACTTGTCTGTTACGTCCTTAAACGCATCCGCATCAGGTAAAGGATCAGACTTAACTGTCACATTAGGCCATAACTCTGAATATTCTCGATTTAGTTCCAACCATTTGTCAGCTTCAGGCTCAACGTCAGGTATAATCGCTTCGGCAGGGCATTCCGGCTCGCATACCCCACAGTCTATACATTCATCAGGGTGAATCACTAACATGTTTTCACCTTCGTAAAAACAGTCTACTGGGCAAACTTCAACGCAGTCAGTGTACTTGCATTTTATACAAGCCTCGGTCACCACGTATGGCATTTTTAATTCCTTCCTTAAAATCCATCTTGACGTTTTATTACGATTTTAACGTCTAAACAAATGTTCTACTAAAAAAAACAAGTAATTCAACTAATAACAACTAGAACGAAAAAACTTTGCTACACAATAGGTGGTGAATTGCTAACTACACGTTTGCGTGCTTCACCACTTTCCCTATCACTAACGTAGAGCAGGCCAGCAACGCGTCGCAAGAGGTTTGCTTCATGATCATGAATTTTTCCATCTACATAGACCACATGCCACAGCATCTCAATCATTTCAATTCTTTCCTCGTGATCAAATTGATCACGAAGTAAGCTTGTAAACCTAGACATCTCTACTGCGTTCTCTGCCACATGTTCTGCTAACTCAACGACAGAAACTACTTCTTTTTCAGATAAATTAAACCTAGAACGTATCAAATCAATAATAGTACTGTATTCACGGTCATCAAAATTATCATCCATACGTGCGGCCTCAACCATAACAACAGAAGCGGCTAAGTGCAGTTCATTAATAGAGTGCTGTCCATTAGTTTCGTGATTGGTTGATTTGGACCCAAATAATTTTTTTAAACTATCTAACATCTTTTCTGGTTTACACAGGATTCGCTTCTACAACAAGCTTACAATTACTATCATTTAAAAGGGTTATTCAATTGATCAATAGCCCTACGTTCCCTTTTAGTTGGACGCCCAGAACCAGCTGCACGAGTTCCTGTGCTATTGTTTATATTATTTCTCATTGTTTTTATAGGGCTAGACAGGTCTTGATAGAGGTTTTTAGCCTCACTGAATGGCCCTCTTCTCGTGCCCACTGAAATAACCCTAATTATCAGAATTCTTTTCCCTAAAGTAAATGACAAAACATCCTCTGGTCTTAACAAATGATTAGGTTTGGCAACAGACTTTCGATTAACACGGATATTTCCTTCTCGACAAAACTTTGTTGCTTGAGTTCGGGTTTTACAGAACCGAGCAAACCATAACCACTTATCTAGCCTGATTGTATCAACTGAATTTTTCATCTTTTCATTATCATTTTGATCGAGAATAAGATCCGAAGCCTTTTAATATCGCAAAAGGAGAATCTGAGTTTTCATGTTGAAGCTTTCTTACTTTATTTTTGCGCTGTAAATATCTCTTCTTAGATAAATTTCTATTAACAGTTAGCTTTTCCTCCAATTCATTGACTGAATAACCAAAACCTCTCAATAAATTAGCGAAATCATTAGGGCTAGCTCCTATTGAATTCAACATATTCGATGTTACAGAAAAGGGTCCGTTTCGACTTAACCTTCTAACATCTGCTAAGAGTCTCTCTAGTAGATCTACACGTACAGCTAGTGGCAAAGAAGGATAGAACCCTAATACCCTGTACCAATCTGACGATACTCCTGCTTTATGCGTCAATGAAGTAGCCCCCCCATTCGGAATTTCAGTAGGTGGCTCAGCACTGGTAAAAACAGTATAAAGTAATCCTTTTAAGGGCATTAATTTACCTTTGAGTAGTTTTGGCATGTAGATCGTTACAATTCCAATCCTGACTCCTGAATTGGCTAAAATTTTTCTCTCTTCAACACTTAACTTTGATTTCTGGATAAAAACTTCAGACTGATTACAAGACCCCAACCCTTCGGTTAGTCTATAAACAATACCCCTTATTTCACCTATAAATTTAAGTTCATTTAACTTTACTAATGGTAACATTTGCTCACTTAAATAGTTTCTTAACCATGCAATTAAACGTCGTCGCAACTGTTCACGCTCGGGACCTTCAATAAGATCATTGGGGAGAATCTCCAAGTTAGGACACAGAATACTGGCACCTCTTGTCAGTCTAGCTACAGGCTGACTATTCCAGTCAATCTCTCCTGTTTTAAAATCAAGAGAAAAATTATTGTCTTGTGAGGCCACAATTTTAGACACTCTTGTACCAATTGCTTCACGAATTACCCTATTTACGGCTCCCAATAAATGAGAATTCGCTACTATAGATCCATCATTTGGCACAAAATTAAATCCTTCCAGCCACCCGACCTCATTTCCTTCAACTGTTACTTTTCCGTCTGCTGCCAGCCCTGCTAATAGCGGCTCACGATCCCTAAGCCTTCGTACTAATACAGCTGTATCCCTATCGACAAAACGCTGAGTTAAGCAATCATGAAGTGCGTCAGAGAGTTTATTTTCTAGCTCATTAGTTTGTTGCTGCCATCCAACAGAATCATCTATCCAATCGCTTCGATACGAAACATATGTCCAGGTCCTGACTGCCGCAATTCTGGAAGTTAGAGTATCAATATCTCCATCAATTCTATTGAGACGATTAAATGCTCGACTTATATATTCTCGCGGTATTCGACATTTAGCAGTCATTAAAAATTGATATATTCTTCTAACAAGCCTTGGGTGAGATCCACTAAGGTCCCCCGCAAAGTCAGGTATTCTACAAACTTCCCACAACAATCTAACAGCTTCTGGGTTTGTCGCCATATCCATAATATCCGGAGCTGAAATACAGGCTATTAAGGCGCCATAATCATCGGAAATTCTGACTCTCCTGAGCTCGTTAGATGGTGGAGAAGTCTCTAGACTTCGTTTTAACGAAATAGGAGAGCTAAAATCTAACTTATTGGACCGCCAAAAAAGGGAATATAAGGATTCAAATGAATGATTCTCCAAGGACTCTATAAGCTGATTATCAAATGGTCCTAGATCTGCTGTAGGACCAAAGGTGCCATCAGACATAAAGCGACCAGCCCGTCCTGCTATTTGAGCTATTTCACTGGGCAGCAAATAACGAAAATTATTTCCATCATACTTTCTAACTGATGAAAAAGCGACGTGATCTATACCCATATTAAGCCCCATTCCAATAGCATCTGAAGCTACTAAATAGTCAACTTCACCGGCTTCATATAAGGCAACCTGGGCATTCCTAGTCCTAGGACTCAAAGCTCCTAGCACAACTGCAGCTCCCCCCCTTTGACGACGTAATAATTCGGCGATGCCATAGACATTTGCCGCCGAAAAGGCAACTACCGCAGTCCTCGGTGGTAATCTTGTAATTTTTTTGTGTCCGCTATATTGCAATCTTGAAAACCTCTCCCTGTGTAAAAAGGTAATTTCGGGTACTAGTTTTCTTAAAATTGAGGCCATTGTACGCGCTCCTAAAAGTAGGGTTTCTTCTACACCCCGTGCCCCAAGTAAACGTTCTGTGAATATGTGTCCTCTCTCAGGATCAGAACAAAGCTGTATCTCGTCAATAGCTAGAAAAGCGACCTTCTTATCCATAGGCATAGCTTCTACGGTACAAAGATAAAATCGTGGGTTATCGGGAATAATTCGTTCTTCGCCTGTGATTAATGCGACCGACCCCTTTCCTTTTAAGCTAACGACCCTGTCATAGTTCTCTCGAGCAAGTAGTCGTAAGGGGAAGCCAATCATGCCAGTAGCATGACCTAACATGCGATCGATGGCATAATGGGTCTTTCCTGTGTTTGTTGGGCCTAAAACAGCTTTTACCGACCCTGGCTTAGAATATATCATGACTACCCAATAATTGTCTGGCAGTATAATGCAATAAGTATATATGCAGACCTTGCAGGATTGTATTTGTATACTCATATGTGAGCACAATGATAATATAAATCAATATAGTAGAGATAATAATGAGCACTTCTGCAAAAGATAAACCCGAAAATTTAGATGGAAAACATAATTTTCAAGCTGAAGTCACACGACTTTTAGATATCGTTGCTCGATCACTTTATAGTGAAAAGGAAATTTTCCTGCGAGAGCTAGTATCAAATGCTTCTGATGCTTGTGATAAACTAAGATATGAAGCATTGACTAATCCTTCGTTGGTTGAAGGAGATTCAGAACTTAAAATAATCATTTCATATGATAGCAAAAAAAAGACCCTATCAATCTCCGATAACGGTATTGGTATGAGCAATCAGGAACTTATTGACAATCTGGGAACTATTGCTAGGTCTGGTACAGCAGCTTTCGTTGAGAATATTGAGCAGGTAGATGATGTAAATAGCAATTTAATTGGTCAATTTGGCGTAGGATTTTATTCTGCCTTTATGGTTGCAGATAATGTACTCGTCACTAGTCGGCGAGCAGGATCAGAATCAGGAGGGATATGGGAGAGTGACGGCAAAGGTAGTTTCACAATAACAGAGACTGAAAAGGCTGATAAACGAGGCACTAAGGTAGAGCTTCATCTATCAAAAACTGAAAAAGAATTTCTGGATGATTCTCGCATAATTAATATTATTAAGACTTATTCAGACCACATTTCTATCCCTATTATTTTGCGTAAAGAAGATAGTACCGAGGAACAGATAAATACTGCTTCTGCACTTTGGACGCGACCAAGCAACGAAATTTCTGAAGATAATTATAAAGAGTTTTATAATCATATTGGACGGATGTACGATCAACCTTGGATGACCATACACAATAGAGTGGAAGGAAAAATTGAGTATACTAACTTATTATTTATACCTTCAAGCCAACCCTTTGATCTATTCCAACCAGATCGTAAAACTAACATTAAACTATACGTGCGAAGGGTTTTCATAACTGATGATTGTGAAGATTTGATCCCAGCATGGCTTCGATTCGTTAGAGGTCTTGTTGATTCAGAAGACTTACCTCTAAACATTAGTCGTGAAATGCTCCAACATAATCCTGTTTTAACAAAGATTAAAGCGGGATTAGTTAAAAGGATAATTAGAGAACTTAAGAAAAAGATTAAAAAAGATCCGGAAGGCTATCTTTCATTTTGGGATAACTTCGGAGCTGTCTTGAAAGAAGGTCTATATGAGTCAGAGGAATACAGAAAAGACCTTCTGGAAATTTCTAAATTTCCTTCAACAGATAAATCAAACATGATTACCTTGGCCGAATACGTTTCTGATATGGCTGAAGGACAAAAAGATATTTTTTATTTTTCAGGATCAAACATAGAGTCGGTCTCGTCTTCACCTCAACTAGAGGCCTTCAGGAAAAAGAAAATCAACGTTCTGCTAATGGTAGATCCAGTAGACGAATTCTGGCTACCCACAATAAATGAATACGATGGTAAAAAATTCCGTTCCGTAAGTCGAGGTGATATAGAGATAGACAACATTGGTAGCCCGCACGAAACCAAAAAAGATAATACAGCCAAAGATAATGAAGACTTATCTAGCTTAACCGCTTTACTTAAGATAACCTTGGTTGATGCGGTTAAAGATGTGAGAGAAAGTAATCGACTAACCGACAGCGCTGTATGCTTAGTAGCCGATGAGGAAGATATGGACATGCATTTAGAACGCCTACTTCGCCAACATAAACAAGTTGAAACCGCCTCTAAGAGGATCCTCGAAATAAACCCCTCGCATCCGATGATACTAGATTTAGCGAAAATAGTGAGCAAAAGGGGCAATGCTGCTTCAGAAGAGCTAGAAGACGTAGCATGGCTTCTACTAGATCAAGCTCTCATTATTGAAGGTGAATCTCCTCCTGATCCCAGCGCCTTTGCTCAGCGTATGTCGAACATAATAGGCAAAGGACTAAATGAATAAAGACGCTATAAAGGAAGTAATTACGCCTTCATTTAAGAACACTAAGCGACCTCTTTAATCATATTACGGAGTACATACTGGAGAATTCCTCCATGGAGATAATAATCAACCTCATCTTGGGTATCGATACGACATAGCAAAGGAATTTCTCTGATAGAGTTGTCCAAATAAGTAATTTTGCACATTAAGTCCATTCTGGGAGAAATCCCTTCTTCAAGCCCTATTATATCAATTATTTCTGTCCCATCTAAACCAAGTTTTTCACGGCCAAACCCATCTTTAAACTGTAAGGGTAACACGCCCATACCCACAAGATTCGATCGGTGTATTCTTTCAAAACTCTCTACTATTACTGCTTTGACGCCCAGTAATCGAGTGCCTTTTGCCGCCCAGTCTCTGCTGGAACCGGTACCATATTCTTTCCCCCCTACAACAATTAGCGGTACCTGTTCTTTTTGATAACGTATAGCCGCATCATAGACTGATAAAATATCTCCAGAAGGATAGTGTTTTGTAATCCCACCTTCAGTACCAGATGCCATTTCATTACGAATCCGAATGTTTGCAAAAGTGCCTCGCATCATAACTTCGTGATTACCTCTTCGAGAGCCAAAAGAATTAAAATCAATTGGCCTAACTTGATGCATTTTTAGATAATCGCCTGCAGGACCGTCTTCTTTTATAGAACCAGCAGGAGAAATGTGATCAGTAGTGACGCTATCTGAAAGTATCATAAGCGGTCTCGCGCCAAAAACATCAGATGGTTGATCGGGTTCAGAAGACATATTTTCAAAAAAACTTGGATGCCTTACATAAGTCGATCCGTCATTCCATTCATAGGTCAAACCACTAGCAACTTTAATACCTTTCCACATCTCATCACCTGAAAAAACATTTCCATATCTACTACGAAACATCTCAGGACTTAGAACAGACTCCAAAATATTAGAAATCTCATCATTCGTTGGCCAAATATCTTTCAGATATACGGACTCACCCGCATCATCTTTTCCTAAAGGGTCTGTAATCAAGTCTATGTTAAACGAGCCCGCTAAGGCATAAGCTACAACTAGTGGAGGCGAAGCAAGATAATTTAACTTAGTAAGAGGGTGAACTCTGCCCTCAAAGTTCCTGTTCCCAGACAAAATAGCACCGACTCCTATATCCCCATCGATAACCGCATCACGAATTTCAGGAGCTAATGGCCCTGAATTTCCAATACATGAAGTGCATCCATAACCAACCAAATTAAAACCTAATTCATCAAGAGGCTGTTGGAGATCCGCTGCCAAAAGATAGTCTGTTACAACTTGGCTTCCAGGGGCTAAAGAGGTTTTTACCCAGGGTTTAGTTTTAAGTCCCTTTTCACATGCTTTCTTTGCCAAAAGACCTGCTGCGACCAGCACAGATGGATTAGATGTATTAGTGCAGCTTGTAATTGCAGCGATAACTATCGCTCCGGGCTCTATCGAATAGTCTTTGTCTAATACGTTGGTACTAGTGCCAGCCCCCATTTCGGTTAGCGCATTTTCTGCGCTGTCAACCATTGCAGATAAAGGTACACGATCCTGAGGACGTTTAGGCCCCGCTAGGGATGGTTCGACGGTAGAGATATCTAGTTCTAAAGTATCAGAATAAATAGGATCAAGGGTATTTTCATCCCGCCACATACCTTGAACTTTTGAGTAACTCTCAACTAAGTCAACTTGTTCATCTGACCTACCAGTAAATCTGAGGTACCGCAGTGTTTCTGCATCAACAGGAAAAATACCACAAGTGGCGCCATATTCTGGCGCCATATTGGAAACAGTAGCCCGATCTGCTAAGGATAAGTGGTTTAGCCCATCACCGTAAAACTCAACAAATTTTCCTACTACTCCTTTTTTTCTCAGCATTTGCGTAACTGTCAATACCAGGTCTGTTGCCGTCATGCCTTCTTGTAAAGAACCTGTTAGTTTAAATCCCACAACCTCAGGAATCAGCATTGATATTGGCTGCCCTAGCATTGCCGCTTCAGCTTCTATGCCACCCACTCCCCAGCCAAGCACTCCCATTCCATTAACCATAGTTGTATGACTATCTGTTCCAATCACCGTATCGGGGTAAACTAGATTTATACCTTTATGATTTTCTAACCAAACTGTTTTTGCTAGATATTCTAAGTTAACCTGATGACAAATACCTGTGCCTGGAGGTACGACTCTAAAATTATCAAATGCAGCCTGACCCCATCTAAGAAACTCATATCTTTCTTTATTTCTTTCGTATTCGATATCTACATTTTCTTTAAAAGAATTATCTGTGCCAAAAGCATCTACCATCACAGAGTGATCTATCACCAAATCTACTGGAGATAAGGGGTTAATTAATTGCGGATCTCCGTTAAGGTTTTGAACTGCTTCACGCATAGCAGCCAGATCAACAACTGCAGGCACTCCTGTGAAGTCTTGTAATAATACACGAGCTGGACGATAAGAGATTTCTCGATCAGATTTTCGAAGTTTTTGCCATTTAACAACTGACTCAATATCCTCTACTGTAACAGATTTTCCATCCTCAAAACGAAGCAGGTTCTCCATGAGAACCTTTAATGAGTAGGGAAGTTGAGATATGTCTCCATACCTGGTGCTAACTACATCCAAACTAAAATATCTATAATTTACTCCTTTCACATCAAGGCTACGCAGCGCTTTTAAGGAGTCTTGACCTATTGAAGGCATAAACGGTTTCCCTTTACTGTGCCCAATTAAAGGCGTTTAGAAAAATTGACTACCTGGAATTCCATTTTAAAGTATTATTGACGTTATATGTCAAAGGGAAGCAATCGCCAAGCGCGACAAAGCAATACCATTAATAAATTATTCGAAGGAATTATTTTTTAAAAATAATTATTCAATTATTGTTACATCTAATATCAATTACTTCGATTAATTAATCTTAAATTAATGCTATAATTAGTGTATTTGCAAGAAACTTAAGAACAACTAGTAGGCAACGATGCAGTCCCTTAAAATAAAAAATCTAGAATGTAATAGGAACGGCCGTTCCATATTCACTGGAATATCATTTGATGTTACGCCAGGCCGAATACTGCTCTTATCTGGTAAGAACGGTAGTGGAAAGACTAGTCTTTTAAGAATATTAGCAGGCCTTATGCCCCCTAAAGCAGGAAGCATAGTCTGGGGGGATAAAAAATTTACTGATAAAAGGGACAGAGAGCTCTTTTCTCCTTTATATATTGGTCATTCAAACCCGGTCAAACTTGGATTAACCGTAAGAGAAAACCTAATCTTCTGGGCAAAGATTTTTGGCCATGGACTAAATGTTGATGCAGCCCTTGAACAATTCGGCATAAGAAATCATTCTGAATTACCAGCTAGCTATCTGTCCGAAGGGCAAAAACGTCGACTTACTCTAGCTCGGCTTGCACTGGATCAACCAGTCTCGACCCTTCCGAGCTTATGGTTATTGGATGAACCTGCATGGGGACTTGATCCAGAAGCAGTAAAAACTCTTTCTAACCTTGCCATAGATCATGTTAAAAATCAGGGGATGGTTATCATATCAACCCATGGAAATAATCTTGATGAGCTTTTAGCTTTAAATTCTGATCGTTACAGTCTGACGGAGAATAATTGTTGAACCGCATAGGCCTGCTCATAATTAAGGATGTAAAGCTTGCCCTGCAAGGAGCAAGTGATACTGGAATGACGTTCGTATTTTTATTGCTTGCCTGCACTTTGTTTCAATTTAGTATAGGACCAGACCAGACCTTACTAATAAAAGTAGGAGGGGGTGTGATATGGGTTGTAGCGTTATTAGCAACAATACTTAGTCTTGAAAGGTTATTTATAACTGACTTTGAAGATGGCACTCTTGAGCAGTATTTTTTGTCACCTATGTCGTTAGTTTTTTTTGCTCTAGCTAAAGCTATCAGTCATTGGCTAACAACGGGGTTACTTGTGATAATATCCGCACCAATAATTGCTCTACTTTACAGCCTGCCAAATGAAGTTTTTCTTCCATTATTCCTTTCTATGGTTATAGGGACACCTATACTTAGCCTTATTGGAACTTTAGGTGCAGCATTAACTCTAGGTGCTAAACGCAGCGGGGTCTTGATGCCACTAATAATATTACCCCTTTATATTCCAGTTTTAATTTTTGGAACATTGGTTATTTACAACGTTATGTATGGACATAACTATAACAGTTTTTTAATAGTGCTTATCGGCTTACTTTTACTTTCCCTAGCGCTTGCTCCATGGGCTACTGCTTGCGCGCTTAGACAAGCTATTGAATAAAATTCAATTTAAGAAAAAAAGAGATAATTTGTGATAAATTACTTTTCAAACCCCAATCGATTTTTAAAACTGACAGAGAAACTGCTACCTTGGTTAGTAGGATTGACTATATTATTTTTCCTTGTAGGAGTTTATTTTGGGCTTTTATATTCTCCAGCTGATTACCAACAAGGGGAAACGGTTAGGATTATGTATGTCCACGTACCAGCCGCATGGTTAGCCCTTTCATGCTACGCTTTTATGGCAGCCATGGGTGCTTTATCACTGACATATAAGCATCCATTAGCGGGAATAGCAGCCAGATCGGCTGCTCCAATTGGTGCGGGCTTTACGGTTATAGTTATTATTACCGGTAGTTTGTGGGGTAAGCCAATATGGGGTACTTGGTGGGTGTGGGATGCGCGTCTCTCATCAGTTTTAGTTTTGTTTTTTTTATATTTAGGTCATATTGCCCTGAGCCACGCTTTTGAAAACCCTTTACGGGGAATTAGGGCTTCTGCAATTCTAGCTTTAGTAGGCTTGGTTAATATTCCAATAATAAAATTCTCAGTAGATTGGTGGAATACACTTCACCAACCAGCGAGCCTAACCCGCTTTGATGCTCCTGCTATTGATCCTTCTATGCTCATACCTTTAATCATTATGGCATTAGCTTTTTTTCTGTATTTTCTAACAATTTTGCTAGTCAGAATAAAATCTGAACTAACCTCCCAAAAAATAAGAGCTATAAATATTAAAATGATAAAATGACTTTTTTTTCAATTATAAAAAACAAATTACTTTATAAAACTTTAAGTTTAAAAATAGTGATTATATTATCTCTAATTATCACCTTAAATAATAGCAACTCAAAAGAGTTCAAAAAGGACGGAGAAAAACTTTTTAAATTACACTGCTCTGCCTGTCATTCTGTTAAAAGGGGAGAAAAAGATAAAGTTGGCCCTAACCTCTATGGAGTATATGGTTCCACGGCCGGGACACAATCATACAGTTTTCAACGCCGTTATTCGTCTTCCATAAAACAATCAAATGTTGTGTGGGATACTAAGTCTCTTGATCTATTTTTAAAGAATCCAAGAGACTTTATTCCCAAAACTAAAATGACATTTGTTGGCCTGAGAAAAATATCAGATCGAACCAGTTTGATTAAATATTTAAGGAGTCTAAATCAATAAGTTTACCCTGTTATTTATTAAAAATGATAAACCGCATTCAAACTTGGTGCGACAAAATCTCTTTTTGATAATATTATCTTTTCCCTAAATCACTATAAAGATTAGTGTATATGTCTTTTGTGAAGAATTTAGATGCGTTTTAATAATTAATTTACTCCCGAAGAGCCAAGGCAATGGAAGAATTTAATAGCTTTCTTAACATGGGTGGCTACGCAAGTTTCGTCTGGTCATCAATCGGATCTACAGCATTCATATTAATTCTGGTAGCAATTATAAGTATTCGCGAGCTAAGAAAGAGAGAAAAAAAACTAAAAATTCTTATTAACAAGACAAATGATTCAGATAAAGGCTCAAAAAATTGAAACGCAAGCATCAGCGTTTAATTTTATTATTCTTGGTGCTAGTTCTTATATCATCCGGCGCAACGCTTATACTAATAGCACTGGAAGATAGCCTTGTTTATTTCTATACACCGACAGATGTTAAAAGTAAAAGTTCAACTGTCAGCGGTAACTTCAGGCTAGGGGGAATAGTTTTAAAAGGAAGCATTCGAGAAGTTGGTACAGTAACTAATTTTGGCGTAACTGACTTAGAAAACACATTGTTTGTGAGATATGACGGGATTTTACCCGATCTTTTTAGAGAAGAACAAGGTATAGTTGCTGAAGGTTCTTTAAGTCCGACTGGCATTTTTATAGCAACAAATGTTCTCGCTAAACATGACGAGAATTACATGCCAAAAGAGGTGGCAAAAGCTCTAAAGAAATCTGGCCGTTGGAAAGATTCAAGACCAAATAAGTAACAGAAGGATGGAAACTAGCCAGTGATACCCGAAATAGGCCAATTCGTTCTTCTTTTAGCATTATTGGTTGCGGGAGTGCAGTCATTTATACCATTACTTGGCGCCTCTCAAAAGAACTCTGCTTTAATGAAAACAGGTTCTAGTATGGCAATCGCGCAATTTTTTTTGATTCTAATTGCGTTTTTCGCACTCACTTACGCCTTCGTAGTCTCCGACTTTTCAGTTTATTTAGTATTTAAAAATAGTCACTCATTAAAACCAATGCTCTACAAAATAAGTGGAGTATGGGGTAATCACGAAGGATCAATGCTATTGTGGGCACTTATCCTTGCCATTTTTGGAGCCGCAGTAGCAGTTTTTGCAAATGGTTTGCCCTCGACCTTAAAGGCAAGAGTAATAAGTGTTCAAGCAATGATAGGCTTTTGTTTCTTGACATTTATCGTCTTTACATCAAATCCCTTTGACCGTCTTGATCCCCCTCCCCTAAATGGATTGGGTTTAAACCCAATCCTCCAAGACCCTGGTTTAGCCTTTCACCCCCCATTACTTTATTTAGGATACGTGGGTTTTTCAGTGGCATTTTCTTTTGCGATAGCAGGTCTTTTGGAAGAGCAAATCGATGGTTCATGGGGAAAATGGGTTAGGCCCTGGGTGATATCCGCTTGGACATCTCTCACCGCTGGAATAGTTCTAGGAAGTTGGTGGGCTTATTACGAATTAGGCTGGGGCGGTTGGTGGTTTTGGGATCCAGTCGAGAATGCTAGTTTCATGCCCTGGCTATTCGGAACGGCTCTATTGCATTCAGTTATAGTTGTAGAAAAACGAAATACACTTAAAATTTGGACGCTATTATTAGCTATTCTAACATTTTTTTTATGCCTACTTGGCACTTTTCTGGTTCGATCAGGCGTCTTAACTTCAGTACATGCTTTCGCTTCAGATCCAGAGCGCGGTATTTTTATTCTTATGATACTCATACTCGCCGTGGGAGGAGCTCTCATATTGTTTGCCTTAAAGGCCCCGAGAATAACTAGCTCTGTTTCATTCTCATTTTTTAGCCGCGAGAGTGCTATTATACTTAATAACTTAATTCTAACTTTCTCCAGCATAACAGTTCTTTTGGGCACCCTTTATCCCCTAATTTTAGAATCTATTACGGGCGGCACTAACAGTGTATCAGTCGGGCCTCCATATTTTAACCTAACTTTCGTTCCAATTATGATACCTTTATTAATTGCAATTTCGTTTGGCCCCTTATTAGCATGGAAGCATAACAATTTAGCTGTTATTGCTAATAAGCTTAAGATTGCCCTAATTAGCGCAGCGGTAGCAGCGATTATTACCTATATAATAGTTCCAGATGGTCCAATCCTAGCCCCTATCGCTATAGGTCTCGCTATCTGGATAGCTGTAGGTTCACTAACTGAATGGGCGATGAAAACTAAATTATTTGATAAACCATTTAATATCACTAATCTAAAGTTCAGTTATTTTATCAGAGCAATAAGTGGCATGACTTTTGCACATCTGGGTCTATCAATACTTATAATCGGTATCACTGGATCTTCCGCATGGCAAACCGAGTTTATAACGTCTCTTTATCTAGGTGAGTCAAAACAATTCAAGGAGCATAAAATAACTTTAGAAAAAGTAGAATATTTTAGTGGCCCTAACTATGAAGTTGAAAGAGCCCACTTATTAATTACAAAGCCAAATGGAGAGACATTAAAATTTATGCCTGAAAGAAGGTTTTTTCCTGTCTCGGGACAAACTACCACTGAAGCATCTATAAAAACTACGCTACTAGTCGACTTATATGCTGTTCTGGGAGAATCAAAAGTTCATCAAAAGTCAGAGAAAAAATGGACATTAAGGTTTTTTATTAATCCTCTAATCCCATGGATTTGGTTTGGTGCCGTTTTGATGGTTTGTGGAGGACTTTTATCCCTTGCAAACCCGAGCCATTGGACTGTTAATCTCTATGCAAGCAGAAAAAAACGATCACCGGCTAAAATCTCTGAGCCTACTAAAATGGACATTTAGAATTCGAAAATGACACGCTTTCTATTATCACTCCCCATTTTCTTTTTTGTCGTTTTAATAGGTATTCTGGTACTTTTAACATTAGAAACCAAGGAGGGGCGTGATCCTTCTATAGTACCTTCAGCACTTATCGGGAAGAAGGCACCAAAAATTGATTTACCCGCCATATCAGATAATATTCCAGGAGGCTTTAACCGAGAAGATCTCCTTGGACGCGTTACTGTAGTAAATGTCTTTGCCTCTTGGTGCGCTCCCTGCCTTATTGAGCATAAACAGATAGAACAACTTACAAAAAATGGCATACCCGTCTACGCAATTAACCACCATGACAAAGTAACTGATGTATCTTTATGGCTTAAAAAAAATGGAAATCCATATGAAGCAATTGGTTTCGATCCGGATGGTAGAGCAAGTATTGAATGGGGTGTTTCAGGAGTTCCTGAAACGTATATAATCAACGCAAAGGGATTCATTACTTATAAACAAAGTGGTCCAATAACAAAAAGCGTTCTAAAGAAAAAGATTCTTCCTGAATTGGAAAAAGCTAAGAAATAATGAATGTATTAACTCTAATTAAAGTCATTACGTTGTCTGTTTTATTGTCATGGAGCACAACTTCATTAGCAGTCGCTGTTGAACCAGAAGAAATTTTAAGCAACCCAAATCTAGAAGCAAGAGCACGATCAATAACAAGAGGCCTAAGATGTATTGTATGCCAGAACCAATCTATAGATGATTCAACCGCTAGAGTTGCTCGTGATATGCGGCTCCTAGTAAGAGAAAGGTTGATTGCCGGAGATAACAATAAACAAGTAGTTGATTACATTGTTGAGCGTTACGGAGACTATGTTTTGCTTCGTCCTCCATTTCAAAAAAATACTTTAGCACTATGGATTGGCCCACCATTTTTGGCTTTAATAATCCTCTTTATCATAATTAGGTTTTTCATTATCCAACGAAACCAATCAAAATCAAATTCTGATCTTCTAACTTTTTCTGATGGCGAGTAAGAGTAAATTGATGCTTTGTAGACAAGTGTGAAGTCAAAAAGAACCAATTATAGTAGCGTTATAAATAAACTTTTAATTAGTACCTTAATACTTTTATAAATGAAACAAACAGATGATTTTCTGGCTTATAATAACAAGCGTTACACTGATTACACTCTTAGTTTCTTTATGGCCACTTTGGGCAAAAGGTTTTGATTCTTCAAAAAGTAAAGACGGCAATACAAAATTATACGTCAATCAACTTCATGCATTAGAAAATGATATACAGAGTGGACTAATTGAAGAGAAGCAAGTTGAAGCTATTAGAGAAGAAATAATAATGCATTTATCTGAAAATTCATTAGTTAATAATCAGGGGAGACAAAAAACTTCTGATATTAAAAATATTGTATTAGCATTAATTGCTGCTTTTGTTATTTCCTGCCTAACTTGGTCACTCTATTTCAGTTACGGATCTCCGGAACTGTCTAGCAAACCCCTAACTAGCTCCACTAATGAGATAATTCACCCACAGAAAATTTTGATGGCTGGTATAAGGGCTCAAAAGAAAGGAGAAATGGGACTAGCGCTAGTTTACTTTCAACAATTAAAAAACGCCTCTCATGAAAACAGCAAG
The DNA here is from genome assembly GCA_022449545.1 of Alphaproteobacteria bacterium. Taxonomy (GTDB): domain Bacteria; phylum Pseudomonadota; class Alphaproteobacteria; order UBA6615; family UBA6615; genus UBA6615. Next base: position 85,274 of record JAKUPN010000002.1, on the reverse strand, counting down.
GCTTACGAACTTATAAGCAAAGCAATAGATAACATCTTAATGGAAGATGAATAAATAATATGGCTTATCCTAATCCGATTAGAATACGCCTAATTAACAAAATGTAGGAAAAAATGATAGATAAGTTAAGCAATGAGGAACAATCTAACGCTTTAAAAAAATTGAATGGTTGGACCAAAGTCAATGATAGAGAAGCTATTTTCAAAACTTTTACTTTTGGAGACTTTAATGAGGCTTTTGGTTTTATGAGTCGAGTAGCACTGAAAGCCGAACAGATCAATCATCATCCAGAGTGGTTCAACGTATGGAACAGAGTCTCAGTAACGCTCTCAACTCATGATGCGAATGGTCTAACAGTTCTAGATATAGACCTTGCAGAATTTATGGACGATTTAGCCTAAACAGAGACTAAACCCATGCAGGTAAACATCTCGTTGCCAACTAGATTATTTTAATATCTCATCCTTTTACTATCGGGCCGCCATCCTGAGAGCACCGTCTAAGCGAATTACTTCACCGTTAATCAAAACATTTTCACACAAATGCAATACTAACTTCGCATAGTCCTTGGGGGTTCCAAGCCGCTTAGGAAACTCCGGTTGTTTGGAAAGGCTCTCATAAGCTTCCGGTGGTAAACCAGCCATCATCGGAGTATCAATTAGTCCTGGTGAAATTGTATTTACACGGATTCCACTGCGTGCAAGCTCCCTTGCTGCTACAATATTGAGTGCAACTATTCCTCCCTTGGATGATGAATAAGCTGCTTGTCCAATTTGGCCTTCGTAAGCCGCCACTGATGCTGTATTAATTATTAAACCACGTTCATTGTCTTCCATAGGATCAGCATACTGCATGTCTGCAGCGATTAATCTAATCATATTAAAGGTACCTATTAAATTTACTTTAATAACAGCCTCATAATCTTCCAGCGGTAACGGCCCATTTCGGTTAACTATTCTCCCTGGTGTGGCAATGCCGGCACAATTAATCAGCAATTGTGCTATACCATTAGCCTCTTTAGCTTTACCAACTGCCCTAACTGCACTCTCTGAACTGGTAACATCACACTCAACAGCTACACCCCCACACTCTGCCGCGACATTCTTGGCTCCTTCAAGATTCAAATCCAAGACAGCTATTTTTGCTCCCTCTTTAGCAAGAACCCTAGCACACTCGGCTCCTATGCCTGATCCCCCACCAGTAATGACTGCAGCCAAACCATCCACATTCATAATAATCTCCCTAAGTACAATTTATAATATACGTTCTACGATAACGGCTTAAAGAATAAGTAATAATATAAAAACTACTCCGCTGCCCGCATGGGCTTGGACACATTAACACCAGCTAGCGGACCAACTTCTTTTTCAATAAGAGGTATAACTTCATCCCCAAATCTACGAATTGACTTCATAGCAACCTCATGATCAGTATTACCCATTGTCATATATAGAGCTATATGACACGTGCCAACTCTCTTTATCTCATCAGATAAACACTCTGCCACGGCAGCAGGATCCCCGATCGGGTTCCAGGACATAATTTCTTCAGGTGTCATTTCACCAGAGAATGGTTCTTCCGGCAACCAAGCATCTGGAATATCTTCCTGTCCTCGGCGCAAATATCTAGACAACCTAATCTGGTACAGAGCGTTTTCCGCAAAGCTTTTCGCTTCATTCTTATCATCAGTAACCATACAATAACGAAGAGTACAAAACTCTATATCAGATGCCCTCAACCCTTCACTAAGCCAAGTTTCTTCTGCCTCTTCTCGGATACGTAATAATGTTTCATTGCTTTCACCAAAGCCAGAAACAAATATAGGAAAAGTACCGCGTGCTGCACGGAGCTGTGAATTTTGACTATTACCGGCAATCCATATTGGAGGTCTTGGTTTTTGTATTGGAGGAGCTGCGAAAGGGGTTTTAGGCATATCTAAATATTTTCCGTGGAATTCAAAACTTTCTTGGCCAAGTCCTTCACTAATAAATTTTACCCACTCATCAGTTGCTTCACGAGACTCCTCTAAACTAGTACCAAATCTTAGTAACTCATGAGCTTGATAACCACTTCCGAGACCAATAATGAGACGACCTTCGGAAAGGTTATCCGCAAAAGCTAATTCACCAAGAAGGCGGGGAGGCTGGTACAATGCAGGTAATATGACAGAAGTACCAAGTTTAATCCGTAGTGTCTGAGGAGCCACATGGCCTATCATTAATAAAGGAGAAGGCGGCAGTGAATAATTTGAAAAGTGGTGTTCAGTAAACCAAGCAATATTAAAACCCGCTGTTTCGGCTGCTTGAACTTGTTCAACTGTGTTAGAGATCAATGATGCAACCGTCTGAGAACGATCCCTTCTGTTCATTAGATTAAAAATACCAAAGTCCATCTAGTCCCTCCCAAAAGAATTTATTAACCTCTAACCGACAAGTTTCTGCCAAAATTAACATACAGGGTTCACCAGACTATTTTCAAATTAGTCTTCTATGGCTGCCTTTCGTACAATGTAAATTGCACTCATAGTTATTATTAAAGCACCAATAATGGAAATACCATCAGGTATTTCCCCGAAGGTTAAAAAAGCGATTAGCGCTATAAAAGGCAGCCTCAAATAATCTAAAGGTGCAACAAGTGAAGCTTCAGCTAGAGCGAACGCTTTACTAGTAAAGACAATACCCATAGTTCCTAAGCAACCCATTGCGGCAGAATAGATGAGAATACCCCAACTAGGTACCGTCCATAAAGGAATAGCGACTATAGTAAGAACTAAGGCAGCCCACATTGTTTGATAAATTGTAATTGTTGTTGTTGTTTCAGTTGAGCTAAGACTCTTGACACAAATGAACCAGAAAGCTAACAAAAATGCCCCCATAATGGGGAAAATACTTACTAAGTTAATGTCTAAAAATCCCGGACGCAAAATAACTAAAACACCTATAAACCCTATAGCTGTCGCCATCCAACGAGCAAGTTTAACCTTTTCCTTAAGAAAAAATGCCGCGATTATAGTAGTAAATAAAGGCGCGGTAAAATTAAGCGCAGTGGCTTCCGCCATAGGCATATTAGACAGGGCAATAAAGAAAAATACTGTCATAATGACTGTTAGAAGAGCAGTAACAAAATGTAGGCCATGTCGTTTGGTACGAAGAGCGGAGCCGCGTCCTGAAACTATAAATGGTAACATTAGTGGTAGAGCCCAGAGAAACCTGAGAGCGGATATTTCGAGAGGATGTAATTCCTGTGCAACTGTCCGCACAAGACTATGGTTAAAGGCCAAAGATGCCGCTCCACAGACCATATATGACGCCGCCCAAATTGCACGATTTAGATCATTAGAAGCGTTTTTATTTTTTATCACGTCTTGCTCATTATTTTTTTACACTCTCCGCTTTTGCTTCATGACGAGCTATATAAACAGCTGAGCCAGCTATAACTATTGCTCCTATAGCGGACCAGAAGTCAGGTACTTCAGAAAACCAAATAAAACCAATCCCCGCCGCGAATAACAATCTTACAAAATCAAGAGGGGCTATAGCTGACATTTCAGCTATAGCCATTGCACGTGTAAGCAATAAGTGAGCAAGGGTAGCCAGAAGACCACATAATACTAGAGCCCCCAGAATAGTCCATGAAGGAGTTTGCCAGACAAAAACTGCAGGAACAAAACTAACTAAAGAAGTAAAAAAAGTGAATGTTAGGACTACTATACGAGCATTGTCATGTTGTGAAATTATTCTTATGATAATCATATTACAGGCTATAGCCCCCGCGCTGCCTATTGATAGTAAAGCACCCAATGACACTACCTCCAATCCAGGTCGTAACATTATTATTACCCCCAAAAAACCTAATCCACATGCCAACCAACGACGGGCACGAACAACTTCATGTAAAATAAATGGAGCCATCATGGTGGCAAATAATGGAGCTGTAAAATTTAGAGCAACTGCTTCTCCTACCGGCAAGAGGGCCAGCGCACTAGACCATAAAAGCGTTCCAAACCCAGATATTATTCCTCGAAGTATGTGGAGTTTAGGCCGCTTAATTTGAAAACTTCCCAATCCAGTTCCTATGACCAATGGCAACATAAATAAAAAACCACTAAAGGATCTTAAAAATGCTGCTTCAAAAGGATGGACTTCACTAGTAGCAAATCGAATAAGGCCAGCAGTTATGGCAAAAAAACAAGCAGAAAGCACCATATAGCTTGCACCACGCAATGAGTTTGGAAGTTTTAATTGGTGACTGGAAAGGTATAATTTCATGAATAATAATATTAAAGATTGTAGACGTTTAGAACATGCCTGCCATACCTTAGCTTATAGATAAAGTGGACACTGCTTATAACAAGATTTATTTGCGCCAACTAAAGAAATAGATTCTCATACTTTACTCAATAAGTTGACATAGAGACTTGCAAGGTGTTTATCAGATCAATATTCTTGGCTCAGTCAAAATAGCATAATTTTAAAGACCCAAGAAAGTTTTGCCGGGGTAATAATATGAGTGAATCTAAAAAAGTTTTTTCAGACGCCAAATCAGCATTAGATGGACTGCTGTCTGATGGAATGACTATTCTTGCAGGAGGCTTCGGTTTATGCGGAATCCCCGAACACATGATAGTTGCCATAAGAGAATCAGGTGTTCAAAACCTCACAGTCGCATCCAATAACTGTGGTATAGACGATTTTGGTCTAGGGCTATTGCTACAAACCAAACAAATAAAAAAAATGATTTCATCCTATGTTGGGGAAAATAAGCTTTTTGAAGAACAATTTCTAAACGGAGATTTAGAATTGGAGTTTAACCCACAAGGTACCTTAGCCGAGAGGTGCAGGGCAGGAGGTGCAGGCATTCCTGCATTCTATACCAAGACAGGTGTGGGCACAGTAATCGCTGATGGGAAAGAAACCAGAGACTTTGATGGAGAAATTTATCTAATGGAACGCGCCTTGACTGGAGATTTAGCGATAGTAACTGCCTGGAAGGGAGATAAAGCAGGAAATCTGGTTTTTAGAAAAACGGCTCGTAACTTTAATGCTCCTATGGCAACCGCTGGTAAAGTCTGTATCGTGGAAGTCGAACAATTAATGGAAGTAGGAGAAATAGAGCCCGATCAAATACACTTACCAGGAATTTACGTTGATCGGATTTTCGAGGGTCAAAATTTTGAAAAAAGAATAGAACGACGTACAATTAGAGAAACTTAATTAAGATTGAGGCGCAAATTAAGGAGACATTTAATGGCATGGACTAGGGATCAAATGTGCGAAAGAGCAGCACTAGAACTTGAAGATGGGTTTTACGTTAATTTAGGGATAGGTATGCCAACCCTTGTCGCTAACTACATCCCCGAAAGTATGACCGTAACTTTTCAATCGGAAAATGGAATGCTTGGTATGGGTCCCTTTCCCTTAGACAATGAAGTTGACGCTGACCTAATAAACGCGGGAAAACAAACCATCACTGAACTACCAGAGTCAGTTTATTTCGATAGTGCCACCTCATTTGCTATGATACGCGGAGGACATATTGACCTATCTATACTCGGAGCGCTTCAGGTGGCACAGAATGGCGATTTAGCTAACTGGATGATACCCGGGAAAATGGTTAAAGGTATGGGCGGAGCTATGGATTTAGTTGCAGGCGTTCGACGAGTGATAGTTTTAATGGATCATAATGCCAAAGATGGTTCGCCAAAGCTTCTAAAAGAATGCGATTTACCTCTAACAGGAGCCGGTGTTGTTGATACAGTAATAACAGATCTAGGACTGTTCGAAATTAAAGGCGGGCAACTATATCTTTCAGAATTGGCTCCAAATACTTCACTTGATGAAATTCGTGATCGTACTGAGGCAGAATTCGTTCAATGACTCTCATTTAGTCGATATTGTCTAAGCAAACGGTCTTTATAAAGATGACGACCGTGCGGTATTAAAAAATGACTGCCTCAATTCGTAATGAATCGTTTTTGGGACTAGTAGCTGGATTATTAGTCCTCTTCATATTTTCTGGTACTTTAGTCGTATCTCGAATTGGGGCAATTAGTTCACTAACGATATATGACGTGGCTGCTTTAAGGTTTGGGGTAGCCGCCTTATGTGTTCTTCCTTTCATATATAAGGTTTCTTGGATAAACCTTACCTGGTATCGCGCATTTGTTTTGGCAATTATTGGTGGGGCGATTTTCGCTCTGTTTCTATTGGGTGGATTCATTTTCGCACCAGTTGCTGATGGTGGAATAATTGTGAATGGTACCATGCCAATTTTTGCTGCAATTTTCACTTGGTTTATTTTTGGAGAGGGCATTGGGCACTGGCGTATTGCAGGCATATCTTTAATTGTTGTAGGTGTCGCGGCAACTGGTTGGGATGCATTAGAATTTGGTGCTCCAGGTCAATGGAAAGGACATCTATTATTTCTCGGAGCTGCTGCCTTTAACTCTGCGTTTCTAACTGCAGTCAGAGGCTGGAAAATCGGTGCACTTCAGTCTCTTGTTGCTGTAATGGGTCTAAACTCGTTAATTTACTTACCCATCTGGTGGCTTTTCTTGCCTTCAAATATAACAGGGGCTCCGCTTGAAGAAATCTTATTACAAGGAATTTATCAGGGAATAGTGGCCGCCTTCGTGGCGGGTTTTATGATAGCCTACGCCGCCCGAACAATCGGATCGACGCGCCAAGCAGCAATTATGTCTGGAGCTCCTTCCTTAGCGCTTCTTTTAGCAATTCCCTTGCTAGGCGAAATACCTAGTTTGCTCAGCATATTAGGAGTTGTAATTGTAACTCTTGGTATTTTGGTAACTTTAGGGCCTAATCTGTTAAAAAATTCTATTTCGGATGTTTCAAAATCTAATAAAAAATATTAGATCAGAATAGCAGTGAATAATATTAAATCAGAATATTTAGTTGGATTAATCTTCGGTTTATCCGTTCCATTCATATGGGGCGCATGGATAGTAATTTCTCGTTTTGGTGTTATCACTTCTCTTAACGCTTATGATATAACAGCACTAAGATTGGGTGTTGCTAGTTTAATAGTACTTCCTATTATACTAACTCGTGGATTAAGTGGATTAAGTTTAAAACGTGCTACAATTTTTTCGATAGGAGTTGGAGCACCTTTTGCCCTTACATCATTTTTAGGAATGAGTTTAGCCCCTATTGCACATGCTGGAGTATTAACTAACGGCAGTATTCCAATATTTACAGCTATATTTGCACTTCTTTTTTTGAGCGAGAGACTTAGTAAAAAACGTTTTCTTGCAATGTTTATAATCATTTTTGGGGGCTTGTGTATTGGTGGTGATAGTATTCTATCTAGCGCCTCATACTCTCTATTTTTAGGCGATCTTTTACTAATTGCCGCTGGGGCACTATTTTCACTTTATTTGACGGCATTAGATAAATGGAAGCCAGAGGTTATTCAAACTATAGTCGCGGTTCCTGTGATTAGCGGTGTTATTTATTTACCAATCTGGTTACTATTTCTACCCTCAAAAATTATGGATTTTAATAATTTTCCCCCCTGGTCTGACATTGCTTTACAAGGTGGGTTTCAAGGAGTTATCTCTAGTTTTATTGTTATAATGCTTCTAACTCGAGCTACGCGATCTATTGGAGCGACAACCGTGGCAACCTTGCTAGCAGGCGGTCCAGCAATAGCTGTTGTGCTGGGCGTCTTTATACTTAATGAAAACCCTTCAATACTTTCCTGGGCAGGTGTGTCAATTGCCACTATAGGTATGATATTAGCAGTAAAGAAAGAACCCCAAAAAACATTATAGGGAAATCAAGCTTTAATATTTCTCAATACCATTCGGTTTATGCTGTTCATCACACGAAAAAGACGATCAAACTGGTTTTTGAAATCACGCCACTGAAGATCTGATCTTCTTTTACAAATAACTGAATAAATCTCATCTAAATCCCTATTACCATCGCAGAGTTCAATAATAGCCTTTGCCAATGGGGGAACAGACATATCTATTTTATGACCCTCATTAATAACACTGATGACGCCCCCTCCGGGAGTCTGTTTTGCTGCCTCTAAAGTGTCGACGCCAACAAGCACAGGAATTGTGCTAGCATCATCAAGCGTCGGCTTACCCACTTGATTAGTTTTCTTCACCAAATAAAAAATGTGTTTTTTGAAGTTTCCAAGTAGTTGTTCTGCAAAAGAAGCACGTTCCATATAATCAAGTTTATTTATTATTTTCTTAAGCTGAGGTTCTTTTATTAAAATTAAAGGATCATATCTATATGGTTCTATGAAAGTGACTAACCTTAATTTAGCTTCTAGTATTAAGCTTTCGATTTGTTTAACCGTATAGGCTCTATCACGTGCGTGAAGAAATAAATCATATATGCCAGGATCGCCTCCCTCAAGATGATCTTGGATCTGACCATTACGGTTTAGCCACGAGGTTTCTGGTAAATTTTTAATTAGCTTTTTTGTAAGCAACACACGTAATGCTTCTTCTTCTCCAAAAGGTGCTATGACCCTCATCATTTCTTGAATATGATAAACTCCAAAACGGCCTAATTCCCCGTAAACCATTGCACCTATACCTCCATTTGGAGCGAGAACCTCTACCAATGTATTAAGCCCAAGTTGCGGATCATCTAAATGGTGTAAAACACCACAGCAGTCTATATAGTCCCATGGACCCGGTAATATTTTTTTAACATCAAGAATCGATCCCCTCTCAAAGTAAATGTTTTTTAAACCCCTAACGCTTGCTCGTTTACGCGCAATTTTTTGACTACTCTCACTTAAATCCAAATGCATAACCTGACCAGGAACTGATAAATCTGTCATTTGCTGGGCCATTTGGATTGCCCCATCCCCTGTGCCACCACCTGCGACTAGAACAGATAATGGTTTAGACAGGTCCATTTTGCCACCAAATATATAATGGTTAACCTCTGCTAAATTACTGGGCGATCCCGTAACCAAACGTCTTTTTTCGTCTAGCGGGTCTCTTTCAGGATAAGGGTAGCTTTCATATTGAAGCTCGACCAATTTATCAATCTTGGTTCTGTTATTCATAATTTATATTAACTATCAATATCTATAACTAGACGCCCCATAGCTTTTCGAGTCTCAAGAACTGATAAAGCCTCGGGCACTTCAGATAAGGAGAATTTTTGCGAAACGTGAGGAGAAACCAGACCTTCTCTATACCACTTACATAACTCAGAAAATGATTTTCGAAATGTTTCTGTTTGATTTAACCTATACCATCCCCAGAAAATACCTATTACACTAATATTTTTTATGAGCAGATAATTTGCTGGAAAGCTGGGAATATCACCAGCTGCAAAACCAATAATCAAATATCGACCCTGTTGGGCCAGAGATCTCATAGCTTTGAACGAAAAGTCTCCTCCAACTGGGTCATACACCATATCAACCCCCTTGCCACCTGTGACTTCTCGTACAACTGACCGCAAATCTTCAGTTAAATAGTTAATCACATGATCCGCACCGTAAGACTTAGCCAAATTGAGTTTTTCATTGGTAGAGGCAGCCGCGATTACCTTAGCGCCTATGGCTTTTCCACATTCAATGGCCGTTAGGCCAACTCCTCCAGCCGCCCCTAAAACCAAAAGTGTTTCCTCAGGCTTAAGGTTTCCTCGCTCTTTAAGAGCCAAGTGCGAAGTCCCATATGCAACAGGAAAAACAGCTGCATCAAAATAATCCATTCCTTCAGGAATAGAAAATATACTGTTTGATGGTACAATAGCCTCCTCAGCAAAAGCGCCTTTACTTGTTACTGCCATGACCTTATCACCTACTGATAAATTGGTAACTCCTTCGCCAATTTCTAGAACTTCTCCAGCTCCCTCAAGACCCGGCGAGAAGGGAAAATCTGGTTTTTCTTGATATTGGCCACGTATAAGGACTAAATCAGCATAATTAACGCCAGCCGCACGGACTCTAATTTTTACCTCACCTAGTCCCGGTTCTGGTAAATCACTTTCTCCTAGAATGAGAGTGTCGGGATCTCCCCACTCGTTACATAAAATAGCTCGCATTTAATGACCTTTCTTAACTAATCAATGCCCTTCTCAGCTTGCCTTGTGTGTGCTGCATGTGCAAGTTTCTTGAATATTATGATCAATAATCGCGGATTTTTTGGTATAGGCGTTGAAGGCATCTCTAAAGCGATGAATGTGGGAGCAATAATGCGTACCGCCCATGCATTTGGAGCAAGCTTTGCCTTTACAGTAGGCGCCATATATACCAAGACGGATATTTGGAAATCCGACACATCTAAGTCTCAAGAAAATATACCTTTGTATGAGTTTGATAACGCAACTAGTTTACGATTACCAAAAAATTGTAAGCTGGTTGGGGTTGAATTTATCGATGAAGCAGATGCTCTACCAAGCTTTCGTCATCCTTCTCAATGCGCCTACATTTTAGGGCCGGAACGTGGTAGTCTATCTGACGAGATACTATCTGTTTGTGATCATACAGTTAAGATCCCAACCAAATTCTGTCTTAATGTCTCAGTAGCCGCAGCAATTATTATGTATGATAGAACTATAACTTTGGGCCGTCATGCACCTCGGCCCGTCAGGACTGGAGGGCCAACAGAGGTTTTGCCACTTCATGAATTCGGTGATCCTGTTATAAGACGCAAAAAATAGTTTTATCAAGCATAAATAATAATGTTGTTCTCAAAAAATGATTCACACTTCGTCTTTACACGTATCGGTTTCTTTTGATAGGACAATGGTATGCAAAAACTTTACTCTTTCATGGATGCTCATTTAGTAATACTTGTTGTGGTAATTTCTCTATTTATTGCCTCCTCACCAGCCTTATCAAACGAAGCCAAAGTTATTGGTAAATTTAGTGACTGGCAAACTTATGTTCGAGGAGACAAGAAGGATCGCTTTTGTTACATTGTTTCTAAACCTAAAAAAGCAAGCCTTCGTTCCAGAAGGGGAGATATCTTCCTTATGGTATGGCATCGTCCATCGACAAAAGAATTTGATGTAGTTCAAGTCGACGCCGGCTATACCTACAAAAAAAAGTCTGAAGTTAAACTGAAAGTAGGCTCATCTGGATGGACTCTCTTTACGCGAGGCGGAAACGCCTGGGCTCTAGGAAAAGATGATGCGAGCATAGTGAAAGCCATGCGCAAAGGGATGCGCCTAACAATAAAAGGTACATCAAGTCGGAATAACCCGACAACAGACAGCTATTCGCTTAAAGGCGTTACAGCTGCTCATCGTGCAATGAATAAAGCTTGCGGAAGAAAATAGTTACTATTTAAAAATTGTAGTAAACTGCCGAGATACAAACCAATATTTTGAGTGCTATGACATTAGCAGACCCAACAAATAAAAATCCATCTGTCAATTTTTTCGGTGAAAAACCTATAAACCTTATAGGGATGAATTTACGACAGATGGAAACCGAAATGACGGAAATTGGGGAACCACCCTTTCGTGCGAACCAACTCTATAAATGGGTTTATAATCGAGGAGTTACCGATTTTGAAAGCATGACAAATATAGCCAAAACCCTTCGCTCAGAACTGGCTAAACGCTACATCATTTCAAGACCGGCTATTTCTAAAAGTTTGGATTCAACAGACGGAACTCACAAATGGCTAATCAAATTAACTGACGGGAATGAAGTTGAAACCGTTCACATCCCAGAGAGTGATAGGGGCACTCTCTGTATTTCAAGTCAAATTGGATGTACCTTAAATTGTAAGTTTTGTTATACGGGAACCCAAAGATTAGTGCGGAATCTTTATCCAGGAGAGATTCTTGAACAGATTATGGTTGCACGAGACTTTCTAAATGAGTGGCCTTCTGAGGAACGAAAAAGTATTTACGATCGTCAGCTTTCTAACATTGTAATGATGGGAATGGGTGAACCTTTGTACAACTTTGATAATGTCTCAGCAGCTTTAAAAATTATAATGGATGGGCAAGGTATTTCCATATCTCGCAGAAGAATCACTCTATCTACTGCTGGAGTAGTGCCATTGATCCGCCGGTGTGGAGAAGAACTTGGGGTTGGTCTTGCAGTATCTTTACACGCTGTTCGAGATGACCTCAGAAATGAGATAGTGCCTATAAATAAAAAATATCCACTGTCCGAACTCATCTCGGCCTGCCGAGACTATCCCGGCTCAAGAAACTCACGAAGAATTACTTTTGAGTACGTGATGCTTAAAGGCGTGAATGATAGCCCTGGAGACGCACATGAATTGGTCCGTTTAATATCCGGAATACCAGCAAAGGTTAATTTGATTCCCTTTAACCCTTGGCCTAATTCACCATATGAAAGGTCAAGTGAAGAATCGATAGAAAAATTTGCTGCTATAATACGCAATGCTGGCTATCCTTCTCCCGTTCGTACCCCCCGTGGGGAAGACATAATGGCAGCCTGTGGTCAACTAAAATCAGAAAGTAAGCGTGTTCCTAAAAAGTAGATAAACACATAAATTATGTATTCGGTACGCTTGCCTAGTACGAAAGCAAAGTTATACTCATTCGATAAACCGTTATTTATTAGATAGTCATGGAAAACAAAATAAAAAAAATTGTTCTTGCTTATTCTGGAGGCTTAGATACTTCTGTCATCTTAAAATGGCTGCAAGAAACTTACGCTTGTGAAGTGGTTACTTTTACTGCTGACATAGGCCAGGGTGATGAGATTGAGCCCGCTCGAGAAAAAGCCAGAGCTCTTGGAGTAAAAGAAATTTATATAGAAGACTTACGAGAAGAGTTCGTAAGTGATTATGTGTTTCCGATGATGAGAGCCAACGCTCTATACGAGGGTCTCTACCTTTTAGGAACTTCAATAGCGCGCCCTCTAATAGCAAAAAGGCAGATTGAGATAGCTGAACTAACGGGAGCCGACGCGGTCTCCCATGGGGCTACAGGCAAAGGAAATGATCAGGTTCGTTTTGAAGTTGGTTACTACGCACTCAACCCAGACATTAAAATAATCGCGCCCTGGCGTGAATGGGACTTAAAATCGAGGACAAAACTGATAGAATTTGCTCAAAATCACCAGATTTCAATTCCCAAGGATAAAAAAGGGGAAGCTCCATTTTCAGTAGACGCCAACCTTTTACATATTTCAGCTGAGGGAAAGGCACTAGAAGATCCATGGTTAGAGGCAGAAGAGCACGTATTTTCACGAACTGTTTCTCCTGAGAATGCACCAGATAAACCTCAGTATATAGAAATCGACTTTGAACAGGGGGATCCTATTAGAATCAATAATAAGGCTTTCTCAGCTGCTCAACTTCTTACTGAGCTAAATGATATCGGGGGCGCTAATGGAATAGGGAGACTTGACCTAGTTGAAAATCGATTTGTGGGAATGAAATCTAGAGGAATATATGAAACTCCTGGAGGAACTATATTACATGCGGCTCATAGAGGCATTGAGTCTATTACCCTAGACCGTGAAGCAATGCATCTTAAAGACGAGCTAATGCCTAAATATGCTAAGCTAATCTATAATGGGTTTTGGTTTTCTCCTGAACGAGAAATGATTCAATCACTTATTGATAATAGTCAACAATTTGTTTCCGGTACGGTAAGGCTTAAATTATATAAAGGAAACGTTCAGGTGGTCGGCCGAAAGTCTCCAAATAGCTTATACTCAATTGATCACGTAACCTTTGAGGATGACCAGGTCTATGATCAACGCGATGCGGAAGGCTTTATTAAACTGCAGGCTTTACGTTTAAGGCTTGGAAACTCTTTAAGAGAGAAAGAGTAGTTTTATTCTAATTCCAATTTGGAATTTCGAAGCCATTTTGAGAGCATGCCGCAACAACTGTATTGGCTAATAAACAAGCAATAGTGATCGGCCCGACTCCTCCGGGTACGGGAGTAATACCCCCAACGATATCAATTACTGATTCGAAGTCGACATCTCCAACAAGCTCAGTTTTGTTAGGGTTTTCATTTGTTGAAGCAGGTATGCGGTTTATACCTACGTCAATAACTGTTGCTCCTGGTTTAATCCAGTCGAATTGGACCATCTTTGGGCGTCCTACCGCAGCTACTAATATATCAGCCCGACGACAAATTTTTTTAAGATCTTTTGTTTTGGAATGAGCTACTGTCACAGTGCAGCTTGCATTAATAAGTAACTGTGCCATTGGTTTGCCGACAATATTCGACCGTCCAAGAACAACCGCCTCAAGGCCAGCTAAATCACCTAATCTAGATTCTAACAACATCCGACACCCCAATGGGGTACAAGGTATCATTGCGTGATTAGAACCAGTAATTTTCCCAATAGATAAACGGCCAGTATTTATTTCGTGAAAACCATCTACATCTTTAACAGGGTCTATCGCTCCTATAATTGTGGATGGATCTATTTGTCTAGGCAGGGGCAATTGAACAAGAATTCCATGTATGAGCGGATCAGCATTCAACTCAGAAACCAAAGACAATAGATTTTCTTCTGAAGATGATTTTGAGAGCCGATAGTCTTTTGCTCTTATTCCTGCCTTTTCCGCTGCTTGCCCTTTATTACGCACATATATTTGGCTTGCCGGATCTTCGCCAACTAAAACAACAGCTAATCCAGGAATTAACCCATGATCCGCTTTAATCATTTTAACCTTATTTGCAACCCGTTCTCTTAATGACTCAGCAAAAGCCTTACCATCAATTACCTTACTATCAGGTCCAATATTCAAATTACTCATCCCTTAATTCCCTTTATCATCAATCTCTTTGAACATTAAATACGATACGTTTGTAGAGGCCCAAAGATTGAAATGGAATCTTTAATACATAAAATTATTTTGAATCAGAGAGCGGACAAAAAAGAGCGCCAAAAGCAAAATAAATGGGGATAAATCTATTCCACCTATAGTTGGAACAACTAACCTAATACGCTTTAATAGGGGTTCAGTAATACGAAAAAGAAAATTCCCAAGCATATAAATAAACTGATTAGAGGTGTTCACAACCTTGAGTTGCACCAGCCAAATTAATGCTACTGAGAGAACCACCGCAAAAGAATAATATGCGATTATTGTATCGATAAGTTGCCAAACTGCCAGCATTTCAGCACCATTTACATTATTATTGTTAGAGAAAATATAAAGTATTATCTAGGACATTAGACATTTGTTGCTATAGCTGTCTAGTAACGTATCCCTTTAATTACAATATTCTTTTAACTTTTATTCACTTTTCTAGGAAAACCCTGAATCGCTTGACAGTGATGATATCGAGCAACATATTCATAAACTATAGATTGATAAAATGGAATCACCCATCACTAGCTCCGGGGATGTAGCTCAGTTGGGAGAGCGTCTGGTTCGCAATCAGAAGGTCGGCGGTTCGATCCCGCTCATCTCCACCACCTACTTACTAAAAAGTGCTTACTAAATAAATATATCACCTTTAAGCCTGGTTTTAGAGGTAAAGGATTAGAGTTCCTAACTAGTAATTATAAAGACTTGGAATGGAATCACCATAATGAAGATCGGACAGGGTAACAAATCTTTTTCCCTTTCACTGGCCTACTTACCTATTTGTATTTTTACGACAATAGTTATTGCCAGCCTATTCTCTAGTGCCTTTCATCTTGGTTTCAAACCCCCGGTGATAAGTTTGGGTCTCTTATTCTTTCTGATTTTGAGCGCTGCTTTAATTTCTAAACAACTCAGTTTAGCGACTCCACTAGGCACTAGATTAACTATCGTCCACCTTAGTATTGTTTGCTTACTAGGCGGACTTGCATTTGAAAAATTGACTCCTGTATCGGACCTAATGTTGTGGAGCATTACTTTAATTGGTGTAATTGCTATAGGCACACTATTATTTGATTGCTGGATAAGTAAAAAAATCGGCGCTTCGGGAGGGTTTAGCAAATGGCTAAATTATTTAAGCGAAATAACAATATTTGTATCGACGTTCTCATTACTGTCTATTTTGGAAAAACTCTATTTTTTTGTATCAGCAGCTAGCATCATAGTTTATATTTTTGTGTTTTTTTTATCACTTTATTATAATTCGCGAACTTTTTCTTCTTCAAACCATTATTTATATCTTCGTGGCATTATAGTTATTAGTCTGGTTTTATCATTCGCACCCGTGCTTTCATCTGCACATTCAGCACTCTTAGTAATATTAATTAGTTGTATTTCGCAATTTTTAGCAATTTACTTTATTTTTAAAGGTAAAAACTAAAATCTTATTATTTTTACGAAGTAATTTGACAAAGCGATACCTTTAGAAATTCTAAACTGTTGATTTTGTAATAAAAAATCACCATATTCGAGTTATAAAAATCCTTATTAAGGACTAAAACTTTATTAAAGAGGGAAATATGTCAGACCAGTTTAATCACGGCGTTGTGTCAGGAAAAGCGGGAACCGATCAACTAATAGATGAGGGTCTACGCTCACATATGCTGAGGGTTTATAACT
Organism: Alphaproteobacteria bacterium; assembly: GCA_022449545.1. GTDB lineage: Bacteria > Pseudomonadota > Alphaproteobacteria > UBA6615 > UBA6615 > UBA6615. Next base: position 68,827 of record JAKUPN010000002.1, on the reverse strand, counting down.
ATATGGTAACCGGCTTAGCACTTACGGGTGTAATCGCCTATTTTGTTGCTTCCACACCGGCTCTTCTTAGCCTCTTCTACGTTCAAACTCCTCAAGGATATCTATCTACGACCACATTAGGTTGGATAGCTATATTATCCCCTTTGGCCTTTGTTTTGGCTTTGTCTTTTGGTATCAGCCGTATGAAAGCATCGACTGGACAGATCCTCTTTTGGCTATTTGCTGGGGTAATGGGGCTTTCTCTTAGCAACATATTCATAATTTATACAGGTGAAAGTATTGCGCGTGTTTTCTTTATAACAGCCGCAACATTCGCGGCCATGAGCCTATACGGCTATACAACAAAACGAGATCTAACTGGAATGGGTTCATTCTTAATGATGGGTCTTTTTGGCATTATTATAGCCAGTATAGTCAACATCTTCATTGGATCGACAATGGTACAATTTGTCGTTTCTGTACTTGGCGTTCTTATTTTTGTGGGACTTACCGCACACGATACGCAGAAAATAAAACAAATGTATAACTCCTTAGATGATTCTGAGATTGCTGGTAAAAAAGCCATCATGGGAGCCCTCTCCTTATATCTAGACTTTATTAACCTTTTCCTTTTACTACTGCGTTTGTTTGGAAACCGAAATTAATTTATCGTTTAGTATTATCTAAAAACGCCCGAATATTTCGGGCGTTTTTTTTGCTATAATATAAAAAATCAATCAACTAAAAATGGGGGCCTGAATGACAAATTTAAAAGATAAAGTTGTTGTTCTAACAGGTGCTAGTCGTGGCATAGGAGCAGCAACAGCGCGGTCACTAGCAGAAGAAAAACCTATATTAATATTATGCGCACGAACAAAAGCAGCAAATGAAAAAACCCTTACTGATGTTAAAACCATCGGTGCTGAATCAGAAAGCCACGGATTCGACGTATCAGATCCTTCACAGGTAAATAAGTTTGTTGAAGATATTGTTCAGAGACACGGACGCATAGATGTTCTTATAAACAATGCTGGGACCGGAAAAATGGGAAGTGTTAAAGATATTACTCCCAGGGAATTTCTCAATGTACAGAAAATTAATGTCATGGGCCCCTATAATATGATTTACGCCTCACTGCCTTCTATGCTCACAAATGATTCTGGCATAATTATAAACCTTACCAGTGCCCGGGCTTTTATCCCCGATAAATTTTATGCTGCTTACTGTTCGTCAAAGGCAGCCCTTTTATCAATGACACAGTGCCTACATTTTGATTTAAAGAAAACTAATGTAAAAATATTTGCGTTTTCTCCTGGGTTTACCGACACAGATATGGTGCGCGAAATTTATTCGAATGACGAATTTCGACAGGCAGCATTAACCGATAGTAATGGTCAATCGCCTGAAAGACCTGCAAAGGTGATTTCTTGGTTGGCTCGAGAAGCACCAGAAAACCTAAGAGGACAGCACGTACAAATTCAATTTAATGATATAAGCCTTAGGTCGGGTCTAGAAAACTAATTGTTAAATATCAATGTCCTTTGATGGAGGAATATCTTCTGTCCTTCGATAAATTAATACAGCGATAAATAAACTAATAGCAAGAACGGAAAACATTGTTTGATAAGCAATCTGAGGGCTTCTACCTAATTCATCAGTGGGAAAAAAACTAACGATCTCTCCTGTAATTACCTGTACGAAAAAAACACCAGTCCAAATAAATAAGTTAATAGCGGTAACAGCCCTACCTGTATAGGTATCAGGGAATAAAGCACGAGCATGAGCAAAAATTAAACCTGAAAATGATGCAGATAGGCCCAGCAATACAAAAAGTCCAGTAACCACAATAATCGATTCACTTCTGTTAACTGACAATAGGACGAATGATAATGCCATTATTATAGCGCCAACTGTAACTACTCCTCGTCTTGTATCAAAAAGTCGATCAAGTGGACCATAAATTAGTGCTGAAAATAGCCAAGCGGTCGATAGAACAAAAATAACATTACCTCTATCAATAAGATCTAGACCAAATACATCGTTGAGATAGGGGCCCGTCCAGAGAGCCCGTGTAGACAAGAAAGAGCCTACCGACACAGATGCAACAGCGGCAAGGCCATAAAGCCTGGTATCTGATAAAACTTTAATAAGCCCACGTGCGGTTTCTCTCAAAGAGGTTGGTTTTTTATCAGGGAGGGTTGATCCAGGAGGGCGGTCACGAACTACTAACCAGATTACACAAGATAAAATAGCAACACCAAAACCAATAAGTTTGAGAGTTTCTCTCCAACCGATTAGAGAACTAGCCCAAGCAAATGGAGTAGCTGATAATAATAAGCCCACACCACTAATTGCCACAGCAATTGAGCTCGCAGCTGCTAACCTGTCTCTTGGTACCCAACGCGATAATATAACAATTAGCCCCATATAGACTGGAGCTATTCCGCATCCGGTAATAAATAATGTTAAAATCAATCCTATAGCGCTATAAGAATAGGAAACGCCTAAGATTCCAATAAACGTAATCAATAAAAAACCAGTAATAGTCTTACGAGGACCAAAACGATCAAGAAGAATACCAACAGGAAGCTGCATTAAGGCTGAACCCAAGAATAGAGCTGCAGGCATGCTGCTTAGCTCAGTCACGGATAACCCTAGCTCGCTCCGTAAATTTGGAGCTATTACCGCAGGAGACGAACGTAGAAACTGGCTTAGTATAAATGCCAAACCCAAAAAGGGGGTCATAATTGATATAAAAACCAAACGAGTGCGCCAACTCCCATTAATAAACCTATTAGTCATATCACCCATCAGCTTTCAGTAAAGTCAAACGACAATAATACTAGAACTATTATTGTTTCCTTAAGTTGTAGGGAACTTTAAAAATAGCTGAACAGCGGGCAACGGGAGTTCCATCTGCACTCACTACGCCTTCGACAAAATTCATAGATGTAGTTCGATTAACCAGATTAGCCTGGCACTCAACCCACTGGCCCGCTTTTATTGGGCCTATGAAATCAGTTTCTAGGTGAATCGTTGGTGCCACCCCATCACGACCAATCTGAAACATGGCAGTCTTTGCCATCGCTACATCAACAAAACTAGTAAGCCACCCTCCATGGACCACTTCTCGAGGATTTAAGTGACGTGCGTCAACCCTGAAACCAAAAGTAATTACCCCGTTTCTTACTCGATGAAATAGAGGGCCGTTTCTTTCGGTAAAATTACTTAACAGAGGAAAAGGTTTATACCCCTTTGGTACTTTTATTTTTCTTTTTAAGTCATATTCAAGGTGATCTAATCGATCTGCCCCCCAATATGTGTGACCATCACAAACCATGAAAGGAGCACCAAACATGCCATCACCAATGGCCTGATTAAAGCTTCTTTTAAGCGCCTTATGAGCTAGTTTGTCATTCTCCGCAGCCTTAATTTCTCTAACACTAATATCTAAGTCAAAAAGCTTACAGGCGGAGCGTAACTGTCTTGCTGTTCTTACCTCTTTGCCAAGACCAAAATAATGATGATCTACCGCTAACGCAAAGCGTTTGGCTAGGGCTGTATTTTTTTTCTTTAATCTTAAGAATGCAAGGCGATGAAGTGTCGCTCCATACGGAGGCACTTCAGGGGGAAAGTTAACAGGCAGACCATTTATTTTACATAATCTTGGAAAGTCTTTCTGATTATGAGCAAATTTGGCTGGTTGATCTCTAGGAGAAGTAGCTTTGTGATAACTTAATATTTCTGGAAGTTCCACAACATTCCAGTCAACAATTCTTCCATAACGAGCGGCCACCTTATCTATTCTATTCATTGCAATGTAGGAATAAGCAGATACAAAATCAAAGTAAAAGCGTATTGGAGAAGGCATTTGGTATCCCTATTTCAGTTATATTCTTATTTAGCTGATAAAGGCTAGCGTTGGCCAATTTTCTTCAAGTGACTTTCACGGCGTGTTAACCACCAACCATATTGTTCTGGCCAATCATTAAATTCAGGGTCAACTCCTAGTTCATAGGCTGCATGTCTTGGCCAATAAGGGTTAAATAGAACTTCTCGAGCTATTCCGATTAAGTCAGCTTGATTTGATTGTAAAATTTCTTCCGCTTGCTTAGCTTCTAAAATTAGACCATGTGTCATTGTAGTAATATCAGCTTCTTCTCTTATGCGTTCAGAAAACGGGAGACGAAAACCAAGCCCTATTGGCTCTCTGGAAGCAGTTACAACACCAGCTATGCCCCCAGAGGAACAATCAACGACGTCAACGCCCCGGGCCTTCATCTCATTTGCAAGAACAATGGAATCATCTAGATCCCACCCATTATCTATTCCATCAATAGCCGATATTCGAACAAAGAAAGGCTTATGTGAGGGCCAAATCGCACGTATTTTTTCCACTGTTTCCAGTGTAAATCTCATTCTGCCATCTAAATCCCCGCCGTATGCATCATTTCGATGATTTGAAATCGGAGAAAGAAAAGTATGTGAAAGATAGCCATGCGCTGAGTGTAATTCTAAAACTTCAAATCCTGCTTCATCACTGTAACCAGCCGCGGCCGCAAAAGCTTCTTGAACTGATACAATTTCATTAATAGATAATTCATGAGGCATGAGAGATTCTGAGTTTACTGGTTCAGCAGTTGGTGCAACAATATCCCATGGAATCTCTCCTCTCGCTTTATCAGCTTCATTTAAAGGACCGTTTCCAAACCAAGGTCGTTGCATGCTTGCTTTACGTCCTGCGTGTGCAATTTGTATCCCTGGAACAGCCCCATTTGAAGAGATAAAAGATACTATTGGTTTAAGGGCGTCAGCATGCTCAGAAGACCAGATACCCAAATCACCATGCGTGATTCTTCCACGTTCCTCGACAGCTGCAGCCTCACAAAACACAAGGCTCGCACCACCAATAGCATATTGACCAAGGTGAACAGTATGCCAGTTATTTGGTAGCCCTCTATCTGCCGAATATTGACACATAGGAGATATAATGACCCTATTTTTTAGAGTTAGTTTACCCACTTTTACGGGCGAAAATAATAGAGTCTTTTTAGTATCCTCACTGCTCACTTTCATCTCCTGTTTTCTATATTTTCACGATAGTCCAAGTGAAAGAATTCAGATTGAACCTTTATTTATCGCTTTTAAGATATTCACCAGTACTTCATCCCGAGCTTTTGAGAGCTCATCAATTGTTCTTCCTGCCGCTTCTGACCTCACACCCTTAATTATCTTTTCTTTTACCTCATCGGTCAGCTTTGGTTTTCCCAAAGACGACCATCGGCTTTCCTGACTAGCGCCTAAGCTATCAAAATATTGGGAAATACCTCCTGCCCCTCCTCCCAAGTGGTAAGTCATATGAGGACCCATAAACGACCAACGCAAACCAGGCCCATTTGCCATCGCTTTATCTATATCAGAAACAGTTGCATAACCCTCGGCGACCAAATGAACGGCTTCTCGATAAACAGCAGCTTGAAGTCGATTAGCTAAGTGGCCTGGTATTTCAGCCTTTAGCCTTATAGGGGTTTTACCCACTGATTCATAGAATTCCATAGCTCTATCTACTGCCCAGTTAGCAGTCTTTTTACCTCCTCCAACTTCAACTAGAGGCATTAAGTGAGGTGGATTAAATGGATGCCCTAGAACAACTCGTTCAGGAAAATTCGTTTCTCCTTGAAATTCTGTTACTGTTAGAGCCGTTGAACTTGAGGAAATCACTATTTCTCTGGGCAACAAATAGTCCATATCAGCTATCAGAGAGCTTTTTATCTTTGCGTCTTCAGGAGCATTTTCTTGAACAAATGACGCACCACAAAGTGCATCTTCCATATAGCTACAGAATAATACCTGATTAATATCAGCATTTTTGGATAAACCTATCGTCTCAAGAATAGGCCAAACACTAGTTATAAAGCTCTTTGTTCTCTTTTCAAAAGAATCTGCAGGATCCCAAACCTTTACTTTACAGCCTCGTGATAAAAAATAACTCACCCAAGAAGAACCTATTGTCCCAGCTCCAATAACGGCAACAGTTTCTATCATTTAACAATCACTTTCTGGTACTCTTCTTTCTGCTCCAACAGGAGTTCCAGCAATACCATGTCTCATATCCTTACAGGTAAAGAAATGAGCATCTGCCTCAGGCAAGACATCCACATTGTGGACTACATTAGCAGGTATAAAAAGGAGCTCTCCTGGCAAAACCTCTCGCTTTTGACCATCAATAACAGCAAGGATCCGACCCTTAAGTAAATAAATCCATTGTTCATTTGGATGTGTATGGGGGTCCGAAGACATTCCTGCTGGTATGGTCATAATGCCGACTTGAGTAAGTTCTCCTTCAACAACAGACCCGTACGTATCAGCATAATTTTTACCCGCATTAACGTATGATAATTTATCTACATCAAAAAAATAGCTGCCATTTCCAGCTTTATAAGCGCCTTCAGTTTTTGTGGCCTTTTTCTTGTTTGACATCAATACCCCTCACAACTTAGTAAGTCTAATTTCTAGCCTCTCCCACAGGAGTTCCAGCAATTCCGTGACGCAGATCTTTACATGTAAAAAAATGAGCATCTTCACCAGGTAAAATTTCCGCTGTATGAACAGCATTCGCCGGTATAAACACTAAATCCCCAGGAACAACTTCGTGCTCTTGTCCATCTATGATCATCTTTGCACGCCCTTTCAGCTGATAAATCCACTGTTCGTTAGGATGCGTATGAGGATCAGATGACTCACCAGCAGGAATTGTCATTATTCCTACCTGAGTTAACTCGCCTTCTATAACTGGACCAAAAGTAGGAGCATAATCTGGTCCGGCTTTTAAACCCTTTAAACTCTCAACATCAAAAAAGTATGATCCATCTCCCGCCTTATAAGCTCCTTTTGTTTTAGTCTCTTTAGATCCGTCATTCGTCATTTTTTTCTCCCTTTTCCCAAAAACCGAAAATATTCCATTATTGGCAAATCACATTTATAAAAAATTTTAACAGTGTAGAACTATTATCCCAATAGTATCTTAGACTTTAGATAAAATTATTCTAATATGATAAACATCAATGCCAGATAGTTTTAAAGTTATATAATAATATTTCTGAATCAATTTATATTTTTAGTTTAGGGAGTAGCACCATTATGAAATTCTTCGATTGCTCAACAGCTCCGAGCCCAAGACAAGTAAGAATATTTATTGCCGAGAAAGGCATTAATGACATTATTGAAACCGTCGAAGTAAATTTACGCGATGGCGAACAACTTACGGATTCGTTTCGTAAGATCAATCCCTACTGCACAGTGCCGGTTCTTGAAACCGATGACGGAACCAGAGTATATAGCACAGCGGGATGTTGCCGTTACCTTGAAGAAGCTTACCCTGAACCTTGTTTGATGGGAAAGACGAATGAAGAAAAAGCTATTATAGCGGATATGCAGTGGCGAGCTGAAATTGATGGGCTACTTGCGGTTGGGGAGGCTCTAAGAAACTCAGCTCCTGGCCTTAAAGATCGAGCTTTAACTGGACCGGATAATTATTCCCAAATACCCGATTTAGCAGAAAGGGGTAGAAAAAGAGTAGAACGCTTTTTTAGCACAATGGACCAAATATTACAGAACAAAACTTATATAGCTGGTTCTGATTTTTCATATGCTGATATTACAGCATATTGTGCAATTAGTTTTGCCACTCGGTTAAAATTTGATCTCCCTGACAATGCAATGAATCTCCATCGGTGGTTTGAATCAATAAACGAACGTGCAAGCTCTAAAATTTAGTAGGTATATTTTAAGATAGTTCTATTAGGTTGGTATTTTCACGTCATTTCTAGGAGGCAATGGAGGACTATACACAACCAACAATTTAAGTGATTGATCTCCTGAATTTATAATTAAGTGCTCTACTTTTGGAGGAATCTCAATAATAGTTCCTGGGCCGCAGGTCACAGGCATCTCATTATTGATAGTGACCTCCATAAGCCCTTCCAGAACATAACAGATTTGATTTTCAATCTCATGGCTATGGCATTGGGCCCCACACCCTGGTTCAATAGTTCCATGCACCATCTCAAAAGTTCCACAAAAACTTTTTTCCACCAGTCGAACATTCACCGTTCCCGTATGCCCAGGAGGACTATAACGATCCAAATCAAGTAAATTTTTTATTTTCGCTGCTGTCATTTTTTAGCTAATCCTTTCAGAACTTTCTTCTGTCGAGAGATAGTATCAGGGTCTGTCATATTTAATAGAACTTGGTCCTGCTCCATTTTACCTACATTCGGCGCTGACGTTATTCTGTTAATAGATTCCTTTATCATCTGTTGAGCTACCCTTGGTTTACTAATAATTTCCTCTGCTAATTCAATTGCCGATTTTAATGGGTTCTCAACCACATCTTCACACAACCCCCAGGATAAAGCGGTTTTAGAGTCAACTTTTCGAGCAACAGCAGCAATCATTTTAGCTCTTTGCGGCCCTACTAGTCGGACTAAACGAGGAAGAGTTCCCCAAGAGAATGTAATTCCAAGATCCACCTCAGGGGCTCGCATCCAAGCTTTATGTTGTAAAATCCGAAAATCACAGGCAACAGCCAGAGATATTCCGCCTCCTATACAAAAACCTTCAATAGCTGCTATCGATAACTGAGGCAGTTGTTCCCATGCTTCGCACATATTAAGTCCTAGCCTAATATGACGGCGAGCTTCAGTAAGAGACAGCCCTTTAGCAAAAGAATCACTTTCCGATATGTCGTTACCAGCGGTAAAATACCCACCCGAACCAGTTAAAATTACCGCTCCAATATCTGTCCTCTCAGCCAGGTTTAGAGCTGTCTGGGTTAGCTCATCTTTTAGTCTAGCTGAAAGGGCATTTCTTTTCTCAGGGCGATTAAGAGTTATAACTGCAATACCTTTTGAAGGCTCCTGTATAGTTAAAACGTCTGTATCCATGATCTATTCCCTAAAAACTATTTTCTTTATTCTTCGCCAACCACTTAAAATTACACTTTTGGATCCATCTCAATCCAACCAGCTAATGATTCACATCGTGATAACCATGCCTCAACTTCAGGATAATATGTGGTTGGTAAATCACCTTCTCCAGATCTTTTTACATATGGGTAACAAGCTATATCAGCAAGAGTAGCACGCCCTAATGCCAGCCAATCCCCAGTCTTAACAAGTTGGTCTTCTAAAATATTTAGCGCCAATCTTCCATCAGTTAGGTAACCTTCAAAACTCTCTGGTCTTCGACCATATACAGTAACCCCTCTGGCCCATTGAAGCCCAAATTGTACCTCATTTTGGGCAAAGGCCATCCACTGGATTATTTCTGCCATTTGGAGGGGATCAGAAGGCAACCACGTTTCTCCGCCATATCTGCGTGCAATATATACTAAGTGTGCTGTTGAATCCCAAAGAACTCTGTCTTCAATTTCCATAACTGGAACCTGGCCTCTAGGATTCAATTTAAGGAAAGAGTCAGATTTATGTTCATTATTTTCCCAATCAATACGGATACTTTCATAATCTAGCCCAAGGATCGAAGCGAGAACGCGCACCTTAAAAGAGTTGCCAGACATTTCGGTCATATACAGTTTCACTAAATTCTCCAAAATAATTTGGTGATATTTTCTACAACTAGGCTAGTTTTAAAAGAAAACTTCACAGCTTAAAATCATACTTAACAAAACCGCTAACGTTCCTGGGAAAAACGCACCAAAGCTAAAAACCTGTAAATCCCATGTATAAACTTTCCATACGGCATAGTAATAAATAAACTGAACACTATTCCTAGATGAATAAACAATAATACTCCCATTGCAGGTGAAGAACGTAAAAAGAGTAATATTATACCAGTTAAGCTTGTTAGAAACAGCATCACTAAGAATGCTACATCCATTCCTAGTGTCTTTTTAATTTTCCTATTATTAAACTTTTCCCACAACAGCCCTAATGGCCCTACTATGAGACCAATTCCCCCTAAAATGCCCAATATAACTGGAATATCATACCATGGGTAAGGAGCTTCTCTAGCTAATAAATAGTGATAGAAAGTTGCAGTTATTGTCGACAAGAAACACAGAAAAAACCCGTAAAACGTAAAGTGGTGATAAAGTCTGCGCCTATCACTAGAAACATTTTCACTAATATTACAAATCAGTCCCTCGTCGCCTAAATATCTAAGCGACGTTGCATCCTTTGTAGCACTCCAGAAATTTCGAGCTTCAGGTCGATCATTAAACTTATTCTTAGAATCCCTCCAAAAGTTTCTAGCACTAAATAATCCTGCAATAATCGCATACGAAAAAGCAGAGCCAAAAATAAAAACCATTATATGGTGTGGCATCAAACGATAAAATGCGCCTGGACCGGTATTGTAACTCCAGAGATCAGAAGAATCATGCCAACCAACAAATCCGATTAGAAAAATCACTAAGCACATAGCCGCAACCAGGCTAATTTTTAGTCCATTACGTGAAAACATGGGTGCTAAAAAACCTGGCCAAACATAAGTTTCGTATGATTCTGATCGAACCTTTGCAAAATTTGTTGGCACATCCACTGAAAACTCATGAGGAGGAGCAAATTGACAGGCAGAATAACAAGCGCCGCAGTCGTGGCACAAATTTGCAAGATAATTAAGATCTCCTTCAAGAAAAGAACTGCGTTTTTCCATCGCAGGAAAAACAGCACAAAGCCCCTCACAATACCTACATGAATTACATATAGTCATTAGCCTGTGAGCTTCTTTTAATGTTGTACTTTGAACATTTCTATCTGATTGATTCATTAATACTTTTATACCTCAAATTAAGTTCTATTATCCACTGATCCACAACCAGTGGGTATATGCTTTGAAGCTCGGCTATATTGTTTAGCTAACAATGGTAAGTGTTTTTCAGTTTTGATTGCTAATGCTTTAAGCCATCCTGGGAAAAATATAGTTTTTCCATAAACGCCTGTCCAAAACTGGGTGTGTTCAGTGAGTGGTCTTTCACGATCTTCCCAATTACCTAATGCAGTAAAAATATCAGAACACTCATCAACAGATACTGCTAAGCCTAATCCATTCATCATTGCATGGCCTGCTCCTTGCCCCAAATACGGTGGCATAGCGTGAGCTGCATCACCTAAGAGCGCAATCCGACCATTAGACCAGCTTTTGAGACGAATAGTTTGAAAGCGGGCCCATTTAGATTCATCCCAATCTGCACATTCTGAGATACGATTAATCAAGGATGTCATTCCTGGAAAGGCCTGTCCCCAGCTTTCTGTGTCTATAGGAGTAACACGACCAGATAAATCCTTATTCATACAAGTGAGAATTACATAAAGATCTGTCTGAGAGTTCGGGCAATATAGTATTCGGCGATCACCCGACCAAGCTTCGACCATAGTAGTGCCGTGTTTCCGGTCGTTTTCAACCTCTTCAGGAAGACGAGGGATTATCACTCTTACACCACCCTCTTTTCTATGTATGTGATGTTTTGTCAGGTTTAAAGATTCACGAATGTTTGAATTAATACCATCGGCCGCGACTATCAGATCCGCCCTCCAGCTTTTTCCGTCACTTCCATATATTTCACCTTCTGGGGAGGCACTAGAAATGTTCGATCCTGTATGAATATCTACGCCAGCAGCAAGAGCCCTTTCAGAAAGCAAAGAAATTATGTGATGACGGCTTATGCGATAACGCCCAAGTCCAGTATTTAATCTTAGTAAAAGGTTTCCATTTCCATCTAAAGAATCTCTGCGATCTATTTCGATACCTCCCTGCAAAATGTCATCAAGTATACCTAAAGCAGAAAACACATGGGCCATATTATCTTGAATAGCTATCCCATAACCTTCAGCACCCAATAATGACCTTCGTTCGTGGACTCTTACAGTCCAACCCCTATCTGCTAAACCAATAGCCGTCACAAGGCCTCCAAAGCCTGCTCCAATAATCTCAACATGGCCTTTCTTCGCCACATCAATCTCCGTTTTGGTTATTTCAAAAACAACTCCCTTTTTCTAAAGAGAAACACTACCATTCAAGCTAGCTTTGTTTAAACTTAATTGTATATAGAAGTTATTTTACAGAACTAATAATGAATTAATTTATAACCAATTGTGCTGAAATAGAAGTTTAGTATATAAGTAAGAGGTGAATCAAAATTCTAAACCAACATTACGATGTCGTAGTCATTGGCGGCGGTAACGCAGGTTTATGTTCTGCAATAAGTAGCCGACAAGAAGGAGCAAGGGTACTTATTTTAGAAAGTGCCCCAAGATTTTATCGCGGGGGAAACACAAGACACACTCGAAACACACGCTGTGCCCACGATACCGCGTCAGAAACTTTAACTGGCCCGTACACTGAAGAAGAATATTTGGATGATCTTATCAGGATTACTGAAGGCAATACCAATATTGAGCTAGCTAAAATAATGATAGCGGAATCAAAAGATTTTTTGCCATGGCTCTCTTCACAAGGAGTTCGCTTTCAGTCCGCCCTCAAAGGAACCCTGGATTTAAGTAGAACTAATTCTTTCTTTCTAGGTGGCGGTAGAGCAATGTTAAACACTCTTTATTTAACTGCCGAAAAAATGGGAATAGATATTTTTTATGATGCCGAAGTTACAAAGTTGGTAATCCGAGACGGTTTCTTTGAATCTTTGGAAGTAAATCATTCAGGAAAAATACACAAAGTTATAGCAAAGGCTATGATCGCTGCATCAGGTGGATTTGAGTCCAATATAGGGTGGCTGAGAGAAGCTTGGGGTAAAGCAGCGGACAATTTTCTAATACGGGGTACGCCTTATAATAAGGGAACCGTTCTCAAAATGCTGATTGATAATGGTGCTAATGTTATTGGTGATCCAACCCAATGTCATGCCGTTGCCATTGATGGTCGTGCACCAAGATTTGATGGGGGAATAATAACTAGACTGGACTGCATAATTTTCGGGATTGTTATAAACAGAAACGCCGAAAGGTTTTACGATGAAGGAGAAGACACATGGCCCAAAAGATACGCTATTTGGGGTCGATTGGTTGCACAACAACCAGATCAAATTGCCTATGTTGTTTTTGATAGTCCCTGTCTGAATAAATTTATGCCATCACTTTATCCTCCTTTTTCTACAAATACACTTGAAGAGCTAGCCGAAATATTGGAGCTGGATTCTGAAAAATTCATATCAACAATTTCTGCTTTTAATAAATCTGTCCAGGAAGGTGATTATGATCCAACACTTTTAGATAATTGTCATACAAAAGGGATAGATCCTCCAAAATCAAATTGGGCAAAAAAAATTGAAACTCCCCCATATTATGCCTATCCTCTTCGCCCTGGAATTACGTTCACCTATATGTCCGTAGAAGTTAATCAAAATGCAAAAATTGTTATGACTAATGGGCAACCCTCTGAAAATATGTATGCAGCGGGAGAAATCATGGCTGGAAATATTCTAGGCAGCGGCTACGCAGCTGGTATTGGTATGGCAATAGGAGGTACTTTTGGGAAAATCGCGGGTCAGCAAGCTGCTATTATGCTGAACAAAGTATGAAATGACGTAAACTTTTAATAAGGCCTTTATTTATTCTAGCTTGGCCGCCTAAAGCACAAAAATAACCAAATCCCACGGCGTCGAAAAGAAAAAATAGGCCATTATTAGGCTCTAGCCTGAGGTCCGTCCTCCATCAACTTTAAGCTCTGTCCCAGTAAGGTGTGGAGCTTCATCACTGAGGGCAAAGGCCACTATCTCAGCTATTTCTTCAGGCATAACTATCTCACCCATTGGAATGTGTTTCAAACCTCTTTCGATATGGCCGGGACGATTTTGCGTTCCGGGCGTCAACGTAAGTCCTGGAACGATTGCATTGACTCTTATCTTTTCGGGAGCCAGTTCTACAGCAAGAGATCGGACCATGTGATGTATAGCTCCCTTTGAAGCCACGTAAGAAGAAGCCTGAGGCCCAGGCCTAACCGCATTAGAAGAAGTGGTAACCAGTAAACATCCTCCTTCACCTTGTTTACGAAGAACTCGGGTTGCTGCTTGCAAAGTATGAAAAGTCCCTAAGAGATTAACTGACAAAACTGAATGCCACTCCTGATGAGTTGATTCTATAAATGGTCTACGTTCAATCATTACCCCTGCGTTGGCAACAAGACCGTCTAACCTGCCAAATTTTCCCGTTGTTTTATCTACCATGTCTTGGACCTGCCCAACATCTCTAATATCAACCTTCATGGTAGAAAACTTGTTTTTAAAACCATTTTTTTCAGCAGTATCTAAAACCTCTCTAAGTCCTTCTTCATTTATGCCAGCCGCGGTTACACTTGCGCCATCTCTCGCGGCTCTGAGGGCGATCGCCCTACCTATCCCGGTCTCAGCGCCAGTTACAATAAGTGTTTTTCCAGAAAGGTTATACTTGTACATTTTCATCTCCCTATGCTGAGGTGCGTCCAGCATCTACCTTAAGTAGTGTACCAGTTATATGCGGAATCTCATCACTGAGAGATAAGGCTACAAAGGCTGCAAGTTCATCAGGTTGTACTATCTCATTCATTGGGACCATTTTAAGTCCTGCTTCCACATATCCCTGCTGACTTATAACTGGTCTCGTTTCTGCCATCCCAGGAACAATTGTGTTCACTTTGATTTTATGTGGGGCTAGCTCTACAGCTAATCCTCTCATCATTTGATGGACCCCGCCCTTGGTGGAAGTATAGGGGACTAAATTAGGTATAGGTCGAATGCCCGTGGATGAACCGGTAGCGAGTAAACTCCCGCCCTCTCCTTGAGACACCAAAACTTTTGCAGCTGCGTGAAGTAAATAGAAAACTCCTGTTAAATTTACAGACACTAAACGTTCCATTTCTTCGACACTCCAGTCCCCGAATGGCGTGCTCGAACAAAAAGCTCCGGCATTTGCAATAGCTGCGTCTAATCGTCCGAATTTTTCAACAGTAAAGTCGATTGCTTGTTGTACTTGATCGGGTTCTGTGACATCAGTAATCAATTTTTGTACACGCTCATCTATGCCTTTTTTAAGTGCCTCAGAATATGTGTTCTCCATATCTGCCTCACTTATTCCTGATATAACTACCGATGCACCTTCATCTAGACACCGCAAAGCGATAGCACGACCTATACCGCTCTCCCCCCCAGTTACAATTATTGACTTTCCTTTTAATCGACCACTCATCGTGTCACCCTTTGTACATTTTTATAGAACCAGAACCTCTTACTAAAAAAACTTTTTAACAGTTACTTCTATCATCACATTCAAAATAAGCTCAACGCTCTAAAAAAAGCTACACAGACGGTATTGTGATAGATTTAAGTCTTGGCAGTAAGATAACTGAAAGCAATATTAAAGTTGCCCCTCCTGCTAGAAAATAGAATAGAGCATCAAAACCCATATTACCATGAATCCAGGAAATAGCAGGTATTGCTAATCCAGTTAATGAGAATGTCAGAACGTAACGAACAGAAAGCACGCGGCTCCGCCACTCATTTTTTGTAACCCTACCAACTAGAACGTCGTTGATAGGAACCTGACCAAAAACAGCAAACATGAATAAGAAAGATAGTATAAGAGCATTTGAGCCACTTTGACCCGGCATAATAGAAAAAATAACCGTTTGTATAACTGCTACAATAACAAATACGTTCCTTACCGAGTATCGATCGATTAACCATCCCACAATAATCTGACCGAATGCAGCCACCCCAAAAACGAGAAAAGCATACCAACCAACTGCTGTTGCTGAATTAGCTAACTCATTAAGTCTTTCATCAAAAATTTTTGGAAGAGTAAAAGTTGTAGCCTGGAATATTAGGCCACCAATAGCTGTTGAAACAAATACGATTATTAATACTCTCACTATTATAGATCGCCCATATTCGTCGTGCGAAAAACCAGCTGGTAAAATATCTTTTATTATTTCTTCTTTGCGGATCTTTTTTGATATAAAATGATGAAAAATACCTGCTGCGACAGAAATAACCCCGGGTAAAACAAAGGCAGCTCTCCAACTCATATTATCAATCAGAAAACCTGTTATTAGAGCCGCCGAACCGACTCCAATATTTCCAAATATGCCATTGATAGCTAGAGGAACACCCGTGCGGGAATGTCCTTCTATAACAAGAGCAATTCCAACGGGATGATAAATCGCAGCAAAAACCCCTATAAAAGTCAGTCCAATCCCTATCTGAATAGGGGAATCAGCAAAGGATGTGGCTATGGCAGCTAACCCAATACCAACAAAAAAGATGGTCATCATTGCGTCCCGGTTCCATCTGTCCGCCAACCAGCCTGATGGCAAAGAAAATATAGCGTAGGCAACAAATCCTGGCGTAGCGTAAGGAATCAGCTCAGAGTAACTCATATCCCACTTTTTTATCAGTGTTAAAGCTGCTGCACTGGCAAAAACAAGCATAAAAAAATGATCAAGAAAGTGCCCCAAATTCAGAAGCAAAAAACGTACTCTTTCAGAATTCACAAAAAAATCCTTTTACAGTTTTAAGTGTTTCACATAAGGAAAAAAATTTAATATATCTGATCGGTGTTTTTTTAGTAAGTCAGGGAATAATCAGATAGTAACGATTTAAACTGAAAGTATGCCTTTAGAATATATGTGATAAATTTATGAACCAGAGCAATAAAAAAAATCTAAATGCATCAGATGTAACTCTGCCGGGATTTTTCTCCATTGCAACAGCGGCCGCACTGACAACTGTGTTGCTGTGGGGAGGTTCCTCAATGGTAACTAAACTGGGTACTCAATCCATGGATGGTTTTAGTCTGGGAGTGCTTAGGGTTATAGCTGCTGGCCCTTGTGCGCTAGTTATAATAGGTATAATGAGGTTACGGATCCCTTGGCATTATGGAAGTAGAATTCACTTTTGTGTAATCTCTATAATGGCGACGCTTGGAACCATTATATTTACCCTAGGCGTTCAGTACACAACGGCAGGCCATGCAGTTGTTGCCAGTTCAGCAACCGCAATTTTTACAGGTCTAATTGAGGCCGGCTTTCGGCGTCAATGGCCTAGTTCCAGATGGTGGACAGGCATAACTGTTGGATTTTTTGGGGCACTTATATTAATTTCTGAATCACTGGGGTTAGGAATAAGTCAAGCCACTTGGTATGGTGACCTACTCTGCATGCTAGGTGCTTTTTGTGGGTCATTTGGCTTTTATCTAGGTGGCCGCATGTCAATAATTTATGGAGCTAAGACCGTAAGTTTATGGAGTGTTGTTTTTGCTTGTATGCTTTTAATTCCTGCTTTAATAATTTCTGTTCCATCTGAAGAAATATCAGAGATATCTTTACTTGGCTGGGGAGTTATATTTTATCTTGCTGCTGGAGCATCCGTTATAGCGAGCATGACCTGGCTGTATGCTTTGTCGCGTGGCGGCATCGGACGCATGGCTGTATGGCAATTTGCTTTACCAATAGTCGGTGTTACGCTCGCATGGATCGTCCTTAAAGAACCTATAACTTTTCTGCTTTTAGCATCAATCGCAGTTATTTTAATAGGAATAGCTCTAGTTCAGGCAGAAAAACCCGATCTTAATGTTTTAAATGGAACAAAGAAAAGGTAGGACTTTCTCCAAAGTACCCTGAGGATTTTCTTCAACGTAGAAATGACCTCCATCGACAAACTCTACCTGAACACCGGGCAAATACTCTTCCAAATTCATATAATTTTCAACTGGCATAGGTGGTTCGTCCGAACCTTGCAAAATAAGTATTGGCATTTTCCACTCTGGGATCAGTCTTGTTCTGCGATCGATCCAATCTTTGCGGAAAGTAGAAGACTGAAAATAGCGCTCCACAGCCAAACCTACTCCTTGTCTTGAAAATTCTTGAACCGCTAGCTCTATATAAGGACGAGGAATAGGATATTTACAGGTCCAACTATAGATATAGCTAATCATTCTTAGGGGGTCCTGTAATATTTCACGAGTTTCTATTTTGGATAAGATATGTTCCTGAGGCGACAAATCAGGATGGTAATGTACAAGATGTTGCGAGCCCCTTATCCATCGATTAATTCTTTTAGTATGTTTAGCTGCAATAAAATCGGCCTGCACAGTACCTCTATCATGGCTAAACATAGAAAAACGATCTATTCCAATTGTGTTAAGAAGGGACACCACTTGTTCCGCGACCCCTTCATGACGATAGTCGCCTCTTTCTTTGTGTGATTGACCATAACCTTTCAAATCTAGGGCAATACATCTGAACCTTTTGGCAAGTTCAGGTAGAATAGGCATAAACATTCTCCACGATTGAGGAATACCATGTAGTAATAATAAAGGCTCTCCTGTGCCTGCTTCGACATAATGCCAGCGAATCATTTCACCTTCCCCAGGAGCCTCCACAAATCTATGTTTCACAATTATCCCATTAACATCTTCAAGATCTCCATCTAAATTATTTGGTAAAGGAGCAACTCCGTCACTGCCAATTGATTCAAGCGTAGTTATCAATTCAGAATTTTGGTGCCCCTCAATAAGCAGTTTTCTTGCTTCTTTACTTATGGGTCGATAGTCATGCCTCAATTTTATCTCCTGAATAACCTGTAATATTACTATTATAATATTGTACACAAGTTAATAAAAATGGGTCTAGAATGTTTTGACCAAACTATAAAATAAAGAGGTAACAAGCTATGTCGATAACGGTAACTGTAATGTACCCGAATACCCCTGGTTCTAATTTTGATCTAGACTACTACCTGACTAAACATAAAGAGTTAGTCGGAAAAACAATGGGCTCCAGTATTACCAGTATGAAAGTGATAAAGGGGTTGGGAACACCAGACCCAGAAGCTTCTGCTCCTTTCCAAATAATGGCCATAATAGAATTTGAAAGCCTAGAAGCGTTACACATAGCCATGACTGAACATTCAGCAGAAGTCATGGGAGACATCCCTAACTTCACTGATATAAAACCTATTGTTCAATTCAGTGAAAATTTGAACTGAAGATAAAAAAATAACCTTCTTTTTCAGAATCTTTTTCTTCTAATATAAAACTTTACTTAAAATTATTTAACATTATTAGAAAACCTTAAAAGGACCATTCATGTCATGTGGAGAATCGATGTGACTATGTTTCTAAAATCAAAAATAAAAAAAATACTTTTGATTAGTTTTTTTTTCATGCTGTTTATAGAAGTTTGTTCGGCTTCTGATAGCCTAAATGGTAAAGCCCTCTTATGCAGTTCTCCTTCTTATTTTGGCGTTATATTCAAAAATGGAAAAACAATAAATTACCAAATCATCGGATACGAAATAAAAATTTCACGACCCTATTTTTACCACCTAAAAGGGGCCTCCAAAATAGAAATGAGACATGTCACGGGAAGATACGAATTGTTAAATAGAGAGACACTAAAGTGGGGTAATAGTCATTGTTCTCTCTCTTCGCGGGAAGAAATTAAAAAAATACTTGGGGCAATTATAAAGAAAGCAAAATCAAAAAATAAGTTTTAAACTAAGACATATTCGAGGAGAAATTACATGCCGTTTTATGTTGTCAAGGAAATGTCAAAAAGAAACCCAGATGAAAACCCTAATATGATTCTACAGGAAGCAACCGGTGAATTTATGAAAGCAGGTATAGTCACCAAACCTGAAGGAGAAGGCTCAGGTCTGCATATGCATCCCAACGAGGAGCAGTGGACACTAATAATAGAGGGTAAACTGCACTACATATTAGGCGACGAAGAAAAAATCGTCGAACGGGGTGATATCGTGCATATTCCTCGAAATGTTAATCACAGAAGTAGAGCCATTGGCGGATCAGCAGTATTCTTCACTGTCAAAAGCCCAGCAGGAAGTGGTGATTTACAACAGGACTATAATGCTGTCGCAGGCAAAGAAGCGATAGACGCGGAAAACAACTACGATAAGGCAGTACAAAATTTGACTGATAAAGCTTAGCTAAGTTAGGAAGCGATAACCTTCATAGAAGGGAGTGGAGCGTTCTTCAAAACAACTTGAACGTCAATAAGTGTCGCACATTTTGCACAACATATTTGACGCAAGTGAAAACGTCCATGATCGTAATCTTCCCCTCTTACTGGACCAGCCGCGCTTAGTGACGACCGTATTTCAACTAAATAATCGAGTAAATTATCCTCTTTGCTACACAATTCATGCTGACAGTTCGAACAAAAGACACTTTTTCCTGTGTCATCTATATACAGAACATCCCCAAATTTCATTTTTGGGGGTCCATTTAGTACCATCATCGATTTTTTTGAATTAATTGAGGTCGCTGCGTTAAGGCGATCCTCGCGGATTCTCTGACGACATTCCTTGGTTGCCAAGCCATCAACTGTCCCGTCATCATTTAAAACAACGCCATAGATTCTATGAGCGCTGTCTTTTGAAACTGCACCCCTTAATACATCGGTTGCACAAGAAATTTCATCTCTCAAAAGCGGATCCCCATAACCCCCGCCAGCTTGCCAGCAATGATGCCAAACATCACCAGTATTTATAGAAACTCGTTCATGCTTGCTTCTCATTATTTCCCTAGTACCAACTATTTCATCCAAATAAGAAGGTAGATTTTTCCCTTTTTCCAGTCTCTGAAATATATCAGAATCTAAAAGACGCCCGATTAAAATTGCATTACCCGGCATGCCACCAGCTAAACCTATGGCATTAGGCATTTCAGCTCCCGTTCCAGCAAAAAGACCAACTAGATCATTTTCGGGAGGTTCATAAGCCGTGTAAGCCAATTCGCCCGAGCGCCCCCCTCTGAACTTTCCGGCTCCTCCAGAATCACATAAATGTCGGCGATATAAATATAATACTGGGTATTCACTTTCCTGATCTTCGATATTGGGCATGTTTGGTGTTGTATTGAAAACAATCCCAGATGTGTCCACTCCATCAGCATACGTGCGAGCCCCTCCTCCTCCTCCAAAATGGCTCATCTCTGTTGCAGCGAAAGAAAAGCCATGTTGGCTGGTCCCCGCAAAAATAGGTGCCATAGAAGTGCCTGACCAAACTGCCATAGCTTCTTGCTGATAACCTTCACTTGCCAAAAGCATTTGTGATAAGCAGCGCCAAGATGCATCTATAGTGACAATCACACCTGAAATAGTTGCCATCGCACATGGAGCCGGATATGAGCAGTTATTAACCGTGCCAACCTCAGAAACAATATCTATACAGTCGCGAATGCCTCTATTCCATGGAATATCCCAACAAAGGTTTATATAAACAGCGGAAAGAACAGCAGCTTGTAATCCTGAGTAAGTACAGTTGATAAGCCCTTTTGCGTTAGGACTAGTGCCCGAAAAATCAAAAGTTAAACTTTTACCGGTCTTAGTTAAAGTACAAACTATCTGATAGATCTTATCTTCATGTCCATCATGGTCAATGTATTGTACCTCTCGCCATTCTCCATCAGGTAATTCTTCAAGACGATCTCGTAATTTCTCAGACGAAAACTCGATTGAGTGCTCCATGGTCATTTTTAGTGCCCCAATCCCCCATTCATCTATAAGACCTAATATTCTTTCACGCCCAGCAGTCAGACAAGCAACCTGTCCCCTCACATCCAAGCCAACCAAAGGATCTCTTACTTGATTAATTATCCACTCAAGTACATCTTCACGAAGTTGCCCTTTATCAACGAGTTTCACTGGAGGCATCCTTAAACCTTCTTGATGAATATCGACGGCCTTAACTGAAAAGCCTCCTGGATCCATCCCGCCAGTATCAAGTTGATGGCCTGAAGCGCCAACCCAAGCAACTAGTTTTTCTTCGTAAAATATTGGAGACACGGTGGCAAAATCAGGAGCATGAATAGCCCCCATATAAGGATCATTACATATAAATATGTCCCCATCTTTTAACTCTCCAAATTGAGAGCTATTAAGGGTCGACTGAACAATTAGTGGCAACACATTGCCCTGCGTTACTATATAAGGACCGACAGAAACTAATCCGCCTTCCTTATCCATAATAGCTGAAGCCGCATCATTACCAGTAATCAAAACATTCGAACCAGAACAACGCATATAATTAATACCCATTTCCTCAGAAATGGTTAGTAAACGATGATTTAAAACCTCAAATGTGACGGGATCAAACACAGAAGAAGATGGAGTATTCATAGCGAAGCCTACGTTATTATTTCTGTTATGTGAATATTACCAAACTTATCAACATCGCCCTGCCAACCCGAGAGAATGACTACCGTTGTACCAGGCTGCTCAATAATTGCTGGCCCTGTAATAATTGAGCCCGCCCCTAGTTTATCACCCTCAAAAACAGCTGTATCAATCAACTTTCTTTGAACATTACAATAAGCCTGCCTTTTTAAGCGCGGAATGGGGTTTTTCTTTAATAAAGGAATAACTTGAGGGTCAATTTTTTTCGTGTGCCCAACTACCTCCACTCCATAGTTGATTAATTCAATGCCCGCCTCTTTCAATCCAGTACCAATACCATAAAGTCGTTCATACTCTTCGTGAAAGTCTTCAGCTATAATTTTTAGGCCCGCCTCACTTAAATTTCCTATTACAGGAATTCGAATTGTGTGGACTTGCCTGCGATACCTGGCCTCTACCCATCGAAGAAATGAATAATCTCTTTCACTAATTTTAGCCTCTTTCAAAAGTTCTCGACCCTGGTTTTCTAGGTTTGTGTAGATTTTTTCGAAAACTTTGGCTGGTTTAGGTAACACCATAGGATCTGAATAACTAAGACTGAATCGTATATCTGTCATAGCCGCACCAAGTGCAGAGTGTACTGTTGCCTCAGAAGGTATGATAATTTCTTGACATCCAGCTTGTGGTCCATAAGAACAGACATGCGTTGGGCCAGCTCCGCCATAAGCCATCATGACAAACTCTCGAGTGTCATAACCCCGCTCTAAAGTCGTTTTTCTTATCAAATCAGCCATTTGACTGTCGACCACTCGTCGGATACCTGCCGCCGCAGCTATAACATCCCCATTAAAAAGTTGCTCAGCAATATTATTAATTGAGTTGTAAGCCAGCTCGTAATCTAAATGCATATCTCCAAACAAAAATCTATCAGGAGATATATAACCAAGAACAACATCAGCGTCCGTTACGGTAGGTTCAGTTCCTCCGTTTGAGTAGCATGCCGGCCCTGGATCGGCAGCGGCGCTGCGAGGCCCAATGCGCAAACGTTCACTATCCAACCAGGCAATTGAGCCACCTCCAGCTCCTATAGAGGCAACATCAATCATTGGAAGACGTAGTTGATACTGGTTAATTACTGTTTCTTTTGTATAAGACCAATCACCGTTATTTATGATACCAACTTTAAATGTCGTTCCTCCAACATCTGTTGCTATTATATTTTCTAAACCTAATTGCTTTGCTGCCCTGGCAGTTCCTACAATGCCAGCAGCTGGTCCAGACTCAATTGTCATGACCGGTATAGTCTGAGCAGCCATCGCCACCCCTCCATTGGACTGAACGACAAGAAGCTTTTCGTTAAACCCTGACTTCTGTAATTTTTTTTCTAAACGAGACAAATAACTTTTGATTAATTCACCCACATAAGCGTTAAACAAGGTTGTTGTAGAACGCTCATACTCACCAATCACTGGTGCGACTTCGTATGATAAAGATATAAAACAACCCGGTAGTTCTTTTCGAAGAGTTTCCCCAACAAAAGCTTCATGGTCATGATTTTTGTGTGAAAACAACAAACACACTGCAACCGCCTGATAGCTTTCAGTCTTAATTTTGTTAGCAATTTCTCTTATTTCGGATTCTTTTGGTGAGACAAGAGCTGTACCATTGTGATCAATCCGCTCATTAAGTTCAAAAATATTTCTTTCATCAACTATGGGAGCTGGTTTATCTGTATTACGGTAGTGATGACGTTCAAACACACTTAAACCTGCAACGCGACCGGTTGCCCTCATGATCAATAGAGTGTCAGCAAAACCTTTTGTAGTAATTACAGCAGTTTTAGCGCCTGAACGTGAAAAAATTGCATTGCTGGACTGAGTGGTCGCGTGCACGAATCTTCCTACTGATCCTAAAAAATCAGGGGTTGTGATCTTTAGTGCATCTGCTATCTGATCAAGGCCCTGAAACACACCTTCTAACAAATCATGGGGCGAAGTCAGCGTCTTTCGAGTGATGACACTGCCGTCGACCTCATTAATGGCCACACAATCGGTGAATGTTCCACCGATATCAACTGAAAGGGTGTACACCACGTTTTCTCGCTATATTGAGCTTATTTTCAATTCTGTATCAAACTCTTACCTAAAACTTGGCCAAGCACAAGATTACTTTTATCTCTTTCTCACTTATAAAAGTATTAAAACCTCTTCTGAGATTGACCTAGGATAAAAACATTTAAGCAAACGTAAAGAAATCTAATAATTTTTTTTGGAAGATCGGCTCTTTAGTGTAACATAATATTTAGTAAATTATTCTAATCAGTAGCGCTTACAAGACAAAATCAAAAATCTAGGGACGAATTAAAATTAGGGAGCAAATATGTCAGACATTCAATATCTAGCACCAACAACGCTTGATGAGGCTGTAAGCGCCTATAGCGGGGCCAAAGGCTCAGCTCACATTTTAGCCGGAGGAACTGATCTACTTGTGCAAATGCGTTCGGGAATGGTTAACCCAGGGCTGATCGTTGATATAAAAAAGATTGAAGAGATCACTTCTGTTAAAGAAACAGAAGATGGTGTTTTTGTTGTAGGCGCATCAGTTTCTGGGATGGAATTAGCTAATAACTCTAATTTTGGCAAAACGTGGCCCGGTGTTTTAGAAGCTTTAAACCTCATAGGTTCTACCCAAATACAAGGAAGGGCGTCTTTAGGGGGCAATTTATGCAATGGTTCACCTGCTGGAGATAGTGTCCCTGCATTAATTGCGGCAGAAGCTTTACTGACTGTTCAAGGGCCTAATGGAAGACGTGAAATACCAGTAAAAGAAGTACCTGTTAGCCCAGGAAAAACGTCCCTAGCAGATAATGAAATTGCGGTCAGCTTCTCATTCCCTTCAAGACCTGCCGGTTCTGCCGACGCTTACTTAAGAATGATTCCTCGTACAGAAATGGATATTGCTGTTGTTGGATGCGGAGTTAGCTTAACCATAGAGGAAAACACCTGTACTCGTGCCTGCGTCGGTTTGGGCGCAGTTGCCCCTAAGGTATTAGAGGTCGAAGGAGCCGCTGAAGCATTAATTGGTAGTCAATTAGATGAGGATACAATAGAGAACGCTGCAGAAGCGTGCCGCGCATGCTGCAATCCGATAGATGATAAACGTGGAACAATTTACTATCGAACAAAAGTTTCTGGTGTCTTATTAAAGCGTGCGGTTGCAATAGCAGCCAAACGCGCTAAGGGAGTTTAAGCTCATGAGCAAACTGCATATTTCAACAATAATAAATGGTGAACCAGAAGAATTTCTATGTGAACCAGAGGAAACCATGTTGGACGTTCTGCGCGACCGCCTCAGTTTAACCGGCTCTAAAGAAGGCTGTGGATCAGGTGATTGTGGGGCCTGCAGCATTACAGTAGATGGAAGTTTAATCTGTTCCTGCCTAATGTTAGCTGCTGAATCTGAAGGAAAAAAAATTGAGACAATTGAGGGCATGTCTGACGGAGAAACACTTCATCCCTTACAACAAAAATTTCTTGAAGAAGCTGCTCTCCAGTGCGGTATTTGTACCCCAGGGATGCTAGTTGCCGCTAAGGCTCTATTAGATGAGAACCCCGATCCAACGGAGACTGAGGTAAGATTCTGGTTGGCAGGCAATCTTTGCAGATGTACTGGCTATGATAAAATCGTTCGAGCAGTTTTGGATACTGCTCAAGAAATTCGGGAGATAAAATAATGAATGACGCAAATAATAAGTGGATAGGAAAAAGAACTATACGTCCTGACGGAGCAGACAAAGTAACAGGACAAGCGACATTCGGTGCTGACACAACAATGCCAGGCATGATTTGGGGTAAAGTCCTGAGAAGCCCGCACGCACATGCAAACATCCGCAGCATAGATACTTCAAAAGCAGAATCCCTTCCCGGGGTAAAGGCTGTTATTACTTCAGTCGATGTAACGAATTATCCCCTAGATAAACCAGTTATCCTGGGCATTCAAGACATGCGATGGATGACGAGAAACGTAATGGCTCGAGAAAAAGCTTTGTTTCATGGACACCCTGTAGCAGCCGTAGCAGCGACTAGTCAAAAAATAGCTGACCAAGCCTGTAAACTTATTGAGGTAGACTATGAGGTTCTACCTTGGGTTGTAGAGATTGATGATGCAATAAAAAGCGATGCTCCCATCTTGCATGAATTTATTGAGTTTGAAGGAAAGCCGTCAAATATCGCAGGCACATTAGAACATAAAAAAGGAGATGTGCAGACAGGTTTTGAAGAAGCTGATGTCATAGTGGAAAGAAGTTTTACAACCCGTCCAGTCCATCAAGGCTATATAGAACCTCATGCTTGTCTCGTGAGCGTAAGTGCCGATGGAAGGACAACAATTTGGAGCTCCAGCCAGGGCCAGTTCATGGTTCGCGCAATGACTTCGATGCTAACCGATATACCGCAGAGTAGCATCAGAGCTATTCCAGCAGAAATCGGAGGGGGATTTGGTGGTAAGACTATTGTCTATTTAGAACCTCTGGCAACAATACTCTCGAAAAAATCAGGACGGCCCGTGAAAATGGTGATGAGCCGTGAAGAAGTAATGCGTGCTAGTGGACCAACATCTGGTTCAAAAAGTACTGTCAAAATGGGCATTAAAAAAGATGGAAGTATTGTCGCTGCTCAAGGAACTTACTACTTGCAAGCGGGAGGCCTACCAGGATCACCTATTAGGGGAGCTGTTGGTTGCGCCTTTGCGCCTTATGACATTCCCAATGTTCATGCTCTAGGTTATGACGTGGTTTCTAACCGATCGAAGGTCGCTGCTTACAGAGCACCAGGGGCGCCAATTGGAGCCTTTGCAGTGGAATGCGTGATAGATGAAGTTTCTGAAGCAATTGGAATGGACCCACTGGAAGTGCGTTTAAAAAATGCAGCAAAAGAAGGTACTAAAGCTGCGCATGGACCAGTTTACCCACGAATTGGATATTACGAAACTGTAGAAGCAGCCCTTTCTCATCCGCATAGAGAAATACCTCTCGGTAAACTTCAGGGACGTGGTGTAGCGTCTGGCTTTTGGTTCAATGCTGGAGGAGAATCTAGTTCCCAGGTAAATATTACAGAGGACGGCAATGTTGTTGTAACTACTGGACATCCAGACATAGGTGGCTCGCGTGCGTCCATAGCTAACATTACCGCAGAGTTACTTGGTATTGATTATAAAAGAGTGTCTGTTTTGATCGGAGACACAGCAACTATTGGTTATAGTAACCTTACGGGAGGAAGTCGTGTGCTGTTCGCTTCAGGCATGGCAGTCACTGACTCAACAGAAAAAGTTATTGTTAGCCTTAAGGAACGCGCAGCAAAAATATGGGATATAGACCCCGAGGCTGTAGACTGGGAAGATGGCTACGCTCGACCCGCGGGAGCAAACGCAGGAATGTTTGACCCTCTATCACTAGAAGAATTGGCAGAAAGGGCCACAGAGACAGGCGGTCCTATTGGAGCCGGCTCTCAACTTAACACTGCTGGGGCAGAAGGAGGTTTTGCCACCCATATGTGCGACGTTGAAGTAGATGTTGAACTCGGAATTGTACGAATCATACGATACACTTCATTCCAAGATGTCGGTCTGGCAGTTCACCCTAGCTATGTTGAAGGACAAATGCAGGGAGGCGCAGCACAAGGCATTGGCTGGGCTTTAAACGAAGAATATATTTACGACAGTGAAGGAAAGGTCGACAACCCAGGTTTTCTTGATTACAGGATGCCGGTCTGCTCTGACCTGCCCATGCTTGACACCGTTATGATTGAAGTGCCTAACCCAAAACATCCTCAGGGGGTTCGTGGCGTAGGTGAAGTTCCACTAGTTCCTCCGCTCGCAGCAATTCGTAACGCTATCTATGATGCTTTAGGAATTCGTTTTTACGGATTACCAATGTCTCCGCCTGTTGTTTTAGAAGCGCTAGAACAAAGAGAAGCCGCTGAATAACCGATAGATTAGAAAGAGTTCAATCCTAATTGCAATAAATAAGTTTAAACCAATTTCTAAGAATGAGGCATAAATGCTTTACGAACTAAGAGTCTATGATTGTGTACCTGGTCGTTTACCAGACCTGTTAAACCGATTTGAAAACATAACCCTTGATCTGTGGCAAAAACATGGGATCAAACAAGCAGGTTTTTGGACTACAGCCATAGGGGAAAGTAATCAAATTCTTTACTATATGCTTGAATGGGAATCATTAGCCGACCGAGAAAAAAAATGGGATGCCTTTCAAAATGATGAAGAATGGCTTAGCAAGAGAGCCGAAACAGAAAAAAATGGAACGCTAGTGGCCTCAGTAACAAACAGTATACTCCAGCCTACATCGTTTTCCTCAGTTAAATAAATTTAGTTTATGCTAATCAAGCAATTTTAATAATGATTCATCCATACGATCCCTAACCTCTTTGTAAATTGGGGCTAATACTCGCTTAAATGCCCTGTTATCCTCGATAGTTAATTCGTGAACTGTTCCACCAAGTTTCTCTATTTCTTGGCGAGCGATTTTTTCTTCTTCTACAGCTAAGTTCCTCTGAAAAGGAACGGCTTCTTTAATAATGTCTGGAATGGCCTTTTGGATGTCGTCTGGCCATGAATTGTAATTCTGTGGATTCGCATAAATACCTCTAGACAAATAGAAATGGTTTGAGAGTGTATGGAATTTGTGAATCCGATGAATTCCATAGGTCATCGTATTTGCGAATGGGTTTTCTTGAGCATCAACTTCATGTTTTTCTATTGCTAATTTTGCCTCGTCAAGCCTCATGGATTTGGGGTGCATCCCCAAAATTTCGAAAGTCCGGTTGTGGGTATTACTACCTAAAGTACGAATACTCATGCCTAAGAGATCTTCAGGTTTAGCTATTTTCTTTTTCCAGTTTGACAGATGCCGAAATCCATTTTCAAAATAACCTAACACTAAAAAATTACATTTTTCTTCAATAGCATCTCTCATATGCTTGCCGAGAGCACCGTCATATGCAGCCCGGGCTGTATCATTATCAGAAAATAAGAAAGGTAAATCCAAGATTTCTAAATCTTGAACTCTTGATGTTAGGGCTGTTGTCGACATATATACGATATCAATCATACCGCATTCTGTAAGCCAAAGAACAGCATCTGAACCATAACCTAAGTCCATTACATTCCAGATGTATTTTATATCAACCCTGTTTCCAAAGAGACTTTGAAGACTATCACCAATGTATTTGAGACCACGACTATGTGTCGTAGTTGATGGCCCATAACCCCCCAATCGTATAATAGTTTTAGATGTCATCCCATATGTTCGTACATTATTTTCCAGGAGTTGAAATAATCGCAGTGGTCATTGAACGTGGGTCGCGCAATTCCCATCGACCCGCTTCAACCCTATGCATAAAATCACCACAGATTTGATTATACAAATCAGGCTCTTCAAGATTACACAGATGTCCTGTGCGAGGGAGCAGCACTAGTGCCGAAGAAATAATAGTCCTCTTCATAAACAAGCCTGCGTCAAGACAAGGATCATCTTCATCTCCATTGATCACTAATGTAGGAACTCTTAGTGAGCGCATTTTATCTTCTAAATCATATAATGACGGACGTCTTCTTTGGACTCCGCGCATGGTATTTGCAGAACCGACACTAGAGTGCTCACATATCTGTTCTTCGAATTCTTTCCACCCTCTAGGGTCTTTGTTCTGAAACTGAACGCGTGTTGGACCTAACGCATAGACCTTTCCAAATACAGCCATCGTCTCATTTTCCATACGATCAGCAACTTCGGTTGTCTCACGAACGAACTGTTCTCTAATATCTGACTTAGCCCCATAACCACAACCTGCAACTACCAATGAAAGTGCACGCTCAGGGTATTCGAAACCAAAATGTAAACTAGCAAAACCTCCCATTGAAAGACCATTAATGTGCGCTTTATCAATCCCGAGCCCATCAAGTAAGGCAAGCACATCATCTCGTGCATTTTCCTGACTATACATTTCGGGATCCTCTGGTACAGATGATGGTGGATATCCACGAGCGTTAAATGCTATGCAACGATGTGAACGAGAAAAAAAACGCATTTGAGGTTCCCAATGTCTGTAATCGCCACCAAACTCATGCACAAATATAATAGGGGTGCCTGAACCCGTTTCTTCGTAATATAATTCAACACCGTCAGTTGTAGTCACATGAGGCACTGTATTTCTCCCTAACTTTTGACTATTAAATCTATCAATTCTTAATTAATTAATCGAGCCCTCAAAAAAGGAATAATTACCTCCTTTAATATGCGTTCATCAGGCCAAGCTTTAGATCTACCAAGATGTCCTCCAGATGGGTTAATCCAAGAGTATTTTGGTTGTCCGCTGCGCTGTAAGAGATGAAGGTCTTCTATTGAGGTCTGGGTATCTTTTTCCCCACTGACTAATAACATTTCGGGCGTTGGAGCATCAAGTAGTCCCAATTTCTCGATCGACATATTTGGAACAACTTCCAAATACTCTTGCCACGTTTTAACGCCATAAATTGATAAACGGGCTGGAAGATAATCGAATAAATATTCATTTGTGCTTGTGCTTTTCTCGAGCCACTGACGTTGAAAAGTTGTATGTGTTGGTCCAGCCCAGAATACTGCTGCTGTCAGACGATCTACTTCCGCAATTGCTAAACGTGCCGACCAATAACCCCCTTGGCTGACTCCCATCACAGCTAATCTAGAAGAGTCAATATCATTACGACCCTCAAGATAATCAATAATGACAGAGTACATGCTAACCGCATCTACTGAGGCTTTTATAGGGGATTCACCTGTCCCAGGAATATCAAGTGCTGCATAACCAAAACCATTTTTAAGATAATCAGGACCATATCTCTCAACAACGTACTCCTTGTAACTATCTAAGCCCCCGAAAGATAAAAGTAATGGAACTGGTTCTTTCGTGTTTTCCGGAACCTGAAGATAAAATGTTACTTTTTGTTCTTGAAATGGTAATTGTACTCTTTCAATAGAAGGAGAGACCAAATCAGCGTAACAACGAAAGTTGTCCAAAGAAGTTTCAAATGCTTTTTTCTTTAATGATGTATTTTGCGTAGGCCAAGCAGCAAATCCATAAAACCTCCACGCATTGAGATAGTTTACTGAGGCTTTCTTCTTATCATATTCTAATTGCTTTTCAGCAAGCGTTCGATACCTGTCACCAATGTTTGACCAAGAGTTAGCCCAAGAGTCCCTATTGAGCGATCCAGTCTTTTTGAGGGCTTCTCGTACGTCATCAGGTCGCATTCCCGTCAAAGGGTAACGTTGTAAATCAGCACGGTTTTGAACTTCATTGCTCAGTTCTTCCCAGGTCCTAAGGGTAACCATTTCATCAGTAGGTTTCTCTTCATCGATCATAAATTCTCACCTTTTGAGTAATAAACCTAGATCTCAAAAATTAGTTCATTAATCATAAATTATCTAGTGTTACGCTCTGCTACAAACAAGAGTGAGGGGTTTGATTAAACTATCCCGTCCAGCTACCACCATTTACGTCAAGAATTGCTCCTGTAGTATAGGATGCGCCTGGAGTACATAAATACCAAATGGCATGTGCCTGTTCTTCAACAGTGGCAAGTCTTTGAACAGGAATTGAACGTGCAGTTGATGCAAGGCGTTCTTCACTGTGCCTTTCAGCTCGAGGAGTTCGTGTCGTACCAGGGGCTATTGCATTTACTGTTATGCCATGAGGTGCTAGTTGTAATGCTAAAGCTCGAGTGAAGCCAAGAACGCCGGCTTCCATAGTTGAGTATTGTAAAGCAGCATCAACTCGTCCTCTCCTTCCTGTGGTAGAAGACATGTTGACAATACGGCCATAACCCCTGGCCTTCATAGAGGAAATAAAAACCTTAGTAATCAAGAATTTAGAAGTGACATTCCAATCGAAACTATGCCGAAGAGCGTCAGTAGTTACTTCTTCAATTGGAGGTGCTTCTATCCAACCACCTGCAATATTACACAATATATCAACATAACCCCATCGCTCGAGAATCTGAGAGCTAGTGTTCAGCACTTGCTTTTCTTGTGTACAGTCACAAGAATAAAAGTAGGCTTCGTTGCCCTCACTTTCCAATCTATTAACTAAACGAGCCCCCTTAGCCGGATCCCGACCAATGGCAATAGCTACAGCCCCTTCACGTGCAAACCTTTCTGTACAAGCCCCACCAATTCCAGCAGTTCCTCCAGTTACCAGAGCCACCTGTCCTCTAATAGAAGTTAAATGATCAAAAGATCTAGTCATTACCCTGTCCAGTTGCCTCCATTAACATCAAGAACAGCTCCAGTGGTGAAAGCTGCCCCAGGGGTACATAAATACCAAATAGCATGCGCCAATTCTTCAGGTTGACCCATACGGCCAATAGGGATTGATTTTTCTCTCTCAGCAAGGACTTCTGGTGGGTGCCGTCTAACACGAGGCGTTAAAACCAAACCAGGTGCAATGGCATTAACTGTAATACCAAATGGGGCTAGCTCAATAGCAAGTCGTCTTGTCATTCCTAATATCGCCGACTCATTAGTAGAATACTCAATAGAAGAACCTTCTCGAGCGGTTCGACCAGCTACAGAAGAGATGTTAACTATCCGGCCATAATTATTCTCTTTCATAATTGGTACTAACTCACGTGTAATGAGAAACTTGGCCGTCACATTCCAATCAAAGTTGTGATGAAAGTCTTCATTTGTTACTTCCTCTATAGGCGGCGAATTTATGAAACCGCCGGCAGTATTTACTAATATATCCACTTTTTTCCATTTTTCGAGGATACTATTAGTGGCAGCTTTGACCTCAGTCTCATCAGCACATTCGGCTTTCACAAACACTGCCTCGCCCCCGGATTCTACAATTTTTCTAACAACCGCATCGCCCTTCTCCTTAGTTCTACCGACAACTGCAACCTTCGCACCTTCAGCCCCAAAACGTATGCATGTTGACTCGCCCATGCCGGCCGTTCCGCCCGTGACAACAGCCACTTGGCCTTTAATAGATGTTAACGCTTCCATGAAATTTTCCTCGATTGTGGTTTCAGCATAACGCAGGAGCCTTTACTATTTATCAATAATTCTTCAAATAAAAAATTTTTATTTTTCATTCGCTTTATTTGGAATACATTTTTACGACAAATGGTTTATTTCATCCACACTATTCTAGTGTATGTAATAGATACTAATGATTAGGCTTAAAATTAACTTGGGATTTTAAACGTGTTTAAATTTTCACAACTAGGCATACCTATCATTCAAGCCCCAATGGCTGGAGGGCCTAATACACCGCAACTAGCGAGTGCCGTAGCTAACGCTGGCGGTGTTGGAAGTTTTGGATTCACATATGATAAACCAGAAAAGATTGATGAAAACTTACGAGAAACAAAAGCACTGACCAACGGATATATTAATGCAAATTTCTTCGTGTTTAAGCCAGAAAGTTTACCCGATAAAGAAATCCAACTTGCTGCTATCGAAGCAATAAGAAGTCTACCAATAAAGGGAGAGTTTTCTGTTAAAATTCCTTCGGAACCCTATTATCCTGATATCGAAGAACTGTTAATTCCTGTTTGGGATCACCGCCCCGCCATACTCACTTTTCACTTTGGTATCCCCTCACAAAATATTGTTCAAAAGGCTCGGTCACTGGGTATATCAGTCGGCATTACAGCAACAAATATAAATGAGGCATTAGCAATTGATAAATCCGGTGCAAACTTCATTATTGCTCAGGGTATTGAAGCAGGCGGACATAGAGGAGTGTTTGAGCCCGAAGAGATAGACGAAGAAACATCCTTAGATAACTTGATTATTAAACTTACTAAAGAGAGTTCTCTGCCAATTATAGCTGCAGGCGGCATTATGAGTGGCATAGATATTAATAGAGTACTTAAGATTGGAGCAACCGCAGCGCAAATGGGAACTGCATTTCTTTGTTGTGAAGAAGCAGGAACTACAAAAGCTCATAAAGAGTTTCTATTAAACAAAAAAGACAGAGAAACTTCATACACTAAAGCTTTTTCAGGTCGCCGTGCTCAAGGCATAAATAACCAATTTATAAAGTTAATGGAGAACAAAACAGTTCTTCCTTTCCCATTACAAAATACGATGACTGGTACATTACGAAAACTAGCTGCTATTAATAATGACGGCGAATACCAGAGTTTATGGGCAGGAAAATCCTTTGACAAAATACGAGCCATGCCTGCAGAAGAACTAATGCTTGCATTATATGAAGAAATGAAACTGGCCGATTCATAAACTACACTAGTTTTTCAACCCTATAGATCGAAGAAGTTCAGTTTCCTCATAGTTTATTTCCATGTCTTCATTAATAACCACACCATATGAGTGTCTTGCTGCTTCTTTGGACACATAACCGTCAATAACATCGTCTTTAACTTTTTTAATGTCCCGTTCTAACGGGGAACCATAACCACCACCGCCAGCAGCAAGATATAAAATTTCATCTCCGGGCCCAAACTCCCCCCTATACATCCCAACATATTTTTTGGATGGATCTTCATTTTCCCAAACATCATCATTATCAGAATAAACAACTATATCTCTCGCCCATCTATCTTTCCAATTACTATCCCCATCTGCTGGTTTCAAAATACCCACATTCATAGGCCCAGCCTCACCGCCCTCAAGACCCCAACCAGGGGTTTTTGATTTTTTAACAATAGTTAAAGCTCCAAATTTATCTAGAAAATGAAAATTCCTTACGGTGCCTAGTCCGCCCCGATTACGACCTGGGCCTCCAGAATCTTGACGTAAACCAGATTCGGTCACCATGACCGGTAGGCGAGTTTCAAGAACCTCAACTGGAACATTTTTAAGGGTGCACATCGAGATGTGATGTACGGCGTTCAGACCATCCATGTCAGCTCGAGCTCCCCAACCTACACCAGAGTTGGTCTGATGCCATATCTGACGACCAGTATATGGCTCAATACCGTAAAACCCAGGGTCACCTAGATCTCCTCCTGAACTAGCTGGAATGGCTTGCGGCATTGCTTCAGCCAATGCCTTATAAATGGTCTCAATCGCTATAACACTCGCCCAAATTGTAAAAACTGGGGCTGGGTAGACTGCATGAAACAAATTCCCTTCCGGTGCAATAACTTCAATTGGTCGAAACTGACCACCATTTGAGGGTTCGTCAGGCGTTGTTAATGACTTAAATACTATCCTGCAAACCGAATGAGTCATACCCAAAGCCAGATTTATTGGTCCACGCACTCGATCACTAGAACCGCTGAAATCAAACTTCATACCCTTATCATCAATTGTGACTTTAACGTGGACCCTTACAAGTTTATCTAGATCTACCCCATCATTATCCATCCAATTTTCAGCTTCCCAGGTGCCACGTGGAAGATCACTGAGGGCTCTGCGTGCCTGCTCTTCGCCTACGTCAAGAAATCGATCTATTGCCGCTTCAACAATTCCTTCTCCATATTTTTCATATAACTCTTCTATTCTTTCGCAGCCAACTTTGAGACAGGCTATCTCTGCATTCATATCTCCCATTATCGTAACCGGGGCTCGCGAGTTTGCTCGCATTATTCTTAAAACAGACTCATTAAGTGTTCCAGCTTCAACAATCTTGATCCCTGGGATCAATAATCCTTCTTGATGAATAGTTGTTGAATCTAATATGTAACCTGGGTCCTTGCCCCCTATATCGGTCCAGTGAGCGCGAACACAGGCATAAGCTATAAGCTTACCGCCTAAGAACGCTCCTCGAACAAGAATTGCATCATTTGTGTGCGCCCCGGTCACGTATGGCACATTCATCATAATCACATCACCCGGACCAATTCCGTCAAATAAACCTAGATCTTGACATTTCGCCACAGCGTACTCATTCGCACCAAGAAATGTTGAAAGGCCCGTTGAATCACCCAACAAGCGTAATTCTCTGTCAAAAATAGATAGCCCATAGTCATTAATTTCATAAATGATTGTAGAGTAAGCAGTTCGAACAAGTGTCCTTTCCATCTCACTGGCTGCCGACGAGATGTAATGACGAATAACTTCAGTGGTAGCAGCATCCACCGAAACTTTATCCATATTAATGTCATTCATTATCTCATCTCCCGTGTGATGATTATTTGCCCATATTTATCTACCTCTGCCTTCTGATCACTATAAAAGACAGTAGTTGCTGTCGTTTCTTCTAGTATTGCTGGACCTGGAAGGTTATCGCCAGCCATTAAGGCTTCCCGATCATATACGGCGAATTCAACTAATCGACCAGAGGCAAAACAATAAGCAGTTCGAGTGCCCAGTTGAGGTATAGGTTTTACAAAAGGTCTAATGGAAATCTCATTAAGGTTTGGTTTTGATTCTTGGCCCGTCCCGCGAACCCTTATATTAACAAGTTGCACCGGATCATTCATTGAGTGTCCATATCGATGAAAGTGGGCTTCATTAAAGCGTTTTCTAATTTCATCTAGACTAGATATACCATCGATCGATACTTCAAGGGTATGTTCTTGTCCAAAGTACCGAAGCTCTGCAAAGCGCTCAATAAATTGAAAGTTTTCCGAAAACCCTCCCTTAGAGAGATCACTCTTAGCACTGATAGCTAATTCGCTAATCGCAGATGTTAAATCGATCATTTCTATATCATCGAGTAAAAGTAATACGGTTTGCGCGTATTCTTGAACGATGTCCGTCATCAGCATGCCCCATGCTGAAAAAACTGATGATGCTTGAGGAATTATAATTTCTTTTGTTCCCATTTCGCGCCCCACTAAGGGAACAAACATGCCTCCGCCGCCCCCAAATCCGAGCATAGAGAACTCACGCGGATCAAGGCCTGCTTCAACCGTAATCTCTCTAATAGCACTTACCGTTTTAGCCAACAGAACATCATAAATGCCTCTACAGGCGGATATTATATCTAAACTAAGAGGTTCACTAACATGCTTTCGAAGCGCTTCCTCAGCTTTCGATGCTTCAAGTCGCATCTCTCCTCCTAAAAAATTATCTGGATTAAGATACCCCATAGTGAGAGCTGCATCAGTGAGAGATGGCTGTGTCCCGCCTTTCCCATAACAGACCGGTCCTGGTATAGCGCCTGCAGATTGTGGTCCGACACGTAAAAGTCCATCTTCTTCTCTTGCTAAAGAGCCTCCCCCCGCACCAATAGTAGAAATATCATAGGTCGGGATCATTAACGGCAAATTTTCAAGCGAAGCTTCGTATTTAAGCGCAGGCTGTCCGTTATAAACAACACATGCATCTGTTGAAGTCCCCCCCATATCAACAGCTATAATATTCGGTCGATCCGTGAGTTTTGATAAAGCTACAGTACCGATCAACCCTCCCGCAGGCCCTGAAAATATTGTATTTACAGGAGCATCAACCGAGTTTGTAGCCTTTAGGGCACCGCCACCTGATCGGGTTATATAGAATTCACCAATAAACCCAGATTTTTTGATGTTTTTTTCTAAACCTAAAATATATTCTTGGAAGATTGGTTTAACATAGGCATTAACTACTGTAGTGCTGGTACGTTCATATTCGCGGTATTCACGAACTATATCTGAGGATATCGACACTGAGACATCAGGGTATGTCTCTTCAATAATCTTCTTTGCTAGTACTTCCTGAGCTGGATTTCTATACGAATGCAGGAAGCATATCGCTAATGATTCACGGTCCATGTCTTCAATTAATTTCTTTGCGGCTTTTCTAATGGCAACTTCGTCTAGTGGTGTTATCTCTTCCCCACTCGCACTCAGTCGTCCAGAAACACCTAACCGATAGCGTTTTGCAATTAAAACGGGTGGATCATCATAGACCAACTTATACATCTTTTCTCTTGGACGATGATAGCGACCAGTCTCGAATACGTCTTCGAAACCAGAATTGGTAATAATTCCAGTCGGAACGCCTTTACGTTCTAATACTGTATTGAGACCTAGTGTAGTTCCATGAACGAATGTCTCTACATCTGATAGTTGTAAGTTAAGGCGTCCAATCGTAGCAAGAACTCCTTTAGACGCATTTTCGGGAGTAGTAAAATCTTTTTCAAGTCGTAATTCGCCACTCAATGTATCGTATACTATTGCATCTACAAAAGTTCCCCCAATGTCTACGGCTAGTCGCTTTGCCATAACTTTTACTTTAATTTTTCAGTCATAAAGCAACCAATCACGGAGTAAAGCTGTAGTTGCCTGAGGTGTTTCAAAGGGTGGCATATGAGCACAATCCTCTATTAAAGAAAGTCGGCCATGTGGAGCTAAGTCTGCTATTTCCTCATGCTCTTCAACAGATGTCAGTGCATCATTTCGACCGACAATAGCCCTGACAGGTATATTAGTATTTTTGAGAACTTTTCTCGAATCGATTCTGGTTAACATTGCTCGATGCCTATTAGCAAAGAGCTTTGGACCCACTCGCTCACCCATATTCCTAACCTTAGCCCCAATGGGTCCCTCAAGGTTTTTAGGCGTCAACAATTTAGGGACAAAACGATCCAGGAGACATCCAAACCGACCTTCTTCACAATCAGAGATGGCTATATTCCTGCTTTCTATTTTTTCTTGTGAGTCAACTCTAGAAGATGTGTCCAAAAGTGCGATGCGCGTTACTCGATCGGGAGCTTGCCGCAAAACCTCTAATGCGACATAGCCTCCCATTGAAAATCCGGCAATTGCAAATTCTTCAGGTCCATTTTTCAAGACGGCGGCAGCTAAGCTTTGCATAGTAACTGCCTCATTCATTGGTAAAATAGATATTTTAGCTATATCAGCCAAATATTTTTGCGGATAAGCCCAAATTTCATCGTCACAGATAAGACCGGGAACTAATAAAAGATTTTGATTTAAATAGTTCATCAATTACACGTTTTATAATACCTTTAGCTACTTTAAATTTTAATTAAGCTTATGGCTATATATATTAGTGTGTAATTTTTTTATTTGAGTTAAATTAAGCTATCAGTTTTAAAAGGTTATATTTTATGAAACCAACTCGCGGCTTCTTAAGGAACTGGCTAGTCCTGAGTATAATCTGCGCTATTAGCGCAGCTTGGGTCGGATTTGTTTTATCTATTTGGATATCTACAATTGCTATACTAATTTTTCCTCACTAATAGGCCTATATAATCTATGTCATACATGTTTAAACAATAGTATTGAAAAGTAATGCACCTCATAAAATCTTAATAAAGAAAAACATCTAACCGGAGAATGTTTTATGTCAGAAAAAATGAAGGCTGTAGTTGTCCGTGAGAACGGCGTTCAAATAGCAAGTGTAGATCGGCCTCAACCTAAACCTTCTCAGCTGATGATAAAAGTGAGGTCTTGTAGTGTAAACAGATCTGACCTTCTTACTGTTCAAGGGCAAAACTTTGGCCATGTGGGTGGAGGCTCAGAAAAGGTAATGGGCGCTTCATTCTGTGGGGAGGTTGTAGAGGCTGGTGCCGAATGCAAAGGGTTTTCCCCAGGAGATAGAGTAATGGGTGTTGGAGCCGCTGGTTGGGCTGAGTATGCTCTTAGTGATTGGCGAACAACATTACCATTCCCATCAGACGAAATGGACTATATACAAGCTGGCAGTCTACTGTCTGCGGTCGCAACCATGCATGATGCTATTGTAACGAATGGAGAGTTCAAAGCAGGGCAGTCAATCCTAATTCAGGGCGCTAGCAGCGGTGTTGGTATCATGGGCCTACAAATTGGAAAATTTTTGGGTGCAAAGCTAGTATTTGGTACCTCAACTAACCCTGAAAGACGAGATAAACTTAAAGATTTTGGTGCAGACTTTTCGTTAGATTCAAATGATGAAACTTGGGTTGATCATGTACTGGAAGCCACTGACGGAGAAGGGGTTAATCTAATTATAGATAACGTATCAGGATCAACCACTAATCAAAATCTTAGAGCTACTGCGCTTAATGGCCGCATTATAAACGTTGGACGCCTTGGCGGCCTTAATGCTGACTTTAACAGTGACCTTCATGCTGAACGGAGAATCATTTACATTGGAACCACAGGTCGAACTCGATCCCCGGCGGAAAAAATAGAAGTAATACGTTTAGCCAAGAATGATCTGTGGGAAGCTGTTGGGCAAGGAAAGCTTACAATGCCTATAGATTCTACATTTCATTTTTCAGATGCCGCTTCTGCTCTTGAACGAATGGCGGAAAATAAACACTTTGGAAGAATCATGCTAGAGGTAAGCTAATAGTAATTTTTAAATGCAATTAACGTTATATAGTCTTATATAAATTAAACACCTGTGGAGGTTATCGATCTATGCCGCATTAGCTCAGTTGGTAGAGCACAGCATTCGTAATGCTGGGGTCGGGTGTTCAAATCACCCATGCGGCACCACCCTTTTACCACAAATAATCTCCTTTAAAATTATCTCAGAAAAACATAATCCTGAAGGGACCAAATTACGTAATTTGTATAATTGAAGATTTGAAAAAAACTTTTTCATGAAAAAAGCTATCATACTATTTAGCATCCTGACCTGTTTGATTTCTTCTGTAACGTTGAGTGAGACCGTTTCTCCAATTGAATTGGAAAACCGGGAAGGTGTAATTTACAAAAAGCACTCGAAGATTCCTTTCACAGGCTCTGTTAGGGGCAAAAGCTCTGAGGGATATATTTTTAAAAAAACATATCAGAACGGCAAGGTTAGCGGTCCATACGAATCCTATCATAAAAATGGACAACTTTGGTTTAAAGGATCATTTAGAAACGGTAAGTACGAAGGGCCTTGGGTTTCATACTATTCAGACGGCCGGCTAAATTTAAAATATAGTGGAAACTATCGAGACGGAGTAAAAATATTAGAGTGAATACGACAACCTCTAGTCCCTATCCCAACCCCACCAAGAGCAGACAGCATCACCCATAACCAAACGCTTATCTTCTTGGCTCAACCAGGATAACTCTTCGGTAAACATATCAATACAATCTTTCCACGAGCACTTCATTTTTGTTATATCAGTTCCCCAAAAGATTCTATCGGGTCCATAAGCATCGAATATTTGGCGTATGTATGATTGCATAATTGGGAAGGGATACGGTTCATCCGAATAGGCAGGAGCACCAGTTGCCTTAACGGCTATATTTGAGTGTTTTGCTAATGCCACAAGGTGAGGCATGTGAACCATGGCTTCATGATCCTTCAGCGTTGTCAATCCACCTCTACCCCCAAGATGATCTATTGTGATCTTCAGCCCTGGATGCCTTTCTGCAATGTCTCCAATCAGGGATAATGAATCCGTAGCCATCAGTGTAATCGGCACACTGAATTCTTCTGCAGCCGACCAAAGCCAATCTATGTCTCCATTATGTAGTAGTTGTTTTTCGGGATTATTAATAAAAATATAACGTAAACCCAGTACACCAGGTTCAGCTAAAACATGGCCGATTTGGCCTTTCGCTTTAGGGTCCGTTAATAGAAGCTCTCCTAGCATCGCAAAACGTTTAGGGTGTTTTTTAACCGCGTCGAGGGCAACTTGATGACAATTCGGATCCCAAGGGGCTAAATGAATAACAGCCGCACTGACACCAGCTTCATCCATAAGTTTTATTGCTCGTTCTGAAACGAATGAGGATTCCTGAAGATGGGCTCTGCTAGGGTTTCCACTTTCCCATAAATGTATTTGTGCATCAACAATTCGCATTTTAAATCTCAAGCAATAAAACGACCAAGTAACCTGGTTAAATAACGAAGATAAAAAAATTAAAATCTTTTTACTTCCTTTTAATGGATAATTATTCAATCATTACACTGCTTGTTTGTAAATCAAACCTTAACAAACAGAATGCTCTTTACAACAAACGGTATAACTATATGCCAAGGACTCCTCTAGATAAAAAAGATAAGAAATTCGAAAATCAGCTCCGGAATGCCGAAAAGTATCCCTTACCGATCCTCGATTTGGGCCCCTATCTGTCAGGCGACTTATCACTAATTGATAAAACATGCAGAGACCTCAAAGATATCGCCGAAGGTATTGGCTTCATGTGCATAATAAACCATGGGATACCCAAGAGCGTTATTAAAGAGATGCAAAAGCAAGCCACCAACTTTTTTGCACTTCCTAGTGATCAAAAACTGGCACTAAAAGTTGATCAACATGAGCGAGGCTATCTGCCCTTTCGGTCAACTTCATTAAGAGAATCTCGTTATGCAGAAAGAGTACAAATAGATAATTATGAAGCATTTAATTTCGGCACAGACTATGACGAAAACAATCCGCATGTTAAGGCTGGAAAAAGGTTATTTGGACGCAACCGTTGGCCAGATAACTCATCTGAATTAGCAAAGGCCTCTTTAAATTACTCTAAAAAAATGACAAATCTTGCACTTAAAATACTCCCTATATGGGCAAGGGTTTTTAATCTAGATACAGAATATTTTACTCCCTTTTTTAGTAAACCCCATTGTTATGTCAGGCTAATCCATTATCCCCCTAAAACAGATCTTTTGCAG
Source organism: Alphaproteobacteria bacterium (assembly GCA_022449545.1). GTDB lineage: Bacteria > Pseudomonadota > Alphaproteobacteria > UBA6615 > UBA6615 > UBA6615. Next base: position 26,193 of record JAKUPN010000002.1, on the reverse strand, counting down.
AACGAATATGGGCTTGGGGCTCATTCTGATACCAGTGTCATGACATTTTTACCTAAGGAAAATGAACCTGGTATTCAGATTTTAGATTCCCAAGGTAATTGGTTCTGGCCAGACGTACCTGATGGCGCAATTGTGGTTAATTTTGGTCAACTTCTGGAACGTTGGACTAATAATTTTGTAAGGGCAACGCCACACAGAGTAGTGCCCTCAATTAAAAAGCATAGATATTCATTGCCATTCTTTTTTAGTCCTAACCTAGAACAGCGGGTCACCTGTTTGCCTACATGTACCCACACAGATAATAAACCTAAATACAAACCGGTTTCTTTTCAGGAGTTTCACTCGGAGTATATGACTAAAGTTTATAAGCATTTCGAGGACTTCGAAAATATTGAATAAGGTGCAATAAATCAAAACCAACCTGTCTGTTTAAATCTCACGAAAAAACTATGTCTTCTTTTTTAGAAGCTTCTATGAGACTTCGATAAGCCCTAGGTGGTTGTTTCCAAGACAGAGTTGCAAAAGCACTACAGTTGGCACACACGGCCGACCATTCATCTGCAACTGTTCCACAATGGGAACAAACCCAGGACTTATCTTCTTCCGCTTCAGTTGCTCGATCTATCCATCTTCTTACAGCTGTGTCATCCTCAGTTTCTGCTTCTTCCAATCTAGCCTTTAACCTAAATACTCGAGCCGTTGGCGATAAAGTTTCTAATTCCCTTAACTGTTGTTTGGCCTCTCCCCATAAATGTGCTTCAACAGCCCGCTCTGCTATCACGTAACGGCTTTCAGGATGGGCTCGATTTTCCTTAGTGAGTTTTGTAATTGCAGAATATCGATCCAAAGCTGAATTGGGGCCTAGTAATTCTAGATACGTGGACGCAATCTCTGGATGAGGTGATTTTCGCCAAAGCCCTTCTAATACCCTAAATGCATTGCGTTCACGTCCTTCTTGAAAAAGAAGCCTTGCAAACAATATCCCTGCGGTACTATTTGATGGATCAAGCTCGTGGGCTCTTTTAGCCTGTTGAACTGCATCTATGCTGTTGCCTAACTCAATAGAGTTTTTGGCCCTTTCAGTTAGAAGTGCTGCTTGTTGTCTGCGGCTAGAATCCGCAGAAAACCTCTTTTTAGTCTGTGCTTCCTCTACAAGTTTTTGCGCCTCTAACCACCTATGAGACTTTGTGTGAAGACTTAATAATGTATCAATAATCCATGATGAAGAAGGTTGAATTAAATATGCTCTTTTCGATAAATCTAGAGCCCTCTCATCTTCACCATCTCTAAGAGCCTGCAATATAAGTCCTCTGAGACCCAGAAATTCAGTTTCTGAACGGTCTAACATTTGTTCAAAACAATGTTTTGCAGCGACCTCGTTCCCATCTAACTGAGCTGCCTGAGCTGAAAGTAATAAAGTAAGCGAAGGAGTATTTAACAGAGAATTTGCCCTGCGGGCCAGTTTTCTTGCGGCTCTAGTGTCGCCCGCCGCCACTGCCGCTAATCCATCTGTTAATGCACGATATCCCTTAGCTTCATTCCTATATCGGTGTGATTTTATTAAGTCATTTGGTTGACGCCTAATCCATCTCCAAGATGAATATAAAAGAGCAAAAAAAACAATAAGTAAAAATATCGCTAGCGCCAGAACACCTACGGATGTCTCTAGTCGCCATCCCTGCCAATCTATTTCAACAAGGCCCGGTCTGTTAGCAAGCCAGACGGAAACTGTTACTAAAACAGCTATCTGTATAAAAAATACCAGCGCCCTGAACATTAAGTTCCACCAGTCTTTGCTTTAAGTTTATTGATTACATGTTTTTCAAGCTTTCTAAGGGTAGAATCGACTGATATACGATAGTTTACAGCTTCTATCCAAGATTTAGATATTGTCGCCGCTGTACCTTTTAAACTCATTAGTTCCTGAGCTGCTGCCTTCAAGTTTCCTGTTGCAACATAGGCTTCAGATCGAGCTATTATGGCCTCCAAAGACTGACCTGGCACTTCAGAACCAATTCTTCTTAGTGTTACAATACTCTTTACCGTCCTGAGACCGCGCTCAATCCAATCTTTGGGAGGCCCATCTTCATTAGAATTAAATAACAACTTGATGAGATCGGGGTATTCTTTAATCAGACTTTTTTTCGTTTGGACTCCAACTAGTGATCCAGGCGTCAATTCATTCAAAAACGACTTTATGTCGTTATCTAGTAATTCAACCTCTTGTATTTGGGAAAGCATCATTTGGTATGGGTAGCCTTGTTCTACCTCTCTTTTTAACAAACCAATCATTAATGCTAAAAGTGTATAGTTATCTTGAGCTTTTTCAGCTATATAGCCAGAACTTTCTAGATTATTTAACTTATCTCGCATCGAGGCGATTTCATTTTTGGCTTGTCGTAGGTCGTTAACAGTTAGTCCGGACAGGTTTACTGAATTTGTTTTTAAATCTTCCATGCTTATTTCTAAAGTATCTAACCTAGTCATAAGATTACGAAAATTATCAATCAATATTTCGCTTTGGGCGATTTTCATAGAATTCTTACTTATCTGGTCATCTATGCTGTTAATGTCTCTGATAATTTGCTGCTGGCTCTTTTTAATATCATTTTGGTTTAAAGCGACTTCCAGTTCATCAATGCGCTTTTTCAATGTTTCATTAGCATTAGTAAAAAAGACCCCTTGACTACTATTTCTTTCTCCTATTACCAACCAAGCGCCCACAACTAAAGAAATGATCAAAAAAACAGCCAGGAGAATATTAAATAGGCTTAATTTCCTCATTTTTTTAGGGTTATTAGTAATATAAGAAGACTTTTTGCCACCACTCTCATTAGACTGATCTTTAATTAGCTCATCAGGCTTTTCTGGAGACCTTTCAACGCTTCTTAGATCTATTCCAAGTTTTTTTGAAGCATTTAAAATATCACTTTCTCGCGATTTAGGAAAAGCACCTCTCTGTTTCCAGCCCTGAACCGTGCTTACTGGGACATCAAGTTTACTGGCCATAGGCCGAATTCCACCGAATGCCTTAATTATAGCCTCAGTGTCTTTCAGGTCGATGTGTATGGAATCGTTCATCTTTATAAGATGTACTATATAGTATACATACGTACGAGTACATACTTTTTTTTAATAAATGCTATGACAGATAAGGATTTAAGAACGTACGGCGTCTATTTTATGAGCAACGAAAGAAGGGATTCCTGGTTAGGGTAATCAGCCGTACGAATCTGAGAAAATGGCAAATGCAGCGCATTACCAACATTTTGGCTCAGACAGCATGCTATTACGTTGTTACAAAAAGTTTCCAATCCGGAAGAAATTACTAATTCTGAAAAAAGCAATGCCGTTCTGGGAGAGTAGAATAATGCGAAATCTAACAGTTTCTCCCTTAAATTATATTCGGCAAGTTCAGGCATCTTACCTACTGCATCTGATTTATAGAGCTGCTCTGTTTTAATCATATAACCTAACTTCTTAAGGTCTCCAACAACATCTCCAGCAACAGCGCTGCCAGTTACATGCACTAGAGTTCCGTTTCTAGGATCAAACTTTTTCTTCACCAAAGCGATAAGATCATCTACACCACCCTCTGCGCTATCAATATTTCTAAACCCAGCCTGAGAAGCGGTCCTGGCTGTTGCAGCTCCAACAGACACCATTGGGATACTCCTGTTTTTAGTGATCTTAGTAAGCGCCCGCACTCCATTAGAACTGGTGACAAGACAGGCCTGAAAACTATCTAAATTAAGCTTAACATTCTCTATAAAGCTTATTTGTATCAAAGGGGCTATAACCGCTTCTATACTTAATTTATCTAATCTCGCTTTAGTGTCTAAACTGTCATTTAATGGGCGGGTTAGTAGTGCCGTTTTGCAATAAATAGATTTCATAACAAACTCTTGAAGAAATCTGGTCCTATAAGTTTTCTTAGTTCATTACCCACGGAATGACCTAGGGAATGAGCATCTTTCTTATCCCCAACCCGAGCTAATCGTTCTATACCAGTTCCATCGGGCCAGACCAGCATCCCCTCTAGATTGATCTTATCACCTTTTAATGTGGCTAATCCCCCTACTGGAGTTCTGCATGTTCCATCCAAAGCAGCCAGCATAGAACGCTCGCAAGTGATACACTTCTCTGTCTCAGAGTGATTTATTGAGGTCAGTAATTTTCCTATGTTTAGGTCAGATTTGCGTCTTTCCACGCCAATGGCCCCCTGACCAACGGACGGCAAAAACACATCTGGTTCCAACACGGTCCCAATTACTTCCGTCTTTTCCAGTCTCTTTAGACCCGCTAGAGCAAGAATAGTCGCATCTACTTCTCCACTTGCGAGTTTTTCCAATCGGGTCCCTATATTTCCACGTAATAATAAAATTTTCAGATCTGACCTAATAGATAAAAGTTGAGCACTTCGTCGTAATGAAGCAGTACCAACACGAGCCCCTACTGGCAAAGATTCTATAGACGAAGCACCAATTAATACATCGCGAGGATCCTCACGAGGCAAATAACAGTCTATAATCAACCCTTTTGGCAAAAAAGATTCAACATCCTTCATGGAGTGAACAGCAACATCAATTTTGCCCTCAATTAATTCTATCTCTATCTCTTTTGTAAAAAGTCCCTTTCCACCTAAATCTGCTAGAGGACTATCAGTAATACTGTCTCCAGTTGTTTTAATAACCTTAACCACTGGTTCAGGCATGTTAGGGTTGTTTTTAATCAGTAAATTACGCACCTGATTTGCTTGAGCTAAAGCAAGTGGGCTTCCACGAGTTCCAATTTTTATTTGTATTAGTGTCATTATTTCGTCATAAGCTCTAAAAATTAATATATAAAGCATACCATTATAGAAATATTTTATCGCCACTTTGGCTAACTAAAAACTGCAAATAATATTACATGATCAGATATGATTGTTCTCGGTATCGAAACTAGCTGCGATGAAACTGCTGCTGCTGTAGTTGCTGTAGATCGCACCATCCTATCAAACGAAATACTAAGTCAGTTTGAAGAACATAGACCTTATGGAGGTGTCGTACCAGAGATAGCGGCTCGAGCACACCTCGAATACTTAAACGCTGTTATTATCAAGGCTTTAAAAATAGCTAATGTAAGCTTTCAAGATTTAAGCGGTATAGGGGTAACTGGAGGTCCAGGCTTAATAGGCGGTGTAACGGTGGGAGTGATGACTGCCAAAGCAATCGCGGATGTCCACAAACTTCCTTTTTTAGCCATCAACCATTTAGAGGGCCATGCTCTTAGTGCACGATTATCTCATGGAGTTACTTTTCCATACCTTTTGCTATTGGTGTCTGGCGGTCACTGCCAACTATTAATTGCTAGAGAGCTTGGTCAATACGAGAAGCTAGGGGGCACCATAGATGATGCTATCGGCGAAGCATTTGATAAAACAGCTAAATTACTTGACTTAGGTTATCCGGGAGGACCAGCAATAGAAAGTGCAGCTAAAACTGGCAATCCACAAAGCCTTACATTACCGAGACCGCTTTCTGGTCGTCCTGGTTGTGATTTTTCTTTCTCCGGCCTTAAAACAGCTGTCCGCAACTCAGTTGTAAAACTAGGTAAAAATAAATTATCTTCTGACGAAGCAGCCGACATCGCCGCTTCATTCCAATGTGCAGTGGCAGATGTTTTAAAAGATCGATGTACCAATGCTTTTAAAGAATTTACAAAGGCTTTTCCTGAAATTAGACCAGTATTGGTTGCTGCAGGAGGAGTTGCCTCAAATTTATATTTACGAGATAGCTTACGTGAGGTATGTACAATGCATAAAGCAGATTTGATCGCCCCCCCACCAATTCTATGCACTGATAATGCAGCAATGATAGCTTGGGCAGCGTTAGAACATCTTCAGAATGGAGAAAAAACTAATCTTAACTTTTCTCCCCGGCCTCGCTGGCCCCTGGAAGAGGGTAAATCTTATAGTGCAAACTTATGATTTTTGGCTTATGCAATTAAAGCATATGGCATCTAATAAAACTTAAAATATATATTTTACCGCATTAATTTGAGCTAATAGAGAAATGATGAAAGTTGGAATTATTGGAGCTGGGGCTTGGGGATCTGCATTAGCTATAGCAGTAGCAAGGGCAGGACGTGAGGTTTTATTACGAGCGCATGAAAGTGATGTTGTTGAATTTATAAATAATAAGCAGATCAACCCCGAATTCTTGCCAGGTATTACTTTTCCTGATTCAGTCCGTTCGACTAGTTCCCTATCTGAAACAGTTAATCAGGATATAGTTCTGCTTGTTACCCCAGCACAATTTGTTCGCGAAATCATTATGGCAACAAAAAACCAATTTGGTAGAGAAACCAAATTAATCTTATGTTCCAAAGGAATAGAACAAAAAAGTGGTAAATTACTCAGCGAGGTAATAGAGGATATTGTTCCTGAAATTCCTGTGGCAATACTTTCTGGGCCAACATTTGCCCATGAGGTCGCAAGAGGATTACCGGCAGCTGTAACCATTGCCTCTAAAAACCTAGACACTGCCAAGAAGCTAGTTAATGAATTCGGCACGCCTACTTTTCGCCCTTACGCATCAAATGATATAATCGGAGCCCAAATTGGCGGGGCTGTTAAAAATGTTATAGCCATAGCATGTGGAATAGCTAAGGGTAAAAACTTTGGGGAAAATGCGCGAGCTGCAATAATTTCTAGAGGCCTATCTGAAATGGTAAGATTTGGCATAGCTCTAAAGGCGGACCCATCTACGTTAATGGGGCTTTCCGGACTTGGAGACCTAACATTAACCTGCACTTCAGAATCATCGCGCAATTATAGTGTAGGGTTAAAACTCGGAAGAGGGGTTAAAGTAAATGAAATTTTAGCAAACCAAAAATCAGTAGCAGAAGGAATATATACTGCAAAAGCTATATGTATTAGAGGAAAAGAGCTTGGTGTTGAGTTACCAATATGCTCAGGAGTAAATGAAATTTTACATAATAAGGCTAATATTGATAAAACAGTCTCTCAGATTCTATCTCGTCCACTTCGATCTGAAACATAAGTATTAGGGACAAACTGATCAAATCAGATAAAATATGAGCATTATAAAGGAACCATGAAATGTCTTACTGGCTTTTTAAATCTGAGCCTAGCACTTGGTCTTGGAAGGACCATGAAAAAAAGGGTACAGAACACTGGGATGGAGTACGTAATTATCAAGCAAATAATAATATGAAAAAAATGAAAATCGGTGATCTTGGATTCTTTTATCACTCGGTTAATGAAAAAAAAATAATCGGAATCGTTGAGGTAGTCAAAGAACACTATCCAGACCATACCGACAAAAGTGGTCGTTTTGGAATGGTCGACCTTAAAGCAGTAAGCCGAGTTAAAAAACCGGTGACTTTATCTGAAATTAAAGATAATCCTAGATTATCAGATATGGTTTTAGTTAAAAATTCTCGTCTTTCAGTCCAGCCTGTTTCTGATTCAGAGTGGGCAGAAGTCTGCCGAATGGCTGAAGAGATCTGATTTAAGGCTCAAGCTTTCGAGATAATAAAATTCAGGATCGAGATTCCACTAGGAAAGCAAAAAATGACTGACAACAAAAAATACCAACCAGAAATGAGAGGAAATAAACGAGTCATATGTCATATTAGTGATATCACCGAGACAGGTAAGGGGTTGTCAATTAAAAAAATAGTAAAAGGTGATCCTGATAGGTCTTTAGACCTTCTCTTAGTGACCGATGGCGATGAGGTGCAAGGTTATTTTAATATCTGCCCCCACCAAGGATCTCCTCTCGATTTAAAGCCTGATGTATTCTTAGATCTTGAGAAAAAATATATTCAATGCTCAACTCACGGAGCAAAATTTCGTAAACATGACGGCCTATGTATTAGCGGACCTTGCGTAGGATCAAAATTAATGAAAATACCTCTAAACCTGGATAGTGATGGAAGCATACTATTGGGAGAATAAAACTAAACCGCTTTAAAAACTCTATATTTTCTAATCAACAAGTTTCGTAATATAGTTAAAGGATTATTTACCTCCGGGTGAATTTAAGGCCATGATACTAATTGAAAGAAGAAAAAAAGAGGAGAGCAAGCCCGATGTCACGCGATAAGTTTCCAGTAACAAAGTTTTGGGCCGAACGAGCTTGGGTTGATGATGAAGAATACACAAAAATGTATAATCATTCTATCGACGACCCGGTAAACTTTTGGAATGAACAAGGTAAAAGAATTGATTGGATTAAACCTTATACACTAGTAAAAAATGTCTCTTTTCAAGCTTCTGATCTCAAAATTACCTGGTATGAAGACGGAATTCTAAATGCATCGGCCAATTGCATAGATAGACATTTGGAAAAACGGGGAAATCAGGTAGCAATAATTTGGGAAGGTGACGACCCTGGCCAAGATGAAAAGATCACTTATCTTGAGCTGTACGATAGGGTTTGTAGATTCGCTAATGGACTAAAAGAAGTGGGTGTGAAAAAAGGAGACAGGGTAACAATTTACCTTCCAATGATACCAGAAATAGCAATATCAATGTTGGCCTGCGCCAGGATTGGAGCCATACATTCAGTTGTATTTGGGGGGTTTTCACCAGAATCTATTGCTGGACGCATAGAGGATTGTGAATCTACTTTTATTATTACGTCTGATGAGGGTTTTCGTGGTGGACGAAAAATTCCCCTGAAACATAACGTCGACCAAGCAATTGAAAAACTAGACCCAAAAACAATAAATAAGGTAATAGTTGTTAACCGCTCCGGAGCAGATATTGACTGGATAGATGATCGAGACATTTGGTACCACGATCTAGTGGCCGATCAATCACCCGAATGCTTGCCTGAACCCATGAGTGCCGAAGATCCATTATTCATTTTGTATACCTCTGGCTCAACTGGAAAACCTAAGGGAGTGCTTCATACAACAGGTGGTTATATGGTCTACGCCTCAATGACCCATCAATACGTTTTTGATTATCATGATGAAGATATTTATTGGTGTACTGCTGACTGCGGCTGGATAACCGGCCATAGCTATATTGTTTATGGGCCACTTGCAAATGGTGCAACTACATTAATTTTCGAAGGGCTGCCAAATTATCCAGATGCATCACGTCATTGGCAAGTATGTGATAAACATCAAGTAAATATTTATTATACAGCCCCAACAGCAATCAGGGCTCTTATGCGTGAAGGGAACCTACCGGTTGAAAAAACTTCTCGTAGGTCTATTAGATTACTAGGGACTGTAGGTGAGCCAATAAACCCTGAAGCGTGGCAGTGGTACCATGAAATCGTAGGAGAAAGTCGATGCCCCATCGTTGACACCTGGTGGCAAACTGAAACGGGCGGGATACTGCTCTCACCCCTTCCAGGGGCGACAATGCTAAAACCAGGCAGCGCCACCCGTCCCTTCTTCGGTGTGAATCCGGTCATAGTTGACAATGACGGTAATATTCTTCAAGGCGCCTGTGAAGGCACCCTATGTATCGACGGAGGATGGCCAGGACAAATGAGAACTGTCTATGGAGATCATCAACGCTTTATAGATACATATTTTAAAACCTTTGATGGTCTTTTCTTTACTGGTGACGGATGTCGACGTGATGAAGATGGTTACTATTGGATCACTGGTCGTGTAGATGATGTGATTAACGTCTCCGGCCATAGATTAGGAACAGCAGAGGTTGAAAGCGCTTTGGTTGAACATGATGCTGTCGCAGAATCAGCAGTTGTTGGTTTTCCACATGATTTAAAAGGGCAGGGAATTTACGCTTATGTGACTTTAAAATTAGAAAGCCAACCCTCAGATGAGCTACGAAACGAACTTATTCAATTTGTCAGAAAAGAAATAGGGCCTATAGCTACACCAGACCTACTGCAATGGGCACCTAGTCTCCCTAAAACTCGTTCAGGAAAAATTATGAGGAGAATCTTACGAAAAATTGCTGCTAATGAGCATGATCAACTAGGCGACACCTCAACCCTTGCAGATCCGAGTGTTGTTAACGATCTGGTGGATAATCGACAAAACCGATAAAATTCAATTTTAGAGTAAAATTTTTAAAAATCGATGCAACGCCCATTTCGTTCCCAATCTCCATAGCGTGTTGGTTCAGGCCCCTTTGGCCCTCCTAGCTCTTTTTTGCTAACAGCCTGATTGACCTTTTTGGCCTTATGGGGAACTGATACATAGCGCAACTTCTCACTTACTCTTTTTTTGGTAAGAGGTTCTAGCCCGATCTTTTCGACTTGCTGATGATTTTTAGTTTTTTTCTTCATGTCCCTATATATATGCTCTAAAAATTCAAAAAAAAGGTCTCGTAGTTCATTGTAAAGCCAACAAGCTCTTTGAACACATCAAGGGTTTGAAGAACAGGAACTATCTCTCAAACTACTATATGTTCTAATGCTTTAGAAAAATATCCCCAAATATTGTTGTAATTACCTTATATTGTGCTATTGCTCAATGCTAACACATGATCTAGTGTAAGAGAGCTTTTATAGATTTTGTTTTTGGTCGTTTTTAAATAAAAGGTGAATGATATGGCTTGGACAGACGATCGTGTAGCGGTACTTCGTGAGCTTTGGACAAAAGGGCTTAGTGCAAGCCAAATCGCAGTCCAGCTTGGCGGAGTAAGCAGGAATGCGGTTATTGGGAAAGCTCACAGGCTAGGGCTTGAGAGCAGGCCGTCACCAATCCGAGGTGGAGGAAATTCACGCAGTCGCCGTAATAGAGCAATAAGCCGGGCACTTGAGGCACGCGCACTTAGAGGAACTATGGCTGATGAGGTAATTGACGGAGAGCCGTTAGTGCCAGAAAACGGCAGGGACGGCAAAGCCAGCGTTCTGGCACCACCATCACGCCCTATAAGTGATGTAAAGGAATGTTTGTGGCCTATCGGTGACCCAAGTGATCCTGATTTTAGTTTCTGCGGAGATGATACTGCACCAGGAAGACCATATTGCCCTGATCATTGTGCAATCGCATATATACGAAAAGATAGAACAGCAGCCTAAAACAACAATTATCTGAATAATATATTATCAGCGATACAATCAGGCGCTCCATGAAGCCAAACAGTTTTGAAAACAACTTAGGACTAATGTCCCGAGCAGTTTCGCTTGAGATATTGGCCTCTGTTCTCGGGAAAAAAATTCCTCTTGATTTAGCTATTATAAACTCAAAACAAATTACAAAACTATCTACAAGAGACAGATCCTTTTCACGTCTTTTGGTATCAACAGTACTAAGGCGGCTTGGGCAAATAGATGCAGCAATTGATGAAAGACTTACAAAAAAATTATCAAAAAATAAGAGCCTTGTAAGAAACTCTTTGCGACTAGGGGTAGCTCAATTAGTTTTCCTAGAAACTGCTCCACACGCAGCTATAAATAGTAGTGTTCAATTAGTTAAAAACAATGGGCTAAGTGGAATGGCAGGATTGGTTAATGCTGTTTTGCATAAAATTAATATTGATGGCTCCTGGGCATTACAAAAAAACCCTGAGGCTGAACAACTTAATACACCAGATTGGTTACAAAAAAGCTGGGAAAAAGCTTATGGCACTATTATTGCTAAAGCGATTATGTCTTCGCACCTTGATGAACCTCCTTTGGATTTTACTATTTCAGAGCACAAAACAGCCAACGAATGGGCAAAACGCCTAAATGGGATATTATTAAATACCGGCTCTGTTAGAAGATATTCGGGAGGCCTAGTCAAAGAACTGGATGGTTATAAAGAGGGTGCCTGGTGGGTCCAAGATACGGCAGCATCAATACCCGCTAAACTTTTCGGCGACCTTAAAGGTCAAACGGTTATTGATTTATGTGCGGCACCTGGAGGTAAAACTGCTCAGCTTGCTGCAGCCGGAGCAGAAGTAATTGCTGTTGACATATCTTCAGATAGATTGGGAGTTTTGAAAAGAAACCTGAATAGACTCAACCTTAATGCAACAATAATTAATTCAGATGTTTTAGATTTGGGAACTAATCGACTGTATGATTGTATATTGCTAGATGCACCATGCACAGCAACGGGAACAATTCGGAGACATCCAGACATTACCTGGTTAAAAAAAAGCAAAGATATGAAGTCTACAATGAATACTCAATCAAATTTGATTAGAGCAGCAATTTCCATGCTTACCCCAGGAGGAAGGTTAATTTACTCGGTATGTTCCCTTCAACCGGAAGAGGGGGCAACTCAGATAGAAAAAATAATTAATGAGTTTAAAGGAATCGTACGTCTGCCCATAACTAAAGATGAAATAGAGGGCATAAAAAATCAAGATCCTGATATTCTAAATGCTAAAGGAGACATTCAAACTCTACCCTGCCATTATAATGAAATTGGAGGAGTAGATGGTTTTTTTATTGCAAGACTTGTAAAGCTTTAATTATCAAACTTTTTAAATACTGCCTCAATGCTCTTGCGACGCAGAGCTTAAATCGGGTACCAAAGATTTATGGCCAACTTGCCGAAAATTAATATCGCACCCTCTATTCTTTCTGCTGACTTTGCAAAGCTCGGTCAAGAGATCCATGACATAGAAGCAGCGGGAGCAGATTGGATTCATATTGATGTGATGGACGGACATTTTGTCCCAAATCTTACAATTGGCCCTGCTATAGTAAAAGCTATAAGGCCGCACACCAAATTGCCGTTCGATGTACACTTGATGATTGAACCTGCTGACCCTTACCTTGAAGCATTCGCACACGCAGGCGCTGACATAATCTCGATTCATCCCGAAGCAGTCAGCAATCTAGGTAATAGCCTTATTAAAGTTAGAAATTTGGGTAAAAAAGCTGGTGTTGTATTAAACCCAGCAACACCAACTTCATCTTTAGAGAATATAATGGATTCTGTTGATTTAATTTTGGTTATGACTGTTAACCCTGGCTTTGGAGGACAAAAGTTTATAGATAGCCAAATAGAAAAAATACAAATAGTACGTCAAAAAATTGATCAGCATATTGAGAGAGGCGGGACCAAAATAGATCTTTCAGTTGATGGAGGAATAAACGTTAACACCGCAAAACTAGCTGTTAATGCTGGAGCTAATATTCTAGTAGCAGGTACAGCAGCATTTATCGACGGCCCTAGTAAGTATGCTAGAAATTTAGCAGACTTACGTAATTCAACGATGGCTGAAATATGAGCTTAAATCAGATCCATGACTGGCATTATAACGCTAGTAAATTAATTTATGCCCTCCCTGGTTATAGATATAGCCTAATTACACGTTCGCCACGAGATCTCGTTTTAGTGCCTCCAGATTCTTGGCCAGGAAACGCCGAAAGAGGAGTAAGTATTTTAAATAAGGAATTTAGTTTTTTCGGTGAAACGGTTCGAGGTGATTTGCCCACTTGGCGTCCTGGAAACATGAGTGAAAAATGGCTTGCTGAACTTCATGGTTTCGACTGGATCAGAGATTTACGAGCTCTCGGAGGTGATAAAGCTAGACAGCAAGCAAGAAACTTAGTTAATGATTGGCTTAAGAGACAATCAAATTGGCATGAGGTTGCCTGGAGACCAGATGTGATAGGAAACAGAGTTTTCTGTTGGTTGGGGCAACATGATTTTTTCTGTGACTCGGCAGATGATGAATACAGAAAAAAATACTTTTCAAGCTTAGTTCGCCAATCAAAACATCTCAGTCGAACATTACCGAGGGGAACCAGTGGCAGTGGTCTAATCCTCGCCACAAAAGGACTAATAACTGCAGGGCTATCGTTGCCAGGACATAGCTCATGGGTTTCACAGGGATTAAGAGCGTTAGACCGTGCTTGTTCCCAACAAATATTAGCTGATGGTGGCCATGTATCAAGAAACCCTTTAGTGCAAACTCAAGTACTGAGACATCTTGTTGACATAAGAACGGCTTTGCTAGCAACCCAAAATGAAATCCCCACATTTTTGATGGCGTCGATAGACAGAGCCGCGCCTTTTCTTAGAATGCTTCGTCATAACGATGGAAGTTTAGCTCTATTCAATGGGGGTTCAGAAAGTCCCGGATGGTTGATCGATCATTTACTGGCCCAAGCCAATTCGAAAGGGCGTGCTCTGAACTCGGCTCCTCACTCTGGTTATGAACGTTTCGTCGCCAATCGTGCCGTTTTAATAATGGACACTTCATCTCCTCAACGAGGAAAAAATAGTTTAAATCCACATGCTAGCACCTTGGCTATAGAGTTCTCTGTTGGAAAAGAAAGAATAATAGTGAACTGTGGAGCCCGCCTAGGGGCGAGTGATTCATGGTCTCAGGTCGAGAGGTCAACAGCAGCACATTCAACAATGGTTGTAGATGATACAAACTCTTCAGAAATTTTTTCAAATAAAAGAGTTGGTCGCAGACCAGACAACGTAAAAGTTGATCGTAAAGAAAATAATGGAAGTCTGTGGATTAATGCTAGCCATGACGGATATAGACCGATCTTCGGCCTAATACATAACAGACGAATATATATAAATTCTGGTGGTGATGACATTCGTGGAGAAGACCTTATTTTAAAGGAATCAATTGGTAAGAGAACGCCCCGCGGATACTCTTTGAGGTTTCACCTGCATCCCAGCGTTCAAGTTTCATTACTGCAAAATGGAAACGCTGCATTACTGCGTCTCCCCAGTGGTCTTGGATGGCGTTTCGTTGCAGAAGGCGGCACCATGTCACTTGCAGAAAGTATTTATTTAGGTGGTCTAGATGAAGTTCGTAGAAGCGAACAAATAGTTTTATCTGGTTTATTTGAGCCCGTTGATCCTAGTGGAGTAACTGCTAAGGTTAAATGGGCTCTAAAAAAAGTACCAAAAAGGTCTTAGGAAAAACAATTGACAAATAGTGCTATGGTTACTCGAAAAGATACAAATAATTATAGCTTGAATGACTAAATGACAGTTTTATACATCATCATAACTGCTGTTTTTGTGACTGGGATCACTTGGTTATTAGTAGGCTATAGTTTTAAACTATCATTACGCTATAAACTTCTTGATCACCCGAATGGACGCAGTTCACATACACAAACAACCTCTTTAGGTGCAGGTATAGGTGTTGTGGCAACCGTTCTCCCAGCTTGGCTTTTTATGTATTTTTTGTTGCCGCCTCAAAATAAGTCCTTCGAAGTTATCCGTTGGCTAATAATTATTTGTGCAATTATATTGACAGTAGTTTCGTTTTTAGATGATTTACGTGACCTTTCTCCAATTAGTCGCCTTTTACTGCAGTCTGGAGCAGTTATAGCTTGCATAGAATTCCTGCCAGGCCCCGTCTTTCAAGGATTAATAGGTGCTATTCCAGACACAATTTTAAGCGTCGTTATTTGGATTTGGTTTATAAATCTTTTTAACTTTATGGATGGAATCGATGGTATTGCAGGTATTCAGACTTTATCTATTGGTCTTGGTATATACATAATTGGTGCTATTAATATGCCTTTCGACGCCAGCCATGGGCAAGCACTAGTCCTAGCTGCTGCTGCCATAGGATTCTTGGCATGGAACTGGCACCCAGCCCGTATATTCTTGGGCGATGTTGGCAGCATTCCAATGGGTTTTCTAGTCGGTTGGCTTCTGCTTAATCTGGCTTCAAACGGGTTTTGGCAGGCAGCATTGATACTACCATTTTACTATTTAGTTGATTCCACTTTGACTCTGATAAAACGTATTATGAAGGGAATGGTAGTTTGGCAACCCCATAAAGAGCATTTCTATCAGGTAGCTGTCAGTCGTGGTCGTTCGCACTCACAAGTCTCTAGCGCAGTCGGTATTGCAAACGTAGCTCTAGTTTGTCTTGCCTTGTTTTCCACAATGCCTTCCACTTCATTCCTTTTGAAGTGGATTCTCATTGGAATTGCTGCCATTGTCGTAGGAGCTTTATTAGCTTGGATGGTAATTGGCGGTCAGAAAGAAACAACATAAGCCGCTTAAGAGAATTACGAATGATGAAATTGATTTCAAAACTGCTGTTAAATAGAAGACAAACAGTGTTTGCCCACGACATCTTTATGGCTGCTATATCATTTGTCCTCACATTATTGTTACGAATGGGCGATGCCATTTATACACTTCCTTTAAACTTTTTTGTTCAAGGAACCATAGCCTTCACTATAATTGCAGCTTCAGCATTTTGGTACATGGGTTTATATCGTGGTATTTGGCGCTATGCATCTACAAATGATGCAATACAAATAACTAAGGCTGTAACTGTAACTATATTAGTTTTTCTTCCTGTTATGTTTCTTTGGAGCAGAGCCGAATTTCTTCCTAGGTCATTTCCTGTCATTAATTGGTTCGTCCTTATAGCTTTATTAGGGGGGCCAAGATTCATTTTTCGTTTACTGAAAGATCGTCATTTTGAGTTTGCTACCCTTCCTAGTACAACAACTGGCATACCAGTCCTTTTAGTCGGGGCAGGAGACGCAGCGGAAACCTTTATCAGAGAAATGGCTAGAGAAAGAAGCAGTATATATCGAATTGAGGGTGTTTTAGACGAAAAAGGAAGAAGAATAGGTAGTCATATAAGGAGTGTCCCGGTCTTAGGCACCCCAGAGCAACTCCCCATTATTCTTAAACAATTAGCTTTATCAGATATATACCCTCAACGATTAATCGTAACAAAACATGAACTAGAACCCACTCTACTTCATGACCTCTTAGATATTGCCCAAGCAAACGGCATGACACTATCCCGTTTACCTAGATTAACAGAATTTCAGACTGGTTCTGTAAACCCCTTTGACGTCAGGCCAGTCGATGTAGAAGACCTCTTGGGACGACCGCAGGCTATTCTCGATAGACCGGCTATGGAACAATTAATTGCCGGCAAACGTGTTCTAATCTCTGGAGCAGGAGGAACAATAGGAGCCGAATTATCGCGACAAGTGACAGACCTAGGCCCCGCTCAAATAATAATAGTCGATAATAGTGAGTATAACTTATATTCCATTGACCTAGAGATTAAACAAAGAAATTCTCTGCAACCTAGGGCAATGCGCCTAGCTAATGTGAGAAATAAAGCACAAATGACAGAGATATTTAATGAATTTCATCCCGAATTAGTGTTCCACACAGCAGCCCTCAAGCATGTTCCTATTGTTGAACTCCATCCCTGTGAGGGAGTTTTAACTAATGTCAGTGGTTCCAAAATTGTTGCTGATTTATGCGCCTCAAACAATGTTGACGCAATGGTTTTAATCTCCACTGACAAAGCGGTAAACCCCACCAGTGTGATGGGGGCTACTAAAAGAATAGCTGAAAGTTATTGCCAGGCTCTCGATCGACAAAATTTTGAAAATAGCTCTAATCATCGATGTCGTTTCGTAACAGTTCGTTTCGGAAATGTTTTAGGTTCAACTGGCTCAGTAGTGCCTTTGTTCGAAAAACAACTTGCATTAGGAGGGCCTCTTACAGTTACCGACCCAAATATGGCTCGTTATTTCATGACGACCAGAGAAGCGGTTGAATTAGTGCTTCAAGCATCGGTTTTAGGAGTTGAGGATAGCAAAGCGTTAGGAGAGATTTTTGTGCTAGATATGGGCAAACCTGTACGCATTTTAGCCCTTGCCGAACAAATGATTAGATTGGCTGGCAAAAAACCCTACGAAGACATAGAAATAGTTTTTACTGGTTTAAGGCCAGGAGAAAAACTTTATGAAGAACTATTCTATGATACTGAAGAAACTCAGCCAACTTCAAACTCATCAATACTTTTAGCACCACCTAAAAGAGTGGATCACGATTTGTTAGATCACAAAATTGATAAACTTACCGCCATAGCCAAAACGGACAATGATGAAGTATGCCGAGTTTTATTGCAAGAACTTGTGCCGGAGTATGTTGCAGATGTTCCAACCCCTTTAATTGCTGCTAAATAAATCCTATACGCTCTTCATAATTTGTAACCCCAAAAAAAGGTCTATTATAAGTTGCCAAAAGAATCCGAAATATTAATAAAACGTGCACTAATTTCCGTATCAGATAAGTCGGGTTTAGTAGAGTTCGGTCAAGCCCTTGCAGAGTTTGGAATAGAGATATTGTCTACAGGGGGCACAGCTCAAGTGCTACGAGAAAATGGTGTGTCGGTAAAAGATGTTGCAGACCATACAGGCTTCCCAGAAATTATGGGAGGTAGAGTCAAAACATTGCACCCAAAAATACATGGGGGAATCCTGGCTAGGAGAGCAAATCCAGACGATGAAGATTCCATGAAAGTTCATGGTATAGAATCTATAGACTTGGTAGTCATCAATCTCTACCCTTTTGCGGAAGTTGTTTCCGAAGGCATGGAATTTTCAGTTTGCATTGAAAATATTGATATAGGCGGTCCAGCTATGATAAGGGCTGCTGCCAAAAATCATACATCAGTAGCCATAGCAACAGATCCAGAAGATTATCTAGAAATTATTGAATCTTTGAAATCGAGAAACGGTCGTACAAACGAAAGTTTAAGGTCCAGATTGGCCACGAAAGCATTCTCCCTAACTGCATCATACGATAGTTCCGTGGCCACTTACTTATCCCAAAAACACAAAGGTGAACTGCCTAAAAAGATTACCTTTAGTGGGAAGAGAAAATCGTTACTTAGATACGGCGAAAACCCACATCAAAGAGCAGCTTTATATATAGAAGAACCAAATGTGCCTTGCGTGGCAAACGCCGAACTGATTCAGGGTAAAGAATTAAGTTATAACAATATAGCTGATGCAGACGCCGCACTTGAGATAGTTTCTGACTTTTCACAAGCTTCAATTGCTATAATTAAACATGCTAACCCATGCGGCGTAGCAATTAATGACAATCCTATCAAAGCTTATCGAGCAGCACTTGCGTGCGACCCAACCAGTGCTTTTGGGGGAATTGTTGCGTCCAATAGAGCTCTAAACCGGGAAACTGCAGAAGCAATTACAGAAACTTTTACAGAAGTCGTCGTCGCCCCAGATGCAGACGAGGATGCTCTGTCTATTTTTTCTAAAAAACAAAACTTACGCTTACTTCTTACACGAGGTTCTCTTGACGTTAAAACCTCCAGACTAATGGCTAAACCCATATTCGGCGGTCTTCTAGTGCAGGATAGGGACAACAACAACTTAAAAAGAGAAGATTTACAATTTGTCACAAAAAGAAAACCCTCAGAAGAAGAATTATCTGATTTGATGTTTGCATTCACAATATGCAAGCACGTTAAATCCAACGCCATTATATATGCGCATAATGGGGCTACAGTTGGGATCGGAGCAGGTCAAATGAGCCGTATTGATTCTGCAAGAATTGCTGCATGGAAGGCTTCCGAGGCAGCTGAAGCAAGTAGCGAAACAAGATCAAAAACCGTTGGATCAGTTGTTGCATCTGATGCTTTTTTTCCATTTCCAGATGGACTTCTCGCTACAGTAGAGGCAGGTGCAACCTCAGTCATTCAGCCAGGTGGCTCAGTGAGAGATGAGGAGGTTATTGACGCTGCTAACGAAGCGGGTATCGCAATGGTCTTCACAGGAATAAGACACTTCAAGCATTAATTTCACACATTAAAAAACTGATTTTCTAAAATCTACTCTTGTGATGGATTTTTAACAGTTAGTAGAATAAGGCCGCCAATAATTAAAAAGGGTATGACTATAGAAAGTGCAAGTCGCTGACTATCGTAAGTTAAGACCAAAAGGCCAACCAACCATGGCCCCACGAAAGAAGTAATTTTTCCCGAAAGTGCATATAAACCAAACATCCCTGCTTCTTCACCTGGTGGAACTAGCCTTACCATAAGTGAACGGCTAGCAGATTGCACAGGACCAAAAAAAATCCCTAGTGTAGCGCCTAAAACCCAAAACCAGAGCAAGCTCTCTATTAGCAATATTGGCAATCCAATTAATGTTATGAAAGATAGACCTATTAAAATAGTGGCTTTAGGTCCAATTCTATCGTCCAACCAGCCAAAAAGAAAAGCACCAAAACCAGCAGTAGCATTTAAAAGCAGCCCAAATAAAAGCACATCCTTTATGCCCATCCCGAAAGTTCCAGCTGCATAAATACCTCCAAAAGCAAATAGCGTATTTATACCGTCTGTGAAAATCATCCGGGCTAAAAGAAAACGTGAAAGTCTCTTATTGCCTAACAACATCCGAAAAGAGGAAAAAAGTCTTGAAAAGCCAAACTCACTTGTAACTTGAGTGGGCTTTGTTGATCTAGATCTTTCCTGGGTCCAAAAAAATATAGGTAGGCTAAAAATTATTAGCCACAATGCTACGATAGGGCCAGAAGCACGTATATGTTCTAATGTACGTTTGTCCAAACCAAAGGGAGGGGTTTCAATTTGGATGAATCCAACTAACAAAATCAACAAACATATAAGTCCCCCTATATAGCCCAGCCCCCAACCCAGGCCAGAAACCCTCCCTAGATAATTTGAAGAAACTAAGTTTGGCAGTAGAGCATTATAAAAAACCATGGCAATTTCAAAAGCGATTAAGGCCACTCCAGTTAACAACAGTAATAATATCCCATCACTGTGGATCGGCCTAACAAACCACAGCATTGCTGTCATGAATGCCAAAATAGTGGTAGCCAGAAATAACCAATTTTTAAGACGATGGCCTTTATCCGCAATCGTCCCAACAATAGGGCTAACAAAAGCAATTATCAGTGAGGCGACACCTATCATAAAGGCCCATTGAGATGTCGCAGTTTCAGCATTAACAGCGACGACATTAGTAAAATAAGCAGGAATAATAAATGTTAAAACTACTGTGGGAAAAGGAGAGTTAGCCCAATCGTAAATACACCATGAAAATACAGATCGATTGATGGGGTCTCTAAAAATCATAGACTTACTTCATTCATTAATAGAACTATTCCAAGTGCCAGTTACTGATTGCAATACCTAAAAGAACTAATAGAAACCCTGCTACCATAGAAACGGTGACTAACTCACCAAGTAGTAAAGCACCCCAAGTTAGAGCCATCATGGGGTTCAAGGCCAGAGCAACAGCCACAAGAGTTGGCGTCGTATGACGAAGGGCCCAAAGCCAGAGCATATAAGATAATGCAGCTCCGAACAAACCAAGAAAACCTGCTGCAAGCCAACCAATCGAAGACAAGTGAGGTGTAAAGGTGGGAGCATCCATAGCTTGAGCAAGAAAAAACAATAAAAGGGTGCCTGGTAAAAGCCCTATTACCGCAACTGCCAGTGGATCATGTAATCTTAACCATCGACTTGACCAAACATTAAAACTGGCTGAAATCAGTGCTCCTAATAAAACTAATAGATCCCCAATCCAAGCCCTAGGTGGAGCTATAGAAGATGATTGCCATAGAGCCACAAAAACACCCAAGGTGGCGATAGCTACACCAACTATTTTTAGCCATGTTGCCTTCTCTGCATGAAAAATTGACGCCAATACTAAAGTCATAAATGGCGCAGTCATATAGGTTAGAGCCGCCCTACCCGACGTAGTAAAAGACAAAGCGTTGGCAAAAACAAATTGCAACCCACAGAAAAAGAGTGACCCCATTATAGCAATTGCGACCAATTCACGCGGACCGGGCCATTTTCGAATGAAGATAAATGCTAAGGGAGCCAAAACAATAGCTCCACCAAGATTACGTAAAAACGCGATTGTTACTGGATCTGTTTCAGTAACGAGAAATCTCATAGCAACAAATGAGGAGCCCCCAATTGAGGTCGATAAACATGCAGCAAGAGCTGCCAATATTGCAAGACGGCTTGTACTAGATGTGGATATATTAAAATTCATTCGTACCTATTGTTCTGAAACGATTTATTCTTAATAAAATGAATAAATTTTTTATCTGAGTCATGACAATAATTGAAAAAAGGGGGTGACTAATAAAGTCACCCCCTTTAATTCGCTAATATTAATTAGCAGAAAACTATTTCATCAAGCGCTATCAACCGATGGGAAAAGTGATTTATAAGTTTTCAGCTCTTCTTTTAGTTTTCTCTTTCCTATTCTACGTACCGTTCGTTTCCAAGCCGCTTCGGTATCTTTAACCACCGCGCTGGCTTTTTTGTCACCAGTATAAGCTTCAGAAATATTTCTCTTCAGTTCAGTTTCGAACTCAAGGAGGCCAGTTAGATAGATTGGCGGTGTAGTAACTTTTAAGTTCCGCTCAATCGCATTCATGCCGGCTGCCGTATATGTATTAAAAGGCTTGGAACCTGGCTTGAAGTGATCTACGTGCCACGGGTCATGGAATGTGTTTACTGGATCACCTACGATTTCTGCACTGTTTTTCGCTGTTGCGAGATACATGGCCAAGTGAGCCATTTGAGCCTTACGTGGGCTATGTCTGTTAACAACTATTGATACGACCGGCATAGAAACTGATCGATGAACCAATTTACCACTGAACTTAGACCCAGGAACCAATCCATAGCTCCATTTACCAGCAGTCTTAGATTTTTTTGGATTCTCTGCTAAAGCAATGATTCCATCCCAATACTGGCAAGCAAAAGCATTACCGTTAATGATCCTTGGGATCATTTGGGGAGTACCCCAACCTGCAGCTTCTGGATGAGAGGCTGACTTCTGATTTAGGAAAGTTTGTATAGCATACTCACCAGCATCATTATTAAGAGTTGGATTCATATCATCATCAAATGGGAAGCCTCCAGCACTATAAAAATACATATAGAACCATGCAATACTAGAACCCCGATCACGCAAGTTGGCAGAGCCCCAAAGATTGTCATCTGGTCGTGTGAAGAAATTCATAAGCTCTAGTTCTTCTTCCCACGTCTTCGGCCATGTCATTGGGCGACCATGTTTATCAGCAAACTTCTTACGCTCATCTGCATCTTCGAAAAGATCCTTACGAACAAACTGAACGTGTACATTACCGTCCGTAGGTATACCGTAAGTCTTGCCCTTATAGGTCATAAACTTACCAAAATCACCAACCGCATTAATCTTAAAGCCAGCGGCTTCCATATATGGATCTAGGGGTTCTAAAAGCCCTGCCGACGCCAACGATGGAATCATATTTGAGTCTAGATGAAAGAAATCGAATTCAGGTGACTTGGAAAGTGCTTCAGCCATTGCACGCTGTGGAATATCAAACGTACTTATATCCTGGATTTTAGGTAAGCTAATGCCCGTTGCTTCTTTAAAAGCTCCTACAGATGAAGCGATAGCAACCTGATAGTTTGACCAAAGGATACCTGTTACTTCAGCGGCACCTAGTTTTTTCGCTTGTTTAATTATACGATCTTCCTCAGCACCACCATATGCAAGAGACGGCATAACGCCTGTTGCAGCAGCCACTGCGCCTGCTTTCATGATCTGTCTACGAGAAAAATCCGACCATTTAATGGTTTTCATTCTTGTTCCTCCCTTAAAAAAAACCAAACAATTCTATAATACGAAATACAAATTAAGATAATTTACTTCTGGAGTATAGTAGCACTTTATGGATAATTTACATAAACCTCAATGCCCAAACAAAAAAACTTGCAAAATCTGCATTAAAATAGTTTTTTTTACTAAGATTACTTTCAGAGGTCTCTTCCTCTTGACTGTTATACGCACGTAGAGTTTAAAGGCAGTGTTAAATAGTTTTCTTTTAATTCTGTAAAAGGAATTACATTTTAGGGAGGTTAATAATTATGTTTAAAATTAAGAGAATCATTGTCTCTGCTATTGCAGTGATGGCTTTAGGTGGAATAAGCCTTATTGGAACAACCGGAGCCCAAGCAAAGTTCCCAGGTGGACCCGTAAGTATACAGGTTCCCTTTGCCCCTGGAGGGGGTGCAGACCGAACTTTTCGCCTATTTGCCCCGTACCTTAGTAAAGAGCTAGGGGTACCAGTTAAAGTAACCAACGTTGCCGGCGGAGGTGGCTGGGTTTCTTGGAGCCAAGTTGCTAACGAATGGAATCCTAAAAAAGACGATCATAAGCTAGCTGTTGTCAATATTCCTCACGTGTTTTCTTTCCTCAATCCAGCTATGAAACGGAAAGAAACCTTAAAATCGTTCAACTTTTTAGCTTGGCACTCTTATGATCCAGGCCTTTGGCTTGTCCGATGGGACGACGAAAGATTTAAAGATCTTAATGACGTATTAGAATATGCAGTCAAACAGCCAATTGTTGTGGCGCCTGGTAGCTATGGAAGTGACGATCACATTGGAGTGGCCTTTGCTCAGCAAGCCGTCCCTGGCTTTAAAGCAAAATTTATAACCAGCAAAGGTGATAATTCGAAAATTCAGTTATTACTCGGAAAACATGTCGATATGGTAGCCGCGAACGTTGGCTATTTCATAAATAGTATTTTAGAACGTAAGCTAAGACCCATCGCTGTTTTACACCCCGATCCATGGGGACCACTCCCAAGTGTACCAACTTTCCAAGAAGTAACTGGAAAAGTTAATATAACTTATGCTGGACGCACGCTTGCAACGGCTAATGGTTTATCTGAGGAAAAAAGAGGAGTTTATCTGGCTGCTATAAAGCGGGCAATGAACAATCCTGAATACATTCAGAAAGAAGTCGCGAACAGAAATCACCTAATGTTTGCTGAGGGTGAAGGCATGTGGAAGCTTCTCAACGGTGGCCAAAAAGTTGCTGAACAGGCTGCTTATTGGAAACAAAAAGGTGTTCAATAAAATATAGAAAATCTGAAGACATTTTTTATCCACGTCCTACCTCAACCAGGTGGGGCGTGGAATTTCTTAGGCCTTTAGTTTTAAATTTTCATAATAGCGAGATTTTAAAAAGGTCATTATAACTGGGTTTATCATATGTCAAAGCTAGCAGCTGAACGTCTTGTAGCTGTGTGTTTAATAATCGTTGCAGCTATACTTTATACGCAATCTACAGGATTGCCACAAAGGGCAGGATCCTTCCCTCAATTTGCCGAAATTTCTGTCGCGCTCTTGGCTGCGTTAATTTTTGCTAGAACATTTCTTGAGAGCAACAAAAAAAAATTAGAAGGAAATGTTTACTTTGAATTTACATATAAGGCTTGGAAGCCTGTAGCAGTTATGGTGACAAGCATTGTATACTGTTTTGCTATATTCAAATTGGGTTTTTATGTCTCTTCAGTGGTTTTCTTTTTTATTGCAGCCTATTTGACAGGATTGCGTAATCACAAATATATATTTCTAACTGCTATTATTCTTTTCCCGCTGGTATATCTGTTTTTTTCGATAGCATTAGACGCGTATCTTCCTGAAGGAATACTTTTTTAAAGTGTGGCTCCAGGTCAATAACACATAAACAAATAAGAGAATTATCAAATGGAAAGCCTTGATTTCCTTGTCAACGTGATATCTTTAGCAAACTTAGGCGCAATGTTTTTAGGAATTATAGTTGGCCTTATTGTTGGAGCTATCCCTGGGCTGGGACCACCGATGGCGATTGCCTTAATGATACCGATTTCCTTTGAATGGCCTCCAGAAACAGCTCTAATATTAATGGTTGCTACTTACGCGGCAGGCATATATGGCGGTTCTTTCACCGCAATATTACTTCGTGCTCCTGGCACGTCAGCTTCAGCTGCTTCGTCTATTGAAGGCTATGAAATGACCAAGCGAGGCAGAGCTATAGAAGCAATTCGTATGTCGACATTTGCTTCTGTAATGGGGGGAATAATAAGTGGTTTTGTGCTTTTGTGGCTTGCCCCACCACTCGCTACAGTTTCGCTTCTTTTTGGACCCTCTGAATATTTCGTTGTGGCCCTTCTGGGCCTTACAGCTATCGCCGCAGTTTCATTTGGAGCAGTATTGAGGGGGCTTATCGCTGGACTTTTCGGTTTATTCGTTAGCACAATTGGTATTGATGCTGCTACTGCATTTCCTCGTTTTACCTATGGTATGACAGGACTAATGTCTGGAGTAGGTATTCTGCCAGCAGTAATAGGCCTCTTTGCATTTGCTCAGGCCCTAACTTTGTGCGAAGGAAGCCCAAAATCTAATATTTCAGGAGTATCTAAACTAAGCTGGAATATATGGCCCCGCGTTAGTGAAATCATTCACTGCAGGTGGTCGCTGTTCCGGGGCTGGATAACAGGATTAATTATGGGGATCGTTCCAGCAGCTGGAGGTAGCGTAGCACAATGGATTGCTTACTCATGGGAAATTCAAAGAGGTAAACCCGGAGATAAATTTGGAGAAGGCGAAGTAAAGGGGCTTGCCGCAACAGAGGGGTCAAACAACGGCGTGACGGGAACATCTCTCAT
>JAKUPN010000019.1 GCA_022449545.1 Alphaproteobacteria bacterium | reverse complement strand
AGACCCAAGAGAGCTGCGGGCAACACTTGAACCCAGAAGGATTCCAGGGTTATTCCTAGCTGGTCAGATCAACGGCACGACCGGTTACGAAGAAGCTGCGGCTCAAGGGTTAATAGCTGGATTGAATGCTGCCTCTAAAAACTCAAATGATTTTATACTTGATAGAGCTGAAGCGTACATGGGCGTTATGATTGATGACCTGGTTACAAGAGGAGTTGATGAACCTTATAGGATGTTCACGTCACGTGCAGAATATAGGCTTTTATTGAGAGCTGATAATGCAGATGAACGCTTAACTCCACGGGGGTTATTATTCGGTTGTGTGGGTCACGAGAGAGAGGCAGTTTTTACTAGCAAGGCATCTGAGTTAGCTGAGGCAAGGTCAGTGCTAAGTTCACTAACTACAACACCGAATATTTTGAAAAAAAACGGTATGCTTATCAATCAAGATGGTGTTCGACGGACTGCCTTTGAATTGTTATCGTATCCAAATATTTTTGTTAAAGACCTCATAACTATTTGGCCTCAACTTGATAAATTATCATCGTCTTTGGCGGAGAGACTTGAAATTGAATCATTATACAGTGGTTATGTTAGGCGCCAAAAGGCAGATGTTGAGGCGTTTCGTAGAGATGAACACCTAGCCCTACCTGAACATTTAAACTATTCTGAAATTGGTGGGCTTTCTAGAGAGGTACAAGATAAGCTGCGAACTTCTCGCCCTGCTACTTTAGGTCAGGCAGGCAGAATTCCGGGCGTGACCCCAGCTGCTCTGGTTGCTTTACTGCGATTTGTTCGGAGGTCAGAAAATAGTTTTGAGAGAGATGCTCGTTCTGCATAATTTCTATATCTATATTAAATGGCAAGATACAAGAAATATTAACCACACTTTAAAAATAGGGACAATTCATGCGAGATAATTTCCCGATGTCGAGCTCGCATCTGGCTGAAGAGTTAAATGTTTCACGTGAAACAATGGATCGCTTAAAAGTCTTTGAAAAACTACTTCGTAAATGGCAAAAAACTATAAACCTTGTAGGTACTAGAACATTAAACGATATTTGGAGGCGGCATTTTCTTGATTGTGGTCAAATCTGTACATTAACACCCCTACAGATGAAAACAGTTGTTGATCTTGGAAGTGGGGCAGGGTTTCCTGGCCTGGTGGTCTCCATTATTTCTGGTTGTTCCGTCACTTTGGTTGAGGCAGATAAAAGAAAAGCAGCATTCTTGCGCGAAGTGTCTCGGGCCACTTTTTCTAATACCATCGTTCTGGCTGAAAGAGCAGAAGACATAAAAGCCTCACCTGCAGATGTGGTAACTGCTAGAGCGGTTGCACCTATAACGCGCTTACTTGAGCTTTCCGAACCCTGGGTTCTCCCAGGAGGGGAGTGTTATTTTTTAAAAGGGGCTTCTGTGGAAGATGAATTGACCGACGCGAAACACTTTTGGGATATTAAATATGAATTGTTCCCTAGTCTTTCGAGCCCTGAGGGCACTATAGTGTGTGTAAAGGAGTTCAACCGTGTCTGCTGAAATACCTAAAAGTGAATTAAGTCAGGAAAAAGAGCCTATTCGAACGAAAATTATAGCTGTGGCCAATCAAAAAGGAGGTGTTGGCAAAACGACAACTGCAATTAATGTGGCAACAGCGCTTGCAGCAAGCGGTTTAAGGGTTCTTTTGGTAGACTTAGACCCTCAAGGTAATGCCACAACTGGATTGGGCGTCGAAAAAGTAAACACAGAAAAAGAAATATATTCTGCAATAATTGGCGATTGTACATTGTCAGACACAATTTTACCAACAGCTATTACTGGACTAGAGATTGTTCCCGCAAGTGCTGATTTAGCCGGCGCTGAGATCGAGCTGATTGAGCTTAATCAGCGTGAGGCACGCCTAAAGCTTGCCTTGAAAGAAATATTTTCTATTTATAATTATATTTTAATTGATTGTCCCCCTGCATTAGGACTTTTAACTCTAAATGCGCTGGTAGCCGCTGATTCTGTCCTAGTACCCCTGCAGTGTGAATTTTTTGCACTAGATGGCTTGGGTCAGCTATCACGTTCAATTGAGAGAATTAGGAATGCCTTTAACTCAAAATTATTTATTCAAGGGGTTGTTTTAACAATGCATGATGGAAGAAATAATTTGTGTAAATCTGTGGAAGCTGATGTTCGTGAATATTTTGGCTCGTTAGTATACAAAACGGTGATCCCACGAAACGTTAGAGTTTCAGAAGCGCCGTCTTTTGGGCTTCCAGCTATTGTTTATGATATGCACTGCACAGGGGCACGAGCTTATATGCACCTAGCGGCTGAATTATTGCGCGGTGATGGGCGTTTGCCTGAAGGAGAGGCTGCATGAGCGCGGAGCAAAGGAAGGGCCTAGGAAGAGGACTGTCGGCGCTTTTAGGGGATGATTCCGGTTCGGAAGAGCTTGGTGTCAATCAGCTGGTTCCAATCGAGTTTTTAACACCAGGAAAATACCAACCACGAAAAAGTTTTTCAGACGGTGATATGTCCTCTTTAGAAGAATCAATCAGGGAAAACGGTATCTTGCAGCCTATTCTGGTAAGGCGCGCCCCACTTATTGAAGGGAGCTTCGAGATAATAGCTGGAGAACGAAGGTGGCGAGCTGCACAAAAGGCCCAGTTGCATGAGGTGCCAGTAATAGTTAAAGAGCTATCTGATGAAAAGGCTCTAGAAATTGCCTTAATAGAAAACTTACAGCGTGAGGACTTATCGCCTCTAGAAGAGGCTAGAGCCTACGAGCGATTAATGAATGAGTTTTATCAGACGCAGGAAGATTTAGCAAAATCAGTTGGAAAAAGTAGAAGCAGTATAGCAAACACTCTTCGCTTGCTCACCTTGCCCGATACAGTTCAAAAATATGTTGATACAGGAGAACTTTCATCAGGCCATGCAAGAACATTGGTTGGCATAACCAACGCTGAAAAATTTGCTAAAGAGATCGTTTTAAAACAGCTTTCTGTGCGACAAGCTGAAGAGTTAGTTCAGTCAGCAAAAAATAGTAGGTCAACAAGTAGCAGAAAAACAAAAAGTAAAACCCAAGACACAATAGCATTGGAAAAAGAGATATCTCATGCTCTTGGCTTGAAGATAACAATTAACAGCTCTAGCATTAGTGATGCATCTGGTACCATCTCAATTAAGTACAAATCACTTGATCAGCTAGATATAGTCTTGAAAAAATTAAATCCAGTAGATTAATTAATGTTACCATCTATATAGTAGAATTTCTCTAATATAATTTATAACCTATTGATTATTAACATTTCTTTGATTTCTGGAAATTTGTGCTACAGATATTAGGGCTCTGTCACAGGCTAGTATAGTTGGCATTACAGTTGTTTTTGCAGCGAGCTCTGCATCAGTCAACTTTACAAGACAGCTTTGAATAGCACTGAGTGAAAAAAATTCTAGTTGAGATCGAAATGGCCTGGAAACACGCCAAAAAAGAGGAGGTTTTAATTGCTTAAGAGCCCTGTCTATTTCAACACCACTTTTCAATTGGACAAGAACAAAGTGTAATCTTTGGAAATGACGTTGGGCGTGTCTAATAACTGAAATTGGTTCTACCCCATCAGCCCAAACTTTTTCTAGATGTAAACTAAGATTTTTATAATCTCCATTCGCCGCAGCAATTACAGCTGCTTCACTGGAGCTTTCGGAGTTATCACCAAGGCTAACCAAAACCATTTCTTCTGTAATTAATGTTGACGATCCCGCAAACAAAACTAGTTTTTCAATTTCTGTGCGATTGATTTGTCTATCTGACCCTAATAAGGAAATTACAAGTTTTAGGGCTGAATTTTCAATTGATTTGCCATCTTCCTTAATCATATCTAATACTAAGAACTCGAGGTTTTTTTCATTATCCGGATAACAAGGTAGAGCTGCAAATTGTTCACTTCTTTCAAATAAAATACGAAGTGAGGATCGAGGACTAAGGTTACCAGCGTCAATTAATAGGAAACCAGCCATCGGATCATTAGCACTTTCATCTTCTAAAACTGCGGATACACTGTTTGTTATATCATCATTTGCCTCACGTACATGTATAACCCTACGTTCCCCGTTAAAAGAAATTGCAAGTACTTCATCTAGAAGGTGAGAGTTATCTTTTGCTAACTTTTCTTTAGTTATTTCAACAGTATTGAAGGGATCAGACGGATCAGACGAGAACAAGGAAACTATATGATTAGTGCGTTCGCGTACAAGACCATTATCTGTACCATAAACAAGTACAGCTCGTATTTCTGCATCTATAGAGTGAATAAATTGTTCTACTCTTGTTGCTAATATTTTCATCTATTTTTGGTCGATATGTGAAATGATTCTTAGGTAATTACTCACTTGATATTCATTTGTAAAAGTTTATCACAGATACTTTATGGAGATTTCTCATGAAAAAATATTTTTAACCTTGTACTTATTTCAGTTGATAGATGTAAAGAGGCTCTTCTACGGGCGTCTTCTTCAGCGCTTCTATTAGCGAAGTCTGCATCTAATATATTATAGCTGGTAACTGATTTAACAGTGCCTGAGATTATTGCGGCACCTTTCTTAATATCTTTAAGAACATACTCCGCGGTAATTATAAGGTCAGTTCTCGTAGCAGTTGCATCTCTTCTAACTCCTAAATCCCGCTTTTTTTCTGATAAAATAACACTTAAAATATAATCATTTTCATCGGAGGGCCCTTTAGGATTCAACTGGTTTGTTAAGTTTATACGTAAAAGCTGCCCAGTCCTTTCAGGAATGGGAAGAACATGTATTCTATTTAAAAAAACTGAGAGTTTAATAGTGTTTTGTTTTTGGATATGTAAAGGTTCGAAACCGCAGGTCGCGAGGAAAAATAAACTAAATAATATGGGGATTAGTTTAAACAACGAAATTAACCAACTTATCTTTTACAAAAACAACTTTTTTTATGGGACGATCACTTATAGTAGAACTAACATTTGTAACATCTCTAGCTGCTTCCTGCACTTTTATTTCTTTAGTGCCGGCCTTTATATCTAATTTACCTCTTAATTTACCATTAACTTGTATTGCTATTGTGATGACATCGTCTATGGCTAATGAGCGATCGGCTGTTGGCCATCTGGTATCAACTAATAAAACTTTGTGACCAAGTTGTTTCCACATCTCTTCAGCAAGATGCGGTGTCATCGGATTTAAGAGCAGAATAAGAGTTTCTAATGCCTCTCGTTTAACCCAAGAGTGTTTTACATCACTTTCTTCTATTTCGTAGGCTGATATGGCGTTTGTAAGCTCATATAATCTTGCTACAGATCTATTAAAATGAAAACGTTCATAGTCTTCGGTTACGCCGGCTATTGTTTTGTGAGTAATTTGGCGCAGCTTATTTTCTTCTTCAGAGAATTTTTCATTTGGCGGTAAATTTGGCTTTGGCAGTGAACTCTGACAATCAGATACTAGCCTGGCTACCCGGTTTATAAATCGAAATGCCCCCTGCACTCCAGAATTTGTCCACTCCATATCTCGGTCAGGAGGACTATCTGATAGAATAAACCAACGAGCTGTGTCGGCTCCATAACTTTCTATCACATCCGTTGGATCAACAGTATTCTTCTTAGATTTAGACATCTTTTCCACACGTCCAACTTCTACAGAAGAACCTGTGTCTGCTCTTACTACTTTTCCTCCCTCGTCGACCAATATATTTTGCGGTTCAACCCAGTCTCCATTTACATCCTTATAAGTAGCATGGTTGACCATTCCCTGGGTAAACAATCCCTGAAAAGGTTCTTTAATATTTATATGCCCGCTTTTTAGCATGGCTCTCATAAAAAACCTTGAATAAAGAAGATGCAGTATCGCATGTTCAATACCACCTATATACTGATCCACTGGTAGCCAATACTCAGCTTGTTTTGCATCAACAGGGTTACTAGAACTTGGAGAACAAAATCTAGCAAAATACCAAGATGAGTCCATAAAAGTATCGAATGTATCTGTATCCCTCTCAGCTGGTTGTTCACAAGATGGGCAAGGTACACTCTTCCACTCTAAATGTCTCTCAAGTGGATTACCTGGTGCAGTAAAGTCTATATCCGTAGGCAAAGTTACAGGAAGATCATCACGTGGAACTTGAACTATACCGCAATTATTACAATGAATAATAGGAATTGGGCAGCCCCAATATCTTTGACGTGAAATCAACCAGTCACGTAGCCTATAATTGATAGTACTTTCACCGTTTTCAGAGCCAATTAACTTTTGAATTATGGTTTTTTTGGCTTCTGGAACATTTAATCCATTAAGAAACTCTGAGTTAGCTAATATACCATCTTCAACAAAAGCCTCTTCTTGTATGCAAAATTCTTTAGGGTTTGTATTTTGGGGCACTACAACGGGCCTTACTGGTAATCCATAGGCTCTCGCAAATTCTAGGTCACGTTGATCATGAGCAGGGCAACCAAAAATTGCCCCGGTTCCATATCCCATAAGTACGAAGTTGGC
Source organism: Alphaproteobacteria bacterium (assembly GCA_022449545.1). Lineage (GTDB taxonomy): Bacteria > Pseudomonadota > Alphaproteobacteria > UBA6615 > UBA6615 > UBA6615. Next base: position 23,674 of record JAKUPN010000019.1, on the reverse strand, counting down.
TATATAAACAGGTAGCTCCTCATCTGAAAAGGGATGATAGACCCTTAATCCAGTATCTATGCCCTTCTTTTCTGCAGTTTGTATTGCCTCTTCGCTAGTGCCTAATTTGCGACACTCCTCAATAAAAGCCTTTAGATCAGAATTAGTGTTAGAAAGTTGCTCAGATATTGGATGGTCGGGTGCTAAAGCACAAAAACTAGCCCCAAAAATTGTATCTGGTCTGGTCGTAAATACGCGCAAGGGGCTTTTGAGCTTGTCATTTGAAAACTTGAAATCTATGTAAGCTCCCTCAGATAGGCCAATCCAATTTTCTTGCATTATTCTTACTTTATTTGGCCAGCGTTGAAGGTCTTCTAGGCTCAATAGAAGTTCGTGACTAAAGTTTGTAATTCTGCAGAACCATTGTGAAAGTTGACGGCGTTCGATGACTGCCCCAGACCTCCAGCCTTTGCCGTCTATTACCTGTTCATTAGCAAGTACTGTTTGATCTACAGGATCCCAATTTACCCAACCTTTTTTACGATAAACTAGATCATGGTCCATAAAATCTAGGAACATAGCTTGTTCGTGTTGATAGTACTCGGGATCACATGTAGCTATTTCTCTTTTCCAGTCAATAGAAAGACCCATTGCCTGCAGTTGGACCCTCATGGTTGAAATATTGTCGTATGTCCATTCTGCTGGATGAACCTTTTTTTCCATTGCAGCATTTTCGGCTGGTAAACCAAAGGCGTCCCATCCCATCGGATGTAAAACGTTATACCCTTGAGCTCTTTTATACCTGGCAACTACATCCCCTAGAGTGTAGCACCGCAAATGCCCCATATGGATGCGTCCAGATGGATAGGGAAACATTTCCAAAACATAGTATTTTGATTGCTTAAAGTCTTCACTAGCAACAAAAGAACCACGATCGTTCCAAATCCCTTGCCATTCAGATTCAATTTCTCGAAAGTTATAACGAGACATGTAAAAAAGCCCTTCTTGTAACTATGGGGTTTTTAAAGTCATTCATAGCAATGAGTAAGATGATTATATTTTATTGATTTATATAGGCAATGCGAAGTTCACGGGCTTTGTTAAGTATCGCATCTTCCAACTTAGTCTCGGTATCTTTTTCGGCAGAACTAGTAACCCAGCCCTGTCCATCTAATTTCTTTTGACTGAATACCGACACACGAATACCATCCGATCTCAGTTCTCTTCCAAGCAGATAAGTTGTCACCTTGAAACGTTCATTTGGATTGTTGGGTGGAGAATACCAGTCGGTGATAATTACACCGCCAAATGGATCAGCGGATATTAAGGGCATAAATGAAAGGGTATCAAGGGAGGCACGCCATAAAAAACCATTCACTCCTAAACCCACAGGTCCCGATTGGCTTCCTTCACCTTTAGGCCCAACAAGATTTATCTGACCAAATAATGTACCATATTTTTTACTAGGTCTATCATTTGGTTCATCCTCTTCCCCTGATGTGATGGACATGCCTCCACATGCTGTAAGTAACAGCAGCGAGCTAAAAATAATCGTTCTTAATAATCTAAATGGCATAGTTTTAAAAACCAGAAGTAATTATGTCTGAAACCAAAATATTTATATACACATTAATAGCAGAGAATTGCGAACAAAAAAATAGGGCGACGATAAAATCGCCGCCCCATCTTTGCGTTCTATAATTGTTTTAGAACAAGAACATGTTTGTAAGGATGACCGCTGACTGCTCTACGTCAGTGGCACCAGTTTTGGTGTACTCGAGGCTGTTATAATCAGCTCTTAGCAACCAACCCTTAGCCATAACTTTCTGAGCACCAATACCCCAACGAGTTACATCACGGCTAACCGTAGATGAGGTCTCATCCGAACCGGCTGAGTACCAGATACTCGTTTTGAGTCCAGCCATTTTGTAACCAAGACCAACAGCGTAATAGCTACCGCCATCAGCGCCTGCTGCTACTTGAGCTGCAGTGAAGTCTTTGTTTCCATTATCTCGGAAGTTAGCGCCAATACTTACAGCACCAAAGCTGAACCTTGCACCAGCAGCGAGAATATCAATGTCTTCGTTAGAGGAACCAGCTTCTTTTGATGCTGATTCGTAAACTACAGAAGCGTTAACTCCTACATCGTTAAACTTATTGCTGTATCTTAGGCCAAACTCCATCATGTCTTCCCAAGAACCGTTATTATCTTTCTCACCGAAGCTTGCGCCGTTTGCGCCACCGTCAGGAGTGTAAGAAATACCAGCTTGGAGACCTGAGAATTTAGGTGTTATATAAGTAATCTTGGTACGATCACTTGAGGTCCAAGGCTGCCAGTCGGTACGTGACAATGAGTTAGGCATACCAGCGCTCAAGAACACAGGAGCGATACCGCCGAGACCACCAAATGGTCCTGACATTCCGGCATGGGTTTTATAAGCACCGTCTAACCACTGGTTAGAGACACCATCGTTATCGCCCATCTCGATTGTACCAAAGTCGCCTTTAAGGAAAGCGTATACTTCGTCAGCATTGCTGCTTGAGTCAGTGTTAACTTCTAGCTCTACTCTAACACCATAGGTGATGCCATTGTTAGCTTTGTTAGAAGCTTTGATCCATACTTCGGCCTCAGGAATATCGAAGTCATAACCACGCTTGTGACCGTCTCCACCGCCATCTAAAACGTGGCCTTGGAACCAAATCATACCATTCATGTTGACGGACATGTTATTACCCGTCCCCACTGTTCCGGCATAAGCCGGCGCGCTAAGCAAGGCAGCGCCTACAAGAGCTGTGCTTGCCAATAGTGCTTTATTCATTTTAATCCAACCTCCATAAATCTTGGACTTTCGTCCTTTTCCATCCCATCAGGGACTCTTCAACTTCCGCGTGCGCTGACGAAATACGTATCGCCTGACCCCCGCACTGAAGCCTTGAGCCAATAAAAGCTCGGAATCCATGGTAAATGCAACGTTTTCGTGTCTATTATGTGACGAAATCATTGCACTGTGGCATAAAAGCAACAGAGATCAGCGGTAGGAATTTACTTAATTTGAAGAAATTAACTTAAAAATCACTTCGGTTTAATACTGATATATTCAAACAGATGAGATAGCCTTCATTTTTAATAAATTCTCAATTAATTTTCTACATGAATCGTTATCTAGTGAGGGATTTTCCCTAACTAGCTCAGATAGAGAAAAATTTCCTTGATTTATGATCCACTTAAGGGGTGTAGCTACTTCGTTCGGCACTACTACTTCTCCCTTTTCGCTACTGAGTAGTTGCTTCCCATTATCTTTTTTAATTTTAAGGCTGCGAACTACGACTTTAAAGCGTTTCTCAGACTTATGTTCTAAGATATCCCCTGGAAGGTCAAATCCACCTCGAAAATAATGAAAATTATCTTTATAGCTCGTAAGTTTATCAAATATTTCATCACTAGTTGTTATAGAATGAAGCTGCTCTGCAATTTCTTTAAGCCACTTTTTTTGACTAACAGGCCCCTTTTCCGGAAGAGGTATATTGCTCCGGAATAGAGGGTCTTTCATTGCAGTTTCAAATAGTATTTGTAAAACGTCATACCCTATAATATGCGTTAAACCGAATGTTAAATGCATCGCTGCTTCACTAGATGCTAACGCATCGTGGTATTGACCTCGAGGGATGTAAAGTAAATCGCCTGGTTTAAGGGTTATTTCGGCTACAACTTGTCCGCGCTGTTTATGATGAAATTCTGCCCCCAATCTTTTTGTTGTTTCATCGGCGATTGGATTTTCGAGTCTACCTTCATATATGCGCCAAACTTTTTCACCAGCAATATGCATTGCGAAAACTTCATGACTATCAAAATGAGTGTCAAAAGCTTGATGCTGGTTCCATGAGCAATAAAGATTTGCTTGAACCCGCCCTCCCAGTCGACTCTCCAGCGCGTTTGCTGCCCCTGCACTGCCAGGATTCAAAGCGTCGACGTCATTAGCCACTAAGGAGGCTCCTTGCCTTAGAAAAGCTATGACTTTTTCTGCGTCTGGCTGAAGACCAGGATTATTATTTCTATCAATTGCAGGACGACAATATTGATCTGAAGGAATAGGCTTGGTGTCCAAGTATAACCCCAATGAAGTAGGACTCCAGACAGAAGTCATATTGAGCATATTTGTTAGAATGTCCCAAGACATAATGTTGGTAAACTTTTCTGTGTTTTCTGACCTAATATGCAAAAACTTAGTATCATGAAATTTTTTAAAAAATTCATCTTCTGATATTGGTGCTATAAGGTTAGCAAATGTTATGTTTTTATTTGTCATAGTCCCTAATATAATACTTTATTTGAAATAATAAAATTCTGAGTTCGACTTTATGGAAGAAATATGAGTGAGAATATCGCTAATAATATAAATGAGACAAGACATCGCATTGATATTATAGCCCAAAAATCTGACAGAAAGTTGCATGAAATTACCCTAATAGCTGTTAGCAAGGGACAACCGGCATGCAGAATCGATGCGGCCCTTGAGGCTGGTCAAAAGGTGTATGGAGAAAATAGGGTGCAAGAAGCCCAAATGCATTGGTCGCATAGACGGAATTTGTATGATAATCTGGAGCTTCATTTAATAGGCCCCCTACAAACAAATAAAGTAGACTTGGCAGTTGATTTGTTCGATATCATTCAAACAGTTGATAGACCTAAACTTGTTGACAGTCTTATTAAATCTTTCAAGAAGAAGAATGTTTCTAGAAACTGTTTTGTACAAATAAATACCGGGGAAGAGGATCAGAAAGCTGGTATCTGGCCTGAGGATTCAGATGGTTTTATTAGCTATTGTCGATCTGCGGGATTACCTCTAACAGGTTTAATGTGTATTCCTCCGATTAATGAGCCAGTTGCTCCTCATTTCGCACTTTTAAAACAAATTGGTGAGAGAAACAATATTAGACTATTTAGTATGGGAATGAGCGCCGATTTTGAAATAGCAGTTTCGCTTGGTGCTACTCATGTAAGGGTTGGAACGGGCATTTTCGGCAGAAGAGAGAACCTTTAACTAGTTAGGTCTTTTGTCGAGCATATATCGAGTGTAAAATTTGTAGAAACTTCGGGTAAAATAGTCAAAAGATCTGAAAGAATAAGAGCTATGCAACCCTTAGTAGGCTTATATTCTTTAGTGGTGCAGTGAATAAATATTGCGCTACCTTTATACGGCTGAGGAGGGTTATCATTATATCCAAAGACAATTATTAGGTCATAAAGGTTGTCTACCCTCCATAACTCTTCATGTGATCCTTTGAATGGCTTTTTCACTAATTGATTATATTGATAATGATTTGGGTCATCACACCATGCATCTGCTGGGGTTAGGCGATTTATCGGCAACTCACTTCTGGGCGCTATCAGTCGATCTGGTCGATAGAAAGCCCGTCTTAAAAAGAACTTACCAATCGGTGTTGCTCCGTCACCTTCTTTTTTTTCAGTTCGGACACCACTTTTGCCCAGAGCACACTTGTAATTATTACCCTTAAAATGCAAAAGGCCTCGGCTTTGTTCGACTGAGTGAAGGTATAACACTGATTTCTTTATACTGATATCTCAAATAAATTAAGTTTCATTAGGGCTTCCTAAAAACGAATTTAAGATAAATGACCGCCACGCCCCTGCTTTGTTGCTATATATCTTTCGTTATGACGGTTGGACGGAAAAGAATGTGTTACTCTTTCACACACTTCAATACCCTCCTCTTCTAGGGCACTGACTTTTTGTGGGTTATTTGTCATTATTTTTACCTTGGAGATTTCTAACTGATTAAGAATCTCAGCTGCAGGTTGGTAGATTCTTTCATCGTAATCAAAACCGAGTTGTTCATTTGCATCAAGAGTATCAAAACCCTTGTCTTGTAATTCGTAGGCTCTAAGTTTATTGACTAGTCCAATTCCTCTGCCCTCTTGGGCCATATATAAAAGCACTCCTCCCCCAGCTTTGTTAATTTCGGCTACTGCACCGCGAAGCTGATCTCCGCAATCGCATCTTAAGCTAGCGAGAAGATCACCAGTGAAACATTCGGAATGTATTCTTATTAAAACAGCCTGATCGGTTTCTATCTTCCCTATTACTATTGCTAGATGCTCTCTTCCTCCGTCGGGTGGACGAAAAGCTATGATTTTTGTTGTCTCTGATTCTGTAAGAGGAACCTCTGCTTCGCAAACATTTTGAAGAGTGCGAGCTTCCGAGGTGCGGTATAATCTTATGTCCTCTAATTCTACAGCTAAAAGAGCTTCACTCTCAGCCCATGACGATAAATAGCTAAGTCTTTCATTGGGGATTGTTGCAACAACTGTTGCAGGCAACAATCTAGATAGTTTAGCAATTTCAATTGCTCCCAATTCTGCTGAACCAGGTGCAGTGTCTGGATCAATTCTCGCTATGGATAAAGCTGAAGGTCCTATTTGGGGCTGAGGTCCGTTAGGGTCGGCCATCATTCTTACTAGCTCAGCTGTAATTTCGTCTCCCAGGCTTATTCTAACAGCCCCTTTGGAGTCGTTCATTAGACCCAAAATTGATGCTCTCCTCGCTGTTATTAGTAATGATGGGTTTTCTTTTGATAGGGCAGAAATCTTAGCAAGGGCTTCTCTTGTTAGTCCTTCAGCCGATTGGACTAACAGGGCGTGCTCATTTCCAGCAATAATGACTATTGATCCTCTTCTTAGATCCGCAATTGCTCTCTCAACAGATTGTAGCATTGATGGTAGAAGTGTAACGCTTTTTTTTGTTTTATAATTTGATTTATTGTTACTCATTAATATTACCATTACCTATAGTGCTAAAAAGTTATTTAGGAACATAAACATAGGAGACTAAACTTTTTTAAAAAACTGATTGTTGAGTGTTTATTACTATAAAAACATATATTGAGCCAAAAAAATTGTTCGCAGTGTTACTAGGGTTTGTAATATAGCAATGTAAGTTAGCTTAATCAGGACATAGCTTTTCAAGATAACTTGGAACCGTATAATTCGCTATTTGTTATTATTTAAATACATGGACAAGGATTAATGAATAAAGGAAAAAAAATCCTGTTACTGATAGAAGATGACATATTCCGGAGCTGTCTTGTTGAACAACTTTTGATAAATGATGAGTTTTTTCCACGTGAAGCTAAAACTTCTGAGGAAGCTTTTCAAGCTGCTAAAATTGAATTTTTTGATGCAATTATATTGCATCCGGTTCAGGGTGATGGCATCGAGTTATGTAAAGCGATCCGAGACAAGAACATTAAGACACCAATAATTATTATATCCAATAAAATAGATAATAATTTTAGAAAATTGAATCCTAAATCATTAGTTAATGAATTGTTAATTAAACCATTTCGCTTGCGAGATCTCTTAAATTCTTTAAGGACGCAGCTACGAGAGTTTGAGCAAAGCGAAAATGCAATCTTTAGTATAGATCAATTCACGTTCAAGCCTATGCAAAAATTACTCGTAGATAAAGAAGGCACGAAAGTTCACCTCACAGAAAAAGAAATAGCTATACTGAAATATCTCTACTATGCAGGAGATAAAGTCGTAAGCAGAGAACAGCTTCTTGTTGAAGTTTGGGGATATAATGCGGAAGTGACGACCCATACTTTGGAAACTCACATTTATAGATTAAGAAAAAAAATTGAAAGCGATCCGTCTAGTGCTTCTATACTTGTGACTGAATCCGGAGGTTACCGACTCATTTGCTAGAAGCGCATAAGTCTAGAGAGTACTTTTCACCAATTTTCCTAGATACAGGGTAGCCAAGGAGCAAATAATAGTAATTCCCCCAAATGTAAATGCTGCTGATATCCAATTCTCAGTAATTTTATAGACTGCTACTGCGATAAGCGGTCCAGCCAAAATACCCAGATAACGGCCAGTTAAAACCAAAGCAAATGCCTGGGTATCTGCTCGATGCCCTCCAAGCAAAACAGAGGGAAGAGACCACAGGCAAGTAGGTGTTATTCCAGCAGCTATTCCCCAGGCAACTAAACTAAGAGTTCCTATAAACAAATTATCGGCTATAGGGATAAGAAACCAGGAAACGGCTTGTAAAGTCAATGAAGAAACAAGTAAGGGGAAAACACCTACTCCAGATTTAAGAATCAATCCTGTGATTAGAGCAAATAGTAATAAGATTATGACCGGGATCTGATTAATCATAACGGCGTCATCTGCAGTAAAGTCTCGAACGTCAACTAGATAAACTGGAAGCCACGTGAAGTAAGCCATAAACTGGGCTTGCCAAAGAAAAAATAATACGCTTGCCAGGTATAGTTTTTTCTTTTCTTCTTTTTTAATTGGTTGGATTTTAATAGTCTCAGAGTTTTTAAGCTCTTCAACTTGTGATCCAAAGTCAACTCTGTTTGATCGAATTAAAAATAGCGTCCATGTACCAATCGCTATTGTTGCAAAAATCCCAGTCCACCAAACTGGTTGCCATTCTCCTATTGCGACGGCGGGTTGAGCGATTAAATTTGCTATTAATTGACCAACAGGAATCCACGTTGCTTGTAAAGCAATTATTATTGGTAAATGACGTGGACCTGCGTTCATATTAGCAAAAGCGGGCATACATACTGCCAATACAGCAGCTCCGAATCCTTCTATCATTCGAGATAAGAGCATTACAGTACCACTTTCCGGGGCCAAGAGACCAAGAATACTGCCCGTCATCAAGAGAATGAAAGCTCCACCTAAATATTTAATAGCTCCATGTTTTGTTATTTGTTTACCAATACTTACACTTATAATCATTCCTGCGATTGCAAAAATAGACATAAATCCACCGGCTATAAATTTATCGTAATTATGGTCGTTAAGAAGTATGGGCAGCACAGGAGGGATCTTAAATTGAAAATAAGCCGCAACGAAACCAAGGACAATTCCGTAGCTAACTCCTGTCCAATTAGTCGAAACCCTTTGAGTATTTGGTCTTGACATTATCTACTTCAGGGTAGGATTGTTAATTTTTAAGATTCCCAATTCCGCCAGATTTCTACGAGTGCTGACAGTTAGTTCCAAATCATTATTAGTTGCTGAACTGTAGGCTTTTTGGCATAAATCTTCGAACCCATACAAATTTGAATCAATTGTAAATCCTTGACTTATGCTTTTTAGTTGAAGCTGCATCCAACCATTTTTTCGGCTTCTACGTGTAGAATAATAACTAAGCTTTAAATGATTAAGGTCCTGCCACTTGATATAAGCACTCATAAATCCTTTCACTGTAACGCCTGTTTCATCAACAATCACTTTTGTGTACTTTCTAGACCAAGCTCTTCCCCCAAAAACGACAAAAACACCTGCAGAGCAAAAGAGAATTATCATTATCCAGGGCATCATCTTAACTAGCAGGATGGGTGCTATACATAAGAAAAACCCTATTAGGCTTTTAAGTATATCACTATTAAGAGATGAAGCAGAGTAGCGTAACTCGTGTAACATTTTTTACTAAAAAGCCTCTCTAAAATATATATTTCATTCTGATAAGTATTGTTTACTCTTTTTACATATAAAATTACGTTCTAATTTAGTTCTCAGACTAAAGGTGTCATACTTGAGCTACTTTAGATTTTAATGTTTAAAATTACTGGGACGTGATCTGATGGTTTGTGCCATCCTCTAACTTCAGATAGCACGGAAGCTGAACTAAGATGTTTAGTTAAAGCCGGTGTGACCCATATATGGTCGAGACGTCTTCCTCGATTTGATTTTTTCCAGTCGCGCGCTCTATAACTCCACCAACTATATAGTTTTTCAGTGGATGGAATAAAGTGTCGTACGGCGTCTACCCAGTTTTGGCTTAATTTTAGTTTTTCCAGATACTCAATCTCTATAGGTGTATGGCTGACAACTTTTAAAAGTTGTTTATGAGACCAGACATCATTCTCCAACGGGGCTATATTAAGGTCCCCTAATAAAATTTTTTTTGCATCATTATCATTATTTCGTTTTCCCCATTCTGCCATTTCTCTAATGAATTGAAGTTTATGGGCGAATTTATCATTTATGGCTGGATCTGGTTCGTCTCCTCCGGCTGGCACATAAAAGTTGTGAAGCTCGATACCATTATTGAAGAGAGCGCTGGCGTGCCTGGCGTCGGAACGGTTACACCAATCAATGCTTCCTGTGGAGACAAAAGGAATTTTCGATAAAATAGCCACTCCATTATAAGATTTCATTCCTATTACATGTTGATGAAAAAAAATGTCGCTTAATTCATCATGGGGGAAAAGGTGATTCATCACTTTTGTTTCCTGAAGGCATAAAACGTCTATTTTATTTTTTAATAATAGATCTTTAACAAGCTGAATTCTTAGCCTTACCGAGTTTATATTCCAGGTAGCAACTCTCATAAAATTACCTTGATTGTTATTAGTTGTTCTTAATCTTTAGAGAAATTATTATTATAATGGTTGTTTAACTAATCTATTTAGACGGCAGTCGATCGTTTAACCCTATCAATTGCTCTTCTTTTGGCAGCATCACCAAATTCTGAATAAAGTGCCATATTGAACGGATGTTCAGTCACTCTAAACTCGGCATGCCACTGAACCCCTACTACAAAACTTTTTGCCTTTGGCATAGAAACTCCTTCTATAACACCGTCGTCACTGAGGGCTTCTATTTTAAGACCATCAGCTAATTTATTAATTGCTTGGCCGTGAAGTGAGTTGACCATTATCTGATTTTTATTAATTCCTGCCTTTTCAGCTATATGAAAAAATAGTCCGTCTGCAGTAAGTGAGATATTATGACGAGGGGCGAACCTGTTTTCCATTATATCTGTTTTAGGCATACGATGATCATTTTTTCCTTCAACTTCCCATAAATAAGGATATAAGGTGCCTCCCAGTGCTACATTGATTTCTTGAATGCCCCTGCAAATTCCTAAAATTGGCACCGATAATTCGATTGCGCTCTTTACGAGTGGAAGAGTCATCGCATCTCTTACTGGGTCACGGTGTGTCTCGGGACGGAAGGGTTCACCTCCATAATGATGTGGCTCGACATTTGCTCGTCCTCCGGTCAAGACTATTCCGTCCATACGATTAAGAAGTTCAAGAACGTTACTAGTATTTTTTGGTTCTGGGATGCCTAGGGCCGGTAAAATAATTGGAATACCGTTGAATGCTTCTACCACGCTATAAACATACTTATGACCCGCAGCTTGAACGTCAAACCCGTTGAAGTCTTTTAATTCGCCTGAAACACCTATTAAGGGACATGGACTATCCATGCTTTTTAAGCGGTTCATATTCTTTCCTTTTAATCCATCTGGAAATAAAATTGGACATATTTAGAGACATTATTCCCTTTTTTCATCGGGCATATCAGAGGTGGGATCTAACAAAGAAAACAGCCTTTCGTCCACTTTTATATTAAATCTGGGTTCTTGTAGCATAACATCGGCTATATTTCCTTGAGGGTCTTTTATTTGCCATTTTGCTAAACGAAGAGGAGCATCCTCAAAAGCGAGTGTTACTCTTCCAGTAAAACTATTATCTCTTTGAACAATTGTTATTCGAATCGATTTTGGTCCTCGTTCGATACTAGTAATATTAAAATCGGTGAAAATATCAATCTTATCCTTTAAAAAGAAAGCCGCAGGTGTCTGGTCTACTGGGAGATAGCTAGTTTGTTGAAGTGATTTGTCGTAATACATTAAGGTCCCACCTTTAGCTATCATAAGCACTGGGACTGGAAGATCATATTCTATACGCAAAGAATTAGGGCGCAGAATAATTAGTCTTCCATAGGCTATTCCCTGTTTAGATGATTGGATGAAGCGACTATCGAGTGATTTAAAGGCATTTAAATAATTTTCGATCCGTTCAAGATCTTTAATTTGATTGGTATCAAAGCCTGTGGTCTGAGACAAAGCTATTTTGTCATTTTGAAAATAAAAGACCAATAAAAAGACACATACAAATAAAATAAGTCGATATATGAGAGTTTTTAAGCAATATGAGTGTCTCATTATTTTTAGCATCAGAGGGTTCTCATCCATTTACAGCTAGTCTCTAAATAGCTTTAAGATTTTAGTTTATCTGTCCGTGATTGCTAACAAGCACCTCTCTTTTTCCTACACGATTGGCTGAACTTATTACACCTTCATTTTCCATCTGCTCAATTATACGGGCTGCTCTATTATAACCAATCTGAAGGTGCCTTTGCACAAAACTAGTTGAAGCTTTGCCTTCACGGGCCACGAGGGCAACAGCTTGATCATAAAGCTCATCTTCGTTGTTGCTTTCTGTTTTGTCTTCAAAGCCTGGTATCCCGTTTGCTGCATTCTCATCTTCTGTAATATCTTCTATATATTCTGGCTCGCCCTGTGATTTCAGGAACGCTACTAGAGCTTCTACTTCTGAGTCGGAAACGAAGGGACCATGAACCCGGGTAATTTTTCCTCCGCCCTCCCTATATAGCATATCACCGTTGCCGAGTAATTGTTCTGCTCCTGGCTCTCCCAGTATTGTTCGACTGTCAATCTTTGTGGTGACTGCAAAACTGATTCTTGTTGGTAGGTTTGCTTTTATTGTTCCTGTAATTACGTCGACTGAGGGCCGCTGGGTTGCTAAAATCAAATGGATGCCAGCGGCTCTAGCCATTTGCGCGAGCCGTTGAACTGCTGCCTCAACTTCTTTACCAGCAACTAACATCAGGTCTGCCATTTCATCGACTATAACAACTATAAATGGTAGTGGCGTCATATCGAAAGGTTGCTCTTCGAAGACTGGTCTACCACTTTCAGGATCGAAGCCAGTTTGTACTCTTCTTGAAAGTATTTCCCCTCTTTTTCTGGCTTGTTCTATTCGCTGATTATATCCTGTTATATTGCGTACTCCAAGTTTGGACATTGATCTGTATCTGTTTTCCATCTCCCTTGTAATCCACTTAAGTGCTACTACTGATTTCTTAGGGTCAGTAACAACCGGTGTTAATAAATGAGGGATTCCATCATAAACAGAGAGCTCTAACATTTTAGGGTCTATCATAATAAATTTGCATTCTTCAGGCTCTAATCTATAAAGTAATGAAGCGATCATAGCATTGATGCCAACCGACTTTCCTGACCCGGTTGTTCCTGCAATAAGAAGGTGAGGCATACGAGCTAAATTAGCCATCTCTGGTTCCCCACCAATAGTTTTCCCTAGGGCAAGAGTTAGGCTATTTGATTTCTTTTCGAAAGAAGATGAGGCTAAAAGCTCACGCAGACCCACCAGTTCTTTAATTGAGTTAGGTAACTCAATACCTATTACATTTCGACCTGGTACTACTGCAATCCTTACAGATATAGCGCTCATAGACCTGGCTATATCGTCAGCTAGACCGATAACACGATTGGTCTTAGTACCTGGTGCTGGTTCGAGTTCATATAACGTTACTACTGGTCCCGGCCTTACTTGGACTATTTCTCCATGTACACCAAAATCTTCTAGAACAGATTCTAATATTCGTGCGTTTTGTTCCAGGGCCTCTTCTGATATGTGGCTGTTTTCAGTCTTGCCTTCATCTATATTTGCCAGAAGATCCAAGGGGGGCAATTCATAAATTTCTCCTGGAGCTGAAAACTTAAGCGTTGCCTGGCGATTAGATTGAGCTTTCTTGCTAGGTTTGAGCGCTTTTGTCTGAGGAGCGATCCGGTTTTTACCAGCTGTCGACGGGGCTATAGGTTCAATTTTCTCTGATTTTTCAGATGAGGGGCTTGTTATCAATGGTTTGGGTTCTTGGCGTATAGACTGTCGGCGAATAAGTTTTGATTTTAACCCCCCTGTTATTCTTTGGGTTGTGTTGCCACTTCTTTTTATTGTCCAAATAGCTGTTACTGATGATTTCAATGTCGCCCATACCAGAGCACCTGTAGCGCTGCATAGATTCTTCCAATCTAATGAAAGAGCTAAAAGAAAGCTTATAAATGAAATCATTACTGCAGCAAAAATAGGAAAACCCTTGTCTATTTCATGAGCTCTACAAAAACTAATTACTGGCTCGAATGTAAGATAGCCAAACATTCCCCCTAGTCCTGATAAAATCGGCCAATCAATAGGAGACGAGAGGGAAGAAAGGACAAACGCGGCGGTAAAAACTGATATCAAGGTAGCCAATATTTTGTAGCCGATATGGGTTATGGTGATATGTCTAATAAGATGAAAACCCCAAACCAGAAGTATCAAAAACGGTAGTAAAATAGAAACACCAAAGAATTGTAGTGCTAAGTCTGAAACTATTGCCCCATAGAGGCCCATTATATTTGAGACTGGTAAACTGGTAGAGTTATTAATCGATGCATCGAGGCTATTGTAATCTATAATCGAAATTGCAAATGAAATATCAAATATAATGATTATTAATCCGGTTATTTCTAATAATCGATGTTTAATAAAGTTCCTCAGAGGCTCAGGTAGGAAAACGATTCTTTCTGATACCCCACGAATAATACCCAAACGTTTAGGTTCATTTTGTGTTCTGGCAACCATTGTTAAATAGTTCCTTTCGTCTTATCCCTATTCTGTCAGGGTATCCGCAATTCGGGTTACGGCTTCAAGAGTGGTATCTAAATCATGGACTAAAGCGATTCGTATATAAGAATCCCCGGGATTTAAACCAGAGCTATCAGCTTGAGCTAAGTATTTACCTGGTAAAACACGAACTCCCACTTTCTGCCAGAGTTTCTTAGCAGCCATTTCTCCGTCACCTACATTTAACCAAAGATAAAAAGCCCCGCCTGGCTGTTTTGCTCCGAATTTATTTCCTAAAACTTTTAGGGATAAGTCAAATTTTTCTTTATATAAATTTCTGCTCTGTTCAACGTGTTTTTCATCCCGCCATAACGCCTCTGAAACTTCCATGATTGGCAATGGGATTTGTGCACCGCCGTATTGTCTTAAGCGTAAAAAAAGATTAATCAGCTCGGGGTCTCCAGCAACAAACCCAGATCTTATTCCTGGAACATTCGATCGTTTGCTTAAGCTATGGAAAACTAAGATGTTTTTACAATTTTGCGAAATATTAGAAGCGGCAGAAAGTCCACCAGGAGGCGCTTTTTGTGTATAGATCTCGGAATAACATTCATCTATGGCAAGAACAAAATCATGTGCTTGTGACATAGAAACTGCTGCCTCCAGAGAGGAAAGACTTGCAACTGAACCCTGTGGGTTGGCTGGTGTGTTAATGTATGCAAGAGCAGTTCTATCAAGAATTGAATCATCTAGAGTAGAAAAGTCAGGTTGGAAACCTGTTTCTGGGCCTGCCGGAACTAGAACGATTTCGGCTCTAGATATAGAAGCAGCTCCCTGATAAACTTGGTAAAAGGGATTTGGTATCAACACAATTGGTTTTTTGCCATTCACCTTTTCGGGCACAGACAATAGGGCGGCCATGAATAAAGCTTCTCTAGTACCAGAAACGACAGCAATATTGCTTGATGGATTTATCATTTCATTTGGTAGATTGTATCGATGTGTTAGCCAGTCAGCTATGGATTCGCGCATAGAGATTGTACCGTTAGGGGGCGGGTAACGACCCCATTCTTTTTCATTTTCCTTGAGTATAGTTGCGATAAAAGTTGGAGGCTCGTGTTTTGGCTCGCCAATTTGCATATGAATTGGTGTCACTCGCTCTGGAGGTTCTATGTTGTCCAATAGCGTTCTTAAACGATCAAAAGGGTAATCTTTTAGTTGGTGTAAAATATTATTATTCATCAGCTGATCGCAGCTATTTTTGCCAGAATTTTTAAAACCGTTTAATAAATTCACAGAAGAGTCATATGTTTGTAGGCACAAGTTAAGATTTGACTCAAGAGATTTGTTTTAAATACTAAATTTTTTCTAATCAATAATAATCATGAAAATAACTCTAAAGTGGCTTAAAATTAATGTTTTAGACCTATTTTTTATCAGGATTAGATTGAGTTTGGTTATACAACTCAACATCCTGAATAATTTCAAATAACAGAAATTATTTGAATGAATTTACATTACGAAACCCTGTCTAATAAATAAGCACTATAGCGGCAGTGCTCAGTATTTAATCAAAAAAGTCCTCATGCTTGCGACAATTATATACGTGGACAGTTAAGGCATAAGTTGCAATGTTTGATAAATGTTAAATAATCCAACAGAAAAAAATATAGAAAGTGTTGAAGCCTGTATTGTCGGGGGAGGCTTGATTGGGTTAACACTTGCAATCGCTTTGTCTAGCTCTGGCATAGAGGTTGCTTTAATTGATCAAGTAGACCTACAAGACACAATTTCACCAGAGTTCGATGGTCGTGCTACAGCTATTTCCAATGGAAGTGCTCAGGTTATAAAGGGAATTGGCCTGTGGAACTTAGTTTCTGATCAACTTAGCCCCATAAATGATATACGAGTGAGTGATAAGAATTCATTGTTTTTCCTGCATTATGATCATAAGGAAATTGGCGATGATCCCCTTGGCTATATTATTGAAAATAGACTTTTACGACAGTCATTATTAAAAAAAATAAAGGATCAGGATCTCATAAAATTATTCGCTCCATCAAAAATAACGGAGATTAATAAGTCGCTTAATAACGTGAAGTTAAAGCTAGCAGATGGTCGTGAAATAAAAACTCAACTTTTGCTCGCGTGTGATGGAAAAAATTCTTCATTACGTGATTTTATTGGAATTCCTATTACGAACTGGAACTATAATCAAAGCAGTATTGTTTTTTCTGTGTATCATGAAATTTCACATAACAATCTAGCCCATGAACTTTTTCTTCCTGGGGGGCCGTTTGCGATATTACCAATGCTTGATATGAATGGACGCCATAGATCGGCTGTTGTGTGGACAGATTCAAAGAATTTAATTCCTTCGTTACTAGCTTTGAAAGAGGGAGAGTTTATTAGCGAGTTATATAAACGTTTTGGTGACCTTTTTGGGAAGCTTGAAATAGTGGGTTCTAAATGGACTTATCCGTTGAGCCTCTCGCATGCTCAGCGTTATATTGACCACCGCTTTGCTTTAGTTGGTGATGCAGCTCACGCTATTCATCCAATCGCTGGCCAAGGACTTAACATGGGAATACGTGACATCGCCGCCCTTTCAGAGGTTATTGTCGATGCACGTCGCCTTGGAGCAGATATAGGATTGGATGAGACTTTATCGGCATATGAAAGATGGAGGAGATTCGATAATTTGGTTTTGGCTGTGGTTACAGATACAATAAACAAGTTGTTTTCAAATAATATTCCGCCAATTCGTACGGCTCGGAGATTTGGCCTTGGGGCGGTTAACGAAATTGCTCCAATAAGACGTGTTCTTATGCGGCACGCGATGGGCACTATGGGAGAACTGCCGCGTCTTATAAGGGGCGAGAGTCTCTAAAATCTAAGAAGTTGTATTTGATTTTCTTTTCAGGCCTAGCCTCTTAAGTTCTTCTAAATAAGAGTTCCAAACTGTATCTTTTGTTTCACCCAATTCATAAAGATATAACCAGCTATATATTCCTGTATCGTGCATATCATCAAAATGTATCCTAACCGCGTAATTTCCAACATAATCAATCTTTTTGATACCAACATCCTTACAGCCTGAGACTATGCGTTTATCATTCGTATTGTGTCCTTTGACTTCGGCAGAAGGACTTTCAACTCTTAGCAGTTCAGCTGAGTAGGAGTAGATGCGGCCATTCTCAAATGTTACGGTTAAACATTTATTCGTTTTAGAATAACGAATTTCGGATGGGTAAATAGCTTGGTCAGAAATCAATGTTTTTGACTTAATCATTTCCAGATGAATTTTCATCCACACTTATTTCTCGCGCTTCTTCGGGGAGCATAATTGGGATGCCGTCTCTAATTGGATAGGCTAAACAGGCTTTTTTGCTTATGAGTTCCTGTTTTTTTTGGTCATATTTTAAAGGCGCTTTTGTGACAGGACAAACAAGTATTTCTAGCAACTTGGGATCTAAAATAGATTGATTGTTCTTGGCCATTTTTATCCCTTTTCAAATATTGGCATTTCAAAACTAGTTTATAGTTGTTGGGGCGCCGTCGTCGCTTCGTCTAAGTGCCGATTCTATCAAACCTATGACAAGTTTGCACCTGTGGGTGAGGTCTTTTGATTCTAAAATAGCCTGTTTTTCATGTGGCTCAAAAGGGCATACCATAGCTATTGATGTTACCAGTCTATCATCGGGGGTTTTTTTAATGGTGTCCCAATCAGCTTCTATATTTTCCATCTTAAAGTATGCACGAAGGCCTGATAATAAACGATCCCGCTCATTTGTTAACATTGTTTCTTCAGAATAGTCAGTTTTAAATTGGCTGAAGTCGGCACTAGATCGACGAAAGCCACTCATTAAAGGCAATTCACTCTTAATAAGAAATCGACATACACCTCTTAGAGTAATTTGTATCTGACCTTCTCTAGTTTCTTGAAAAGAAGTAATTCTTCCGGCGCAACCAATTTTGTAAAGGTTTGAATTGTCAGAAGCGCTTAGCCCTGACACTCCATCAATGGATGGTTGAGAAATGCCTATTAGCCTTTGATTTGATAAAGCGTATTCAAACATATTTAAATATCGAGGCTCGAAAATATTAAGCGGGAGCAGCCCTCTCGGAAGTAATAAAACTCCCACAAGTGGAAATAAAGGCAATTCTTGCGGGAGGTTATGGAAATCTATTTCGAAGCTTTTACTAGTCATGAAAAAAGTATGGATGATAGTTTTCGGCGCCCGGTGATTGCAATTGGATCAGTAGGCCCAAGGGCCTCAAATATCTTCAGAAGTTGCTCACGAGCAGTACCATTATTCCATTCGCGGTTAATTCTCACTATCTCAACAAGCTGTTCGATAGCCGCCTCCGTATCACCGCTTCCATATAATGAAGTGGCAAGGTCGTACTTCAACTGAAGATCTGAGGGGTTTTCGTTCACTTTGGTCATAAGTGAGTTTAATTCGCTAGCTGAGGCTGAACCAACCTCAGCTAGCTCAATGGCAGATATAACAGCATGCACTTCATCACTAGACTTTACATCATCACTTAATTGATCAATTAATTCGCGGGCTTTTTCTACTTTGTTTGCTTTTAAATAACATTTTGCCATACCTGCTAAAGCCTTAGTATTTTCGGCGTCCTGATTTAAGACCTGTGCAAACAGTGCACCAGCACTACCAATGTCTCCGTTATTCATTGCTTCTTCAGCAGCTATAAGCGCCTCTTCAAGAGGGGATGGTTCTTGTTCTCCTCCGTGTTGCTGCAAAAGTTTATCTATCCAGTTTTGTACTTCACTTTCAGGCAGTGCGCCTTGAAAGGCATCGACAGGTTGGCCATTACTGAATGCAAACACTGTAGGGATAGACTGTATGCGTAATTGTGCTGATAAGTCTGGGTTCTTATCGACGTCTATCTTTACTAATCGAACTGCTCCGCTAGATTTATTTACTACACTTTCTAATATGGGGGTGAGCGTCTTACATGGGCCACACCAAGTTGCCCAAAAATCCACTATGATTAGGGCGTTTGCAGAAGCTTCTATTACATCTGCTCCGAATTGTGCCGTGCTTGACTCTTTTATCAAATCATTACTGCCGCTTCCGTTAACATTTGTGAGGTCGTTATTTCCTGGGCTGATAGGTTCCATAGGATTCTGTGTCCGAGAAGTTAATTGTCGTATTATATAGAGAAAATGGCTGCTCTGTGCTTCTGCATCAAGTACTTTTACAAAATTTATTGTCTGTAGTCATAAGATTTTTTATCTTTAAATGAATAAAATTCTTTTAAATTAGATCGATAATATATGGCGAATGTTTGCACTCTTCTAAAAATCTACGCAAATCGTTCCCACTTATGGAAATAGTTGCTTGATTATGAAGTGGGTGAGCGTTAACAATTTCTCCATCCAGTATTTTACGATCAATTACGATTTTTGTGCTTAGGGTTATATCATTGATAGCAGCAAACGGTGTTACTGATCCAGGCTCTACCCCGAGACAATCGAATAATAAGTCTTTATTCCCAAATGACAGGTTTCCGCTGCAGCCAATGATTTTTTTGAGATCTTTTAAATCAACTGTTTCATCTTCGGTCAGCACGAAAAGGAATTTATTCTTTTTTTTATCCCGTAAAAAAAGATTTTTAATGTGTGTTCCAGGAATATTTCCTCTTAAATCTTTTGATTCTTTCACCGTACTGAGTGGTGCATGACGATAAATTTTTATCGGGATCGATAATTCAGACAGAAGTTGGAATAAAGGCGATTCAATCTTTTCTATATTTCTCATTATTTTTTTCTTCTATGTTTTTTTATTTTGTTTCATATGATAATGATGATTGAAGCACTTGCAATCGGTAGAGTGATACGCTTATTTAATTTAGTGCGCGGGAATAGCTCAGTGGTAGAGCATCACGTTGCCAACGTGAGGGTCGCGAGTTCGAATCTCGTTTCCCGCTCCATATTATAAAGCTCAGCCATGTTTTCAGGCTGGGCTTTTTTATTATTGGTTATTAAAAAATGATTGGCTTCTAATTATCTACTCTGCCTCATTATCAAAACTTTTTATATTACGAGAATGTAATTATTAGATTCCGTATGGAGATAAAGTTATGTATAGCGATCATGTGACTTTTGAAATTGTTGGCCAAATAATGATAGCAACTCTCTTTTTAGGCACTGCTATTATTAACTCAACAACCAAAGTAAAACAGCATGCTGAAAGAATGTTAGCATTAAAGGTTCCAGCCCCTTACTTAACGCTCTGGATAGGCTTTATAATTCAATATACCGGCGGTATTTTGATATTAATAGATTTTTGGACTGAATTAGGGGTAAGCTTACTAATTGTTTTTACAATAACAGCGACACTCATATTTCATCGGTTTTGGTTAGTTGAAGATCCACTAATGCGGCATATCCATATGTCTAACATATATAGTAATATTGGGATTTTGGGCGGGCTAATATTATTGCTCTAAATGCATTAAACCCTAAACCTAATTTAGAGAAGTTAATAATGAGATATAATCAATGATCAGGTTTCCACTCAAAGGGTTATATAAAATATAGCATGTTAGAAATTCCTTATGGCGTTCTTCGAGTTGATAAAGATAACCTTGCTAGAGTGCCAACTGTTTATATTGATTTGTCTGATGATAGGCCGTTGAGACTTGGTGATGGTCAATACGGTCGTCAAGAATTCATCAACGAATTGTTCATCAAAATCTTTGGGTCTGAGAGGGTCAGTGATGAGAGCCCAGGGGAGAGCCGGATAAGAATTTTACATCAGGTGCTCCTTAGAGACTGTGATGTTTTTGATAAGAATTTACGTTTTTGGGTAGATATTTATTTCGAATACATACGAGCTCAGGCACTGTCTAAATCTGAACAATTAGAGAATACTTTTCCCCAAGATAGAGAAGAGGTTGATCCACTACTATGGACTATGGCTGCCCCTAGGCCCTTAATAAGGGCACATTTACTTAATACTAATGAGAAATTTGTCAGTGTGGATGTAGCGTTTTGGAATGGTAAGAAAATACTTGCCCTTATTTTTGATCCTAGGAAAAGAGATCAGAGAGAACTTAAGTATTTGAAAGACATAGAATTAGTCATTACGAAACCACCACTAGACGATAACGACCCGTATTTAATATTAAGTCAATTGGGAGATTTTGTTTCATTCTATTGGCGAGGATTATTAGCTCCTCCTGATCCTTTTTTCATTTCTCCATTCAGGCATAGCTCTCATAAAATGCCATTCTTTTAGCTTGCTTGTAACGATTAATGATTAAATTAAAAACTTTCCTCAGACTTCAATTTCAAGAATGTATAACCCTCCTGCATGTCTGTCCACGGCATATACTACGCGATTTTCATCTACGTAAACATCATTGATTTGCACAGAGCTAACAATGGAGTTTTCTGGTTTTGGGGGAATAAAATAAGCTATTTCCTTAGGTTCCAGGGGATTTGATAGATCAAATGCTCGTACGCCTGCGTTGAAGAAGGAACCAAACACCAATGACTCGGAATAAAACGAGGGACCTGGTCTGTTTTCATGGAGATTGTGGGCACCAAATCGTCCTCCTCTATCACGAAACTCTTCTGGGGCAGGCATAGGCAGTGTTCCTATAGGGACAATATTATCTTCTTTACGTATATCTAAAACCCAAGCTAATTTTGGCCAATCTCCCGCATTATCCATTATACTTTCATCGGTCACGATCATAATGTCTCTTCCGAAGAGTGGAAGAGCAGTGTGAGCAAAACCTGGGTATGGAGGATGAGGGTTCCAGGAACCGATTACTTTTGGATCAGACTTATCGGCAATATCCATTATGAAAGTTCCACCATCTAAATACCCCATATAAAGGCGATCTGGTCTTTGCGGATATACATTTGTGTTATGAGCTCTGAAACCAGAATCTATATCTGGGTGACGAGGTGGAGGGGGAGTTTCGTCTCCTTCTCGTGTTCCTGGATACCACCAACGACCTACCTCTTGTGGATTTGATGGATTACGTACGTCCAGGCATCTATAAAATTGATCATCTAGTGGATTGGAGGGCACGAAGTCTTCTGAACCACCAGCGAAATGGACGAATTCACCATCTGCAAACCAAAGCTGATGAACACCTCGAGAATGAAGCCCTGAACAATCAAAAAAGGATATGGATCTAGGATTTTCTGGTGATGATAAATCGAAGAGCTCAACACCCGCCGGTTTCATGTTTTTTCCTTTAGTTTGATATGCAACGGCTAAAATGTCTCCCGTTACTTCCAAAGAATTTGATCTCATATCCATATGAGGTAATTCAGTTTGGATTATAACCTCAGGTTTGGTGGGGTCGGTAACGTTTACGCCAGTGAAGTTTTTAGGAGCTGATTCATGCGCTAACCACAGGATCCGCCTTCCATCCCCAGTTATTTGCATGCTCATTCCTTCTCCCATTCCCCCAAAACCGACAAGCGTATCTTGGGCTAGGAGTTTCATATTTCTTGTTTCTGCCTGGGTCACATCAACCTCTCTAGAAAGTTTTATATTATTAATTTAATGTTTAGGCTGCTGATAGTTGGTTAGTTAAATAATATCATTTTGTTTGTCCGCCAAGAATCTTTACTCTTCTAAAGTCTTTGTATCAGCCTTCGTTTCCCATTTTTTTGGTTTAAGAGAATAATAGATAGCAATAGCAATCATTATGATTATTGCTACAGAAATCCACCTTGCAAAAATGAAAGAAAGGGGACTGTCATCGGATAATATTAAGACATTTCGAAGTCCTCCTTCGGCTATTGGACCCAGAATTATACCGAGTAAAATACCCGCAGGAGAAAAGTTATATTTTTGAGCAAGATATCCGATTACTCCAAATGCAACCATAATCCATACGTCCCAAGGGTTCCCGCTGGCTGTAAATGTACCTACTACGCAGAATATCATAATTATTGGCGCAAGAAGGCCTCTTGGAAAAAGAGTTACATAAGCCATGGTCCTTGCCAGAGCAGCAGCGATGCCGCCCATCATAAAATTCGCGAGAATAAAGCCCCAAATAACGGTATAAATAACTTCTGGAGAGTCTCTGAACAGCCTATCACCTGGTTGTAGTCCGTGTATCATCAGGGCACCGAGAATTACGGCTGCTGATATGCCTCCAGGTATACCAAGAACAAACATGGGTATGAGAGATGTTCCCGTGACGCCGTG
>JAKUPN010000018.1:21036-31828 GCA_022449545.1 Alphaproteobacteria bacterium | reverse complement strand
CAAGCACACTATTAAGACCCCCATAAGCATCGGTAATTGCAACGAACGCGGGCTCATTCAAAACAATATCCCGCCCTTTAACGTATACCAAAGTATTCGCTGTTCCGAGATCAATCGCCATGTCCGATGACATGGCTCCTATCTTAAATATTCGCGAAAACATCTTTTATGCCCTCGTTTACCAATACCCATTACCAGACAGATAATTAACACTGGGTCTCCGTAATTACCCACTTGAAACAATAATTACGCAGAAAGCGCTTCAGGCGCAGTCTTTTCTCTTTTCGTGCTCAATTTGTTAAGAGCATGTAGATAAGCCCTTACAGACGCCACAAGAGTATCTGCGTCAGTCCCCTGTCCATTAACGGTTTTACCTTGCTCTTCTAATCTAACGGTTACCTCCGCCTGCGCGTCAGTTCCTCCTGTGACAGCATGCACCTGATATAGTTGCAGGGTAGCAGTATGCGGACATAAAGCCTTAATAGCTTTAAAAACTGCATCAACAGGTCCATTTCCGTCTGACTTTGTTTTGGCTAACTCTCCATCAATTTCTAATTCTAAATCAGCCGTTTGGGGACCTTTAGAGCCAGCAACAACTTGCAGTGACACAAACTTAATACGATCACTAGTATGTTGTATCGTATCATCAACGAGAGCGATTATGTCCTCATCAAAAACATCTTTTTTCTTATCAGCAAGATCTTTAAACCTCTGAAATGCACTATTAATTGCATTTTCGCCAAGGTCGCCATAACCTAAATCTTTTAATTTCTCATGAAAAGCATGACTCCCTGAATGTTTACCCATTACAAGATTAGACTCTGTTAACCCTACAGACTCAGGGGTCATTATCTCATAAGTTTGCGCATCCTTAAGTACACCATCCTGATGAATGCCAGCTTCGTGAGCAAAGGCATTCGCGCCAACAATTGCCTTATTAGGTTGAACAGGGAATCCTGTAATCGTGGAAACCAGATGACTAGCGCGAGTAATTATTGTTGTGTCAACACTAGTCGAAAAGGGCATGGCATCTGGTCGAGTTCTTAGAGCCATAACCACCTCTTCCAAAGCACAATTTCCCGCTCTCTCCCCGATACCATTAATTGTACATTCAATCTGCCTTGCACCAACGCCCACAGCCGCGAGCGAGTTCGCCACAGCTAGCCCTAAATCATTGTGGCAGTGAACAGACACAACCGCTTTATCAATATTCGGAACACGGTTATACAACATGCTAATTAGTGCAGAGAACTCTTCGGGCACTGCATAACCCACTGTATCTGGAATATTAATAGTAGTAGCGCCTGCACGAATCGCGCTTTCCACTACCCTGCAAAGGAAATCGTGCTCTGTTCGCGACCCGTCTTCCGGAGACCATTCGACGTCAGGACATAAGTTGCGAGCATGAGTTACGCTATCAATAATAGTTTGATGCACTTCCTCTGGTTCCATTTGAAGCTTGACACGCATATGCAGAGGACTGGTAGATAAAAAAGTATGAATGCGCGGCTTAACCGCATCCTTCAAAGCTTCCCAAGCCCGATCAATATCAGCATTAGATGCCCTAGCAAGGCCAGCGACAGAACTAGTTTTTAAAGCTCTAGCAACTTCTCGAACAGCATCAAAATCACCATTTGAAGCGATAGGAAAACCTGCCTCAATAATATCAACCCCCATTTCCTCTAATATCAATGCAACTCGAACCTTCTCCTCTAAGTTCATAGAGCAACCGGGAGACTGTTCTCCATCGCGGAGTGTTGTATCAAAGATCCGAACATGATCGGAATCACTGGCAAGTGATTTCTCCATGCCACCAACTGACTTATTTGATTTGTTATTCATCAGTCAAATTCCAAACAATTTTGTTTCAACTAACCATTATAACTCAATATCCAAAGACTTTTAACGAATATCTGCAGCAATCTATTCAAAAGACAAAAGCAAGATTAACAAAAGCCAATAAGATAACGAATTGATCTATATATATGCCCCAATAATTTCTAAAGAAACTATTGATATAGATAGTGTTTTAGGCCTTTTAAGACATAAATCGCAACTATTTTGTTACTTATGCATTAAAAAGCCATTAATCATTTACTGACCTGCTTACTGTAAAGGTAATAATTTAAATGGGCAAAAATTAATTTTTACTTTTATCAACCAGTGCATTTTCAGCTATCCAAGGCATCATATCTCTTAAGCGTTGACCTACATCTTCAATTCCGTGATCGGCCTGAAGCCGTCTGATGGTTTTAAATCCTGTTTGACCGACTTGGTTTTCCAACATCCATTCTCGTGTAAACTGACCGGACTGAATTTCAGCTAGAACACGTTTCATTTCTTTTCGCGTCTCATCAGTTACAATTCGAGGACCTCGAGTATAGTCACCATACTCAGCCGTGTTAGACACAGAATACCGCATATTTGCTAGCCCACCTTCATAAATCAAATCAACAATTAACTTAACCTCATGAACACACTCAAAATAAGCCATCTCTGGGGCGTAACCAGCATCCACCAATGTTTCAAATCCTGCTTGGATAAGAGCAGTTAAACCGCCACATAAAACTGTTTGCTCGCCAAAAAGATCTGTTTCACATTCTTCTTTAAACGTAGTTTCTATGATGCCTGCTCTTCCAGCTCCAATCGCTGCCCCATAGCTCAATCCTATATCATGACAATTACCACTAGAATCGTGGTGAATAGCAAGGAGCGAAGGTACACCAGCACCTCGTTCATATTCAGATCTAACTGTATGACCAGGTCCTTTTGGAGCAATCATAAATACATCTAAATCGCCTCGAGGCTCAATTAGATTAAAATGAATATTCAAGCCATGAGCAAATGCTATAGCGGTATTCTCTTTCATGTTTTTTTCGAGGTGATCCCTATAAAGATCACCTTGAAGCTCATCAGGCACTAAAACCATAATTACATCAGCCCAAGCAGCGGCATCAGCAGCATTCATTACCTCAAATCCAGCAGCCTCGGCTTTGGAAGCACTTGAAGAACCCTCTCGTAAAGCAACAACAATGCTAGTTACGCCACTATCGCGCAAATTCATGGCATGCGCATGACCCTGACTACCATAACCAATGATAGCCACCTTTTTTCCTTTAATTAAATTTACATCAGCGTCACGGTCGTAATAAACGCGCATGATTACTATTCCCTGTCAGTTTGTGTTAAGCTATTTGAGCAATTATGCTCAGCGCTGACTATATCTACAGTTCATAAGACGGTTTGCCAACGCAGATTAATAAAATAATGTTTTTTCTAATTTATGTTTCTATTGTAGTTTTTTTACCACGTTTTATAGCAACAACTCCTGATCGAGCTATCTCTACGTCACCTAGATTACGCATTAAATCTACAAAACTCCCTATTTTTTCCGGTGAGCCAGTAAGAGAAAAAACAAAAGACTCCACAGCTGTATCTACTACACGAGCGCGAAATATATCAGCAATACGCAATGCTTCTCTTCTCTCTGGACCGGAGTTTTTTATTTTTATCAAAGCAAATTCATTTTCTACATGAGGTCCTTCTTCTGTAAGATCATTTACTTTTTGTACAGGAACCAACCTCTCTAGTTGGGCCTTAATCTGCTCAATAATCATTGGTGTCCCTGATGTAACAAGATTAATACGTGAAGCAGAATCATCCTCACTAACAGTCGCCACTGTTAAACTCTCAATATTGTAGCCCCTGCCAGAAAAGAGACCAACTACTCGAGCCAATACTCCAGGCTCATTATCAACCAAAACAGCTAGAACGTGGCGCTCTATATTATCATTTGTCATAGTCAAAAACTCCGCAGATCCATAATAGGGATTAATTACTACTTACGCATAGAGGATCTAAAATAAACTAATTAATCTTAGACTAGCACCATTCCATCTTCAGACTGAGTCTGCTCCTGACTTTCATTCAAACCTAACAAAATTTCATTGTGGGCTGCCCCACCAGGTATCATCGGAAAACAATTTTCTTCTTTGGAAACAACTATATCAGCTATGACAGGACCTGGTTCATCTACCATTCTTTTAATAACGTCATCAACTTCATCAGGATGCTTTGCTCTCATACCCGTCATACCATACGACTCAGCTAGTTTTATAAAATCTGGTAAACCTGCTGAATAAGACTCGGCATAACGACCTCCATGTAATAATTCCTGCCACTGACGCACCATGCCTAACCATTCGTTGTTAATAATAAAAACTTTTACTGGCAAATTATATTGGGCCATGGTTCCCAGCTCCTGAATGTTCATCATGGTTGAACCTTCACCTGCTATATCAATAACTAGGCTGTTTGGGTGCGCGACTTGAACACCTATTGCTGAAGGGAGACCATAACCCATAGTACCTAGTCCCCCAGAAGTCATCCAGTGATTAGGTTTTTCAAATTTATAAAATTGAGCAGCCCACATCTGATGCTGACCTACCTCAGTCGTAATGAAGGTCTCCTTTTTCTTGGTTAATTCATAAAGTCGTTCTATTGCATATTGAGGCTTGATTGTGTCATTGGAGTCATGCCCCTGATCGTACTTTAAACAATTTACTGAGCGCCATTCATCAATTTTATTCCACCATTTCTTAAGTGCCTTAGAGTCAATATTAGGGGCTTTTTGATTCCAAATATTAAGCATTTGTGAAAGAACTTCCCCTACGTCTCCAATAATTGGTATTTCAACTGGTACATTTTTATTAATGGAACTGGGGTCGATATCAATATGAATTTTCTTAGAATTAGGAGAAAAGGCATCAAGTCTGCCCGTAACACGATCGTCAAAACGTGCTCCCACTGCAATCATGACGTCACAGCCGTGCATAGCCAGATTCGCTTCGTAGGTGCCATGCATCCCTAACATTCCCAACCATTGTGGTGATGAAGAAGGAATTGCTCCTAAACCCATAAGTGTCGTCGTTGCCGGATATCCAGTAATACGGACTAGATCTGCAACTGCTTTGCACGCAGCAGTCCCTGAATTAATGCATCCACCACCAATATAGAATATAGGTTTCTTAGCGTTAGCTATTAATTCAATTGCTTCAGAAATTTTTTCAGAATCACCAGTAACTTTTTCGAAATAATGACGTTGGTTTATTTCGTCTGGACTTGAATATTGAGTTTCTGCAAATTGAACATCTTTAGGCAAATCTATTACAACGGGGCCGGGTCTTCCCGACTTGGCTACTTCAAATGCTTCATGCATTATTCCAGATAGCTCATCAACATGTTTCACCAGGTAGTTGTGCTTAGTGCATGGTCTTGTTATGCCAGTTGTATCTGCCTCTTGAAATGCATCATTGCCTATTAAATGGGTTGGGACCTGCCCTGTAAGACAAATCAAAGGCACGCTGTCCATTAGTGCATCGGTTAGTCCCGTTACAGCATTCGTTGCACCAGGGCCAGAAGTAACCAAGACTACGCCAACCTTTCCAGTAGACCTAGCGTAACCTTCTGCCATATGTACAGCGCCCTGTTCATGACGCACTAAAATGTGTCGGATAGAATTTTGCTTAAATATTGCGTCATAAAGTGGCAATACAGCACCACCTGGATAACCAAAAATTACCTCAACTCCCTGATCCGCTAGGGCCTTTATAACGATATCTGCACCCGACATTATATTATCGGACATTTATTAATACCTTTCTGATAAATATTTAAATACATAAAAAGCATCCTGTTACATATTAACACAAAACATGCGCCTGCATTTAAGCATCAGACTCCCATAAGAAAGAAACCAAAGGTGTCTCAAAAATATTTTTGTTCTAATCACTGAAATCAGCACTACCAGGTCGCCACTACAATTTAAAGAAATCCAAAGGACATACGAATAATTCAGGATTCTTTATTAGCAGGACGGCGAAATTATAGAAATATTTACTCTACTTCAAGATATATTCGAAAAGATTTTTTCATAATTAACGCAAGAATATTTCAAAATTGTTATATTTGAGGCTAATGATGTTTCAACACCAGAAAATTGATTTCTAAACCATGTCATCTGTCGTTTTGCATAACGACGTGTTTTTTGCTTCGAAGCCAACAATGCTTCATCAATAGTCAACTTCCCTTCTAGGTAAGAACTCAACTCAGTATATCCAATAGCCTTAAAAATAGGTGAACTTGGGTCAATTTCTTCCACACTGGCTTTTTGAGATAATTGTCTTACTTCTTTAAGCACTCCTGCACTGATCATTTTATCCAACCTATCTTCGCACGCTATGTATATTTCTTCTCGGGGGGGGATTAGAACAATCATTATAAAATTCAATTTTGGAACTTCAGCGGGCAATCCCTGCCAATATGAAAGAGACTGACCTGTAGCTTCAAAGACTTCCCAAGCACGTATCATACGTTGGGAATCTCCAAAGCTAATTCTTTGTCCCATTACTGGATCACGAGATAAAAGCTCTGCGTGAAATCTTTGTTTTCCTATTTGTTTGAAATATTCCCGTGATGAAGCTCTTACAACGCTCGGTATTTCTGGAATGGCTGCTATACCTTCTACTAAAGACTTAAGGTATAAACCTGTGCCACCAACCAAAATTGATCTTTTGCCTTTTGCAGTGGCTGAGGCAATTTCACTTAAGGCTAGCTTTTGCCATTGCCCAGCAGAGCAGCTATCTGTGGCTTCTAAAAATCCATATAATTCATGATTAACCCTCTCTTCATCTGCTATAGAAGGACGAGCCGTTAGAATAAATAAATCTCTATATGTTTGTATTGCATCAGCATTAATTACCACCCCATCTAATTGCTCTGCTATTTGTAAAGCCAGGTTTGACTTCCCGCTAGCTGTTGGTCCACCCACTAAAATTACTGGAGGCTGTTCCATTTAAAAATACCTCAAAGCTACTATAATTTTAATAAAGCGGATAGGAAACGAGCCCATCAGCCAACTTAGGCTCAAACCATGTTGATTTAGGTGGCATAACCTCTCCTTCATCTGCAATAACCATTAGTTCATTTCTGCTTGTAGGAAATACGGAAAAAGCCACAGACCATCCCCCGGTATTAACCCGACTTTCCAACTCTCCTAAACCACGCACTCCGCCAACGAAATCTATTCTGGGGTCGGTGCGCAAATCCCCAATGTCCAGCAAAGGTTTTAGGATTAACTCAGTCAATAATTGTACATCTAACTTGTCAACAGCAGATGCTGTTATCATAGCTTGTGCTTTCATTTCAAGTCTGTACCAGTTGCCCCCAATATACATACCAAAAACATTAGAACCATCAGGCCGGACCGGTCCGTTTTCCTGAGTCATGGTAAAATTCTTATTCAATTCGTTAAGAAACTTTTCAGGTGTAAGATTATTGAGATCACGAACCACCCTATTATAATCAAGTATTTGCAGTTCATCCGTAGAAAAAGAAACGGTTAGAAAAAAATTATACGGTTCGTCACCTTCATGTTTAGGATTTTTCGCTTGCCTCATTTTAGTAATCCTAGAAGCAGCAGCCGAGCGATGATGACCATCCGCAATATACATCTCTTTTAGGCTGCCGTATGCTGAGTTAATTTTCTCAATTAAGGGTAAATCATCAACTCTCCATAAAGTATGAGTTACACCATTATCAAATTTCACGTCGTATAACGGACGACCGATAGTAATTTCTTTAAGAATAAAAGTTATTTCTTTTCTTGGTTTATGAACGACAAGAACTGGTCCAGTCTGTGCATTAACCGAATCAATTTGTTTTACTCGGTCATCTTCTTTATCGGGCCTGGTCAACTCATGTCGTTTAATTCTATTTTCGTTATATGCACTAACTGGAGACACAGCCACTAACCCTGTTTGAGAATGACCTTTCATATTCATTCTATAAATATAATAACAAGGGGACGAGTCTCTAATTAAAGAGCCAATTTGGAGCATATTACGAAAATTTTCATCCGCTTTCAAATAAACGGATTGATCAAAAGGACTAATTGTTTTTTCTAGGTCAATTTCAGGTTTCGAAATGTGCAAAAAACTATGAGGATTTCCCTTAGCCATAATTCTAGCCTCATCACTAGACAAAACATCGTAAGGTGGAGCGGCCACTGATTGAGCTATTTCAGGCAAGGGACATAAAGCAATTAAAGGCTGAACTAAATTCTCGTTGTCTATTTTCTGATGCTTTTTATTAGGCACTACTAATCCTCATAAATTCCATATGCTTTATTTTGTCTTATGTCGACAAATCAGTAGTGTAAACTATGGCTTTGAAATTACAATTTGAAGTCTTCATTATTAACAAATATAAAATCAATCAATAAAACAAATTAACCCTTACCTAAACGCACGGCAATAAACCTCACATTTCCGCCCCGATTAATTAATAGAAGAACTGATTGGCGTCCTTTTCTGACAGCTTTACTAACTATTGCGGCTATTTTACCTGGCCTGTTTACTTCTTCCTGATTAACCTCAACGATTACGTCACCTGGAGTAATTCCCTTCTTAGAGGCGCCTGAACCCTCAGTCACCCCTGTGACCAAAACTCCTCTTATATTATTAGGGATTTTATACTTCTGCCTCATGGATCTACTAATTTGTTTTAAAGCTAATCCAAGAGACTCTATTTTTGTTTCTTTTGGATCGGTAGTTTTTTCTGGAAGAGCCTTTTTAGTTCGAGCTGATTTCTCTTCCTTAAGTTCTCCAACAACAACATCTAGGGTTTTTTCCCCTCCATTCCGCCAGATCTCTACTTTTACTCGCTTTCCAATCTCAGTCTCAGCAACAACACGTGGAAGATCTTTCATCTTAGCTATAGTCTTTCCATCGAATTTTAGAATTATATCTCCCGGTACCATTCTACTATTTTTTGCAGGTCCGTCGGGAGCTACATCTGCAACAAGAGCACCTATAGCTTCTTTAAGCCCAAGACTTTCTGCAATTTCGTCTGTAACTGTTTGGATTCTGACGCCTAACCAACCACGCTTTGTGTGTCCAAAGTCGCGCAATTGCGCCACTACCCGTTTAGCGATAGATGAAGGTATCGAAAAACCGACACCTACGCTTCCACCGGAAGGAGAAAATATAGCCGTATTAACGCCTATGACTTTGCCATCCATATTAAACATTGGCCCACCAGAATTTCCTCGATTAATGGAAGCATCCGTCTGAAGAAAACTATCATACGGCCCTTGGTTAATGTCACGCTTGCTTGCTGATATTATTCCCGCAGTAACTGTCCCCCCGAGTCCAAATGGATTTCCTATTGCAAGCACCCAATCGCCAACACGAGCAGTATTAGAGTTTCCCCAACTTACGAACGGCAAATTTCTAACAGTTTTAATTTTTAGCAGTGCAAGATCTGTTCTCGGATCACGACCGACCAATATGGCTTCGTGACGACTACCATCTTGTAAATTAACAGTTATTTCATCGGCGCCGGCAATGACATGGTTGTTGGTCACAATATATCCCGTTTTATCTACTATAAAACCAGAACCCAGAGAGGTAGTCCTGCGAGGAGAACCATCTTTTTGATAACGATCAAACCATTCTTTAAAAAAATCTTCAAAAGGAGATCCAGGAGGTGCTTTAGGCATCTCTGGTTTTTGAGATGGTTGAACCACTTGAGAACTTGATATGTTAACGACAGCTGGAAGTAGTTTTTCCGCCAAATCGGCAAATGATTTTGGTGCAGGTCTGGAATGAGCAACTGAGGAGAAAAAGTTAACAATCAGTAGAGAAAATACAATAACAAAATATATTTTTAAACTAATAGGCCTTGTAAAAATTACTTTATTAACAAATAGATTTGTTGAAATTATAGATGACAACATTTTGACGGTTTCTCCTAATTACTGCCCTGCCTAATTCCCCAGTCAGAGAGGACGCATACTATTCATATAAAAGTTCTCTATAAACTGTAAGGACTTCGATTAATAAAATAAATTCAAACAATCACTACAGCGAATTTTGATTAATAAATATGTTTGAAATACGGCATCTACCTGACAAATTAACGGCAGCTTTAAATTTATTAGTCAGATAATGAACCATCTAATCAGCGTACGAAGATTAAAACCAGCCAGATCAAACCCAAGATACAATTATAGCCAAAGAAAATTTGGCTGCACTACAAGACCCTGAGCTTAATCTTTTGATACAAACAAATTTATTTTTTAAAAATCATAATCTCACTATCTATTTTTTTTCTTGGAACCACGATCTTTAGGTATTCCGCCAACGTCACTGAAGTATCGGAAAAAATCGCTGTCAGGAGATATAAGCATAGTGGTACCTGGCTCTGCGAATGTCTCCCGATAAGCTTCAAGAGATCTAAAAAATTCAAAAAACTCCGGATCCGAACCATAAGCTTTACCTAAAATATCATTTCGTGTGGCATCTCCATTGCCTCGCAAAACTTGAGCTTCGCGCTCAGCCTCAGCAACAATTTCAACCTGAAGCCTATCAGCAGTAGCTCTAATTCTCCGCGCATTTTCTTCACCCTCAGCCCGAAGAAGATTTGCTTCTCTTTCCCTCTCGGTACGCATTCTGTCATACACATTTTGTGAAACAGCCTCGGGTAAATCCGTGCGGCCAATCCTAATATCAACAACCGATATGCCAAATCCTTTAGTGTCATTAGCAACACTATCTCTTATTGATTCCATGATAGTATTTCTTTTTTCACTCAGCATATCTTCTAATGCTTGCTGAGCTACTACTTCTTTAACAGTTGAAGTTAAAAATGTAGGTGATGATCTCCAACAAATCCTTGAATCTAGTGTTTAATTGTTAGGGACAGAAAATCATCTAATTGATGATGCCACTTA
>JAKUPN010000018.1:0-21026 GCA_022449545.1 Alphaproteobacteria bacterium | reverse complement strand
TTTCAAGGGATCCTTAATTCTATATCTAGCAAACGCGTCAACTAAAATTCTTTTCTGATCACTAAGGAGTACTTCCTCAGCTGGTGGATCTACACTGAGCACCCGACTTTCAAATTTTTGAACACTTTGCCATGGCCACTTGAACTGAATACCCGGATCTGATGCAGTGCGCTTCCATTGACCAAATTGAAGAACGAGCGCTTGATCCGTTTCTTTTACGGTAAATATGGAAGAGCTAACAAAAATGCCCAGGACGATTAGGATAACACCAAATATAGCAAGCTTGAATCTGGACATTATTGGCCTCCATCATTGGTATTTTTGTTACGATTTAACTCATTGAGGGGTAAGTAAGGTACAACTCCTGATGCCCCATCTGCTCCTTCATCAATAATTACCTTATTTGCTCCGCTCAGAACGTCCCTCAATGTTTCTATATACAGTCTACGGCGTGTAACGTCAGGCGATATTTTGTAGGACTCATAAATTTCTATGAACCTAGCTCCTTCACCTTGAGCCTCTTTTGTTACCCTCTCTTTATACGCTGTTGCCTCCTCTATAACGCTTGCCGCCTCACCTCTTGCCGTTGGAACTATTCGGTTTTGATAAGCTTCGGCTTCATTTTGAAGCCTTTCTTTATCCTGACGAGCGCGTTGCACATCATTAAACGAATCAATGACAGGAGGTGGAGGACTCGTCAGTTGCAACTGAATACGTTCTATACCTATTCCAGCACCGTAATTGTCAAGAACTTGCTGAAGTAGAACTTTAGTTTGGCTTTGCACTTGTTCTCTTGCGGTAGTTATTAAGTCATCAAGCTTTGTTTGACCAACAACTTCTCTCATCGCACTCTCAGCCACTAACTTAACAGTAGCTTCAGGATCTCGTATATTAAAGAGATATTCTCCGGCATTTATGATCCTCCATTGCACAGTAAAATCAACATCAGCAATATTTTGATCACCAGTTAACATCAGGCTTTCAGTAGGCACATCTCTAGATCCGGACACACGTCCGCCAAGGTCACTTGCATCTTGGAATCCAACGTTTACGCGATTTATGACAGTCACTTTAGGGGTTTGCACCGATCCTATTGGGCTAGGCCAACGCCAGTGAAGGCCAGATTCGGTAATAGATCCGTTCCACTTACCGAATACTAAAACTACTCCCTGTTCATCCGGTTGAACCCTATATAAACCACTGGCCAACCACAGGACTAATATTCCTATAATTATTAAGGAAATAGAGCGACCACTGCCTAATCCGCCAGGCAAAAAACGCTTTAGCTTGTCCTGACTACGACGAAGTATTTCCTCAATATTAGGTGGCGTTGCGCCTCCGCCTCCACCACTAGGCGGCCATTGACCACTTGGGCCACCGCCGCCGCCCCAGGGGCCACCGCCCCCACTACCCTGATTATTCCAAGACATAAACTAATCCTCTGTTTGATATCTTTAATACCATTTAAAATTAAATAATATATACACTTTATTAATAAATACTAATTTTTTGGTTTTCATATAACTTTTCTAACCTTATATCACATCTAAGCAACGAGTGTTATTACATCAGATTTTATTTTAACTCTGATATTGTTCGTTAACTAGGAGATTACAACCATGTCGATCATCAATGAGGAAGAAGTTAGAAATAAACTTTCTGAAATTATTGATCCTATTTCAGGTGAAAACATTATTGAGCAAAATATGGTAAGCAATCTAGTTATTAAAGGTAACAATGTTAGCTTTTCAATAGAAATTGATCCTGTAAATAAAGAATCAATGGAAAAAGTCAGAAGACAAGCTGAATCATATGTAAACTCGTTAACAGAAGTTTCTTCAGTAACTGCTGTTCTCACGGCTCACAAAAGCCCTACTAATAATGAAAATTCTAACTCGACTGAAAAAGATAAGTTAAAAAGTGAGCTTTTGCCCGATGTTAAATCGATTGTAGCTGTTGCAAGTGGCAAAGGAGGTGTAGGCAAATCTACTACAGCGGTAAACTTGGCTGTTTCCCTAGCATCTACTGAACTGAAAGTGGGACTATTAGACGCAGATATTTATGGACCTTCGATGCCGAGGATGTTGGGAATTAAAGACAAACCTAAACCTCTTCCGGACAAAAGAATTTCTCCAATAGAAGTTTTTGGAATCAAAGTAATGTCAATTGGGTTATTAATTGATGAAGAAACTCCGATGATATGGCGGGGCCCAATGGTTATGGGAGCCTTAGAGCAGATGATGCGAGATGTTGATTGGGGAAGACTAGATATTCTTATAGTCGACATGCCACCTGGAACAGGAGATGCCCAACTAACTATGGCTCAGAGAGTTCCATTATCAGGCGCTGTAATTGTTTCAACTCCGCAAGATATTGCTTTACTAGATGCTCGAAAGGGTTTGAATATGTTTTTGAAGGTTAATGTTCCAGTCTTGGGTATAATAGAAAACATGAGTATGTTTATTTGTCCTAACTGCAATCATCAAACAAATATATTTGGCCATGGAGGTGCCCGCGCAGAAGCAGAAAAGCTAAATTGCGATTTCCTAGGAGAAGTACCTTTAGATCTAGATATTCGGGTAACTTCAGATCTTGGCCGGCCAATTGTTATTGATCAGCCAACGGGGGACCATGCTAAAACATATAAAGCAATGGCTAAAATAGTAGCTTCAAAACTGAAATCCGAATCCAAAACCAATATCCCAAAAATTATCTTTGACTGCTAATATTAATATTCCTCAAATTACTGATCAAAACATTTTTTCCAAAGTTAAAAAGCTACATGAGGGGCTACCATCTTCACCAGAATGGGATCGATGGGATACCTGCTTCCACTGACTTCTTTTGAAATCTGGAAAATATGTATCTCCTTCAATTTCAATATCCACTTCTGTGAGATATATTTTACTAGCAAAATCAAATGCAGCTTGATAGAGCTTTCCCCCGCCGATTATCATAATTTCATCTTTTTTATAAGTCTCTGCAATAGACAATGCCTTTTGAAGGCTACTTGCAACTCGGATTCCCTCAAATTCATAATCATCTTTGCTAGTAACAACTATATTATACCGACCCGGCAATGCACTACCTATAGATTCAAATGTATGACGACCCATAATTATTGGTTTCCCCATAGTTATAGACCTAAAGTGCTTCATATCCTCTGGGATACTCCATGGCAACTTACCGTTTTTACCAATGACACCATTGCGGGCAATAGCTGCAATTAATGCCACTGTGGCAGGCATAATCCTAGACTGCCACTGAAGCAGGGATATGCGGATGAAAACGATAGCCCTGCAATTCAAAATCCTCAAATGTGAAATCAAAAATATTGTCTTTTTGGGGATTTAGAACCATTTTTGGCAGCTTATGAGGAGTTCGAGTAAGCTGCTCATCTGCCTGCTCAAGATGGTTTAAATATAGATGGGCATCACCAAAGGTATGTACAAACTCACCAGGTTGCAAATCCACGACTTGGGCAACCATCATAGTAAGAAGAGAGTAGGATGCTATATTGAATGGTACTCCTAAAAAAACATCTGCGCTTCGTTGATACAGCTGACATGATAGTTTTCCATCTGCCACATAAAATTGAAAGAGACAGTGACATGGTGGAAGTGCCATTTCCGAAATATCTGTTACATTCCAAGCACTAACAATCAATCTACGTGAGGACGGATCGGAACGAATTTGATTAATTAAATTAGTGATTTGATCTATGTGCTTACCATCAGGTGTGGGCCAAGAACGCCACTGATAACCATAGATAGGCCCAAGGTTACCATCCGAATCGGCCCACTCATCCCAAATTGTAACTCCATTATCATTTAAATAACCAATATTCGTATCCCCTTTCAAGAACCACAGGAGTTCATGAATTATTGACTTCAGATGAAGCCGTTTTGTTGTAAGCAAGGGAAACCCCTCTGAAAGTTCAAACCTGAGCTGAGCTCCAAAAAGACTGAGTGTTCCGGTTCCTGTGCGATCTTGTCGCATTAACCCTTGATTACGTATATTACTTACTAAATCTAAGTATTGTTGCATCCTTAATAGCCTAATAATTTTCTTTTTTAATATTATCAATCAAGTAGTTTAGACAAGCTTAAGAGGTTTTGAAGCTATATCTGTTTTCGATTCGTCGAAAGATGTGGAAAACATCCAGATTGGGGATAACCACGATAGATCTTCCAAAAAGGGATATTTTTATTTATATAAGAAGGGCTGGGTTTTCTCAGCTATAGTGATAAACGTTTTTCGTAATAAACGAAGCGGACCCGGGGGCAGTACCCGGCGCCTCCACCAATAATGTTATTGATGTCGTTTGGTTATATCTGGGGGCGAAATAGGATCGACGCTCGCGTAAAAGTTGAGCTTTCACTCGGCATGGTACCGTCGTTATCGGACCAAAAACTATAGGTGCCAACGATAATGTTGAGCCCACCGCTGTTGCCGCTTAATAAGCGTCAATAAGCGCGGTTCGGGGAGCACCGGGCAACAGAAGCTCCCCACTTATGTTTTATCTGTGATTAGAGGTTTCTAATTTTACTCGTTTTAATCACATAATTTATTCACACATTTTGTTTACATAATTTGGTAGTAAGAATATGAAAATTAAAAGTCTTGAATATAATAAGATGGTGCAACACGCCCTAAGAGATGTTGTTAGGTTGGCACTTGAAACCACTGTTGAACAAGGACTGCCCGGGGAACACCATTTTTTTATTACATTCTATACCCAAAAACCAGGAGTGATTATTCCTGGATTTCTTTTGGAAAAATACCCTGAAGAGATGACTATAATACTTCAGCATCAATTTTGGGATTTAAAAGTTAATGATCACGATTTTATGGTGACCTTAAGCTTTGATAATCAAATCGCAGAAATGACAATTCCTTTCTCATCTCTAAAAGCTTTTATTGACCCTTCAGTTAAATTTGGTCTCCAATTTGATACAGAAGACACATTAAATCCAGAAAAAGACAACCCTATTTTTAGCAAAGAAGGTGGAAGCGTTCCTAATTCACCTGATCAACTCAATCAAGAAAACAGTTTTGATGGAGAATCACGATCTGCTATCGATGAAAACGTTACCGAAAGAGACACCGCAGAAGTAGTGAGTCTTGAAACATTCCGAAAAAAATAAGTGCTTTTTTACAAAACACATCTCATGTAAAAAAATATTAATAATTTAACCAATCGCGATATCGAGCGGACCCAGAACGACTGAATATTTTGTTTAACATTTTAAATACAGATAAAACTTTCACTAATGTTAATTAGAGTTATTTGAGACAATGCCAAACACAGGAACAGTCTAAAATGAATCAAAAAACGCGAATAGAAACGGATAGCATGGGCGAAATTGAGGTTCCTGGAGAAAAGTATTGGGGTGCTCAAACCCAAAGAAGTATAATCAATTTTCCTATTGGAACAGAACAGATGCCAAAATCGCTAATTCACGCTTTTGGTGTACAAAAAAAAGCATCTGCTAAAGCAAACTTTGTTCTTGGCCAACTACAAAAAGAATTATTCTCTGCCATTGACCAAGCTGCGGAAGAAGTTATCTCAGGTAAATTCGATGATCATTTTCCTTTAGTGGTTTGGCAAACTGGTTCTGGAACTCAAACAAACATGAATACGAATGAGGTCATTGCTAATCGTGCTAATGAAATTTTGGGAGGAAAAAAGGGTGATAAACAGCCAATCCATCCCAATGATCATGTTAACCTTAGTCAATCATCAAATGACAGTTTCCCTACAGCTATGCACATTGCATCAGTCATCGAGATAGAAGATCGGCTGTTGCCATCACTAAAACACTTACATAAAGCTGTTTTAGAAAAAGAAAAACACTTCAAAGAAATAATAAAAATAGGCCGCACGCACACACAAGACGCAACGCCTCTAACATTAGGCCAAGAATTTTCAGGATATAGAGCTCAATTGGAAAGTGTAATGGACGGCATTCAGAGAACGATGCCTGAGCTTTATCAGCTAGCCCAAGGAGGTACTGCAGTCGGCACAGGTCTAAACTCAATAAAAGGTTTTGATAAACAATTTGCTGAAGAGGTAACTAAGATCACTGGTAAAAGATTTATGACGATGAACAATAAGTTTGCTGGCCTAGCCGCCCATGACGCAATTGTTGCCAGCTCTGGTGCCCTCAATGTAGGCGCCGCAGCAATAATGAAAATTGCAAATGATATTCGTCTGCTTGGATCTGGGCCCAGAAGTGGAATTGGAGAGTTATCTCTTCCTGCGAATGAACCGGGCTCGTCAATTATGCCCGGAAAGGTCAATCCTACTCAATCTGAAGCAATAACAATGGTAGCAGCGCAAATTATTGGAAATCACATGGCTATTACTATATCGGGGAGTAATGGACATTTCGAGTTAAACGTTTTTAAACCGGTAATAATCTATAATTTCTTGCAATCAGTCCAGCTATTAGGAGATGCAGCCCGCAGTTTTGCAGATAGATGTGTTTCTGGAATTACAGCTAACGAAGATCGCATAAACGATCTCATGGAACAGTCTCTTATGCTCGTCACTGCCCTAAATCCTCATATTGGATATGACAACGCCGCCAAAGTAGCAAAAAAAGCATTTAGCGAAGGCATCACACTTAAAGAATCGGCCATAAAGTTGGAGCTTTTATCATCTGAGGAATACGATGAATGGGTGCGGCCTGAAACCATGATTAAGCCTAAATGAAATCAAAAAAAACTTTAGAAAAGCTAAATCAAACTAATAACCAGAAAAGATCTGTAGTTGTTTCTGGGCATCAAACCAGCGTATCTTTAGAACAAATTTTTTGGGACCTGCTAATTGTTCTAGCTAAAGAAAAAAACCTATCTATCAACCAACTGATTACTAAAATTGACAGAAACAGAAACGGTGGATTATCCAGTGCAATTAGAGTCTTTATAGTTGTAGAACTTCTTAGAGAACAGCAAATTTCAAAAGAGCCATTAAAAAGTGGACCTAACTAAAAACACTTTTCGTAAGATATGGTCGTGAAAAATTGACTGTGGAGTGATTCTTGAATTTAAAGTGTCTACTATTTAAAAATCAGTTATTTAAATGGCTACACCTAATTCCCTTCATTGGAATTTTGATAACTTTTATATCAGTTACCGCTGTAGCAAATGAACTCAAAGAACGAGAACATAATCAAGCTGACAGTATTGGGTTTAGCAAA
Source organism: Alphaproteobacteria bacterium (assembly GCA_022449545.1). Classification (GTDB taxonomy): domain Bacteria; phylum Pseudomonadota; class Alphaproteobacteria; order UBA6615; family UBA6615; genus UBA6615. The sequence goes on along the minus strand of JAKUPN010000018.1, from coordinate 13,821 downwards.
AACTATATGGTTTCCGCAGCTAATCCTTACGCTGTAAACGCTGGACTAGAGATTTTAAAAGTAGGTGGTACGGCTGCTGATGCAGCCGTTGCAATACAATTAGTTCTTAATCTCGTAGAACCACAAAGCTCTGGAATTGGCGGGGGAGCGTTCTTGCTTTATTATGATGGTCTGAACCGTGAGCTAGTAACTTATGACGGTCGTGAAACTGCCCCAGAAGATATAAATCAAAAACTATTTCTCGACAAACAAGGTAAGCCACTTAAGTTTATTAATGCAGTAGTTGGAGGAAGAGCCGTAGGCACACCCGGGACTTTAGCACTATTGGAAATGGTTCACTCAAATCACGGAAAAATGGAATGGAAAAAGCTTTTTGAATCATCAATAAGATTATCGGAAAGAGGGTTTACAGTAAGCAAGAGATTACACGACTATCTACGAGGCAATTATGGAAATCGTTTACGCACGTTCGAAACAGCAAGAAATTTTTATTTTCCGGATGGAAAGCCAATTAAAAATGGAGATCTTCTGAAAAATTTATCTTTCGCAAAAACTCTGCGGCTTTTATCCAAAGTAGGTGTAAAAGCCTTTTACAACGGAGCTCTAGCTGATGGAATAGAAAAGACAGTTAAAAACTCTGCTCTTAATCCTGGGTTTTTAAGTAAGAGCGATTTAATAAAATACAGAGCCATAAAAAGATATCCAACTTGCTATTATTATCGAAAACACAAAATATGTGGTATGGGGCCTCCAAGCTCAGGCGCTATAGCAATTGGACAAATTTTAGGCATGCTAGAAAAATTTAATCTTAATGAGCTAGGCCCTGAAAATACTAATAGCTGGCACTATATTTCAGAAGCGAGCAAATTGGCATTTGCTGATCGAAACAAATATGTGGCTGACCCTGATTTCATACAAGTTCCCACTCAAGAATTACTCAATTCTCACTATCTCAATACACGCGCAAAACTCATTAGCCCAAAAAGATCTATTTTAACTCCAGCCCCAGCAGGGAACCCTATCCCAAAGCTCAGTCATAGATATTCTTCAGATCTAGGACACAGTCGCTCTGGCACAAGTCATATTTCAGTTATTGACAAATATGGAAATGCAATATCTATGACTACAACTATTGAAGGCCCTTTTGGCTCTCAGTTGATGACAGATGGGTTTCTACTAAACAACGAACTCACAGATTTTTCTTTCTTGCCATCACGTAATGGAAGATTAATAGCAAATAGAGTAGAGCCATTAAAAAGACCTCGTAGTTCCATGTCTCCCACAATGGTATTTGACAATGATGAAAATTTAAAACTCGTAATTGGATCTCCCGGGGGCAGCCGAATAATAGGCTACGTTGTAAAAACTCTCATTGCTGTAATTGACTGGAACTTGGATATCCAATCTGCAATTAATCTCGGTAATGTGGTCAATAGAAATGGCAATACTGAAATTGAATACGGCACTAATGCAATTAAATTTAAGAACAGCCTAGAATCTTTGGGACATAAAATAAAAATTAGAAAATTAAATAGTGGAGTTCACGCAATATTAGTTAAAAATGATTACCTCGTAGGTGGAGCGGATCCTCGTCGAGAAGGTGTAGCCCAAGGAAATTAATTTGATTGCTCAAACATAATTTAATATGAGCCTTTATATTTTTTTACTTATCTTACCTCTCAATCTAGGTAAAACGGTTATTGATAAAAGCCCTAAAATCGCAGCAACAGTAGCTATCATAACCATCGGTATTGGCGTTTCATTCTGAAATACACCGACAATTTGTGCAAAAGCCGCTCCGGTAAGCATCATCATAAATGTTATTAGACCAGATGCAGAACCGGCTATTCGGGGATTGATGCTCACAGCAGCTGCCTGACAATTAGGCATAATTAATCCACTTGCGAAGGCCATAATTGTACCAGGTAAAAATATAGCCCATATAGTCCATTCACCTAGTAAAATTAAAACTACCATGACTAAACCAAAAACTACGTTCAGGATACTTCCAAATATTATCATCCGGTCAACCCCAACTTTTGTAGCTATTCGCGCTGTCGTAAATGTTCCTAACATAAAGCCTGCTGATATTATCAAAAGTAGGAAACCTAGTTCGGTCGGAGGTCTGTCTAAAACTCTCACAACTACATATGGAGCCCCTCCTAATGTTGCCATCCAAACTCCTAAACCAAAACTAAGTTGACCAGAGTAGGCTAAAAACTCTGGAACCCTTAGAAGAGAGAAGAAACTCATAAACATCCCTTTGATAGATTGTCCGAGTATAGGATGAGATAAAGTTTCAGGAACCCTCGGATATGAAAGGGCTATTGCTGCAAATCCTGCAATCACAGTAAACCAGTAAATTGCTCTCCAACCTGTCACATCGTTAATGACACCACCAAGAAGTGGAGCCATCATTGGTGCCAAAACTTGAATCGTAACCATATAAGCGAGCATACGTGCCGCTGTTTCTCGATCAAATAAATCTCGAATTATCGCTCTATTGATCACCATGCCTGATGCCCCACCAATTGCCTGAACAATGCGGCCCAGTATTAAAATCCAGATTGACGTTGACACAGCACATATTACGCTCCCCAATAAAAATATAGTAAGTCCAATAAATAAAACAGGGCGCCGGCCAAAACGGTCGGATGCTGGGCCATAAATTAAGCTAGATATTGCTATAGCCGCTAGGGGAGCGGAAAACACTAACTGCGCTTGCCAAGAAGACACAGAAAACGAATCTTGTATTGCTGGCAAAGCAGGAAGATAAATCTGCATTGACAACGGTCCTAGGGCTGTGATCGTGGCAAGAGTAATAATTAAAGAACGTGCAGAAATAGAAGATGTCACCAAAGCGCCTTTTGTAAAGGTTCAAAGAAATAAAGTAATACTTTCAGCCTGAAACGACGACAATTTAACTAACTAAAACTTTTACTGGACACCGAAACCACCTCCACCTGGGGTTTCAATAACAAATATATCACCCGGATTGACTATCACTTTATCAGTTCCTGTCATATCATGAAAAGAGCCGTCATTTCTTTCTACCCAATTTCGGCCAAGAGCGCCTGGCTCACCCCCGTTTAAGCCGAATGGAGGAATAATACGGCGATTTGACAGTATCATTAAATCCATGAGTTCAAGAAACTTTAATCTTCTAACAGAACCGTCTCCACCCCTATATTTACCCGCTCCACCAGAACCCTCTCGTATATAAAAACTTTCTAAAATAACAGGGAACCTCCATTCAAGAACCTCCGGATCAGTGAGGCGGGAATTTGTCATATGAGTATGTACAGCATGGGTGCCATCATAACCAGGGCCTGCTCCAGAACCACCACATATTGTCTCGTAATATTGATAACGTTCATTACCAAATGTGAGGTTGTTCATTGTGCCCTGAGCTGCAGCCATTACCCCAAGGGCCCCATAAAGAGAGTCTGTAATTGCCTGACTAGTTTCCACATTTCCTGCTACAACAGCGGCAGGGTACTTGGGCGACAACATTGATCCATGAGGTATAATTATATTTATCGGTCTCAAACATCCCTCATTCATCGGTATTTCATCATCAACTAATGTCCGAAAAACGTATAAAACAGCTGCCCTACAAACAGCTTTAGGAGCATTATAATTATTTTTTAATTGTTGGCTGGTGCCATTAAAGTCAATTACCGCTCCCCGTTTTTCTCTATCAATAGAAACTTTCACTTTAATACAACTTCCATCATCCATCTTATATTGAAAATCACCATCCTTTAGAACATCGATTACGCGTCTAACAGACTCCTCAGCATTATCCTGTACATGCCCCATATAGGCTTGAACAGTAGCTATACCAAAGTGATCAATCATTTTATGAAGTTCGAGGGCCCCTTTCTCATTCGCAGCTATTTGTGCTTTAATATCAGCAATATTTTGGTCAATATTTCTTGCCGGATATACCCCAGAGGCTAGTAAGGAACGAAATTCGGTTTCAAGAAATTGGCCATCAGAAACTAACTTGAAATTATCGATCAATACTCCTTCTTCTTCAGCAATCTTACTATGGGGTGGCATAGATCCAGGGGTCAGCCCACCGATATCTGCATGATGTCCCCTACTTCCCACGTAAAATAATATAGTTTTATTATCTTCGTCAAAAACCGGAGTTATAACGGTGACATCTGGTAGATGTGTTCCACCATTATAAGGAGCGTTTAAAACATAAACATCTCCAGGGGTCATTTTTCCCTTATTTTCATTTATGACCACCCTAACACTCTCGCTCATAGATCCAAGATGAACAGGCATATGGGGAGCGTTCGCCACAAGATTGCCTTCAGAATCAAAAACAGCACAAGAAAAATCTAGTCTTTCTTTAATATTCACAGAATAGCTTGTGTTCTGCAGAGTATAGCCCATCTGCTCTGCTATGGACATATAGAGATTATTGAAAACCTCCAGCATCACTGGATCCACAGAGGTTCCTATTGCTGAGATTCGTTCTATTGGAGCGAAACGTTCTAGCACCAAATCTAAATTTGGGCTTAGTTTAGCTTGCCAGCCCGGTTCTACAATAGTTGTTGACATCGGTTCTACTATTATTGCTGGCCCTCTAACTACTTGATCATGACTCAACGTTTCCCGTTGAAAGATTGGCGTAACTTGGATTTTACCATCCATATAAGTTTCTTTTACATCAACTGCATTATGCTCTGATGCATTCGTATTTTCTTTATTGAAACCTATTACATCAGTTGATGTGTGAGCAACTATTTCAACAGTTGCAGTGTCTATAATAAGAGATTTACTAGACATTATGAAACCGTACCTTTGCTGATGCAGTTTCTCAAATTGTTTTACCATAACATCTATAGAATCAAGTGACACGATCAGTGAAGTGTCTGTACCCTCATATTTCAAATGTAGACGTCTGAAAATATTTAAATTCGTACTAGAGATACCTTGTTCGATTAGTTCATTTTCAGCGTCATGAACAAGTCGTTCAAGTAAATTCGAAACTTCGATTAACTCTTCTTCTTTCAACAAAGCTTCCACTGATTGCTCTCGAAGCGCTCTTATGTCGGCCAGCCCCATACCATAAGCAGACAGAACACTAGCAAAAGGATGAATTAGCACTTTCGTCATACCTAGCGCATCAGCCACCAAACATGCATGCTGACCAGCCGCCCCACCAAAACAGCAAAGAGTATATTCGGCTACATTATAACCTCTCTGAACAGATATTTTTTTAATTGCATTAGCCATATTTTCAACAGCAATTTTAAGAAAGCCATCAGCCACTTCAATTGGTGTTCGATGATTGCCAATAGAAGAGGAGATATCATCTGACAAGGAAGAAAACTTCTTTTGAACGGCCTCTTTATCCAGAGGCTGGCACTGATTTTCTCCAAACACAGCAGGGAAAAAATCCGGCTGTAGTTTACCTAACATAAGGTTACAATCAGTTACGGTAAGTGGTCCATCATTTCCATAGCTTGCTGGACCGGGCGTTGCCCCTGCACTTTCGGGACCAACCCTATAACGAGCTCCATCAAATTGGCATATTGAGCCCCCACCAGCTGCAACAGTATGAATCTGCATCATAGGAGCTCTCACACGCACCCCAGCAACCTGTGTTTCAAAAGTTCTTTCATACTCTCCATTAAAGTGAGTAACATCGGTTGAGGTGCCACCCATATCGAACCCAATAATTTTTTCTATTCCCGCAACGGCACTTACTTGAACGGCTCCTACCACTCCGCCAGCAGGGCCAGAAAGAATTGCATCCTTTCCCTGAAACATTTTTGCATCTGTTAATCCGCCATTTGATTGCATAAACATTAATTTAACAGAACCTAATTCTTTTATGATTTGATCAATGTAACGTTTTAAAATTGGAGATAGATAAGCATCTACAACTGTGGTGTCCCCTCTTCCAACCAACTTTATTAATGGGCTAATTTCATGGCTAACAGAAACTTGTGTAAAACCGACATCTGACGCTATTTTTGAGCACAATTTTTCATGCTCAACATACCGATAAGAATTCATTAGAACTATAGCGACAGACCTAATCCCAGATTTGTAAGCGTTGTTAAGCAAATTGAATGTATCTGGCTCATTAATCGGGCAAATTATTTCGCCGTTCGCCCCTATTCTTTCTTCTATTTCGACGACAGAATCATAGAGCATCTCCGGCTGGATTATATTTCGATCAAATAGTCGAGGACGGGCTTGATAGGCTATTCGTAGTGCATCCCTAAAACCTTTTGTAATGGCCAGTAAAGTTGGTTCACCTTTGCGTTCCAATAGAGCATTTGTTGCTACAGTTGTTCCCATTTTAATAACTGAAATTTTCTCGGCTGGTATCTTTTCGCGTGCCGATAAGTTCAGTATTTCACGAATTCCTTGAACTGTAGCATCTTGGTAATGTTTGGGATTTTCAGACAACAATTTATGAGTTTTAATAGCCCCATCTGGACAATGGGCGACTACATCAGTAAAGGTTCCCCCTCGATCTATCCAAAATTCATATTTTTTATCAAAAGTCATCAGTTTTATGAAATTTGAATCATAGAATTTAGCTAGTTCGTTCTTCCCAATCTTTCAAGCACTATATCGAGGTTACTTGGATCAGGTTTAAGTTCGCCAGAGTGAATCTTAGCACTCAGCTCCAGTATTAGATCATTAGCAGGAGAAAGACCGCCATTTTTTTTGCGTTCACTAGCTATTAAGCCACTGATCATTTCATCCTCACCAAGTCGTCCTTTCATATGATCCTGAAGTGTTGTGTTAATAGCTCCAGGCCCAACATCAGACACTATCTTTTCAAATAGAGTTTCAAGGAGATTATTAGTATTCATAACATCTTCTGGCTTCAGACCAAAAACTGGAACTATTTTATAATCTAATGTTTGGCCAGCTGCCAAAGCTTCTTCTCCTGCCTGCAAAAACCATTCACGGGCTCGGCGTCCATATTCCTCTCCTCTTTCATTCAAAACCTGGCCCATTGTGCCACCGAGAATAGCCATGGAGCCCATAACCATAGAATTAACAATCAGTTTTACCCACTTGGCTGAAAGTATATCATCAATAATTTCTACAGTGCCTGCATTACTAAGTACTTCAGCAAACTCTTCAATAAAGTCCTCTTGGGCAGGATCAAACGATCCAATCCCATACCAGGTATGATCTTTATTAGTAGTTCTAAAGACCTGGCCAGGTTCAAACATTTGTGATGCTAACTCAACTACACAGCCCAATGTACGTTCAATGCCAACTACTTCAGCAATTATTTCTGCAGTCATACAGTTTTGTATGCCCACAATTAATCCATCATCAGCCAAATATGGCTTGATAAACTCGCAAAGCCAAGCCGTATCGTAACCTTTCGAGGTAAGAAGAACTATATCGAATTTATAATTTAAAGTGCAGACATCTCCTAAGTGACAAGCATTTACTGTAAGATTAAATTCTTCGTCTTTGCTCGTTATAGTAAGGCCTTTTTCTTGCATAACGGCCACATGCGCTCCCCACATGTCAATCATAGTGACATCTAATCCAGCTCTAACAAGATCTGCGGCGATAACACTTCCATTAGCGCCAGTGGCTAATACGGCGATCTTTTTATTCATAATTAACTCCCCCTCGAATATTATATCATCAAATCCAGTAGCATAATTTTCAGATTGCCACTTAACGAACGAATAATAATTATAAATTATCACATAAATAAATTATGTAAGTATGATGTTTTATCAGCTTTTTAGCTATTGAGAAATTCTTTATTTTTTTTGTGATTTATTCATCAAGATAACCGGACCCAGTCCTGCTAAAATAATAATCAAAGCTGCCAAAGCTGCCTCCTCAAGCAATTCATTTTTAGCAAACTGATAAACGTAAGTTGCGAGAGTTTCAAAATTGAATGGACGTAAAATAAGAGTCATGGGCAGCTCTTTCATAACATCTACAAATATAAGCATTCCCCCAGCGAGAAGAGAATTACGAAGTAATCTGGGTGCTAGAAAAATCATACTTCCTGAAAAACCACGCCCTAATAGAAAGCTAGCGTTCATTAAGTTAGGAGACAAACGTTTTATACCCGAGTTTATCGCTCCGTAACCAATAGCCTGAAATCGAACAACATAGGCAAATATCAAAAGTACGAGTCCCCCTATCAAAAAACCTGCAAAATTTAATCCAAATCCATCAAATATATGCTGTAAAAAAGAATCAACGACACCAGAAAAAGAAACAACCCCTATCGCAAGAACGACGCCCGGAAACGCGTATCCAGTAGAACAGATTTCTGTAAGCACTTTTAAAAAAGGATGTTTTTTATAGGTTACTACCAAGACCATGGTAATTGAAAAAAACATAACCAAAAAAGCAGCTACACTAGCTAAAACCACAGAATTGATTGTGCTAGAAATAAGTAATTCAAATTCTGCTATTGCTAAGCCTTCTAGGACAAAACTTAAAAGTATACCAACAGGTAAGAGAAAACCCAGAAATACAGGCAGAAAACAAATTAATAAACATATTCCCCCCCCAAAAAAAGAAGACGATCTTTTAGGAACTTCATTTCCACGCTGTGTTACATCATAAAATCTTTGTTTAGACCTAGCGGTTTTCTCAATATAGAGGAGAGAAACGATAAATATAAAAGCTACTCCTGCAATCTGCACCGCCGCTGTTAGGTTATTCATTCCTAACCAAACGTTGAAGATACCAAGAGTGAGGGTCTCAACAGCAAAATATTCAACGGTACCAAAATCAGAGATGACCTCCATAAGCACAAGTGCTAAACCGGCTACTATGGCCGGCCTTGCCAGAGGCAAATCAACGACAAAATATGAATTCCGATTATGAATGCTAGCAACTTCATGCAATGACACCGGAGTTAACCGAAACGCGGTTCGAACCATTAAATATATATAGGGGAAAAGAACCGCTGACATAACAAGGATAGCACCCCCCATCGATCGAATTTCAGGAAACCAATAATCATTCGCTGAATCCCAACCGAACGTTTTTCTCAAAAACCCTTGAATTGGCCCTGCATATTCAAGCAGATCAGTATAAGTGTAGGCTATAATATAAGATGGAACTGTCGCGGGAAGGAGTAAAATCCATTCAATATACCTGTCTCCAGGAAAATTGTAGCGTGAAATAACCCAAGCTGAACTAAGGCCAAAAAAAAGACTAACGGCCCCTACACCAAACATTAGTATGAGGGTATTGAAAACATATCTTGGAAATACCGTTTGCATTAGGTGGGGCCACAAACCACCACTATCATCAGTTGCAACAATGAGCATAGAAAAAAAAGGACCGAGAATTAGCAAACAAACTACTAAAACACTGATTGACCAGATACTGCTTTTTTCAGTTCGATTTATTAATTGCTTGATCTTTCTATTTACTACCATCCTACCCGGTCAATAATTTTTTGAGCATTGGGCGCCAAGATTGCAATCTTAGATATCGGTAAACTATCTTCCTTAAACTCACCCCAGGACTTTACTTCACCTGAAGGTGGCACAGATGGGTTTATAGGAAACTCAAAGTTAATTTTTCCATAAAGATCCTGTGACAATTTTTCGGTCAAAAATTCGAGTAACCTAACTGCCATTTCTTTATTCTTAGAATGTTTTACCACGCCACCACCTGAAATATTGATATGATTCCCTCGACCATCCTGATTTGTGAATATGATCTCTATAGAGTTAGCCCAGTCTCTTTGAGCAGTCACCTTGGAATATTTAAGCTTACCATAGTAGTAGCTATTAATAATCGCAACATCACAAACACCCTCAAAAATAGCCTTTACTTGGGCTCTATCGTTTCCTTGAGGCCTCCGGGCAAGATTTTTTACCAATTTACTGGCCCAAATTTCGGCAGCTTTTTCACCATGAGCAGCTATTAGTGATGCAACTAGAGCGCGGTTATAAACGTGACTACCAGGTCGACTACAGATTCTTCCTTTCCATTTAGAATTAGCTAGATCTTCAATATTTTTAATTTCATTCTTATCAACGCGATCTTTGGAGACTGCAACAATACGGGCACGTTTTGATAGCCCAAACCATCGTTTGCCTGGATCTCTAAGGTGAGAGGGCACATTGGCAATTAACTTTTGTGATAATATCTCAGCAAACAAATCTTTATCGACGTAGGAATAAAGACGCCCTATATCAACTGTCAGAACTACATCTGCGGGGCTTCTGGAACCTTCGGCAAGCAAACGTTGAACCAATCCTTTTGAAGCAAAAACTACATTAACCTTTACCCCTGTTTCATTTTCAAATGCTGATAAAAAAGGGTTAATCAGAAATGGTTGTCGGTGCGAATACACATTGAGTTCTGAAGAATAGGCAGTTTCACTTATTGAAAACAGCCCAATAAACAAAACAAAAACCAAAGATATACGACTCTTTTCCTGTGTAAAATTAAGTAACATTTATAATATCTTTCTTAATCTCTTCAAGTTTTCTAAATAAAATTTTAACCTCACGAGATGCTTCAACAAAAGGTTGAACATACAGGGTGAACAAATTATGGGATCCCCTCTTAGACCTATTTTTAATACCAAAAGTTAAATGCGTGTTTTTCTCGGAAAGGTGAAGACTGCCAAATAAATAGTCCCAAACAGAAAGTGCCGCTCCAAAATTTTTGCCATGATGACAACGCATTATAGAATGATGGATTTGGTGCTGAGCAGGCGAAATAAATATTCGTTCAAGTATCCGACCATAGCTTATTGGAATATGAGAGTGACGCAGGTTGGAGCCAGATAAATTAAATACAAAGAGTAAGACATTTACGCCATATATAGTCACTAAATCTACTTTTTCGCCAAAAATAAAGACGAATAAGGCTATACAGCTTGCTTGAACTATTATGCTCCTAAATGAAAATACCACCGCTTCTATGGGATGGGTTCGGTATACGGTAAGTGGGCTGAGTGTTTCTGCAGTATGATGAATTTTGTGAAAAGCCCAAAGAAATGGAATACGGTGCAATGCAGCGTGGACAACGTATCGAGAAAAGTCATCTAGAACGAATAAGAATAGTGTGTAAATAACTGACACAGTCCAAAAAGGCATCGAAGAGAAATAAGCAGATCCCGAAGGTAAAACCTCATGTAGGAGAAAGAATAAACTTGTCGTTAAAGCAACCTTACTAAGAAAAAAAGGAGCAACTAATAGTAAAAACCCGTGGTTTAAAAGTAGAAGCTTGTAATCGGCTCTAGCTGACTGGGAAAAAAGAACCCGTTTTCCGAATAATTTTCTAATGCCTTGAGACAAACCATATCGCCAAGAATGACGAGACATAAAAGCACTCCATGCGAGACCAATCATTGCAGCAAAAATCAAATATCCAAATGATACGCGCTTCTTAGGATCAACTAATGATTCAATAAGATGCTGTAGATATTCATGGTAAAACCAATCAACTATCATATGGTAATCCTATGAAAAGTTAGTCAAATAAAAATGGCCACCCCGATAAATCGAAGGCGGCCAAATTTATCAGAGGTTAGTCGTTTTCGGCAGAGCTACTATCCCCTAATTTTTTAATCATCTGATCGAGGCTCGCTAGTTGATCATTTTTTCTAGCTTTTACATTAAATTTATCAATCATTAGTTTCTGTACTTTGAGCATATGAAGCATATATTCCTCAATACCAGAAGATTGATCTTTGACATAATTACCATTGCTATCAATATCTACAACCTGACTAGAATTAGGCATCACTGGCCCAAATCCAATTAGACGATTAAGCCTTACTGCCGTGTCACCACCGAGCTTGGCCCGACCAGTCTGAAGAGACAGACTGAAGCCTTTAAGCTCTCCCCAATGCTTGATATATGCTTTCTCAGCCTTCTTTGTCTTATCTTTCTCATCAGCCATAGAAGCATTTATTTTTTTGAGGTCTTTATAAACAGAACCAGCATATTTAAAAACAGATTCAGCTAGTGTCTTCTGCCAATTTTTTTCAATTATAGCGGCATACTTTCTTAATTGTGAGCGCTGTGCGTCACTCAGTATTTCACCCTGAGCAGAAGAAATAAGTCTCCGGCCATCAAGAAATGCATTTGAAATATTCTTGCCGTAAGTTGTTTTGTTCGACTTGTCATAGCTCGCTGCGTAGTATGCGGGGGCAAACATCATTTCCTTATACAAATCGATTTTTCCATCACCATTAAAATCAGCAATCGAAAATCCTTCAGGCTTTTGTTTTGCAATCAAATATAATTGCTTTCCTGAAAAAGATAGCCCGTGGGCAGGAACCCCATAATATCCAAATGCTTCATCCCAACTATGTTCTTTACCCGTGTAAGCAGCACCTTTTTTATAGGGCTTGTTATTTGGCTTCTTGGTTGCAGATAGTTTTTCATCTAGATAATTATCTACAGCCTGATTGTAAAACACCGCACCCATAATGAACTTGGAAATTAGCTGGGGATAGTTGTAACCATTTCTGGAGTCGACCCCTTTATTTGCTGATGAGGCTTTATCAATCCAAAATGTCACCAGCTCTGGTCCTGTCATATTGTTAGGCATACCTGAGATAGTTCCCTTATAAGTTTTACCAGATAAGTTTTTCTTTTTACTTATCTGGTCAACCAGTGTCTGTTTGACCACAAATGAACCCTTGGTCTTGGGAGCGATAATTGCCCTTCCTGCATCCTTACTAGAGTAATAAGACATCATCAGGGATTTAAGTTTCGGATTTGGTTTGCCATTTCCTTTCGCGGCAAGCTTTTTCAGGGAGTCATGGAGAACGTGCCGGGCGATTTGACCAGTGTAAGATACAGAATTAGTTTTAGATCCTGAATAACCTTTTAGAGTAACCGGAAATTTACCATAGACCTTTTCACTGGCCTGAGCAGAAATAGTTAGCATCAAGGATGCTATAGCTATTAATCCTACAGACAATAACTTTACCAAACTTACCTTACTTAGACACATTGGTCTTACCTTTCTATAATTTCTTCTTCTGGTACTAAAATGATAACTCAACACAAAAAAACCCAAGATTCTCAATCCTCAATCACTAGGACTATAATAAGAGTTATTTTATGAGAATGATTATTAATATCATTAATATTGATAATGAATATCATTGTCAATAATAATAAGAACTATTCTCAATGAGAATAGTTTTCATTTTCATGAATATGATGGTATTAATTCAGTCAGACCCATACTCTTTAGAAAAAAATAAAGGGCGAGTAATGAAAATTGGTAATTATGAGAGACTATTCAGGGACAAGCATGCTTAGCCTACAGAATTTAACCCTAACCTTAGGAAAGAAGAAAATCCTAGAAGACATATCCTTTGATCTCGAAGTGGGAGAATTGTTGTGTCTATTAGGGCCATCCGGTTGTGGAAAAACTTCCACATTGCGAGCTATAGCTGGTCTCGAAATTCCTGACAGTGGTCTCGTTCGACTAAACGGGAGAACTGTGTCAAATAGCAACTCGGTTACACCTCCATACGAAAGAGATATTGGCTTCCTGTTCCAGGACTTTGCTTTATTTCCTCACCTAACCGTCGCAGAAAATATTTCGTATGGCTTATCAAAGCTTTCTAAGACAGAAGCTAAAAATAGAACAGAAGAGCTACTAAAACAAATAGGACTATCAGGTCAGGCGAAAAAATATCCTCATATGCTATCTGGAGGGGAACAACAAAGAGTAGCTCTTGCGAGAGCTAGAGCTCCTGAGCCAAGATTACTTCTTTTGGATGAACCTTTTTCTTTGTTAGATTCGTCTTTGCGTCAAGTAATTAGAGAAGAGACACTTCAAGTATTAAAGGAA
>JAKUPN010000017.1 GCA_022449545.1 Alphaproteobacteria bacterium | reverse complement strand
ATTCATATAAATCACTAAGGCCGGCACGCCCACCTGACGCGCTAGCAAAATATGCTCACGTGTCTGAGGCATCGGCCCATCTGCGGCGCTCCCCACCAAAATCGCACCATCCATCTGAGCCGCACCAGTAATCATATTCTTTACATAGTCCGCATGACCCGGACAATCCACATGAGCGTAGTGACGGTTTTCTGTCTCATACTCAACATGAGCCGTCGAAATCGTTATACCCCGAGCTCGTTCTTCAGGAGCCTTATCGATCTGATCATATGCAGTAAACTCGGCGCCTCCGGCCTCAGCCAAGGCCTTAGTAATCGCTGCCGTTAAAGTCGTCTTGCCATGATCAACATGGCCAATCGTGCCAATATTGCAATGCGGCTTGGTACGCTCAAATTTTTCCTTCGACATAGTCTAATCCATCAGTTGTATTTATTTTGCTTAGTATTTTAACCTTTGTGTATCAAATAAACCTTAAATATTTTTTATTACGTAATTTTGATATCTGGAGCGGGTGAGGGGAATCGAACCCCCGTCGTAAGCTTGGAAGGCTTCTGCTCTACCATTGAGCTACACCCGCGATGATGTATTAATCAATAGCACAGTTAGCTTTTGAAGCTCTGCTTTTTTGACATCAGAATATCATATATAATTTTGCTCAAATAATTATTCTTTCCTAACTAAAAAAAAACATAAAAACAAGAAGGTAACAGAATGGTGGAGGGGGTTGGATTCGAACCAACGTAGACATAGTCAACGGATTTACAGTCCGCCCCTTTTAACCACTCAGGCACCCCTCCGTTTGCTAAAATTGAACTCCAGCAGCAAACGCGCCAAACGCCAATGACGTTAGCCTAAAGAGGGAATATCTGTATTTTTTAGCAACTGTCAACAAGAAATCAAGCAAACAAGCCTAAAATGATATATTTTATTTCTTTAAACCTATGAACTTTTGATCCAATTCAATGATCAGTTGTAGTATTATGCTGAATGGGGGAAATATGCCTAACCGCAAAAGTTCACAAAAACAGATAAAAAATAAAGAATCACCTGGTAAGAATTCAGCAAAGCCCAATATATGGGTGTATGGCACCCATACAGTGCTTGCGCTATTAGCTAATCCAGAACGAAGCTACTATCGACTAGTTACTTGCGATCAAAGTATAGCGAAATATATAAACGATTCTATCTCCTTGATTTCAAAAGTTACCGTTGAAAAAGTCACCCGTGAATTTATTAATAAACTTTTGCCCGAAGGCGCTGCCCACCAAGGGATAGCTGTTTTGACAGCTCCTCTATCCGATGTAAACCTCGAGGAGATTTGCGAACAAGCAAAAAACGAAAATATTAATCTTGTGATTCTTGATCAAATTACCGATCCACATAATATAGGGGCGATAGTTCGTTCCTCAGCGGCCTTTAATGCAAAGGCTATAATAGTTCAAGATCGTCATACCCCCCCTATCACGGGCGTAATTGCTAAGTCTGCTTCTGGTGGTTTAGAGCACTGCCCGATTATTCGTGTAAAAAACCTTGTAAGAGCCATGGAGACTCTAAAAAAAAATGGCATATGGTGTATAGGTCTTGATTCTGAAGCCAACAAAAATATAAAAGATCTATCTATCGATAATCCCAAGGCTCTTGTGTTTGGATCGGAAGGTAAAGGTTTAAGAAGATTAACAAGGTTAGCATGTGATGTGACAGTAAAAATTTCTAGTTCCGGTCCTTTGAGCAGCTTAAATGTTTCTAATGCTGCAGCAATCGCATTATATGAAATAACGAGAAAACATTAGAATTTTATATATTGGGTATTATTATAGTAAGATAATTAGACTAAAGTAATGAAAGGAAAAATCATCAAAAATTATATTTGTCTAAAACCTATCTTCATTCGTTAAAAATAAATTAATTGAACACTTCAAACTTCAGTAATTAAAACATTTTAAATCAAAGAATATTCATAATATAACTCATATATAGCCTTTGCCGGCTTAGCTCAGTTGGTAGAGCGACTGATTTGTAATCAGTAGGTCGGGGGTTCGATTCCCTCAGCCGGCACCATACTCTAATGAAAGTATGTTTTAGAGATAGGCTGACCGGTATAAGCTGAAGGAAACCTTGCTGAACAAATAGTTGGGTGAAGTCCTCAGATCACAAATGAAAAGACTATCACCATGCCTTCATATTTTCTATTTGTTGCTATAGCCTCATACGGTCTATGATTAAAACATTATAAAAAATATTTTTATGTCTCTTGAATACTTTGAACCTACCTAGCCGGGGTTAAAAAATACCTTTTTTTAAAAGAATTAATCTCTAAGCATTGTTCAAATTAATAAAGGCAAAATACATGTCTAAGAATCTTGCAGAAATAAAACTTGATGATAAGTACACACTGCAAAATGGACGAATTTATTTAACAGGCTCTCAAGCACTAGTTCGGCTTACACTATTACAAGCTGAACGCGATATGTCTTCTGGTTTAAATACTGGATGTCTTGTTTCAGGATATAGAGGGTCACCCATGCATAATGTGGATCGTGAGTTTTGGTCTGCTGGAGACTTAATCAGAGAAAAAAACATACACTTTCAACCAGCAGTTAATGAGGACTTGGCTGCAACTGCTATATGGGGAAGTCAACAAGCACAACTTCATGGAGGAAGCCCTTACGACGGTGTGTATGCTATGTGGTATGGGAAAGGCCCCGGCCTAGACAGAAGTGTCGATGCAATCCGTCATGCAAATTTGGCGGGCACATCTCATTATGGTGGTGTATTGGCCGCGGTGGGTGATGATCCCGCCATGATGTCAACAGATACACCTGCCGTCTCTGAACCAACTTTTGCTGATCTTATGATGCCAGTACTTTATCCTGGAAATGTTCAAGAAATTCTTGATTACGGACAACTTGGCTGGGCTATGTCTCGTTATTGTGGCAGCTGGGTTGGCTTTAAAATTGTATCTGATTCAGTTGATACGGCTGCATCCGTCAACGCAGATTATAAAAGACTAAAGATAATTGAACCCGACGATTTCGAAATGCCCGCCGGAGGTCTAAATATTCGGATACCTGATCCCTGGCACGAGCAAGAATCTCGTCAAACAAGATATAAGCTCGCTGCCGCATGTGCATTTGCTCGAGCAAACAAAATCAACCAAATTATTATTAATTCTGGACAACCTCAGCTAACCATAATAGCTAGTGGAAAAGCTGCTCTAGATTGTCAACAATCTCTTCTTGAACTAGGCATAAACTCTCAATTAGCCGCTAAAATTGGAATTTCTTTAATCAAGATTGGAATGCCCCATCCACTTGACCATGACGAAATTCGAAATTTCGTTCGCAATACTGGAAAAGTATTAGTTGTTGAGGACAAAAGAAGAATTGTTGAATCTCAGATTAAAGATACATTATATAATCTGCCGGAGAAAGAGCGCCCAACTGTAATAGGTCGGAATAACATAGATGGCTCTATACTCATTCCGGGGGTAGGTGAATTAAACCCCAATGAGATAACAAAGGCCATTGCAAGCCAAATCTCTCCTTTTTATAAAAGTGAAAATATGATGGCGCGTCTATCATTTATTGAAAATAAGCAAAAATCCCAAAAAAGGCGAAAAGAGCTTTCAATAGTCAGAACTACAACGTTTTGCTCTGGGTGCCCTCACAATTCTTCAACAAGATTGCCCGAAGGCAGTAGAGCTCATGGAGGGGTAGGCTGTCATTTTATGGCTGTAAATATGGATCGCAAAACCACAAACCATACTCACATGGGGGGAGAAGGAGCAACTTGGATAGGGCAAGAACCTTTTGTCCAAACAGATCATATATTCCAAAATTTAGGAGATGGAACATACTATCATTCAGGTCTTTTGGGCATTCGTGCCTGTATCGCTGCGAGGTCAAATATAACTTTCAAAATTCTTTTTAATGACGCTGTAGCCATGACAGGGGGCCAACCTCATGATGGCCCTCTAACACCAGCACTAATCTCTCGACAGGTTTATGCAGAAGGGGTCAAGGTTATAACTATCGTTTCGGATGAACCCGGCAAGTATAAGAAAGATGAAAAATTTGCACCTGTAGTTACCTTTGAACATCGAAAGTCTCTTGATCGAGTACAACGTACACTAAGAAAAATTGAAGGTGTCAGCGTTATTATATACGACCAAACTTGTGCTGCAGAAAAACGACGAAGACGTAAAAGGGGAACTATGCCCGACCCATCTCAGAGACTGTTTATCAATGAAACTGTCTGCGAGGGATGCGGCGACTGCACTGAAAAATCAAGCTGTATATCTATACTACCCATTAAAACCGAATTCGGACTAAAACGATCAATCGACCAATCTTCATGCAATAAAGATTTTTCATGCTCAGATGGGTTTTGCCCCAGTTTTGTTAGTGTAATTGGAGGCACATTGCGTAAGGCAACAAATGAAAAGATTAAACCTAACGCTATAATGAATTTGCCAGATCCTTTACTTCCAAAACTTAAAACTGATGCTCCGTACAAAATATTAGTAACCGGCATTGGTGGAACAGGCGTAGCAACAATAGGTGCTTTATTAACAATGGCAGCCCATATAGAGGGTCTTGGTTGCGCAGGAGTAGACCAGTTTGGCATGGCACAGAAAGGGGGACCGGTTACAAGCCACATTCAAATTGCTAAGTCCACTAATGATATAAAAGCTGTTCGTTTAACAACGGGTTCAGCAAATCTTTTGCTGGCCTGTGATAAGCTTGTAGGAAGCAGTGAACTGGCCTTAGCAACAATTAAAAAAGGAATAACACGAGTAATCGTGAACTCTCATGAAGCTATCACTGGGCAGTTTACAAGAGATCCCGAGTTAGATTTTCCTAGTGAAGAAGTCGCTGAACGCTTGATAGAAGAATCGGGAAAAAATAATACTGAATTTGTTGATGCAACCCGTATTGCAACATCCCTGATGGGTGATTCAATTGCGACGAATCTTTTCATGCTAGGCTATGCCTATCAGAAAGGATTAATACCCGTATCAGCCAACTCTTTGGAGCGGGCTATAGAAATCAATGACATAGCTATTCAGTTCAATAAGGAAGTGTTCACTTGGGGACGACTTGCAGCAACTGATAAATCCATAGTTAAAAGTTATTCTCGTCCAGAAAATAATATATCGGAAAATATAGACAAATTGATTGACAAGCGAAAATTAGAACTAAGCGTTTACCAAAATAGTCGATATGCTAATTCCTATACTAAACTCGTAGAGAAGGTTCGAGAAGTAGAGTCTGAGAGGGTGCCCGGAGAAAATGCGCTTACCGAAGCGGTAGCCCGTTGTGCATTTAAATTGATGGCTTATAAAGATGAATACGAGGTAGCTAGATTATACACTCATACAGATTTTAGATCCCGTCTAGACAAGGTTTTTGATGGAAATTACGTGTTACAGTTCCATATGGCTCCCCCATTTATAAATAAACGTGATGCAGATACAGGTCTGCCAATCAAAAGATGTTTCGGTCCATGGATTCTCAAAGTAATGGTTATTTTAAGATGGCTTAAATTCTTAAGGGGTACTAAATTTGATATTTTTGGCTACACCAAAGAGCGGCGGCAAGAAAGACAGCTAATAAAAAATTATAGAGGTTATATTAGAACTATCCTTTCTGGACTGACACCTAACAACCATAAATTAGCTGTTGAAATTGCAGCTATACCTGACTCAATTCGAGGATTTGGTCATGTAAAAAATGATAACATCAAAAACGCACAACTACAGGAATCAAATCTAATGAAAATATGGAATGAGCTCTAATCGTTATATCAACGCCTCCTTTAAAACAGCTAAGAACTATAGAGATAACAAATGGATCAAGAGAGTAGCCTTAATTTAATAAACATATACGGAAGTGATTATGATTATTTCAGCAAAGTGTCTGGAAACATTAAAGAGTTTAAGCTCAAATATGATCCAATTGGTGCGCTGGAATCTTTCAAGCCTGTTTTACAAAAGAAAATATTCCAGGTAAATGAGTTCTCTCTTGCAAACTATACCCTTATGCGTGACCGAAAAGTTGATAGCATGATGGCTATACCTGTGTTTTTGAATCGTGCTTTTAGACACGGTTCATTATACGTAAACAAAGAAAGCGACCTAGTTCACCCAAGAGATCTAAAAAACAAAACTGTTGGTGCAAAAGAATACACCCAAACAGCTGGTGTCTGGTGGAGAGGTACTATGATAGATGAGTACGATCTACATTGGACTGACATTAAATGGGTTGTATCCAGCGAACAACGCTTTGATCCCCCGGGAGAAGCAGCTGTAGAAATGGTGGAAGGGGATTTGGAACAATTAGTAATAGAGGGGAAAATAGACGCTTTTCTTGCCCCAACCACAGAAGATAGTAAAAAGGAAAGCTCAGACCAGAAACTTAGGCCACTATTTATAAATACCGAAGAAATAGAACGAGATTACTTTTCACGAACCGGAATATACCCGCTTAATCATGCAATGGTCATTCACAAGCAATGCCTCTCTGATTTTCCCACTCTACCTAAAGTTCTATTCGATGCATTCTCATCGAGTAAAAAAGAATTTTACAATCAAAATGGTGTTTACTCGCCATGGGGTGATAAAATCGACTATGATCCAATACAATTCGGTCTTACAAACAAAAACTCTAAAGTCATTAAAACTCTTTTGCGCTATTTATTTGAGCAAAAGTTTATAAGTAAAACACCTGATTTAGAATCATTGTTCGTGGAAGGATCAAAAGATTTCATTGATTAGGAATCATTATAAAAAAATAAATGATAGTCTATTTACCAGAATTGTTAATAAGTTAGTCTCTAAAATTAACAAATTGCAGCGGTTGCTTAATATTCAGGCTCTTGGCTAAAGTTATAACCTCCTGCAGCTGATCGCGTTTTTTTCCTGTTACTCTTAATTCGTCACCCTGAATAGACACCTGAACTTTGAGTTTTTGTGATTTTATTTCTTTAATAATTTTACTCGTTAAGTCTCGATCCAAGCCCTGCTTTATGTCAACTGTTTGTCGTAATGTATTGCCAGTCGCGGCCTCAGGTTTATTGAACTCAAATGAGCCAACATCCACCTTGCGCTTGGCCAGATACCCCTGGATCAACTCTTTTAACTGGCGTAATTTCAGATCGTCATCTGCAATCAACACTAATTGCTCCTCATTACGGCCAATTGAGCATTGGCTACCTTTGAAATCAAAGCGTGTTCCTATTTCACGCATTGCCCCCTGAACTGCATTGTCAACTTCGGGTATGTCTGTTCTCGATACAATGTCAAAGCTTGGCATAATTTAGATTATCCTTTTATCGAGTAAAATTAAATAATGTTTACATAACTAATACAGGAAAACCAAGTGACTAAGTGAACCAAGGAAACACTCGAAATATCGATCAGATTCTCTAGCCTTTAGGATTGATTTTTAGCTTTATGTCACTTTATGATAACAAAACAGGTTTACTTATAATACTATTAAAGCTCATAACTCCAGGAGAACTCAATATGAGTAGTCAAGCTGCAGAAATAGCTGAAGAGAATGAAGCACGTACCTATAAAGTAGCCCGTAAATCAAATCCTAAAATCGTTCAAGGTCGACGTAACTTCTTCAAATATGTAGATCTAGGCGTTACAGAGGGCAGTCAAGGGCAAATGAGGGTTCAAAAAACCTCAGCTACTGCTGGGCTATCTGAACCTACAGGATGGCATTATCACAAATGTGAAGGACAATTCGTTTACATGCTTGATGGTTGGCTTGAGTTAGAATTTGCCGACGGAGAAACAATTCATCTGGAAGAAGGTGACTCAGTTTATATTCCAGGCTATTTGCCTCACAACGAAATTCGAACCTCTGATGAATTTGAGTTATTAGAGTTTTCTGTCCCAGCGGAGATGGGGACCGATGTGTGTGAACCACCCACTAAGTAAGCCTAAAGAAAACTTAAGGTTTAGGCAGAGAATAATAATTAAATTTTAGAAGAAGTTCCGTTAAACCAGAGACTGAAGTTATTTATTCAGCCTCTGGTGAAGGGCCCTTATGTACTGGTGATCTTCTTGCGTAAAATCACCCTCTTTGATATCAGTTTTATATTCTTTAAGTTCCTCGCGCATCTCTTCAGATCTATTAGAATCAGAGAGCAGGTCATCAATTAAGGCTATTGTCTCACTCTCAAAATCTAAATCGCCAGATTTTGGACTTTGAGAGCCATCTTCTGTCGAACTTACGGGACTTGATTCTAAGTTTTCATTTTCTTCATAAGGAAGTAATAAATCATCCCAAGTTACCCCCGCCGTCGCAAGATTATTTTTAAGCTCTTTTGCCGCCTGCAAGACCTCAGTGTCATCATCACTGCCTAGCTCATCTAATAAATAAAGCACCTTATCTCTATTCAGGTTCTCCGACATATATCCCTCTTACATTTCTTCATTCTTGTTCTAGGCAACCAATTATATTTATATATTATTGTAAATCCCCAACCTTAATAATCTGTTTTCCAAAGTTTTGTCCTTTAAAAAGTTTCAAGAAAGCTTCCGGTACTTTCTCAATGCCCTCTATAATATCCTCTTTATAATACAGTTTACCCTCTTTTATCCATTGAGCCATCTGTTCGATTCCTTCTTGTCGTCTTTCCACCCAGTCCCAAACTAATAGGCCTTGCATTTTTGCACGATTTACTAGAAGTGCTCTAGTTGGACGGGGAACGAGCTGAGGCTGAGATAGGTTATACTCTGAAATCATTCCACAAATTGGTATTCTTGCCCCTATATTAATATGATTCAGCACTTCATCTAATATAGCTCCCCCCACATTATCAAAATAAATATCTATTCCTCTGGGGCAAGCAGCATTCAAAGCATTCGAAATATCGGGTTGAGACTTGTAATCAATCGTATAATCAAAACCTAATTCCTCTTCAAGATATCTGCACTTTTCAGCACCTCCAGCTATTCCAACTACATCGCATCCCTTTATTTTTGCTATTTGACCAACTACTGCCCCGACGGCACCAGCCGCAGCTGAAACAACAATTGTCTCGCCTAGCACCGGACATCCAACCTCTAAAAGGCCAAAATAAGCCGTAAGCCCAGGCATTCCCAAAACACCTAAAGAAGTTGATATCGGTGCCACTGATGGATCAACGATGTTGACTCCAATACCATCTGATAAGGCATATTCTTGCCAACCAAAATTCCCCTGTACAATTTTTCCCTCAGAATAGGAGTTATTATTCGACTTGATAATCTGACCAACGGCACCCCCTACCATAACTTCACCAAGAACTGCTGGGGGAGCGTAAGAAACTCCATCTCGCATGCGACCTCGCATATATGGGTCAACAGACAAATAGATTATCTTTACTAGAAATTGATTTTCCCTAATATCAGGTATAGGGGCCTCGTTTATTGCAAAATCTTCTTCACTAGGTTCGGAAATTGGTCGATTAACCAGAAGCCAGCAGCGATTCGATTTTCCATTCATAATACTGTACCCCTATAAAAACTATTTAGTAATATATCCCACAGTATAGCCAGAATTAGTCAGGCAAGAAAAAGACTTTTTAAAAAATTAGATTAATTATAATCGGCATTTAGTTGTTTGAAATTTGTAGTCTTTTTGGAAACTCACGTTGAAAATATAATCTAATTTGTTAATCATAGAGTTTTTTAAGCCATAGTTGGAAGTAAGCAGTATGAAAGTTCTTGTCTTAGGAGCTGGAGCCATTGGAGGTTATTTAGGTGGAAGACTTGCTGAATCTGGGCAAGATATAACCTTTTTAGTACGAAGTCCGAAGAAGAAACAATTAGATGAAAGAGGCTTAAGAATTAATTCCGTTTTTGGAGATCTTGATTACAGAGTTAATACTATTACGGCGAAAAGTGTATCAGCGAATAACGACTTGGTGATCTTGGCCTGTAAATCTTACCATTTGAAAGGAGCAATAGAAACTGCGGTCTCATCATTAAAAAATGATGGAACAGTCCTTCCAATTCTCAACGGAATTAAACATTTAGATGAGCTGAATTCGGCTTTTGGACCGGAAAGAGTGCTAGGTGTTACAATTAAGCTATCCGCAACTTGTTTACCCGATGGAACAATAGAACACCTCAATGACTGGCACTGGTTACAATTTGGCGAGCAAAATGGAAAAATTAGCCCAAGAGCAAAAGCCATAGAAAAAACTTTCGAAAACACTATTGGGCTTAGGGCTTACGCCTCAAAAAATATTATTCATGAAATGTGGGAAAAATTTGTTCATCTCACTACTGCAGCAAGTATTACCTGCCTTATGCGTGCTAATTCAGGCCAAATACTCTCATCAGTTGAAGGAGCATATATATTTCAAGAGATGCTCGAAACTTCCGCTTCAATTGCAAGAGCAAATGGCTATCCACCCAGCCAAACTTTTATGGAAAATTATAGAAAGCTATTTGCCGATAAGACAGCTTCATATGCGACCTCCATGCTACGAGATATTGAAGCAGGAAAGCAGACAGAGGGAGAAGATATAATTGGAACGATGCTCAGGTATGCAAAAGATACAAATATTAAATCTACACTCCTTACGGCTGCGTATGCCCATATTAAAGCCTACGAATCCCGTCATAAAAATGGGGGTAAGCTCTGATCTGAAATGACTAATATAATAGTTGAGCATTATGAAAAGCCAAATATGGGCGAAGCCATATTAGCAGCCCTAAAAATGAAGGGTATTGACGTTACGAGACTGAAGCCAGAAAACTTATATGCTTTAGACCAATTTCACACCAGAGGCATAGTAGGAACAAAAGAACAGGCAAATCTGGTAAAGCCTAATGAGACAATGCATATATTAGATATTGGATGTGGAGTTGGAGGATCCGCGAGATACCTAGCATGGAACTATGGATGCCGCGTAACAGGAATTGATATTACGAAATCATTTATCGAAACGGCAAAATTACTTACAAAGAAATGTTCTCTAGATCATGTAATTGACTTTGAAGAAGGTGACGCAACTGATTTACGCTTCGATAATGACAAATTTGATGTTATCTGGTGTCAAAACGTCAGCATGAACATTGAGAAAAAAGACCTTTTCTATAAAGAGATTTCAAGAACTCTTAAACCTGATGGCCGTTTTGCATCAAGCGAGTATGCCCTAGGTCATGGTGGATCACCATATTATCCTCTGCCTTGGGCAAGAAGAAGACAAGAAAGCTTTTTGATTTCACAAGAAGATATGCGCTTATATACTGAAGGTAACGGATTAGAAATTATCGAATGGGTCGATAAAAGCAAACAAGTTCTAGCAATAGCACCCAGAGCATTAAAAAATTTGGAAGATGATGAAGCTGGGTTGAAACTTGTAGCAGGTGAAGATATTGCAAGTCGCATGTCTAACTCAACAAAAAGCATGATTGATGGGCATATTGAAAACATAATGATGGTTGCTAAAAAACAACGATAAGATCTAGCTAAGCCAAATAGTGTAATTCTAGTTTTTAAAAAAGACAGTCTAATATTTACTGAAATATTAGAGAAGTTTGTTGGCGAGCATTATACAGGATTTAAAATTTTTGCTTCATAGGCCTCTATTGCCACTAATGCAGATTTAATAATAGGTATATTTATTCCCTGGGCCTCAGCTCGCTTAACTAAATCCCCAATAACGTGCTGACCTTCTGTTTTGTTGCCAGACTCAAGATCTCTCAGCATAGAAGTCGCGAACTGTGAGTCAGGGGTATCAAATATTTTATGGTAAAAATCGAATGTTTCTTTACTCATAGGAAAACCGTTTGCGTTACATACTGCTGCTCCTTCATTTAAAACAGACTCTAAAAATAATCGCCCATGAGAACTGCGCATTATGTCACCTACAACCGACCTAGTTAGAATATTAGCGCTAGATAACGCTCCTTGTCCGGCACATTTATTCCACATAGTTTGCATAATGTCAGCAGTGTATTCGAAATCAAATTTTACCGATTTATCAAGTTGGGATATGCTTTTAACCCGCTCAGTTTTCCCACCGTCAATTTCGCCAAAAGGTATACGATGAAAATCACCAAAATGTTTTATTACACCAGTATCTGAATCAAATTTCGCGCCCACATAGCAAACACCCCCTAATACTTTTTCACTTCCGAAGCGTTTTCCTAATATTTCTATCTGAGCTAGGCCATTCATTAGTGGAATAATCGAAGTATTTGAACCAACGGCCTTTTTAATGGAATCCATTGCACTTTCAAGGTCATAAGCTTTACAGGACAAAAATATAAGATCATAGAATTCAGAGATTTCTCGTGGTTCCAGAGCTTTAACCTGTCTGGTGACATTTCCGAAAATACTCTCAATGATAAGCCCCTTATCGTTTAACTGAAACTTTCGCTTAGGTCTTACTAAAAAAGTGACATCTAATTCTGCCTCGGCCATACGACCACCAAAATATCCACCGACACTTCCAGCCCCTAAAATTAATATTTTCATATATTATACAGCCTTATTTGAACCTTGACTCAAAGACATACTACATAATCGTCATCATAGTCAGCAAATAGCATCTAGACATCATGATGCATCAATAAACGGCATATTATTGAAAATGCCTCAAAAGGGGTTAAAAAAGTGGCACCATACATATGACCGTTTCAAGAAAATATAATTCTAATTATTCAGATAGCTGATTTACAAAAAAGTATTTGCTGATATGAAGAATACCTGTATCGAATCAAAATATGGAATGAATTAAAAATATTTGGGAGATATAAACATGAATGGTAGCTCTTCGAGAGAACTTACCCGTCGCGCACTTATAACAGGAGCAGCAACCGGCTTGGGAAAAGAAATTGCCCTAACACTGGCCCGAGATGGTTACGATGTTGGACTCGCCGATAGGGATAGAGTCTCGCTTGATAAGCTCATGAACCACCCTGATCTGCAGAAAGTAAATACAATTCCTGTATCAATAGAGCTTTTATCCGAAAAAAGCATAAACAAGGGGTTTAATGACGTTATAAGTGGCCTTGGAGGCCTGGATGTACTGGTTAACAATGCAGCCAAACCTTTGATTAAACAGGCAATAGACGTCACCTGGGACGATTGGGATGACATTTTGAACATTAACCTTAAAGGTTCTTTTTTTTTAGCCTGCCGACTTGCTGACCACTGCATTCAAAATAATAAACCCGGCTCAATCATAAATATTTCTTCAACCCATGGTCTTACCGGAATTTCAGGAAGAACAATCTATGGCATATCAAAAGGTGGTATGAATCAAATGACACGCATGCTAGCAATTGAGTGGGCCCAGACTAGGGTTCGTGTGAATACAGTCGCTCCATCAACAATTCTTACTGAATCTCGAAAAGAAATGCTGAAAGACCCAGAGGTCCGTCAAAAAATGTTAAACAGAATACCCACAGGAGAATTTCCTGAGCCAACCGAAATTGCAGCTGCTGTAAAATACCTTGCCAGCAAAGAAGCAAAGTCTGTTACAGGTCATATTCTAGTTGTCGATGGAGGGCTCACGGCAGCATAACCTTTTATAGAAAATACATTTTTTTTCTGTATGGATAAATTTAGGTTTGACAATACGTCTCTGATGCTTGAAATTCTTAATATAAGTGACACGCACCAAATAATACGGGCAAAACAAATGCTCGCAACACAATGACGGGGCTAGCCCTTAAGTGCGGGGGCAGCGCCAAAAACGGGAGGAACATATGAAACTCACGAAAAGTGCCGCTATATTTGCAGCATCTGCAGTTGCCTTACTGGGAGCAACCGCGATGGCAAATGCCGGCGGTCTAAATGACGTAGAAAAAAAACTGGCGCCACTAGCCGCAAAGGAAGGGTCAGTTAGAATTATTCATCCTTTATTTAGTGACCGTACCGCTAGACGTGTTACTAAAGCATTTAAAAAACGTTACAATCTACCTGACAGCTTTGAGTTCAATAGTTTACGTAAAGGAACTGGTTCTACAGTTGCTCAGACCAGACAAGAGATCAAAGCAGGTAAATTTACCATCGATGTAATCGCGGTGAGTGCGCCGGGTTTCTTTAAAGCTGCCGAAGACATAGGAGCTTTTCATAAGTTAGATAGTGGATATTGGAAAAACAGCGTAGAAATGGTTAATTCAGCCGGACAGTATTCATCATACCCTTATGTCGTAACAGCATTTGCATATACTTTTGCTCCAGTATGGAACACTGGATGTCCTGGAATGTCGAATGTGAATATAACATCCTATAAGGATGTCCTAGATCCTGCCATGAAAGGCAAAACCATCTCATCTGACATCACAAAGAGTTTTACTTATACGAATACGGTCATAGCTCTTGGTGAGGCTGGCGCAGTTGACTTTAACAAATTTTGGCCTGCTTTGAAAAAAACAGAGCCTATTGTTGAATTTAGAACTGAGCCTAAGATGCAAATGGTTATTTCATGCCAGCGTCCTCTGGATCCCTGGAATGTATCAGGTCGCGTGTATCAAAACGTTTTGAAAGATCCAAGTCTTAAATCAAAGATTAAGATTGGTTCTTATAAAGAGGGACAAGTTCTACTCGGAAACCAAGTAGCCGTTCTTAAAGGAGCGCCTAATCCAAATGCAGGTAAACTTTTGGTTGAGTTCTTACTTAGCAAAGAGGGTGCAGACTTGATCGTTGAAGGCGAAGCAGTTTATTCCTTTATTAAAGGCTATACTCCTCCTGAGGCAGCTCGTCCTTACTTGGCAGACCTCAGCAAACTTAATTTGATCGGAATGAAAGACTGGGTGGGAGCTCAAAAGAAGTTTAAGAGCACCCGAAATCTTTGGATCAAAAACTTTAAATAGCAGCACTTAATTCTTTCTAGCCGGGCTCGCATTAATTTGGGAGTTCCGGCTAGAATATTTTTTACTAGTATAGCCTTTTACTAGGCATGGAATAATGTGATATATGACCTCAGAAACTTATGATACAGACCCACGTCCTTCTCGTATGTCCAATCGATTTAGGGCACTGTGGACACAAGAAAATGTAATTACGATTATAGTTAGCGCAATCGTGGCTATAGCAGTTGTTTTGCCTCTGATTACCTTAGTTGTAAGCAGTTTTCTAGTGCTAGATGATCTGGGTTTTTCAACTGAATGGTCCTTTGGTAATTATGTCACAATTGTCACTGATCCTATTATACCTAAGGCTTTTTTAAACACCTTAATAATTTGTTCAGGATGCACAGTACTAGCCACTTTTCTGGGCGTTTCCTTGGCATGGACCAACGCTCGCACGAACTGCCCCGGACGAACATGGCTAGAACCTTTTAATCTAATACCATTTTTTCTTAGCCCTTTTATAGGTGCCATAGCCTGGCACAATATGGGAGAGCCCAAAACTGGCCTACTTAATAATTTTTTTCGAGACATATTCGGCATCGAAGGCCACGTAATAAATATTGATAATATTTGGGGAGTCATCTGGGTAACAGGTATCTTTTTTGCTCCACTGGTTTACCTATTTGTTGTTGGATCCCTGCGAAGAATGGATCCTTCACTAGAGGATAGTGCTCGCACGACTGGAGCCGGATTGTTTCGAACAACTATGACAGTAACATTACCATTAGTCATGCCTGGTATTCTGTCTGGAGCAATAATTGTTTTTGTTACCAGCGCCGGTGAATTTGGGGTGCCATTTAAGCTAAGCGCTCCATATGGATGGGAAACACTGACTACTCAGATATTTACAAAAGCAGTTGGCGATGATGCCAATCATTACCTTGGAGCAACAATGGCTATGGCCCTGGGAGCCATAACTGTATTCCTAATTTGGATTCAGCGTCGGTATATAGCCCCACGGTCATTTGAAACAGTTACCGGAAAAGGCTTTAGACCTAATGTATTGGATCTGGGTTCGTGGAAATGGGTTGCTTTTGGTTATAATATCTTATTTATCTTGGTAGCGGTTATCTTGCCTATCATTAGCTTGCTTATTGTTAGCTTGCATCCAGTATGGCAAGGCACAATCATGCTTGATAAAATCACAGGTATAAACTATGTGAAAACTTTATTTTTCTGGAGAGAAGAATCGATAGATGCCGCGACAAACGGAATATTTAATAGCCTTTTCCTAGCTTTTGTTGGCGCCTCAATTTCTATGGTTCTGGCTTTAGTGGTTAGCTATATGATACACAGGACTAAAGGTTTTGGATCTTGGCTCCTAGATTTTCTCTGTGTCGTTCCAATTGGTTTTCCAGGTATAGTCCTAGCAATGGGAGTGCTTGTTACATACATCCAAACGCCCATATACGCCACTCTTTGGATATTATTATTGGGATATATAACCCGATTTTTCCCCTACGGTCAGCGGAATATAGCTTCTATTCTCCTATCAATTTCAGAAGAGTTAGACCAAAGTTCTCGAATGGCAGGGGCTACCTGGGTTACAACCATGCGAAGGATAACCATACCACTTTTAAAGCCGGGCATTTTTGCTGGATGGATATTATTATTTGTAATCTTCGTAAGGGAACTTTCAATATCTATCATGCTTTACACAGACGGCACCGAAACTCTAGCAGTCGGAGTTTATTATTTGACAAACTACGAAAATGAACCACTGACTGCTGCCTTGTCCTTAGCGCAAACTCTACTATGCTTGATTTGTATGATTGCATTCCGACGCCTTGCCGGAAAAGAAGCACTGTCGGCTTAACTAGGAAGAAAAAATAATGACTAGTGAAGATATTTCTTCGAAGTACCTCCAGGTTAGAAACCTAGTAAAATATTTTGGCGACGACAAAGCCGTGGACAATATATCGTTTGGAATTGATGAAGGTGCATTTTTAACCCTTCTCGGTCCATCTGGATGCGGAAAGACCACAACCCTAATGAGTATTGCTGGACTGCATACAATTAATTCAGGTGCTATCGAAGTTGGAGGTTTAACATATACAGAGCCGTCATCAAGTATTTTTCTACCCCCAGAAAAGAGAGATATCGGCATGGTGTTTCAGAGCTATGCTATTTGGCCCCATATGACAGTCACACAAAATGTCGCCTACCCATTAGAAATTCGTAAACTTAATAAATCTGAAATAGATGACAGGGTTGCAGAAACATTGTCTCTTGTAGACCTCACAGATATGGCTGAAAAGAACGCAACTCAATTGTCGGGTGGCCAGCAACAGCGCGCTTCACTAGCAAGAGCTATTGTTTCAAACCCAAGACTATTACTTTTTGATGAGCCATTATCAAATCTTGATCTCAAATTAAGAGAAGCGATGCGTGTAGAGCTTAAGCGCATTCAAAATGAAGTTGGTATAACTTCTATCTATGTCACCCATGATCAATCCGAAGCACTAGTTATGAGCGATGAAATCATCGTTATGTCAAAAGGTAATATTGAGCAAAGTGGTGAGCCTGTTGAAATATACAGCAAACCTAATAACAAATATGTAAGTAACTTTATTGGGGTGGCCAACTTACTGGATGCTAAAGTTGAGAAAGTTACAGAAGACGGATCTGGAGAGGTCACCGTACAATATGGAGAAATGACAGCCAGGCTCCCTTGTAGAATTGGTAGAGGAGTTCATCAAGGAGACGAGGCAACTTTATCAGTGCGTCCCGAAAATGTTCACGTGTCCCGCGACAAAACATCCGATTCTAGTATTGAAGGAAAAGTGGAAAATGTAATTTTTCTGGGAAACCATGTAGATTGCCGAGTTAATTGGGGAGAATATGAATGGAAAGTTATTGCCCATCCTCGGGATCGCTTAAAAGAAGGTGAAAAGATCTATCTTCGCTTTGATTCTGACCACACATTGGCGGTGCAACAATGAGTTCAAATAACAATATTGACGCAACAGTTCGTATATCAGGCCTAGATAAACATTTTGGGCCCGAGACAGCTGTTCTCGATTTCAATATTTTGATAGAGCAAGGAGAGTTTGTAACTCTTCTTGGTCCGTCAGGTTGCGGAAAAACCACTACATTACGGTGTGTTGCAGGATTAGAGAGACCAGATGGCGGAGATATTTTCATAGGAGATCAACTGGTTGCCTCCTATGAGCAAGATGTTTATCTCAATCCAGAAGATAGGAACATCGGTATGGTTTTTCAAAGCTATGCTGTTTGGCCACATATGACTGTGTTTGACAATGTTGCATATGGCCTCAGAGTACGACGAGCCGGTAAGTCTGAAATTAAAAAGAGAACCATGAGAGCTCTTGAATTGGTAGGGTTAGATCATTTAGCAGACCGTTACGCAACAAAACTTTCTGGTGGACAACGCCAGAGGGTAGCCTTAGCAAGAGCCATAGTGTACGAACCAAGGGTAATCTTATTTGATGAACCTCTTTCTAATTTAGATGCTAAATTGCGTGAACAAATGCGAGATGAGATTGTAAGATTACAAAAAGAAGTCGGAATCACATCGATCTTTGTAACGCATGACCAGTCTGAAGCTTTGGTTATGAGTGACCGAGTAGTTGTAATGGACAAAGCCGTGATACAACAAGTAGGTGATCCTCAGGATATTTACGCCAACCCTGCTAATGCATTCGTAGCGAACTTTATAGGAGTTACTAGCCTCCTTAAGGGCAGAGTAATTGGACATAGTAATAGTATTTACGATATTGAGTTACCGTCTATTATTGGTGGTGAACCTCTAAGGCTTCGAGCAACAGGAGAAACCGGCATAGGGGAAGAGTCTGAGGTGCACGTCAGCCTACGACCTGAGGATGTAACTCTAAATACAGACAAGCCAAGCGATGCAGAAAATCTAAACCTATTGGAAGGTAAAGTTATAGACACTGTGTATCTCGGAAGTTTTTTGGAATGCAGAGTTGACGTTAAAGGTCATGAAATAAACATTCAAATTGACCACTTTGAGAACCTATCTCGAGATCAAACTGTTTTTCTAACTTTTCGCGCTGAACATGCTCTTTGCCTAGCCAATTAAGCGTTTAAATTAATATTTAAACTTTAAACAGTAAAAACTGTCTGAGTATAAGCCCTAAATTTCCTATTGTCGGAAGAGGTAAGAATATAATTAGGAGTTAAAAATCTTTTTAGTGCCATGTAGTCTCAGAAAAAGAGATTTAAAGAGTTCAATAATAAATTTAACGCAGTTGCACTCAGTCACCGGAACATTAAAATGATGTTAAAAAATGTAATTAAAGGCATTTAATACCTAAGTATTTTTTTGTTGCTATTATATCAATCTAATTACACAGGAATCCGTTTTATGAAGCTTAGACTTGAAGACAAAATAGCTTTGATAACTGGAGCCAGTCGCGGTCAAGGCGAAGCCGAAGCGCGTCTTTTTGCTTCCGAGGGAGCTAAAGTCTTAATATGTGATATTTTAGATGATAAAGGTCAAGATCTGGCTGAGGATATAAGGAGTGATGGTCATATAGCTGAGTATTTTCACCTTGACGTTTCAAATGAAGAAGATTGGCAAAATGCCATCAATTACATCAGTAAAAAGTTTGGTGGATTGAACGTATTAGTTAACAACGCAGGGATAGGTCTTCGTAAACCCTCAATATTAGATATTAGTGCCGAGGAGTGGCAGAAAGTGCTAGATATTAATCTCACAGGCACTTTTTTTGGCATAAAGACTGCTGCGCCAGTTATGAAAGATAGTGGCTCAGGATCCATAATAAATATTGGTTCAATCGCCGGAACAACAGGACATTTTGCTACAGCATATACAGCAACTAAATGGGGCATAAGAGGTCTAACAAAAAGCGCAGCATTAGAGTTTGCATCTTGGAACATTAGAGTAAACGCCGTACACCCCGGCATAGTTGATACAGCAATTTTAGAAGGTTCAGATGATTTCAAGGAAGCCATGTCTTGGATGACTCCCTTGGGTCGGGTCGCGGGACCAGAAGAAATTAGCCCAGTGGTTATGTTTCTTGCTAGTGACGAAGCTAGCTTTGTAACTGGAATCGACATGATAGTCGATGGTGGATTCACTGGAACCGGTGCCTTTAGGCAAGTGTTTCTGAGAGCAATGGCTCAGCCGGGATCAAAATTATAAGAAAAGAGAACCCTTTAGAATCTGTATCGCCTGAAAAAGTAACCCTAGAGATCAATCAAGCGGAATAAATATGCAGTGTCTAGCCTGACCATTGACAGCTCTGGATCTATGACCTTTACCATCTATGTCTTCCACTAATAGTACTTCGCCAGCACCTATAACTCTAGATTCTCCATCACTAACAGTAACCTCTACTCCCGCATCTAGGTTTATTACAAACTGACGTTTAGGGGCAGGATGCCAATCATAATTATAGTCACCATCAGTCCTACGAAATTCCATCCCCTTAGTTCTAAACAATTCCGAGAATTTACTGCTCAATCGCTCAGAAATCCACTCAATTTCTATGTCACGAAAATGGGTTTCTCCCATTTCATCAGAATAAACATTATGAACACGCATTACTCTTCCTTTTCCCAAATTTTAAATAAACTAATCCCAAAAAGTGACTATGACGAAGAAAAGCATAATCACTCATTAGAATTATTTGATATTTATCCAGTTCTAGAGGTTAAACTGATATGCTGCAGGTACCCAAGCGAAGCCGTCCCCATGACGGTCTACATAACCTACTGAAGGAAATGGCATATGAAACCCAATCGCCGCCATTTTTGTGTCCGCAACCTGGCTCAATACCCTACGTCTTGATATAGCTGCCTTTTCAGGATCATCGTCCATTGAGAAATTATACTCTGGGTGCCTGAAAGATATAGCATAATGGGCGGCTGTATCTGACATTATCATTAACTCTTGGCCATTGCTCTCAATATGGTAAGCCATATGCCCTGCTGAGTGACCGAAAGCATCAACTGCCGTTACTCCTGTTACTATATCTTCTCCAACCTCTACATAGCGGGCTTGATCTTCCAGCGGCTGGCAGATTTCTTTAAACATAGATAATGTAGGGGCACGAAAATCTGGAATATTCTCACCTTTACGCCAATAGTCAAATTCCACACGACCAAAAACTATTTCGGCATTAGGAAAAGTAGGCTGACCACTAGCTATCAAATTTCCTATATGGTCTGGATGACAATGAGTAATAACCACATAGTCTACATCTTCCAAAGTATAACCTGCTTCTGGAAGATAATTATTAAACCATCCTGAGGTGGGGAATTGTGCTTTTTCACCGAATCCGGGATCAAGTGCAATTAACTGACTACCAGTATCCACTAATGAAGGTACAAAGTTATGCTCCAAATTGGGGAAAGGCAAATGACACTCTTTAGCAATCGCCTCAACATCAGCAGCGTCAGCATTTGTGCCTGCAAAAGGATGAAGGTTATCTAAGTGTCTGTAACCCTCCAAAATATTAGTAATTGTGAAGTCTCCAAGTTTAAATTGATACACACTGGGACGAGCCATTTTAGGTTTATTAGATACCACAGATCTCTCCATCTTTTTTATTAATGCACTAGCATACTCTATCTGAATTTTTTAATCCAAAATAGGAAGAAAATATAAATACTTTTATGCATATGTTTTTGTTATATAAACAATTAATCGTTAGAGTTCTAAAAAAAAAGCTAATTCGAACTTAATGAACAATTTCGTTTCAAAATTAATATTATTAAGCTTCTAATTTCACAATGTAAAAATCTTTACATCAGGTTTTTTATATTGTGTTAAATCAGCTACTACATAAGTCGCCCCTCCTCCTATATCATCTGTCGGGGATCCGCTATAAACAGCAGTAGTTGACGCACTTTGGAGATTAACCGCGGCGTGGTGGTGTCCTAGAGCAAGGTAATCACAGTCACAATTATCGATATCTTCAATTAGAATAGGCGAAGCTCTGTGAACTTGCGATTCGTCGTCTATAAATAACCCGTGCCCCAACCCCACATACCACTTTGAGTTTTTTGGCCTAGCAGGACAATGCTTCAAAGGTCTAAAACTTTTATCATGTTTTTTTATTCCTTTACCCCAGACAGAAACTTCTATGGATGCTATGTAAATTAAGCTCCCATCTTCCTGAAACAGAAAATCAACGTTAGGCACCAAATTAAAGTCGTAGCGATAATAGACTGAACCCTCTTCAAGACAATCATGATTACCGGGGATCATAACGACAGGAATGAACAAATTACTTAATTTTTCCATAACCCATTTTATCGTATCATCAGAGGCTTCATTACTATCAAACAAGTCACCTGCTATTAACAAAAGGCTAGGATTATGAGCTAAAACCTCTTTCAAAAGGTTATCAAAGGTATTCCTCATTAAGTCAGAAGACACTGTGTCTTTGTCTAAATGTACGTCTGAAAAATGAGCTAACCGCAAATTTTGTTCCATTTTATATACAAATAAACTTAAGATTTAATTTATAACAACATGAAAAAACATAAAATTAATCTAGATTGAGTTACATTTCATAGAGTAGCGTTTTTCTTAAATAGTCGAGCAAACTAATTACAGAATAACTCCTAAGTCGACTTCGGGCTCCAGGAAGAGTTATTGCTTTAGACTTTCTTACTCCTTGCATTGATATAGCTAGAAATACAGTGCCAGGAGGATAATCTTCGTTTTCCTCCGGTGCTAGGGCGGCAATACCAACGCTAGTTTTAAAATTTGCTCTAGCTGATTGAGCTGCTGCAGCTGCTCTTTTTTCACCAGGTATTTTTAGATACTCTTTATCATGTGCTCCCACAAGTGATCCGCGAAAAGTTACCATTTTAGCATCTAAAGCAGTCATACGTGTGGCCAGAATACCTCCTGTCAGATACTCAGCTGCAGATAATGTCATTTTATTTTTTTGAAGAATATCTAGCACTACTCTCTCCATTGTTTCATCATCAGTGCCAAAAATAATATCCCCAAGAATATCTCTAATTATTTTCTCTTCTTCAATAAGTACTTTTTCAGCCTCTTTTTCGTTATTAGCTTTAGCCGTAACTCGAACTTTTATGCCTTCAACACCACTAGCCTGAAACGCAAGTGTTGCCGTCCCCGTATTATCTAGTTCAGACATATGGTTAGCCAAGTCTTCCGCAAGCCCCGATTCACTATGCCCCCAGGTGCGTATTACTCTGCTACGAATTACCGCGGACTGACCCGAACGCTTTTGTAAATCATTTAAAATTGTACCACGCATCATTTCTTGCATTTCATAAGGAACTCCTGGCACAGCATAAATCACTTTCTTATCAACCGGGCATATTAGACCAGGAGCAGTACCTGGCATTTCTTCTATAATGGAAGCACCCTCCGGTATGTCGGCCTGCCGCAAGTTGTTTTTAGGCATTTCTCTTCCTCTAGCCTCAAACATATAACGAATCCTAGATACAATTTCTTCATCACGAACCACTTTAACGCCCATGATTTTAGCAATCACTTCTCGCGTTATATCATCTTGGGTTGGCCCTAATCCACCGCAGCATATGACAGCATCACTTCGACTTAAACCATGTCGAATTGTGTCTTCCATGCGCTTTGCATTATCTCCAACCTTTACCTGAAAAAGTGAATCTATGCCAATTAAGGCTAATTGTTCCCCTATCCAAGATGAGTTTGTATCAACTATTTGACCTAAAAGTAATTCAGTTCCTATAGCAACAACTTCGCAGCGCATATATTTCTCTCCTGAACGATTAAATTACTTTAGAAAAAGTAAAAACAAAAACAATACATACCATTCATAGAACATTTAGTTATTTTCGTTTAAATGAGGATACTGCTCAGTTAAAAGAGAACCATGATAAAAGGTTGGCTGGAACGCATGATGATCTTTGATCAATTCCAGCCAGTATGACACTTCAGGTTTATCTTCCCACATATATTCAAGATTTAAGTCTTCGAGACGAATTATAACTGGCATCATAGCAATATCTGCTATTGATAATTCATCACCTAAAAACCAAGGGCCTTTACTAATATTTATTTCCGTTTGCATTCTTTTTAGTGAACGTTCAAGTCGATCAAGAGCTTCATTAAACTCATTCTCTGAAAAACCTACACGGCCAAATTTCAGTAAAAATTCTTTACGTAGAGGCTTAGCATTTGCCATATCCAGAAACTCGTCTTCTGGCATGTTCTTAAAATGAACTAAAAAAGCCATATTATATGAGGGGATGCGAACAGCAGGAGTTGGTACCTCATCAATGTATGCCATCAGAGATCTCATGCGAGCCCTCATTACTGGTTCTTTGGGCGTGAAGGATTCTACGTCACTAAATAACTCGTCGAGGTATTGGACTATAACTAGAGAATCAATAATATTAACACCATTATGTACTAATGCAGGCACTAATCCATTAGGATTGATAGATAAATACTCAGGCTTTAATTGGTCACCAGAAAACAGGTCAAGCTTATACTCATTAAATCTTATTCTCTTAGCATTTAGCGCAAATCTTACTTTGTGACTGCATATTGATTGAGGAGCATTATACAGCTCGAATTCTTCCATTTTCCCAACTTTTTCTTAAAAGCCTAGAACTTTTATCATTATATGAAGGGTTTACTATGTAAATCTAAGCAGACTTTGGCTTATATAGCACCATCCGATAACAGTCTAGATTTCGTGATAAAAATTCATAGGTAGCTCCCCATAAATATAGGCGAAACCTGCGATATTCAAAATCACCAAATTTACTTATAATTTCATCTTTATTTTTCTCTAAGTTCTGCGCCCACTGCTTAAACGTCAGATAATAACTATGGCGGTCATTCAAGACCTCAAGAGTTTCAAAAGGGGTTTTGGAAACCTTATTCAAAAAATCATCTAAAACCAGGAAAGAATGATTCCCAGGATAAATATATCGAACCATAAAAGTAGATAACTCGTACTTTTTTCGAGCTGCACTGCCATCTAAGAAAATTAATCCACCAGGTTTAAGCAAATGATCAAATTTTTTTAACACTCGTTCATAATTTGGTAAATGCTCAATAACTCCCATTATAACTATCGAATCAAATTTTTCTTCTGGATCATAATCAAGAAAGTCTTGCAAAAGTATGTTAAAACTATCTCTGTATTCTTTAAGTTTTTCATTAATAAATGTCTTTGAAACCTCAGAAATGGTTAATCCAGTAAAATCTACCCCCTGAGGAAGTGCGTGGCTAGCAAAGGCTCCCCATCCTGGGCCTATCTCCAATACGCGTGACGAGGGGGTGAGCTCACACATCTGAGTTGCATAATCAAATTTTCGCCTGAGTGCCGTTTCAAGAGTCTCTTGGTCATTGTCGTACACTCCCTGACTATAAGCTGGAAGAACCGGATCAAGAAAGCTTAAAAATAAATTAGCATCAAGATCATAATGTGACTTTATAGCAGCTTTATTGGTATGAACTTGTCCGAATAGCATCGGTTGAATAAAACGCCACGCTGTCACAATAGGGTGACGATCATCTAGAGATGCTCGAAGTGCGAATGGACTAATCATATCTCCTTCAATATCAATCTCCCCTTGCAAAAATGATTCTGCTATATTCGCTTCATCAAGAGAACTAACTGACTTAATAGCTCTTTCGGTATGCAAAGATACTTCAAACTCCGGTTCTCCCTCGCCAAACTCTCTTTTATCCCCGTTTGGCAATTCTAGGGAAAATGGAGTAGTTACAGAACCAATGCGATCTATAAAACTACTAATTCTATCGAACTTTGCACTAGCTGCCATTTCGTTATATTCCTTCATATTAATCTAGGAGAGATTGAAAACATCATAATTTAAAACCCCTAATTATTCTGCATAAAAACAAACCATTGGGAAAGACTTGTGATGAATTTGTTCTTCTAGATTAAACACAATACTGATTAATTTCTACTAGACTGGACGCATTAGTTCTAAAAGAGGTTTTCCTAGAAACAGTGATTAATAAATGTTTAGATTGTTATCAAATAAGAACCATTTATCAGAGGTGGGGTTTCGTTCATGAAAAGATCTCGTAACCTAAGAATTGATGGTGATCGGCTATGGAATTCGATCATGGAGGTCGCTAAAATTGGCGCTACAGATAAGGGAGGAAATAATCGTCTAGCTCTAACTGACCTAGATCGAGATTGTCGTGATCTGTTCATAAAGTGGTGCAAGGAAGCAGGATGTACTGTTTCAATTGATAAAATTGGTAATATATTTGCACGCCGACAAGGTAAAAACCCTAAATCACCAACAGTTATGACTGGCAGTCATCTGGACACCCAACCCACAGGGGGTCGCTTTGACGGCGTTTTTGGAGTCCTAGCTGGGCTTGAGATAATTCGTACCTTAAACGATGTTAAAGCAGAAACTGAACATCCGATAGATATAGTAGTTTGGACCAATGAGGAGGGAAGCAGATTTGCTCCTGCTATGATGGCTTCAGCAGTATTTTCCGGTAAATATGATCTCGATGAAACTCTGAAAATTAAAGATCAAGGTGGAGTAACCATCGGAGAGGAATTAGAACGTATAGGATATTCTGGAGATGAAAGGGTCGGTGAAAGAGAGTTATACGCTTATTTAGAAGCACATATTGAACAAGGACCAATACTTGAGTCCGAAAAAAAAGATATAGGTGTTGTAACTGGAGCTCATGGTCAACGATGGTACGAGATTACACTTACGGGAGTAGAATCTCACGCAGGGCCCACTCCAATGGATATTAGAAAAGACGCTCTTCTTGGTTCAGCTCAAGTGATAAATCTAGTAAATCAAATTGGACTTAAATATCTCCCCAACTCTTGCGCCACCGTGGGAATGTTAGAGGTGTACCCAAACTCGCGTAACGTGATACCTGGACAAGTATTCTTAACTATCGACTTTCGGCATCAAAATATTGATCTATTAGACTATATGGATAAAGATATTCGTGAAGGTATTTCTTCAATAACTAAATCTATTGGGCTAACTTTTAAAATAGAGGAAGTACTTTATTTGCCTCCTATCATATTTGACGACACGTGTATAAATAGCGTTCGAAAGTCAGCTATAGAGAATGGTTATAGTTGGCGAGAAATAAACTCGGGAGCAGGTCATGATGCGTGTAATGTCGCTGCCATCGCTCCTACATCAATGATTTTTATCCCATGCATTGACGGAATCAGCCATAACGAGGCAGAAAATGCTAAACCAGAATGGATAACATCTGGAGGTCAGGTTCTACTAACTTCAGTAACCGATCTTGCAAAACTTATCTAGATTCGATTATTTTAGTCAAAAAACACTAAGGCTCTAGTTTCAATACTTTCACGTGGAATTGCATCCACGGGACTTGTGGGATCTTCAAAAGCAGTATGCAGTGAGTACCTAGCTGTTCCATCGATTAAAGTGTCATAGTTTTTAATCAACACTACTTCAGTTCTCTCCATATTAGGAAAATAATACCAAAGATGACCAGAGTCGTATGAAGCATGGCGGGTTTGTCCAACACGGTTATATGCTCGACGCTCAACTGTGTGTAGAAGGTCATCTTTAATTGCTCGAGCATCACACAATGCTAGAGGCCATTCCTGAATGGTGTTAGTCATAGACCTCCAAACATTAACTATAGCAAAACGCCTCGATAGCCTGTCTTTAGCCTCATCTGGCAAAACATCTTTAATTCTCTGTTGTGCAGACCAGTCAGTGTAATCTGTGTGTGCTGCACCAGCTGGGTCTCTCGCATTATACTTCTCACGGACCTCCTGAGAGCTTGACCTTCGTGTATGGTCAAAAACCACCACTTTTGATGCACCAGTAAATTGTGAAATCAATAATTCTACTTCCGGTTCATACACCACGGCCAACTCGGTATCATCATAAAAGTCAATGACTTCAGTTAAATGTTCCGTAAAGGAAAAACCTTCAACATCAAGGGAAAAATTATTAGGCAATAGTCTAGCATTACGAATTGTCATCGATCGCTTTTCACGTTCACCTTCAAACTTAGTGAGTTCCCCAGGAATATTTGATTGATAAAACACTGGCGTTTCGCCCGTATAGACCAAATATCCTATAGGCGCCTGTATTTCGGACAACTTACTAACATCTGATAAATAATCATTCATGGCTAAAACTCCATTTCAAATTCTTAAATAGGTCCGAAAAGAAATCTATAGGTTACGAGGTAAAATAACAGGCTCATCTCTTTCTACCGAAAGATCCGCAGCATTATATACAGACATTACATTAATCGCTTCTTCCTTAGTAACCATGGGTGGTCGATCAAAAGCAACTGCTTCAAGAAAATGGCCTGTTTCATCATACATGGAACCGGCAAAAACGTGATCTACAGGTTCACCAGGCATTGATGATAGAGGATATCTTATTCCATTTTCGGTCGTATTAAGTTGCACCTCCTTATGTGTATCATCAATCGTGAGAGCTCCTTCTGTTCCTATTACCTCTATCCAAGCTTGTACATAGTTGGGATAACCAATTGGTAAAATCCATCCAACTCCTACAGTTATAGTTGTGCCATCATCCATTGTAACCATTACCCACTGATGATCCGGAGTTTCACTTTTACGACTAAAAAGTTTTCCAGAAGTCTGACTATAAACCCGAATTGGCTTTCGTGGCTGAAGACACCATAAAACAAAATCTAGATCATGTACGCCACCTATGGCTGCAGGAGACATTTTTGATCTCCCAGTAATCTTGTTTCCTAGTTCACGCGTTGAGTTTCGTGAAACTAAACATGTCACTGGATCACCAATAAGACCATCTCTTAGAGCTTTTTTTACATAAACGTATCTCGGATCGAATCTTCTAGAATAACCAATCGTTATTTTTAAATTATTTTCTTCGGCTAATGCGTATGCCTGTTCTGCCTGTTGTATGGTTGGTGCAATTGGTTTCTCCACAAAAACATGTTTTCCTGCCTTAAGAGCTGCCATTACAATTGGGAATCGCTCAGTTTCAGGTGTCATTGAAATCACTAAAACATCGATAGACTCATCTGAAATTAAATTTTTCCAATCGTCAGTCACAGAGGTCGGATTAATCTCATCAATTATTTCCTTTTGACGAACAGAATTAATTTCCGCGACATGTATTTGATCAACAATACCATTGTGAGCACAAGCATTAGCCCGAATACCTCCTACCCATCCCGTTCCAATAACCCCAACATTTATTTGTTTGAATTCAGTCATATAAATTTTTATACCTCCATTGA
The DNA here is from genome assembly GCA_022449545.1 of Alphaproteobacteria bacterium. Lineage (GTDB taxonomy): Bacteria > Pseudomonadota > Alphaproteobacteria > UBA6615 > UBA6615 > UBA6615. The sequence continues at coordinate 10,248 of JAKUPN010000017.1, read as the reverse complement.
AAAATAAATAATTTCTGAACAATAGTAAAAACAGGCTATTTAAATAATTCTGTTATTAACGCCTAGGATAATAATGTTCTTAGTATCGTTTTTAAGCCAGTTAATAAATAGTGACAAATTATTAACTACTTTTAATAACAATTTAAATTAAAATTATAAAAGCGGAATTATGTTTTCTTCGGGTGGCAAAATTTTAAATGCGTTAGCAGTACAACAGGTCATCGTAAATTGCCCTATCGACGCGATAGCGGCTATTAAATCATTTAAACCCAAGCTTTCTTCTGCAATCTTGAAAGATTTATCACTTACAGATTGATTTTCCATCATTTCTTTTGCTAACTCGTAAACGGTTTGTTCTCGAAAGTTCTCAAAGTCTGGTCGACGGTTTTGATTTATACTATGTATTATTTTTTCCTCTAAACCGACAACTAACGCTCCACGAACTTGAGCAAACCATGGATATTCAGCACTCCAATTACGAGCAACAACAAGATTAATTATCTGACGCTCTCGTCCACTTAATGGCCCGTCTTGAAGGCAACCACGTAATTTTAACGACTGCCGCATTAAATCTGGAATACGGATGTAAGCCCAAAATGGACCTCCTACTGGCCACCCGTTTTCCTTAGCCTCATCGAAAATTTCGCCCTGTTCATCTGTCATATCTATACGATTTATTATTTCTAAACGCGTCATTTTTTTTCCATACTTTTTTGTTTACAAGTATCTTTTAACTAAACATAAGATTTTCAGTCTTAAAATTAAGGACAAGGAATGTTTCACATCTTAATTAATTTTGCGCTAGTATTTAATATCACTAAAAAGCCTAAAAGTTAAAACGTTGAAATATGATTCTTTATCGAAGCTATCAATGAATAAATTAACAAATATGTTTTTATCCTTCTGGCACAGATTAAAGCCTTGGGTAAATCCTTTACAGATTATCCAAGCATTTACTGCTTCTATAGTCTTGGGAATAATCTCATTTTTACCTCCAAGGTCTGCAAGTAATATAGGTAGCGCCCTTGCGTGTACTTTCGGACCACTTCTGCATTGGCACAAACGGGGAATGTCAAACCTTTTATATATCTATCCGGATATGCCTGAAAAAGAGAGACGTAAGCTTATGCATGGGGTTTGGGACAACCTGGGACGGACTATGGGAGAATTTGCTTGTATAAAAAAATTAGGGCCAAAAATAACTGTTATAGGGCTCGAACACATGCCTCCCGCGGGAACGCCTATAATTTTTGTTACTGCACATATAGCTAATTGGGAAGCTTTATCTTGGTTTAGCAACCTATGTGGGCGCCAGGTAATGGACGTTTATCGTAAACCTAATAATGTTTATTTCGACAAATTATTAAAGTTCCGTAGTTATGGACTACCCGTGAAATTTATAGAAAAAAACGATAGATCGGGCATAAATATTCTTAGAGAATTACGTTCAGGCGGTGCTGTAAATCTTTTCGTGGATCAGAAGGGTTCGAATGGAGATTATTTATTACCATTTATGGGAAAAAACGCTCTTACTATTAGAGCCCCAGCCTTATTATCTGCAAAGACTGGCGCCATTGTGATCCCAGGCAGGATGATCAGAAAGGATAGCCATGAACTCCAGATTAAACTTTACCCTCCTTTATCAAGCATTGAGAAGTCCGATCCTGACAGCGAACAAAAGTTCATGGAGGAAATAAATAACATCGTGAGCGGATGGATCAAAGATACACCCGAACAATGGTTATGGATTCATCGTCGTTGGAAGAATGCTAATAATTAAATCTAAATAATATAATGAAAATCACAAATATTACATTCTTTGACCCAATGTCTTTTATCAAAAATGTAAATCAAGCCTCTTGCAGGTTTACTGCTTTTGGCCCACGCGCATCTGGCTCGACATCAAAACTTATTTTCTGTCCTTCAGTTAATTGGGACATTCCAGCTTGCTCAACAGCTGAGATATGAACAAATACATCCTTAGATCCATCCTCAGGAGAAATAAATCCAAACCCTCGAGTTACATTAAAAAATTTTACCGTTCCTGTGGTCATTATTCTTACTTTCTTATTTGGAAATCCGCAAATCAGCCATACGCGGAGCAACTTGTTCTAAATCACAAAAAAAATTGACTTACGATCCAGTTTGAAAAAATAAAGTTTCTTAACCCCATCGTAATACTTCACTAGATTATAATTAGGATACAGTAATATAAAAAAAGCAAGCAAAATTAATAAAAGAATTTATAGTTTTTTAAAGCCAATATAATATATTGAAAAATCTCTTTTCTTATATTTCTGATGATGACTTAGTCATTAAATAAACGCCTCCTAGAACAAAAACTAAAGAAAGGACATGAAAAACTTGTACTTCTTCTCCCAAAAAAACAATTGCTAAAAACGCAGTGAAAAGAGATCGCATATAATTACCAATACTTGCTTTATTTGCTCCAATTATTCGAACGGCCGAATTCATTAGTCCAACAGCAATACTCGTAATTGCAATGCCCACCCAAAGCAATACTCCAATACTCATAAAGTCAGTAGGAACAGGCTTATAAAAGTATGTCTCAATCATATAAAACGGAAGGGTAATCAAAGCACCAACAATCTGTATTACAAACATAAAAGTGATTATGCTGATTTGTTTGGGAATACTTCTCAGTAAGACATTATGTAAAGCTATAAATACTGTGGCAACCAATATTAAAATATCCCCCGGATTAGGTTGAAACTCCATAATATATTGTGGGCTTCCTCTCGATATAATTACAAATACTCCTAATGCTGCAATTATAATTCCTGTTGCTTGCTTCCAGTTAATAAAGTCTCGAAACAATAGACAAGAAATAAGAACTGTTAATGCTGGCTGTGTTGTTGATACAACACCACCATTAAGTGCAGTCGTAAAATTGTAGCCAACGTAAATAAGTCCGTTGCCCAAGGGGACAAATAAACATGCCATAATCAAAAAAAGTTTGAAATTTTCTAATATAGTTTGGCGATTATTTACTGCTCCACTTATCGCAAAGGGTAATATAACTAACGAACCTACTACCATTCGCCAAAAAACCAGCCCCAGTGGAGGTATCATTTCATTAAAGTAACGAGCAATTATATGATTGCTAGCAAGAATCATTGCCGCAGCAATTAGCATTGCATAGGGAAGTGCTTCAGAAGAATCTGTATCCTGCCTAGATGGCTCAGAATTCCTCATTTCGGATGATAAAATAATTGTTTCTGCGCGAATATAAAAAACAAACCTAACAAGAAAATTATACTCATATTACTTCAATTTTAGTCTTGCTAGGTCAGCAGAAAACCTCGATGATAAGTCCTTAATCCTATCTGACAATCAAGAGTTACCCCATTCGCCCACTGTATTTATTAATGTTCCAACACCTTCGACTTGAGCTTCCATCCTATCGCCAGGTTTGAGCCACTTGTCTCCGTCAACTCCGCTCTCAATCGCAGTTCCTGCCCCCGTTCCTGAACAAATAATATCTCCAGGATTCATTTGTATATAACGCGACAAATAGGAAACAGACTGAGAAAATCCAAAAATCATATCCGATGTATTCCAATCCTGGCGGACTTCCCCATTCACCCGCATAACGCACTGCAAATTATTAACATCATAGCTTTCATCTACAACAACACAGGGGCCACAAGAATTCCCAGTCTCAAAGTTCTTTTCCAAAGCCCAGTTAAATGCCCCACGGTGTATTGGTGCACCAATTCCCAGCCTTGGATCACGTATCGAGAGATCATTCCATACTGTAAAGCCCCAAACACTGAAGTCATTATTTGTCAAATTTTTGCCCCCAGAAGCTAAGATAACTCCTACTTCAACCTCATAGTCAAATTTTTCAACTCCAGATTCAGGTTTCACCTCCGTATCTGTTCCAACCACCGTCTCAGGCATAATTGTAAAGCCCCAAGGGGGTAATCCATCTCTTTGTTCCTTATGAAAATGATCTTCGGTAAATTCTTGTCCTGTTATAGCTTTAAATGCGTTCACAGCATGAGCAGCCACGTTTGCGCCTAAAGCTATTATTCTATTTCTTGGGTCTGGAAGTGGAGCATTTAGGCGCACTGATGTAAGCGGTAAGGTCTTCTCAAGGTCACCTGATTGAGCTAAAGAGTTCAATTCATCAAGTGGCTCTTTTGCTTCATCCCAGTTAATAATCATTTCATTCCATGAACCTTTTCCGCCATCAAGCAAAAGACTATCCAAAATGTCTGATTTAGACTTATCAAGTAACATCGATGAAGAGATCACATCTACGATTTGATCGCCAACTAATAGTCCTGTAGTTCCATCATTAAACCTTACAATCTTCATTTTAAACTCTCCTTAAAAATAGTCTGTTATTTATAGATGGGACAAAAACGATCAACAGAGTTTTACTAAGTGTTTCTAATTCGACTTTGCTTGATTAATGGCACTCCAAACACGCTCGGAGGTCACCGGCATTTCAATATTGGTGACTCCAATTGGAGCCAGTGCATTTAATATAGCATTCATAAGTGAAGGCATAGCCCCAACAGTGCCAGCCTCGCCTGCGCCCTTTACACCAAGAGGATTACGATTAGTGGGAACTTCATTACTAGAGACATCTATTGAGACAAAGTTATCAGCGCGAGGCATCGCATAATCCATAAAAGACCCACTTAAAAGCTGACCACTATCTTTGTCATAACAGACCTGTTCCATAAGAATCTGTCCTACCCCTTGTGCTACGCCACCGTGAATTTGCCCTTTCACTATGGTCGGATTAATCATTATACCAACATCATCAACAACCCAGTACCCGACTATATCTACCACTCCAGTATCAGGATCGATCTCTACCTCAGATACGTGACTTCCATTAGGGTATGTTGCATCAGAAGGTAAAAAAGTTGAAGACTCATAAAGTCCTGGGTCAGTTCCCTCTGGTATCTTAGCTGGGATAAAAGAAGCCTTTGCTACCTCCTTTAATGCAATCTCCTGATCAGTTCCAATTACAACGAATTTTCCTTTAGTAAACTCTATATCTGAAATACTTGCTTCTAAAAGATTTGCCGCAATAATTTGAGCTTTATTTATTATTTTGTCCGCCGCATAAAAAAGAGCAGAACCACCAACCACTGTGGAACGTGATCCCATCGTGCCCATACCAAAGGCAACCCTATCGGTATCACCATCTATTACTCTGACCTCTTCAGGAGCCAAGCCAAGCCTTTCAGAAATAATCTGCTTATAAATAGTCTCATGTCCCTGTCCTTGACTTTTAGTTCCCATGAGAACAGTTGCCGATCCATCCGTGGCAAACCTTATCTCAGAAAAATCAGGAATTGGAGAGGCCGCTTCTTCAATAGGATTTGCAATGCCTATACCTCTAAGTTTACCTCTAGTAGAAGCTTCTTCTTGTCTATTGATAAACTCTTTATGATTAGCCATATCTAGCACCTTTTCCTGATTTTCTAGAAACTGACCACAATCATAGCTCTGGCCCAAAGCAGTTTTTATAGGCATGTTTTCAGATGGAATTATATTTCGACTTCTCAACTCAATCGGATCTATATTTAATTCCCTAGCAGATTCATCTAACATGCGCTCGATTACGTAAGTTGCTTCAGGACGCCCCGCTCCTCTATAAGGGGCAGTTGGATTGCTGTTGGAGTGGACCGTTCTAACCCTTACATATGCTGAAGGAACTTCATAAACTCCAATTAATCCCCCAATACTTAAAGAAACAGCCAAAAGATTACGAATAGCGGAGAGGTAGGCTCCTATGTTCGCTATAGTATCAACTTTTAGTCCAGTAATCTTTCCGTTTGAATCAAAGGCCAGCTCAGCTTCAGTTATATTGTCTCTTCCATGCTCATCTGCTTGCACAGCCTCGCTGCGTTCACAGGACCACTTGACAGGTCGCCCTATTTTTTTCGATGCCCACAGAACTAATCGATGCTCTGCATACTGCCAACCCTTAGTCCCAAAACCGCCTCCAACATCTCTCGATACAACACGAATGTCCTGCTCTGGAATAGAAAAAATTTTTTCTGCTAAAAGCTGGCGTACTCTGTGTGGATACTGAACATCAGCGTATAGCGTGAATCTTTTTTCTCTAGCATCATACACTCCGATTGCTCCACGAGGTTCCATATATTGAGCAAAGACTCGAGATATTTTGAATTTTCGTTTAACTATATGTGAAGCATTTCTGAAAGCTAAACTTACAGAATCAAGATCGCCTTTTTCAAATTGCCCTGAGATGTTATCAGAATAGTCGTCCCAAACTAATGGAACGCCTTCTAATATCGTTTGTTCAGTATCAGTTATAGATGCAAGGGGATTATAGTCCACATGAATGAGTTCTGCTCCATCTTTTGCTTGATCAAGAGTATCTGCTATGATCAATGCTACTGGGTCTCCAACATATCTCACTCTGCCCAATGCTAATGGAGGCTGAGGGCGGTATTTCATAGGTTGCCCATCAGGCCTGAGCCATTTAGCTGGCATGCCTGGTACACCTAATTTATCTTCTGCAATATCATCCCCGGTGTATATTCCTATTACTCCCCTAGCATTTAGGGCTTGAGATATGTCGATGGAGTTAATTTCCGCATGTGCGTGAGGAGATCGCAAAATTATCGCATAGGTCTGGTTAGGAATATTTATGTCGTTAACAAACAAACCCTCACCCTTTAGAAGCCTGGGATCTTCTTCTCTCTTGACGCCTTGTCCAACACCAAATTTTTCCATCTATAGAGCTCCATTTTTTATGGGTAAGATAACCTAAAAATATCTCAAACTGAATTTAATTTAATAAAAATACGATTCTATGATGAATTTTTTATGAATAGGTTGCAGACTGAGCTTGCATATATCATCATCACTATCAAAAATAGAGTTTTATAAATTAAATTTTAACAAGCATATAAATAAAGGCTTCTAGGAGAACAAGATGCTAAATGCTGCTATTGTTGGCTTAGGCTGGTGGGGCAAGGTACTAGTTCAATCGGTTCAACAAAAATCACAAAAAATTCGTTTCTCAGCTGGATATGTACGCACACCTTCCAAAGTAAGTGATTTTGCTGAGGAACAAGGACTAGCTATCTTTAATTCTTTTGAAGACATTTTATCTAATAAAAAAATTGATGCGGTTGTTTTTGCAACTCCTCATTCTCAGCATGTCATGCAAATAATTGAAGCAGCTAAAGCAAGTAAGCACGTTTTTATGGAAAAACCTCTAACATTAACGAAGGAAGGGGCACTCCAAGCTATTGCTGCCGTAGATAAATCTAATGTTATATTAGCAGTAGGATTTAATCGAAGGTTTAGTCCGGCTGTAAAAGCTCTCAAAGAAAAAATTGATAAAAACTCTCTTGGAACGCTACTACATTGGGAAGGTACGATGTGTGCCCCTATAGGAATGGCTCTTACCTCAGATGCCTGGCGTGCAGACAAGAAAGAGACCCCAGCTGGTGGCCTCACTCCCATGGCAATACATATAATCGACTTAATGATAGATCTATTCGGAGATATTGACGAAGTCTTTTGTCAAAGCTTCCGTCGTATAGTACCAAATGATACAGATGACACTACCTCAGTTTTATTCAAAATGACCAATGGAATGTCGGGATATGTAGGCACTTTACTCGCAACCCACCCTTCATTTCGACTTCACGTTTGGGGATCAGAGGGCTCAGTTGAAATTCGTAATCCGGATATGAGCAGTTTTCTTTATACCCCCAACAATACGGGACAAATAACTGGAGCTGCGGGCGTTATAAATACAGAAGAGCAGGAGTATAAAGGATTTGACACTGTCAGAGCAGAGCTTGAAAGCTTTGCTGATGCGACAACTGGCCGTGCTGCTTATCCTGTCTCTACAAAGCAGGCTGTTCACGGTTGTTCAGTGATTGAAGCAATTGTATCATCAGCCGAAAAGGGTATTCCTGTAAAAGTCAAATAAAACCTCTTAGGGTTATTTTGTGACAAGTATTAGCTTGCCTCGGAAATGCCTTCCTTCACTAATTCGATGAGCAGCCTCGGATTCTGACAGATCGAAAGTTTTTATTTCTGGCAATCTTATTGCTTTTGTCTCATAGAGGCTAATCACCCTTTCTAAGAAATGCCGGTCCCGTCCAACATTAGGCCGAAGCAAATCTATATCTCTTCTATCCACCCTTGGCACTTCTGGTCCCGAAGCTATAAAAGCAGCTCTACCTCCTTTTTTTAGTACATTAGGAGAAGTGATTGCTACATCACCACCAACAGTCTCAAATAGAGCGTCACAATCTTTAGCCATCTCATTAACTTCATCATTCTTATAATCAATAATTACATCAGCACCCAAACTTCTCACATAATTTATATTAGATGCACTTGTGGTGGTTAAAACATATGCGCCAATATTTTTAGAAATCTGAATAGCGAGGCTGGCAACTCCTCCAGCGCCTCCAGTAATTAAAATCCTCTCACCTGATGTAAGCTTTAATGTTTCTTGAATAGAAATAATAGCTGTAAGTCCAGTCAAAGCTAATGCTGCAGCTTCATAATGTGTTATCGTGTCTGGCTTATCAGCAATGATGCTTGCTTTCACCGAAATCTTTTCTGCATATGCACCCTCTTGACCAACATCACATACACCAAAAACTTCATCTCCTACTCGAAAGTCATCAACATTGGGGCCAACTTCACTTATAACTCCAGAAAAGTCTCTTCCTAGAATGTATGGAAAATTACTAATACTATTATAACTGCCTGATCGAACTTTCCAATCGGCACCGTTTACACTAGCAGCGTAAACGTCAATTACCACCTCACCTTGTCCAGCGACAGGGTCGGGTAGCTCACCATATCTAAACACTTCTGGTCCACCTTGCTCAAGAATATACGAGGCCTTCATTTTCACTCCTTCAAAAACAAAAATTAAGTGTAATAAAAAAACAGCTACAAAATTAAAGAAAAAATCTTTTTAAATTGATTTAAAGTGAATCAGCATCAATTAGTATAAATGCGATACGACAAGCCTTATCAGTCCTATTTGACCAAGCATGATTTGTTCCCCTCTGTATGAGAACATCACCAGCTCGCATCACGGTCTCTCCAATATCCATCATTGCAACAATTTCTCCATCAAGAATGATGGCATAATCAACTGTGCGGGTCTTATGAAAGCCAGGATGACGAGATCCCGCTCCAGCAGCATAAGCATCACTACCCGCAACAGCGCTTGTGTCAGGTGACTGATCAACATTAGCTCCAAACCTGAGGGTGTCGGGTGGAATATCGACTATTCTGAACACATTTCCTCTCTCAGGAGGCTGAAGTTTAATAGGTCTATCAGCTGCATCAATATTTCCTGAGTTGTCTGCTGGAACAGAATCCACAGCCCACAATTCTGTCCACGGATATCCATCGATACCTCCAGTATTTGTTGTGTTTGGAGCATCTTTATCTTCTTGAATATAAGATTGACCTTCCGAATTATGTGCGGCTATCAACCTTCTAACCGGCTTGAGCATAAAAAGTAATTCCTTTCATTTAAAAGCTATAATTTAAACCAGGCAGGTAATTTAGTTTTGATAAAATAATTTAGGATCTTAATAAGAATACTAATAGTATTCTTATTATCTAATTTAAATATTAGTAAAAGAAAATAGTATTAACTTTCTACTAATCATAGCAAATATATAATTTTAGTCAGCGCACTCTTTCAATTAATATACTTTCTTTTTCTCGACGAAATAGTTTCTATCACTTAATTTACTTACATCTTCAATACGAAGTAAATAATTCTAGGAAAAGTATAACTATGACAAATTATTCAATATGTGTCTTCCCTGGAGACGGAATTGGCTCTGAGGTAACAGAATGTTCGCTTGAAGTTCTCACCTCATTACAAAAATTTGGTGGACCCTCTTTTACTTTTGAAACGCACCCAGCTGGGCACGGTACATACCTCGAACAAGGACATGCAATGCCTGAAATGAGCATGAAAAAAGCTAAAGAAGCGGATTCAGTTCTTGTGGGGGCGATGGACGTTGCACAAATACCCCCAGGCGGTGGAGACCCTTTAAGAGATTTACGTGTTGGACTAGAGGTCGGTGCAAGTGTAAGACCTTCTCGTACAATCCCAGGAATAGAATCTCCAGTTAAGAAAATTGACTGCGTAATTGTTCGTGAAGTTACTGAAGGTCTATATTCTCGAATCGAATATATGGTTAATGAAGATACAGCTTGTGCAGTTCGACT
>JAKUPN010000016.1 GCA_022449545.1 Alphaproteobacteria bacterium | reverse complement strand
AGTCTTGAGTAGTCGTGATTGAATGTCTAACGGTAACGAAGTTGATATGCCATTCGGATAGATCGTCCTGTCGTTTAAGCCCTCTGGTTCTAAAAAGATTTGATGACTACTTTTTTCAGAAAATCTAACAAATTTATCATCAATTGACGGACAATAGCGGGGGCCTGTACCTTCTATTTGTCCTGAATAAATAGGTGCTTTATGCAAATTAGCACGTATCAAGTCATGGCCTTTTTAGTTAGTATGACTAATGTGACAAACTATCTGGGGAATTTCTATCTTATGAGTTAAATAGGAAAATGGCTTTGGCTCTGCATCACCGGGCTGAACCTCGAGGCCCTCCCAATTAATTGTTTCACGATCTAATCGAGGAGGAGTTCCTGTTTTAAGTCTCCCCAAGGAAAAACCCATTTGATTCAATGTGTTAGCCAATGCTACTGATGGTTTTTCACCAACTCTACCAGCCGGTGTCTGTTGCTCCCCTATGTGAATTACACCCCGCAAAAAAGTTCCTGTTGTTAAAATAACTCGCCTGGACAGAAACAAATCTCCATTGCTTAATATAACCCCTTCCAAATGCCCTGCAGTATCAAATTTAAGGTCATCTACAGTGCCAGCACATATTTCAAGGTTGTCTTGATCAAAGAGAAATTTCTGAATAGCGGAACGATAGAGGGCTCTATCAGCCTGCGCTCTTGGGCCCCAGACTGCAGGGCCCTTGCTTCTGTTTAATATACGGTATTGTATGCCGGATTTATCAATAGCCTTCCCCATAACTCCATCCAAAGCATCAATTTCACGAACCAGGTGCCCTTTACCCAATCCTCCTATTGCAGGGTTACAGGACATTTCTCCAATGGTTTCTATTTTCTGGGTTATCAATAGGGTCTTGGCCCCCATGCGAGCAGAAGCAGCGGCGGCTTCACAACCAGCGTGTCCTCCACCAATCGTTATGACATCATAGTTCATCATAGAGGCTATTTATTAAAGCTAACGGCTGAAGTCAAAGGGAATAAACAAGAAATATCGAAAAATTTATTGATGTATATAATTTTATAAATGATGTCAGATAAAATATTCATTCATTTACCAATGCAAAACTCGTTAAAGATTATATCCAATACGTCTTCTACATCAACTCTGCCTGTTATTTTACCAATAGAACGAACAGCCAGCCTAATATCCTCAGCAACTAATTCAGGCAGTTTGGCCTGACTTGACCTATTTAGAGATACTAGAGCCTCCTCCAAGGCCTCACGATGACGCACTCTGGTCAAAACTGGTTGTTCATTATTTCTAAAATAATTTTTAATATCTTGATTTAATTTTAATTGAAATTCTTCAAAGCCTTCACCAGTTTTAGCCGAAACCCCCAAAATTTCTTTACCATTTATTTCACTTGGTAGATTATGTTCAAGCACATCAACTTTATTTATAAGAACCAGCGATTTATCAGTGATATATGTTGAAGTAAGATCGCTGATATTCGGTAAATCAAGAGCATCAAACACGACCACAAGTAGATCTGCCTCGTCGGCAGATTTTCTTGCACGTCTAACCCCTTCAACTTCTACCTCGTTCTGGGCATCTCTTATACCTGCTGTGTCGGAGATGATGACCGCAAAACCCTCCAAATTCATTTGCACTTCAATTACATCCCTGGTTGTACCTGCTATATCAGAAACAATAGCAGCATCTCTCGTCGCTAATCGATTTAAAAGGCTGCTTTTCCCTGAATTAGGCGCCCCTACTATTGTAACACGAAATCCAGAACGAATTCGTTCTCCAACCATTTTATCATCTATATGTTGTGCTATTCTATCTTTAATACACAATATATTGTGTTTTATAGTTTTATTTATGTTCTCAGGAAGTTCTTCATCAGAAAAGTCTATAGCTGATTCAGCATAAGCCAGTAAATCTATAAGTTGTTTTCTCCATTCGTCATATAATCCCGCTAATTGTCCATCGAATTGCTTGAGAGCCTGCCTTCGTTGTTCAATTGTCTTTGCATCGATCAAATCAGCGACTGCCTCTGCAGAGGTAAGGTCCATTTTACCTGATTGAAAGGCTCGACGGGTAAACTCACCCGGTTCAGCTATCCGACATGAGCCTATCGTTGAAATCGATTTAAGAACCTCTTCTGTTATTGAAGGACCACCGTGCACATGAAATTCCACAACATCTTCACCAGTATAACTGTTAGGCCCTGGAAACCAGATAACTATTCCTTCATCAATAGCATCCTGATTTACTGGACTATGAATCCTTCGAAGAGACGCTAATCTCGGTTTAGGGGTTTGCTTTCTTGTCAGTATTTTCAAAACCTCTTCAGAGGCCGACCCAGATAAACGGATTATTGCAACCCCAGAAGAGCCTGCGCCTGTAGAAAGAGAATAAATAGTGTCTATCATCAAAAACTGTCCTTAAAGACTTTGATACTTTATTGCAAAAACTCTAAGCTCAATTAAATTATTTTCTATTTTTTTATACAAATATTTTATCATTGAAAAACCTGTATTATACAATAATCATAAAAGTCGCATTAGTATCAATGTTAGATGGAATTCAAAAAATTGGTTAACTCTTTAGCTAAAGAAACAAGCCCGTATCTGCTTCAACATTCAGAAAACCCTGTTGAGTGGTATCCATGGGGTAAAAAAGCTCTGAAATTAGCTCAAGAAGAAGATAAACCGATCCTTTTGTCTATAGGATACGCTGCTTGTCACTGGTGCCATGTTATGGCCCATGAAAGTTTCGAAGATGTTCGTACTGCGGAAATAATGAACAAACATTTTATAAACATCAAAGTGGACAGAGAAGAAAGACCCGACATTGATAGCATATATATGACTTCCTTGGCATTGTTTGGAGAACAAGGAGGATGGCCGTTAACTATGTTTTGTACTCCAGAAGGAAAACCTTTTTGGGGAGGAACATATTTCCCTCCCACATCAAAATTTGGACGACCTGGATTTCCTGAATTACTGGAGCATATCTCAAAGATATATAGCAATGAACGCGAAAAGGTGGAGACAAATAGTGTCGCAGTAGTTGCTGCTCTTGATGATATGTCTAAACCTAAAGCGTCAAAATTTATTAAGCCAAGTGAGCTAGTTTCATTTGCCGAGCTAATTATAAAAGAATTCGATTCGCTAAATGGTGGTTTCGGAACAGCTCCGAAATTCCCCCAAGCGCCCGTATTATCAATGATTTGGAGAGCTTATAAAAAATCTGAAGCCTCTGAACTTTTAAATTCAGTAGTTATTACGCTTGATAAAATGGCTCAAGGCGGAATATACGACCACTTAGGAGGGGGTTTTGCTCGTTACTCAACAGATCCTATCTGGTTGGCACCTCATTTTGAAAAAATGCTATATGACAATGCACAACTGATAGAGCTGTATACAGACGCATTACAGGAAAAATACAACCATTTATATTTTCAAATTATTAACGAAACGGTGAATTGGGTATTGAGAGAAATGCTGGTCAAGCATGGTTCTTACTCAGGGTTTTGCTCGACCATCGATGCGGACTCTGAAGGCGTGGAGGGCAAGTACTACGTTTGGTCGATTGAAGAAATTAGGAAGATTCTTGGCAAAGATGCCAACTTATTTATAGAACACTACGATATTCGAGAAGATGGTAATTGGGAAGGTGCTAATATCCTAAATAGAACTCATCATCCTCGTTTAAGAGACAATAGAACAGAAAGAAAATTAAAAGAAAATAGAGAACTTCTTTTTGCAGAACGACAAAAACGGGTCCCACCAGCTCTTGATGATAAAGTCCTAGCGGACTGGAATGGCTTAATGATTAGCGCATTAACAAAAGCCGCTATTGTATTAGATAAACCCGATTGGCTAATTCAATCAGAGAGTGCATTCAATTTTATAACACAAAATATGTCAGAAAATTTTGAAGGCTTTAATCGACTACGACATTCTTGGAGAAATGGACAATCAAAACATTTATCAACACTTGATGACTATGCCAACATGTGTCGAGCTGGCCTCTTACTTTTCGAGGCTACTCAATCTCAAAAATACATAGATATAGTTGAGTCGTGGATCAAAACATTAAATTATTACTATTGGGATAAAGATGGTCGTGGCTATTATTATACAGCAAGCGATGCTTCCGATATAATATCCCGCACCAAAAACTCTATGGATAATGCAACTCCATCTGGTAATGGTGTTATGGCGGAAGTTCTTGCTAGGCTTTATCTTCATAAGGGAGCTGAGGATTACAGGTCATTATCTGAAAACATTATTTCAACGTTCTCTGGTGATATAAATAATAATCCATTTAGCTATGTCACTTTAATCAGTGGAGCTCAGTTTCTCAGTGAAGCTATTCAAATTATTATCATTAGACAAAAAGAAAAACATGACGAAATAAAGTTTTTAGAATGTATAAACAATTTAAATATTCCCACCAAGGTTTTATCAATAATTGATTCCATCGAACAAATAAAATCAGGCCATCCAGCCAGTGGAAAAAAATCCATAGATGGAAAAACAACAGTCTATGTATGTTTTGGTCAATCCTGTTCAGCTCCACTGACTGATCCAAACGACCTTAGAGATCTTTTGTCAAACTCTGGATATAATGCTTCCAATTATGAGAAAAAAGTATAATAAACAAATATATTCATAAAATAATTAACTTAATTGTCACTTTCGGTCATATCTGACCCCTAAAATTAAGGAGTAAAAATGGTACATGCTATACGTATACACGAACATGGGGGTCCTGATGTTTTAAAATGGGAAGAAGTGGAAGTTAATAATCCTGGCCCTGGGGAAATTCGGGTTCGGCATACAGCTATAGGACTGAATTATATTGACACCTACCTCCGAACTGGAGCAAGGCCACTGCCAATGCCTTCTATTCTTGGATTGGAAGCAGCTGGTGTAGTGGAAGAAATAGGATCAGATATAACTCATTTAAGTATTGGTGATAGAATTAGTTATGCGGATATGCCTGTCGGCGCTTATTCAGAAGAAAGAATAATGCCAGCACATATAGCAGTTAAAATTCCAGATGGTATTGACGATGCAGTTGCCGCAGCAGCTATGTTAAAAGGAATGACAACTCAATTTCTCATTCGTCAACTTTTTCGTGTTGAGCCCGGAATGACTGTTCTTTTACACGCTGCTGCTGGAGGAGTTGGATTAATAACTAGTCAATGGTTAAATCATCTCGGTGCAACAGTGATAGGAACAGTTGGTAGCAAGGAAAAGGCCAAACTTGCCTCAGAAAACGGCGTACATCACGTGATTAATTATAATGAAGAAAACTTCGTGGAAAATGTCAGAGACATAACTGATGGAAAAGGAGTTCCAGTAGTTTATGACGGAGTAGGAAAAGACACCCTCCCTGACTCAATGAAGTGTTTGTCTCCGCTTGGTATGCTAGCTTGCTTTGGAAACGCTTCTGGCGCGCCAGACCCAGTAGATATTATGGATCTTTCAAATTATGGGTCAATTTTTATTACCCGACCGATGCTGTTCCATTATACAGCCACTAGACAGGCTTTAGAAGAATGCGCAAACGACTTGTTTGAGGTGATTAACAGCGGAGCTGTAAAAGTGGGAATCAACCAAACTTACCCACTAAAAGATACGGCACAGGCCCATAGAGATCTAGAAGGAAGAAAAACAACTGGTTCTACAGTGCTAATTCCCTAGTTGAAACAATTGAAAAAAAAACCAAAAATTAATACTAAAAGTTTAATCAAAACACTAGAAAACTTGCGAAAAGATATAATTCTGACTCAAGAGAACAACCGGCTATCTACCCAGCCCGTAGAGTTAGATCAACAGCGAATAGGTCGCTTATCTAGAATGGACGCTTTGCAGATCCAAGAGGTAGCAAAAAACGCTGAACTTCGTCGTGAAACTGAACTAAGAAAAGTAGAGGCAGCAATTAAGCGCCTGCAAAAAGGAGAATATGGCTGGTGTACAATGTGCGGTAATCAGATCGAAGAAGGCAGATTGCTGCTAGACCCTGCAATACCAACATGCCTAATTTGTGCAAGAAATTCTTAGTATCTAAAATTATTGATTCATTGAATCGAAAAAATCGTTATTAGTTTTGGACTGTTTCATCTTATCTAGAAGGAATTCCATTCCATCAACAACCCCCATGGGCATTAGAATTCTTCTCAGCATCCACATTTTAGAAAGTGTGTCACGCTCCACAAGCAGCTCTTCTTTTCTAGTGCCAGATTTCGTTATATCGATTGAAGGCCAAGTCCGTTTATCAGCAAGCTTTCGATCAAGTATTATTTCCGAATTACCAGTTCCCTTGAATTCTTCAAATATTACCTCATCCATACGCGAACCCGTTTCAATTAGCGCAGTGGATATAATGGTCAATGATCCTCCTTCTTCAATGTTTCTTGCGGCTCCGAAGAATCTTTTAGGTCTCTGGAGTGCATTCGCATCAACACCGCCGGTAAGCACCTTACCTGAAGAAGGAACAACTGTATTATAGGCTCTGGCCAATCTTGTTATTGAATCTAACAAAATAACCACATCTCTTTTGTGTTCAACCAATCTTTTTGCTTTTGCAATTACCATCTCTGCTACCTGAACATGTCTCGAAGCTGGCTCATCGAATGTCGATGCTATTACCTCTCCTCGAACCGTTCTTTGCATGTCTGTCACCTCTTCCGGACGTTCATCAATTAACAAGACTAATAAGTAAACATCTGGATGATTTGCCATTATGGCTTTAGCAACATTTTGCATCATTACAGTCTTGCCTGTTCGAGGCGGAGCCACAAGCAATGCTCGCTGACCCTTCCCAAGTGGAGCAACTATATCAATTACTCGAAGAGTAGGATCTTTATTCTCACTTAATTCTACCTCTAATGAGATTTTTTCTTCTGGATAAAGCGGAGTTAAATTATCAAAATTTATACGAGTTCTTGTTTGTTCAGCGTCGTCGAAATTCACTTGGTTTGTTTTAAGAAGTGCGAAATATCGCTCTCCCTCTTTTGGTGCCCGTATTTCACCTTCGACAGTGTCACCTGTTCTCAATGCAAACCTACGCACCTGGCTTGGTGACACATATATATCATCTGGTCCTGGCAGATAGTTTGCTTCCGGAGATCTGAGAAAGCCAAAGCCATCCTGTAAAACCTCTAAAACCCCTCCGCCATGAATAGGAACACCGCTTTCGGCGAGCGCTTTGAGGATGCCGAACATCATATCTTGTGTTCGAAGATTGCTTGCCCCTTCGACTTCTAATTCTTCAGCAAATGCTAGAAGATCACTAGGAGTTTTTTGCTTAAGTTCTTGTAAGTCCATTAACCTTTACCAAAATGTGAGAATACCATCAGAAAAAATTAGTTGAAATAATTAGAGAGTTTTAAAACATGCCTAGGAAAATTTTGCACTAAACACTATTGAGGTATTTTGCCGACAGCTGCAATTAGCCTTATTCGACAAGTATGGAAGGATTAAACGCCACAGACTCCACATCCAAACGTCTAATAAAGAGCCAATTAGTGGCATCAGGCCCAGATGTCAAGTTCTGTGTTAACCATAACATAGATTATAAAAACTCAAAAAGGCTTAATAATGACCATTAAGACAATCATTATCATTAGTATTGTGGGAATTTCATTTACTATACGATAAGTTTTAGCACTGTGAACATTAGCATCAGCCTCAAATGCCTTTTGCCACATACCAAATTGCATATGCGCCATAGTCAAAATCCCTATACAAATAACCTTTATCCATATCCACGCACTATACCAGTCCAAAGAATCAGAACAAATAATTAGGGCCAACCCAAATAAAAATGAAAAAAACATAGCCGGGTTCATAATTCCCCAAAATAATCTTCGTTCCATAACTTTGAATGTTTCACTTTGTAATGATCCAGGTTCTGATTCACTATGATAAACAAATAGCCTTGGCAAATAGAGTAACCCTGCCATCCACGCTATAATACTGATTAAATGTAGTGCCTTTAAAATCGACAGAAAGAGATCCATCAGTTAGTATCTTTCTCATTACATGGACACTGCTTCCAGTTATTTGGACAAATACGTTTCACATCTCCACTTATAATAAAATTAGATTCAGAATGAGCAAGATTAACAAGGCGGGCTAAACCAGAAATAAATTCATTTGATACACTTACCGTTGGAATTCTGTAAAATCCATTTACTCCTGCTATCTCACTATATTTTTTATATTCTATATCTAACTCCACTAGAGTTTCTGAATGTTCTGAAACGAAAGCTATTGGAACTATAACTATACTTTTTCTATCTTGACCTGCCCGTACTATTTCCTCCTCTGTGGAGGGACCAATCCACTCTAGTGGCCCAACACGACTTTGATAAGACACAACCCAGTCTAAATCTTTTATAGAGATTTTCTCTACAACAGCGTTAACTGTTTGTTCTATTTGCCACTGATATGGATCGCCCCTATTAATTATCTTTTGAGGCAATCCATGTGCTGAAAATAGAATTCGTTTATCTCTAACATCATCTAAATGATTAGTTTTTCTGATTGAAGAGACAATCGAATCAATAAATCCCTGCTCATAAGGATAGCAACAAATCATTTTTGTAGAACAGTTTAAATCTATTTTATCTACAGCTCTTTTCCAAACATTAATAAACGAACCAACTGTTGTAGTTGAAAACTGCGGATAGAGAGGTAGTAGAATAATCTCATCAGGCTGATAAAATTTTACTTGCTCAGCAACATTATCTGCCATTGGATGCCAATATCTCATGGCTACAAAAACTTTATAATCATGGTCTTTAGTTTGCGATAAAGTAGTATTTAAATCCCTTGCTTGTGCTATTGTATTTTGAAGAAGGGGTGATCCTCCTCCTAAGTGTTTATAAATTTCGTGTGCTGTTTTAGCTCTACGATTTGATATTAATTTTGCCAAAAACCATCTTAGAGGAGTTGGCAGACTAATAATCATTGGATCATTAAAAAGATTAAAAAGAAATTTTTTTATATCTTCATTTTTTTCAGGACCACCTAAATTATAAAGAACAACCGCAATTTTCATCCTTTTCCCCTAGAGCGGATAAAATCAGCAAGAAGTTCAACATTTTCTGGTGGTGTTTCAGGGACAATTCCATGGCCTAAGTTAAAAATAAAAGGTCCGTTATTTAAGGTTTTTATAATATTATCAGCACTATTTAACATCGAATTACCGCCTACCAATAATGCTATTGGATCTAGATTACCCTGAATTGTATATTTCGGATGCAAGCATTTTGCGGCGATTTCAGGTGAAATAGAGCTATCAATACTCAAACAATTAACACCTGTTTCCTTTGCATAATATGAAATAGCTGATCCTATGCCTTTCGGAAATCCAATAAATTTAGTTTTTGGTTTTATCTTTCTAACACGGTTTATAATCTTTTGGGTTGGCTCAATAACTAATTTTTGGAACTGATCCGCAGGAACTGCGCTTGCCCAAGTATCAAATAACTGAATTACATCAGCTCCAGCCTCTATTTGTCCGATTATGTAATCACATGTGCTGTCTACTATTATATCCATAAGTTTATTAAAGCTATTGGGATCATTTCGTGCCCATTTCTTTATAGAAATAAAATTTCTACTAGTACCACCTTCAACCATATAAGTTGCCACAGTCCAGGGTGATCCAGCAAATCCAATCAATGCAACATCCTCAGGAAGTTTTTCCTTAACATATTTTATAGTTTCTAATATTGGACTTAATTTTTTATCACAACTCTTAAGTGATAAACTTTTTAATTCTATGGCTGTGCGAATAGGATCTAAGCAAGGGCCAACACCTTCTTTAAACTCTAGTTTTTGGCCTAATGCATCTGGAATAACAAGAATATCAGAAAACAAAATAGCTGCATCAGGATGAAATCTTCGTATTGGTTGAAGTGTTATTTCTGAAGCAATCTCGGGTTGGTAACAAAGATCGAGAAATGAAGAAGCACGTTTTCTAATGTCTCTATATTCGGGTAAATAACGTCCAGCTTGGCGCATAAACCAAAACGGTGGTCTTGGTAATTTTTTTCCTTCAAGAGATAATAAAATAAGTTTAGACAATTTTTGTATTTCTTCTTTCTAAATCAAAAGTAGTAAAATTATTAAATTATGTATTATGGGCCTGGAAATTGTTTTTTCTAGGTCTAAATCAATAATATAAAATTAATTAATTATATTTGTTGTTGTAGTATTCTTTTGAGAAACGGTATTTAAATTTTATCCTCAAATTTGTTGTATATATATATAGCTTGTCACTAGATCTTTTTTTTTGTGGATAATTTAATTTAAGTATAAGAATTGTATTCTATATATACGATTATGGTTGATAAATAATTTGAGGATATATGTGTGGATAAGACGATACAGAAATTTGATCCACACATAGTTGAAGGTTTTGTTCTGCTGAGTATGAAATTGTTAATTATAAATCTCTATTAGTTAATAATATTTTTTTAACTAAAGTTTTGTTGAGTTATCTACAGTATCCATAATTTTTCAACAGGGAATAAATTGATGGAGGAACAATTTTCGACATCTGACTATAAACAAAATCAGTCGTTTGACTTTCATTTGGTTTCTGATTCTACAGGAGAAACCATCCATTCTGTTGCTCGAGCGTGTTTGGTTCAATTTGAAGATGTTGAGCCGGTTGAACATGTTTGGCCAATGGCAAGGACAAAACATGCAATGAAAGTTGTTCTGGAAGCTATTGAAGCCAAACCGGGTCCGGTAATGTTCACTTTAGTAGATGAAACACTAAGGGAGCAGTTAAGAGATGGTTGCAGGCGCCTCAAGTTGCCGTGCATCTCAGTTCTTGATCCAGTTATTGCAGCTTTAGGACAATTCTTGGGTGCTCAACCTATTCATAGAATTGGTGGCCAACATGAAATGGATGCTGAATATTTTCATAGAATAGAGGCAATGGATTGGGCTTTAGCCCATGATGATGGCCAAAGAGCCGAAGAATACGATAATTCAGATGTTATATTGGTGGGCGTATCAAGAACTTCAAAAACTCCTACATGTCTGTACTTAGCTAATAGGGGAGTGAGAGCAGTAAATGTTCCTTTTGTGCCTGGAATTCCTTTACCTAAAATTCTTGATGAAGTGAAAAATGCAATTGTAATTGGACTTACAAATGACCCCAAAAGGCTGGTGGAACTGAGGCGTGCAAGATTGGCTATTCTCAAACAAGAGGGAGAGACTCCATATATAGACTTGGAAGAAGTTAAGGCTGAGATAACTCAGGCCCGGCGTTATTTTAACAAAAAAAATTGGCCTGTTATTGATGTAACGAGACGATCTATTGAGGAAACGGCAGCTGCAGTAATGGCTCAATTGTCTAGGCATGAAGACAATAAAATTAAATAACGTTTTTCACCTATGGCCTCTGAACAAATACAATCACTCCCATCCGTAATACTAGCTTCTAAAAGCAAAATTAGAACGAGACTGTTGGATTCAGCTGGAGTAAAACATACAGCATTTTCCAGCGGTATAGATGAAAATGAAATAAAATCTAAATTAAAAAAAGAAAAGGTGGTGCCCGTAAAAATTGCTAGAGTTTTAGCAGAAAAAAAAGCAGAAAAAATATCTTTGTTATATCCAAATTCTCTAGTTGTGGGGGCTGATCAGATTCTTGAGTGTGAAGGTATAATATTTGATAAACCTAAAAACCTTGATGAAGCACGAGATCACTTAATGAAGTTACGGGGTCGTCCTCACAAATTACTAGTTAGTGTCTGTTTATCTCAATTTGGAATAAAAATTTGGGGTCATGAAAGTGAAGCTAAGTTAGTAATGCGACTTTTAAGTGATTCTTATATCGATTGGTATCTACAAAGTATGGGTGAAGAAGCCTATCAAACTGTTGGAGCCTATAAAATAGAGGGATTAGGTGCTCAACTATTCTCAAAAATTGAGGGTGACTATTTTTCTATTCTTGGTATTCCGTTACTCTATTTGCTTTCCGAGTTAAGGCAACGCGGTGTAATATTAAAATGAATAATGAAAAAAACATTCCTCTAAAGGCAGGAGTTATGGGTTTTCCCATTTCTCATTCTTTATCTCCTCGATTACACAATTACTGGATTTCCAAATATAAAATTAATGGATTTTATGAAGCCATGGAAGTAAGGGCAGAATGTTTGTCTGAGGCCCTAACTAGACTACGTGAACTAAACTTTATTGGTGTAAACTTGACACTCCCGCTCAAAGAAGAAGCACTATCATTGGTTGATAATATTGACCCTGTAGCTCAAAGGATAGGGGCGATTAACACTATAAAAATTCGCGCTGATGGCAGTTTGTATGGCATGAATTCTGATGCTTTTGGATTTCTTGAAAACTTAAAAGAGAGTGTTCCTGCATCATTGAGAACAATATACCAATCTCGGCCAGCAGTGGTTTTGGGTGCAGGTGGTGCTGCAAGAGCTATATGCGTGGCTTTGTTGGATTTAGGGGTTCCAGAAGTAAGAATTTCAAACCGCTCACCTGAGAGAGCCCATAAATTAGTTGATAATGTGCCAGGTCTTTCAGAAAAATCTTCTGTGTATAGCTGGGATGATCGAGGAAATATTTTAGCTGAATCAGGTCTTTTAGTTAATACTACAGTGCTGGGCATGGTAGGAAAAAAAGAACTCGATCTTGATCTTCAACACTTACCAATGGACGCTGTGGTCAATGATATAGTTTATGTACCATTAGAAACGGATCTTTTACAGCGGGCACGCAAAAGGGGCAACAATGTCGTTGATGGTTTAGGAATGCTTTTGCATCAAGGAAGATTAGGTTTTCAAGAATGGTTTGGTGTAGATCCATCAGTAGACGATGTTCTTCGTCAGAAGGTTTTGTCAGCGCTATGAAAATATGGAGGCAAGATTGTTAGTTCTTGGGCTAACTGGATCTATTGGAATGGGCAAGTCAACGGCAGCTGATATGTTTCGAAGACTTAATGTTCCTGTTCATGATTCTGATGCTACTGTTCTTAAGCTTTTGAAAACTGATAAAAAAATTAACGAAGAAATTAGAAGGCGATTTCCTAGCGTAATTGAACGTGAGGTTATTAATAGACAGAAGCTGGGCAATATGGTTTTTTCAGACAGTCAAGCTCGTGAAGAACTAGAAAAAATTATTCATCCAGTTGTACGATTATCGGCAAGGCGTTTTCTGAGATTTCACTCACTAAGGTCTGAATCACTTGTCGTACTTGACATTCCGCTACTTTATGAGACGAACGGTGAGGTAAATGTTGACGCTGTTCTCGTAATGACAGCACCTGAATTCATCAGAACGCGAAGAGTATTATCAAGAAGTGGAATGAGCATCGAAAAGTTTAAAGGTATTGTTGATAGTCAAATATCTGACAAAGAAAAATGTCGAAGAGCAAACTATGTTATAGAGACGGGATTGGGAAAAGCATATACTTTTAGGAGACTTACAAGACTGGTTAAACATTTACGACTTGTTTCAAGACGGATGTGATTTAGGAAATGAGAGGTTTATATGAGAGAAATAGTACTTGATACAGAAACTACAGGCTTAGATCCACAATCTGGTGATAGAATTGTCGAAATTGGTTGCCTCGAAATCCACAATCATATGCCCACTGGAAAATTTTTCCATGAATACATAAACCCAGAACGTGAAATGCCTGCATCTGCATTTGCAATTCATGGCCTAAGCACAGAATTCCTTTCCGACAAACCTAAATTTTCAGATATTTCAGGATCTTTTTTAGAATTTATCGGCAAATCACAACTGATAATTCATAATGCTGATTTTGATCTAAGATTCCTTGATTCGGAAATGACGATGATTGGAGCTGAGTTGATAGATAGATCGCGTGCATTGGACACAGTTTCCCTCGCACGTCGCAGATTTCCGGGGGCACAAGTAAGCCTAGATGCTCTTTGTCGTAGATTTCAGATAGATCTTTCCTCAAGAGAAAAGCATGGAGCTTTACTAGATGCTGAATTGCTAGCAGAAGTCTATCTATATCTTATGGGTGGAAGACAGCCAGGATTAAATTTAAACGAGGATGGGAACGTAAAAAAAAGTCAAACATCAGAAAGCTCTGAAGTTATTGAAAGAAAGCTAAGATCACACACGCCGACAGCTGAAGAAATTGAAGCACACGAAGAATTGATAAATAGTATTAAGAATCCTATGTGGCGCTTAGATCAATAGTGACTAACTAAATCTCGAATTCAAATTTTTGATCTCCCTTACCATTTTTACTAAACTCTTCATTTGTTTCATTTGCCAAATCTTCTTGAGATGTCTTCTGTGCTTGTTGAGCTCGTTGTTGGAAAAGCGACATAAAATCAACTGGGTGTATCAAAAGCGGAGGATATCCTCCTTCACGAACACACTCTGCTATAATAGCTCTTGCGAAAGGGAATAATAATCTTGGGGCTTCAACATATAATAGGGGGGCTATGTATTCTTCTGGTGTTTCACCAATTGAAAATACTCCAGAATAGGATACTTCTGCCATGAAAAGATTAGTATCATCAGCGCTACCCTCAGCACGTATGGTGAGTGTTACTTCAAATACCGAATCTTCAAGTTTATTAGCAGCAGTGTCTATTCCCACTTGCACATTCGGTTCAGTTTCTTGTTGCAGTAAGCTTTTGGGGGCATTTGGATTCTCGAAAGAAAGATCTTTAACGTACTGAGCATTAACAACGAGGGTGGGTTGTGGACTTTGGTCTGTCTGGATTTCTTTTTCTTCCATTTTATTATCTTCCTTTGACATAAATATATTTTGTCAATTTTTTGAATATAGTGATTTAAAATTCCATGTATTAGAAAGTGATATTTATTTTTTATCATTTTCTTTGTTTTCTTCGTCTGTTATTTCGAATGCTTCTCCCTCAACAATAGGACCTGTTTCTTCTTTTATATTGTGAGATTTATAATCAGACATCTCTATTTTTATGCCTTTTGTATTTTGTATAGTTTTCCACAAAAGCCCCCCCAAAATGCCTCGCAAAGACGGTACGAGTAAAACGAAGCCTATTACATCAGTAAGAAAGCCGGGGGTAAGGAGTAAAGCACCAGAAAAAATAAGACATATACCCTCAAATAATTCTCTTATTGGTATTTGTTTTTTCTCCAGCTCATTTTGGGCTCTTTGAAGAGTAGATAAACCCTGTTTACGTATCAAAAAGGTTCCAAGAATCGCAGTTATTATCACTATAGCTATGGTAGGCCATAGACCTATGAAGCCGCCAACCTGAATAAATAGAGCTATTTCAATTAGCGGTATACTAATAAAAATAATAAGTATCCAGAAGGCCATTCTTGTTCTCTCGTGCTGTTATACCTATCTAGAGTAATAGATACTAATTAATTTTCCAGTAATTCTTTGATTAGAAAAAACTTTCTAAATTGGCATATGCTCTTGTTTTAGTGTAAATACTATACTTATTGTTTGTAGACTAATGTATGAAAAGTATTAATCAGATTAAAGATGGTTTCTAAAACTGAATTTTTGTTTTAAAAATACCCAATAATGGGAATTTAAAAATAGCATAGGAAATAGCGTGTCTCTCGATTTATTATTATTCGCAGCAGTTGCAGCTTTCTTGGTTTTTCGACTGCGCAGTGTACTGGGCAGAAGAATGGGTAATGAGCGTCGCCCAATGGGAACTAGTGAAACGCCAAGCAACCCCCAACCTCAAGCAGCCACCGATAATGCTGACGAGAAAAATGTGGTGGCTCTTCCCGATAGGAATCCCGATGATCCTTTTATAGAACAAGCTGAAGGGGCTTTGGGAGAACATTTAAGGGAAATTAGAAAATCAGATCCGGATTTTAATACTATAAAGTTTAGTGAGGGGGCTAAAGGCGCATTTGAAATGATTGTTACATCATTCGCCACTGGTGACACAGATACTTTAAAACCTCTATTAAGTGATGAAGTGTATGATAATTTTTCTAGAGCAATAAAAGATAGAAGCGATAAAGGTGCTTCTATGGAAATGACATTAGTTGGCATTCAAGAAAGCGATATTATAGAAGCATCTATGGACGGTACGGTTGCCTTTGTATCTATTAAATTTGTTTCAGAACAAATAGAGGTAACATACAATGCCTCGGGAGAGATCAGTGAAGGTGACCCTACGCAAGTTACCACTGTTACTGATATATGGACGTTTGCGCGAAACACTAGATCCAGAAACCCAAATTGGACCTTGGTTGCAACAGAGGCACCTAATTAATAAAAATATAACTTTTTCTGATCCTTGAGTCTCTTGAAGTGTTTTTTGAACTTGTAGATATGCAGTTGGGCAAGAAGACAGCTCATATATGTGAGTTCTTGAGGATATATAGGTAAACGCATTTAGAACATATTTATGAGTTTTGTTACTTGGCTCACTGCTAAAAAAAGCTGTGTTTTTGTTTTGAGGGTAATATAATTTAGTTCTTTAACGGCGAGTTGTTCATATGGAAAACCCCCAAGTTGCATTATTTGTTACCTGTTTAGTCGATTTGTTTCGTCCTTCTGTAGGCTTCGCTTCCATTAAACTTTTGGAAGATGCGGGTTGTTTGGTGGAAGTACCTAAGCTGCAATCATGTTGTGGGCAACCTGCTTACAATACTGGTGACATAGGTGAGACAAAGAAAATTGCCAAACAGGTTATAGAAACATTCGAGAGTTATGATTACGTTATTATTCCATCAGGGTCGTGTGCGGGAATGCTAAGCCGTCACTATCCTATGATATTTACTAATGATAATGAATGGCTCGAGAGAGCAAACAAATTAGCAGATCGTTCTTATGAGTTATTGTCTTTTTTAACAGATGTCTTAAAAATTGATTCTATTGAAAGTGATTTTAAGGGTGTAGTTACTTATCACGATAGTTGTTCTGGCTTGCGCGAATTATCGATACACGAGCAACCCAGGAAACTGATGGATAAAATAGAAGGATTACATCTTAGAGAATTGCCAGATTCTAATGTATGTTGTGGATTTGGGGGAACATTCTGTGTCAAATATGCTGATATATCTGATCGCATGGTTGAGAATAAAGTAAATCAGATTATCGAAACTGGAGCTCAAACACTTCTTGCAGGAGATCTGGGTTGTTTAATGAATATGGCAGGTAAGCTTCAAAGAATGGGGTCTCGATTAAAGGTGCGTCATGTAGCAGAGGTTTTGGCCGGAATGACACGTGGTCCAGCTATAGGCGAGCCCAATAGGGACTAGATGTTGCTCATGGTTGAAACCTTACCAAAACAATTTAAAAAAAATGCTTCTCGTCAATTAGCGGATGAGGATTTGAGAAAAGCGTTAACTAAAAGTAAGGGCCACTTTACCGGCGGACGCCAGAAAGCCATAGATAATCTTCCTGAGTTTGATTCATTAAGAGATAAAGCTAGAGATATTAAAGACCATGTACTTGAGAATCTTGACTTTTATCTTGAGGAATATGAACAAAAGGTAATCTCAACAGGAGGCAAAGTTCATTGGGCATCAACTAAAGAAGATGTGCAAAACACGGTATTAGAAATATGTCGCTCAGTTAACGCTACTTCCGTTAATAAAGGAAAATCAATGATTGGCGAGGAGTGCGATATCAATGAGGCTCTTGAGAATTCTGGTATTAGAGCTGTAGAGACCGACTTGGGAGAGTACATCATACAAATACGAGATGAACGTCCATCACATATTATAGCACCCGCAGTGCATCTTACAAAATCTCAAGTCGAAAAAAGCTTCAGGGAAACCCATACTCATCTAGATCCCCAAAGAATTTTAGAAGAGCCCCCCACTTTACTTGAAGAAGCAAGAACAGTTTTACGAGGAAAATATTTTGAAGCACAAGTTGGTATAACTGGAGCTAATTTTTTGGTGGCTGAAACTGGGTCTTCTATTATTGTTACCAATGAGGGAAATGGAGATTTATCACAATTACTGCCAAAGGTTCATATTGTTTTGGCTAGCATAGAAAAAATAGTCCCTTCTCTGGAGGATGCATCAACGCTACTCAGAGTTTTAGCTCGATCTGCAACAGGACAAGAATTTAGTGTTTATACGACTGTTTCGACGGGCCCAAGACGAAAAGCTGACTTGGATGGTCCTGAAGAATATCATGTGATATTGCTAGATAATGGGCGTACAAATATGCTTGGAACTGAGTTTCAGGATATGTTGCGGTGCATTCGATGTGGTGCATGTATGAATCACTGCCCGGTCTACCAATCTGTTGGCGGCCATGCTTATGGTTGGGTTTACCCTGGACCGATGGGGGCTGTTCTTACACCCAGCCTGTTAGGAGTTGACGAAGCTGGTCATCTTCCCAACGCTTCGACCTTCTGTGGCCGGTGTGAGGAAGTTTGTCCCGTTAGAATACCTTTGCCTAAATTAATGAGACATTGGAGGCAACGCGAGTTTGAAAGTCATTTAACACCAAAATTTGCTCGTTATGGAATAAAACTTTGGGCATATTTGGTGAAACGACCCAGTCTCTATAAATGGGTTATGGGCGTTCAGGTGAAGATACTGTTTCTATTGGGGAAACGTCAGGGAAGATTTTCCAGCCTGCCATTTGCAGGAGGTTGGACAAAATACAGAGAATTTCCTGCTCCTGAGGGCAAAACATTTCAACAGTTATGGTCGGAATCTTCTAATGAATGAGCAACGTCAAATTATTTTGAATAACATTAGAAGATCTCTGGGACGCTCAGGCCCCATGGATAAAGAAAAGATTTCAGCTTTGAAAGATCGCCTAACTAGCCCGAAGCGAAATCTTATACCTGAAAGGACATCTCTAACTTCTTCAAGTTTAATTACTTTATTTAAGGATATGGCAGAAGGAGTTTTTGCATCAGTTGAAGAAGTAGATCGCTTAAGTGATATTCCAAGGGCAATAACTAGCTACCTTAAAAAAGAAAATCTACCGTCCCAGGTGGTAATGTCTTCTGATGAAGTGCTGGATTCAGTTCCATGGGAGGAACAGCCATTATTGGGAATTAGCAAGAGAATACCTGAAAAAGATGATATGGTTAGTGTTACCTCAGCCGCGGTAGGTGTAGCTGAAACAGGCACACTTGCAATGTTTTCAGGCCCAGATCATCCTTCAACTTTAAATTTTCTTCCAGAAACTCATGTTGTGGTTTTACCAAAAGATCGTGTCGCTAAAAGTTATGAAGATGTATGGGATATGATTCGTAATAATACTGCGATGGGAGATCGTAACGAAAAAAAGGAAATGCCCCGCACAGTAAATTTTATTACCGGACCGTCTCGTTCTGGTGATATAGAACAGACCTTATTATTGGGTGCCCATGGCCCGAGGCGTTTACATATCATTTTGGTTGATTCAAAAGAAACAAATTGACCATCATAATCGAAAGCTATCAAGTGAATAAGCGAACAAAAGTTGAAAAAACAGCCAGCAGTGAACAAGATTTATTTGAACGAACTATGGCTGGGGTGAGGCCGCTAAAAAAAAAGACGTCCCATAAAAAGGTTAACCCTCCTAAGAGTGCTTCATATAAATCTAAGGCTAAGTTTATAAAAAAAACTGAATTTAATGTTCTTGAAAAGCCAACATTACCTAGAAAAGACCTAATAAAGTTAGATCCGTTAAGCGCTGAAAAAGTTTCAGGAGTTGATAAACGAACCGTTGATAGGATGAGGCGAGGCAAGCTTCCAATTGACGCTCGACTTGACTTACATGGGGAGTATCAAACCACAGCTCAGGCTCAGTTAGAGTCATTTATTTTAAATTGTTTTGAGGCTGATTGTCGTTTAGTTCTGGTGATTACTGGAAAAGGACTTACCAGAAATAGTACAGGTGTGTTACGAAAACGATTACCCGAATGGCTTAATAAACCAAAGTGTCGTGAAGTCACTTTGTCCTTTTGTGCTGCCCGGCCCGAACACGGTGGTGAAGGAGCGTTTTATATCTTACTAAAAAGAAAAAGGAATAGACACTAGTGACTCCGTTTGGGAAGAAAATGCGATGCTTACGTTTGACTACGGGAGTTAGTTTGAAGCAACTGGCTCAAGATTTACAATTATCTGCGGCATATCTTTCTTCATTAGAGCGGGGTCACAGAGGAAGACCATCGGAAGCTTTGGTTGTTCAAATATGTGAGTATTTTAATTTAATTTGGGATGATTTTGAGGAGATGAAACGTCTAGCTTCATTATCCCATCCGAGGGCTGTTGTGGACACAAGAGGCATGGGCCATAAACATACCGAACTAGCCAATCAAATGGCGCTAAGTATTGGCACACTCAGTGAATTAGAAGTTGAGGCAATTTTGCGCCACTTACGTAGTTTTCAATCAAAAAATTAAAACCTAATTTGCTTTTATATTTTTTGTCCCAAGAACTTATCCTTAATCAAACATTGCAACAGCTCGAATAAAGCCTGCTGAAGCGGATTTTATTTTCCAAGGGAAGCAACTTACTGTAAATCCTTTATCCGGAAGAGTCTCTAGGTTTAATAGTTTTTCCATGTGACAATATGGTTGTTCAATTCCGGCCCAGTGCCCCTGCCAAACCTTGCTCGCATCTTTGTTCTTTTTCCACTCTTCTTTAGCGAACTTGAAAGGTGCGTCCCAACCCCATGCGTCTATTCCAGTAACGCGAACTCCATGTTCTCGTGTTAGATATAAAGTAGCTTCCTTTCCCATGCCAATACCGTGATCCAAATATTCATTGGTTCCATAGTATTCGCTGGCCCTTGTATTAACCAGAACAATATCTAACGGTTTTAACTCGTAATCTATTCGCTTTAGCTCTGCATCTATGTCTTCAGGTTGTACAATATAGCCGTCTGGCATATTTCTAAAATCAAACTTTATACCCGGGCGAAAAAACCAATCTAAAGGGAGTTCATCTATGGTTTGCATAGGATTACCGTCTTTATCATGAGAATGATAATGCCAAGGTGCATCAATATGTGTGCCATTGTGGGTGGTTAATTTTATTACCTCCCACGCCCACCCTTCAGCACTAGGAAGATCCGAGGCATTCATGCCCTCAAAAAAACTTGCCATAGATTCAGCATTTTCTTTTTGACTAACATATTCTATCTGAGGACGCATGATATCTGGATCAACAATATTATCGTTATCTAGGGGCATAGATATGTCCACAATTTTTGATGGTATTTTCATTTTGTTCTCCCAAAATCGAATACAATTATAAATCAGCCATTTTATAATATAAATTTTGAAAGGTCTGCATTTTTGGCTAAATCTTCAACCCGTGTGCGCACCATTTCTTCATTTATATCAATGGTCTCACCCTCTCTATCAGTAGCTGTGAAACTGATGTCTTCTAACAAGCGCTCTATTACTGTATGAAGACGACGAGCTCCAATGTTCTCTATACTCTGGTTAATCTCAGCACTTAAATCTGCAATAGCGTCTATAGAATCTTCCGAGAAATTTAATGTTACTCCTTCAGTGTCTAGAAGAGCAATAGATTGACGAATAAGACTATTTTCAGGCTCTCTTAGTATACGTCCAAAATCATCTCGAGTGAGAGCTTTTAAGGTCACACGAATGGGTAAACGACCTTGAAGCTCAGGTAGAAGATCAGAAGGTTTTGCCAAATGAAATGCTCCTGAGGCGATAAATAAGATATGATCAGTTTTAACTGCACCATGCTTTGTTGCCACAGTAGTGCCTTCGATCAGAGGTAAAAGATCCCTTTGTACACCTTCACGACTAACGTCTCCGCCGCCGGCTCTTTCATTACGAACACTTATTTTGTCAATTTCATCGAGAAAAACAATTCCGTTGTTTTCAACAGAATTTAGGGCTTCTTTGATAATTTTGTCGTCATCTAAAAGTTTGTCTGACTCATTAGCCATTAAAACTTCATAACTCTCTGATACTGACATTTTTCTTGATGAAGATTTTTGTCCGAAAGCTTTACCTAGCATATCGTTAAAATTAATCATGCCCATTTGCGAACCAGGCATGCCAGGTATATCAATAGTCGGCATCTGTAAACCTCCACTATCTGCAACCTCTATCTCTATTTCCCTTTCATCCAGTTCTCCTCGCCTAAGTTTTTCACGAAATGATTGCCGTGTTGAATCGCTGGCACTGTCCCCGACTAAGGCATCCAGTACCCTTTGTTCGGCGTTAACTTCTGCTTGGGCCTGCACTTCTTTTCTGCGCTGTTCCCTTGTCATCATTATTGACTGCTCAACCAAATCCCGGACTATTGATTCAACATCCCGTCCAACATATCCAACTTCTGTGAACTTTGTTGCTTCAACCTTAATAAATGGAGCATCTGCTAATTTAGCAAGTCGTCGAGAAATCTCCGTTTTACCAACGCCGGTAGGCCCTATCATTAGAATATTTTTAGGCAAGACTTCCTCTTTAAGATCATCTGATAGTTGTTGTCGACGCCATCTATTTCTTAAAGCGACAGCTACTGCCCGTTTAGCCTCATTTTGGCCGACAATAAAACGATCAAGTTCAGAAACAATTTCGCGTGGAGAAAAATTAGTCATAGGCCCTCAATCGTAATATTAGAATTTGTATAGACACATATATCAGATGCTATAGACATAGCACGTTTTGCGATGTCTCTAGCGGTAAGATCTTCTTGGTCTATTAGAGAACGAGCTGCTGCTAAGGCATAATTTCCGCCTGAGCCAATAGCAATTATGCCATCATCTGGCTCTAGTACATCACCAGTGCCGGTAAGTACCAGCGAGGTTTCTTTGTCTACAACAGCCATCATCGCTTCTAGTCTGCGAAGATAACGATCGGTTCGCCAGTCTTTGGCCATTTCTACGCAAGCACGTGTTAATTGTCCTGGGTGTTGTTCTAGCTTAGCTTCAAGGCGCTCAAATAATGCGAAGGCATCTGCTGTAGCCCCAGCGAAACCTGCTATAACGCTTCCATCACTTAGCAAACGAACTTTTCGCGCTTTAGACTTAATTATTGTTGATCCTAGTGTAACTTGGCCATCACCTGCAATTACCACTTCATTATTCTTTCGAACTGATAATATAGTTGTTCCGTGCCATTGTTGTTCATCATAAATCTTATTAGACGTATACATTAATCAAATCATCCGTTATTTGATGTAAATTATTAGTTAATTCTATTTATAATTTTATATTTGTTAAAAGATATCCAAAGTGTTCCTATAATTTTGGGTCTCTGTGCCCAGTCTTCAAGAGCATTACTTTATTCTATTAATAGTGGTATTGAAAAATAGTCCCTGTTATTTAGTCATTTGACCATTGCCCGCTATGACCCTGCAGGAGTTTTTAATGAGTACTAAAAAAAAGTCTAAAAACACTAACAAACAAGAACGTGAGGCTAGTGTAACTAGGAAAACCAAAGAAACGGAAATATCAGTTTCGTTAAATTTGGACGGTATTGGTAACTATGATATCGATACTGGTATTGGCTTTTTAGATCATATGTTGGAACAACTGTCGCGACACAGTTTAATAGATCTTCGTGTTCGTGCAACAGGAGACATACATATAGACTTTCATCACACAACTGAAGATAGTGGTTATGCGGTTGGAGAGGCAATTAGTAAAGCCCTGGGTGATCGAAGGGGTATTCGTCGCTATGGCGATGCGCTTGTGCCTATGGACGAGACATTGACAAGAGTTGCTTTAGACGCGTCAAATCGGCCTTACCTAGTTTACCGAGTTCCATTTACCATTCCAAAACTTGGAAATATGGACACTGAATTATTTCAGGAGTGGTTCCGAGCTTTCGTTCAGAGTGCTGGTCTAAATTTGCACGTTGAAGTTTTATATGGTGAAAACAATCATCATATGATCGAATCTTGTTATAAAGGGTTAGCCAGATGTCTACGTCAAGCAATCGAAATTGATAGTCGTCGATCTGGCGATATCCCATCTACAAAGGGTGTTCTGGGAAACTCGATTTAGCAAATAACGAAAACAGAAATCCCAAAACGCTGCATTAAAATAAATTCGAATGCATCAAAGTAAAAATAATTATAAATATATATTATTCTACAAAAAAGAGACTACATGATGGCCATAGTATGAAAGTTTACACAGCTCAAACTGCACCCTGGTCGGTGGAAAATGATGAAGACCTCGTTCTAATTAAGGAGGGCTTCAGTTGGGTTGCTTTTTTCTTAGGCCCAATTTGGGCCTTATGGCATAGATTATGGATTATAGCATTAATAGTTCTTACCGGATACTTTTTGATCAATTTGGGCGGTAATTTTTTAGATTTAGGGTCAAAGACTATCTTAATAGCACAATTTACCTTTTCTTTTTGTTTGGGTTTGTGGGGAAACGATTGCCGTCGATGGAATCTGATGCGCCAGGGGTACGTTTTAAGGACTGTTGTTACTGGGAGTAAATTTGAAGATATTGAAAGGGCTTATTTCAACAAATTACAACAGAATATGTTGTAGGATTAAAGAATGCAGAAAGTTGTAATTATTGATTATGGATCAGGCAATCTTCGCTCAGCGGCAAAAGCCTTTGAAAGAATGAACTCGGAATTGGGACTTAATTTTACTATTGAAGTCTCATCAGAGACAGATATTGTAATGAGAGCTGACAGAGTGGTTCTTCCCGGTGTGGGGTCCTTTCCTGACTGTTATACGGGAGTAGCTAAACAAGAGGGTCTACTGGAAGCTTTAAACGAAATTGTTATTACAAAAGCCCGCCCTTTTTTAGGTATTTGTGTTGGCATGCAACTTATGGCCTCAAGAGGCTACGAGAATGGAGAAACTATCGGATTTAATTGGATAGAAGGAGATGTAATAGCCATTAAGAAATCAAACGCTCAAGTCAAAATTCCTCACATGGGCTGGAATGAGCTTGATATAATGGTGAAGGACCATTTAGTAATTGAAAACTTGTGTAATATCGCACAGAAACCTCATGTATATTTTGTGCATAGTTTTCATATGGTTCCAAAAAAATCAGATCATATCTTAGCTGTAACGGAATATGGTCAGAGAGTGACTGCTATGGTTGGCAAGGATAATATGATCGGCACACAATTTCATCCTGAAAAAAGTCAAAAGACTGGTCTACAATTAATTGCTAATTTCTTAAAGTGGTCGCCATAATATAGGAATAATTTGGTTCTATAAATATGGTTGAAATTCGTGTTGATAGATTGTCGGAGTTTCGTGGTAATGACCTGGCCGACCTGTGTGATGCGGCTGAAGCAGCAATTACAGCTGGTGGCGGTTTTGGCTGGTTAAAACCACCACGTCGAGAAATCATGGAGTCTTATTGGCGCGGTACTTTGTTAGTCCCCGGCAGGACGGTTTTTGCTGGCAGATTGGACGGTGTTATTGCAGGTTCGGCGCAACTGAATAGGCCGCGATCAAATGCAGAGGCACAATCATTTACTGTAAACGTAAGCACCTTTTTTCTTGCTCCTTGGGCAAGGGGTCACAGTCTAGCTCCAGCTATTCTTCAGTCGTGTGAAGACTTGGCTCGTCGTGAAGCATATACGGTTCTCAATCTGGATGTTCGGGAGACACAAGAGAGGGCTATTCAAATATTTGAAGAAAGTGGATATACCAGGTGGGGCGTTCATCCAAAATATGCTCGAATATCTGGAGAATATGTTCGGGGTTTATTTTATACAAAGGATTTATAAAAAAATGATTTTCTTTCCAGCGATTGACCTAAAGGATGGCAAATGCGTTCGCCTGTTACAAGGTGAAATGCAGAAAGCAACAATATTTAATACCGATCCTGCCAATCAGGCCCGCTCTTTTTTTAAGGATGGAGCAGAATGGATTCATGTAGTTGATTTGAATGGAGCCTTTTCTGGTAAGCCTATCAATGAATCAGCAATTAATGATATTTTGACAGTGGCAAAAGTAAATAAGGCTCATATTCAGTTGGGGGGTGGCATAAGAAATTTATCTATCATCGAAAACTGGCTCTTATCTGGAGTTAATAGAGTAGTTTTAGGTACAGCGGCTGTTAAGAATCCCGAATTGGTAAAAAATGCTTGCCGTCATTTCCCGGGTCATATAGCGGTAGGAATTGATGCACGAAATGGTAAAGTAGCAGTTGAGGGATGGTCTGAAGAAGCTGAGATGAATGCGTCCGAATTAGGGTTAAGGTTTGAAAATGAAGGTGTTGAGGCCATAATCTTTACTGATATAGAACGCGATGGTGCCTTAGGCGGAGTAAACGTTTCCTCTACAGTTGAGCTTGCAAAGACTCTAACAACACCAATAATTGCATCCGGCGGTATTTCGTCCCTAAGCGATTTACAAAAGTTACTACCATATGAGTCAGAAGGGATAGCAGGAGTCATTTCCGGGATGGCTATATACGATGGTAGGTTAGAACTAAAAGAAGCATTAGATCTCTTGAAAGACAATGTGAATGCTTAAAATAAGAATTATACCATGTCTTGATGTTAAAGAAGGACGTGTAGTTAAAGGCGTCAATTTTATTGATTTACGAGATGCTGGAGATCCGGTTGAGCAGGCCAAGATTTATGACATAGCGGGAGCAGATGAGCTATGCTTCTTGGATATCACAGCATCTAGCGATAATAGAGAAATTATATATGATGTGGTAACGCGCACCGCCGAGGCTTGTTTCATGCCGTTAACTGATGGAGGGGGCATTCGAAACATTAATAATATTAGGAGCTTATTGCTCGCTGGGGCAGATAAAGTTTCAATAAACACAGCCGCAGTGAACGAACCTAATTTTGTTAAAAAGGCTTCTCAGAAATTTGGAAGCCAGTGCATAGTTGTTGCTATTGATGCTAAATTAGTTTTCGAAGGCAAATGGGAGGTTTTTACTCATGGGGGAAGAAAAAAAACTGGAATAGATGCGATAAAGTGGGCCCAGAGAATGGAAGAATACGGAGCCGGGGAAATTCTTTTAACATCTATGGATCGAGATGGCACACGAGCGGGCTTTGACGTAGACTTAACAAGAACTATATCTGACAATGTCTCAATACCAATTATTGCCTCTGGTGGAGTAGGAAATTTAGACCATTTAGTGGAGGGCGTTTCAAAAGGTCATGCTTCCGCCGTTCTGGCTGCTTCAATATTCCATTTTGGTGAATATTCGATATCAGATGCTAAGGCGCATATGTATAATGCAGGAATACCGGTTCGACTGGAGGATTAGATTAGGGATAAGGCTTATGAATAAAATAAACTCTGATTCTTCTATTGATAGGCTTTTCAAAATAATTGAAGATCGAAAAAATGCTAAACCGACAGATTCATATACGGCTAAACTTTTAGAAGGTGGTACAAAACGTATAACCGATAAGATAAAAGAAGAGTCTGATGAAACCGTTGAAGCAGCCCTGAGAGAAGGGTCTATTGCTGTAACTCGTGAAAGTGCGGATTTAATCTATCATTTATGTGTTCTGTGGCTTGATCAGGGGATAAGCCCAACTGATGTTTTCAATGAATTGAAGCGTCGTGAAGGAACATCTGGCTTAGTTGAGAAAGAATCACGAAGAGAAAACGACTAATAGATGAGGGAATGAATGGAATACGACGAGCAAAATGTCTTTTCAAAAATATTAAGAGGTGAGATTCCTATTAACTCTGTTTACGAGGATGAATACGCTTTAGCGTTTGAAGATATAAATCCTCAGGCACCGGTTCATCTTTTAGTCATTCCTAAAGGATCTTATGTTTCTTTAGACGACTTTACGATGGAGGCAAGCGAAAAAGAAGTTGCTGGATTTTTATTTGCGGTAGGCCACGTGGCACGGCAGGCGGGCCTCAGCGGATCGGGCTATCGTATTTTGGCTAATCATGGGACTGATGCCAATCAAGAAGTTCCCCACTTCCATGTACATATTGTAGGTGGTAGAAATGTAGGAAAGATGATCAGTCTTAAAGATAAATAGTTGTTTTTTAAATTGCCAAGTGAACTAACTATTATTCTATACTAATGGGTGGAAAAACAATGAATTACGAAAGCTTTTCTCTATCAGAAATGACACCAGCATGTGGAGGCATCATAGAAGGAATAGATTTATCAAAGGAGTTAAGTAATTTTCAATTTGACGAAATTCACGAGGCATTACTTGATCGAACAGTAATTATATTTCGTGACCAAAAAATAAGTCCCGAACAACAGGTTTCCTTTTCGAGACGATTTGGAGAACCTCAACCAGCGGCTGTATCGGGCTTCGAAAAAAGCCCAGATTATCCTGAGATTGATATTCTAGAATATGATTCAGATAATCCTCCGCACGTAACACGCGATCTTTGGCACACAGATTTTGTGGGTCGTAAAAGACCTACACTCGGAACTGTTCTCTATGCAAAAAATATTCCACCGGAAGGTGGGGACACTATATGGGTGAGTACAGCGGCTGCTTATGAGGCTCTATCTGAACGTATGAAAACGCATTTAGATGGACTATGGGCTTATCACGATTCTTATCAACCATATGATGAGCATGTACGACCGGAAATGTGGGATGGAGAAGGTACTGATTCTATTAAAGAACAGAGATCGAGTTATCGCCCGGCGCTGCATCCTATGGTGCGCATTCATCCTGTGACAGGAAAAAAAGGTTTATTTGTGAATGAATCTATGACCTCACTAATTAAGGATTTAGATAAACGTGAGAGTGATTTTTTATTACGATATCTTTTTGATTATTTAAAAACACCGGAATTTAATTATCGCCATAAATGGCAAACCAATGATTTAGCAGTTTGGGATAATAGGTTGTCCCTTCATTATGCTCTATTTGATTACACAAAACATCGATTAATGCACCGTATAGTAATCCAGGGAGATGTTCCCTTCTAAAAAACAATTTTATTAAAATGTTGGGGGAGATGTTTATGAAGCTTGGTAGCAAGGATCTAATAGTAATTCACCCTGAAGATCTGGAATGGGAAGATGACACTGATCTGTTCACTTTGCCTGAAGGTGTGCAGATTAAGATGTTTTCTCATGATCCAGAAACCGGAAGACGTGATTTTTATGTCCGATTTCCGGCAGGTTATGTAGAGCCCAGGCATACTCATAGAGGTTGGCACAGTAACCTGATAGTTGAGGGAGAGATGCACGTTGATGGCCAAGTTCTTAAAGCAGGGGACTATCTTTTTGGTCCTGGTGATGAGATTGCTCATGGGCCATTAAGTTATCCAATGGGATGCACCATTTTTACTTGTTTTTATGGGCCAACAGAACACTCTCATTAGATTAGATTTATTTACGAGAAACCGAATAGTTTTTTTGGGTTTTCGGAAAATATCATTTTCCGGATGTTAGCATCAGGAGCCCAGTCGATCATTAGATCTAGGATCTCGCCATCATTAGGCATTATTTCAAAATGATCGGGGTGAGGCCAATCTGATCCCCAAATCAATCTTTCTGGAGCATATTCAATTAAGGTTTGTGCAAAAGGAAGTGTGTCGGAGTATGGAAGTTTTTTTTCTGAAGTGAATCTATTGGGACCTGATAATTTGACCCAACAACGACCAGTTTCGAGACAATCCAAAACTACTCTAAACCCAGGGGAATCCAAGCCATTCTTTGCAGGCTGCCAACCCATGTGGTCAATCACAAAATTTCCAGGCGATGCTATCATAATATCTCGCCAAGCTAGTGCCTCTTCTTCACCGCGGAACCAAAATTGAGGATGCCAACCCAGCTCGTCTATCCTGCTTATCATATTTCTATTAATATCGGCCGACCATCTGTAGGCAAATCTGGCTCCAACTACTCCAGCCTTATCGAGAATTTCTAACTCTCCATCTGTTATATCAGGAGCAGGCATCGCTACGCCACGAAATCTTTCTGGATCACGACATAAAGCGTTAAGCATATACTCATAGCAATGCCCATGCATTAGGGATTGTACTATTACACCCCGAGATATGCCGAGTGTATCGTGCAACTTTATTAAGTCTTCGTAAGTGCTGTCTTCTGCATCCATAGGTCGGTTTGGATTAAACGGATATCTTTCCTGTGGTCCATATATATGAAAATGTGTGTCACAAGCACCTGAGGGAGTTTTAAGCAATGGTTTCTTAGTGTTACGGTCAGGTGGAGGAGATAATTTTCGATCCATTATTCGGTTTCCTAGTAAGGAGTTAATATTAGAAATTATCTGATTCTATACTCTTTAAAATTAAAAAGTATTATTCGTAGACTTTATTTTTCTAAAAAAGACTTTTATCATAAAGATTATTATAGATTTTCCAGTTCTCATAATTATTTTCATAATTGCTTTATATGAGCCCCAGTAGACTGTTCTGGAGCTTAACAAAGGGAGAGATCGAAATGGACGGAAGTGCACCAGTTGCAAAAATGCCTAAAACGGCTAAGGAAAGGGGAAAGATTGCCCCAGCGAAATTGGCCCATGTTGTTTTAAGAACGCCGCCAGAAAGAGCACACATGGTTCTAGATTGGTATAAGGTAGTCCTTGAGGGAGAAGCCATGTATGAAGCTGATTTCGGTGGATTCGTGACTTACGATGATGAGCATCATAGAATAGCTGTTTTAGGATTTCCCGGTATAAAAGAACATATTGATGGTTATGCAGGTATGCATCACGTAGCATTTACTTATGAAAAACTAGCTGATTTGAGTCATACCTATTTCCGGTTAAAAGAAGAAAATATTCTGCCAGAGTTTTGCATTAATCATGGGCCTACCACTTCAATGTACTATTTTGATCCAGATAAAAATCAGGTCGAGTTACAGGTTGACAACGTGCCAGAAGAAAAATTTGCTGAATATTTTGACAATGGAGAGTTTTCAGCAAACCCCATTGGCGTAAAGTTTGATCCAGAGGATCTGTTTAAAAGACTTGAGGCTGGTGAAGCTGAAGAAGATTTATTACAAAGGCCAGAAGGTGCTCCCCCTGATCTTAGTGAGTTTCCCGCAAACTAAAAAGATTTTTACTATAATTAAGGCGGGGTCAACCCCGCCTTTATTATTAGGTTCAACTAGTTCGAAGATTTCACTCTGGCTTCTATAGCATCCCAGATGAGACCTGAAATTTTTATATTATCAAATCTGTCTATTTCTTGGATGCCGGTCGGTGATGTTACATTTATTTCGGTCAGATAGTCACCTATAACGTCTATTCCAACGAAGATTAGCCCTTGGTTTTTTAGATCGGGGCCTATTTGTTTACAAATATGTTTTTCTCTATCAGTAAGTTTAGTTTTTTCAGCCCTCCCTCCGACATGCATATTTGATCTTGCCTCACCAAGCGCCGGCACTCGGTTAATGGCTCCCACTGGTTCTCCTTCTACTAAGATAATTCTCTTGTCACCATTACGAACTTCAGGAAGGTAGCGTTGGGCAATAATCGGCTCTTTACTGATGCCTGAAAACATTTCAAGTAATGCATTCAAGTTTTCGTCTTTAGGAGAAATATGAAATACGCCAGCTCCGCCATTCCCGTAAAGTGGTTTAATAATTATATCACTTTGTTCTGTTCTAAATGAGATCACTTCGTCATGATCTGATGTTATTAAGGTTGGGGGCATTAATCCTTTGAAATGTGTTGCATAAAGTTTTTCTGGGGCATTACGAACGGCAATAGGATTGTTTACCACCAATGTTTTGGGGTGTATGTGCTCCAGAAGGTGTGTTGTTGTTATGTAGGTCATATCAAATGGAGGATCTTGACGCATTAAGACGACGTCTGTTTTTGACAATTCAAGAACTTGTTCATTTTCTAATGTAAAATAATTCTCTTTATCTCTTCGAACAGTTAAGGGGCGTGCTTTTGCAAGAAGGCTTCCGTCACGAAGACTTAGACTTTTAGGCAGATAGTGATAAAGAATATGACCCCTTTCTAGTGCTTCTAAGGCTAACGAAAAAGTTGAATCTCCCTCAATATCGATTGATTCTATGGGGTCCATTTGAATAGCAACAGCCAAACTCATTAATGATCTCCCTAACAATGATTTAATTTCTATACTTGAACTGATCTAAATTAGAACACCTATCACTATAGGTAAGCCTTTTTCCAGTTTATCTTATTTTTGTGAAATCGGATAATACTTAGTTAAGCTGGTTGTGCAGTCCGTTTATTAACTCCTTTAAACGGGCTTTTTCCTGAGGTAAAGAGCATAGTTCATAGCATTGTTCCAGTGACGAGATAGCTGCGCTTATGTTTCCTAGGTGATTATTTAAAACTCCTGCTTCATGCCAGAGACCAGACAGGTTAGGGGCAAAACTAATCATGCTTTCAACCACAGATAGTGCTTCGCTTACTTGTTCAGTTTTTAGAAGTCTTATCTTTTTATTGTTTTGTAATCTAATAAGAATTTCTCTATTGCTAGCAAGATCATAATTATCAGCAGACAATTCTGCATTTGAGCCAAGAGTCTTCTTTAGTAATGCTCGCATATCGAAAACTTCAATTCGTTTAGCACTATCAAATGGATCAAATATAACTCTTTCACCTTCATCTTCTATCCTTACTAGAAAGTGTCCTGGAAATTTTAGACCATCGATGCTCCAACCTAGCATTCTAGCAGTGTGTATATATAAAATTCCTAAAGCAATTGGCAGTCCTTTTCGTCGGTCTATGACGCTTATCAGATTGGCATTCTGCAAAGAGTCATATGTGTCTGTATCACCAACGTAGCCATGCTCGTCTGCTATTACTTTTCTGAGCGCGTCAAGTTTTTTATCGTTTGTATTATTATTATTTGCGTAAGCTTTTTCCACGTCTGCCGATAATTTACACATGTGTCGTTCATAACGGCGAATAGAAACTAGTGGATTGTCTAAAACAGCTAGTAGTAGCGCGGTATCACCAAGTGAAATCTCATTATCTTTTAGGCTAGCAATTTTATCTAATTCTATTTCAGGGCCTTGGGAAGATAGAAGTGACGAGTGGCTCACTACTTTTTCCTAGATTTTACAGAAGGCTGTTGCAGGCGTCTCGGGTCGTCGATTAAGAGAACATGGCTGATGACACCTTTCACATCCGGAATAGTCCGGGCTACCTGTTGTACTTTATCAAGCTCCTCTTGGTTTCTGGCGACTCCAAGTAGGTAAATAATTCCTCCTACAGAGCGTGTAGAATAGTTAATTGAGTTTATTCCTTTGGAAAATAGTAGCGCTGAGTCTAAGCGGGCATTGATTAATGCGTCTCTTGCAAATGTTTGAATGCTTGTTATTTTTTTTACTTGGATTTCATTAATTACTTCTCGAACTCCGTCAGGTTGCCAGGCTAAGAGCATTGCTTTGTCTGACATTTTGTCGTCAGGGACATGTCCAGCAAGAAGTACTCGCCCTTCGTATATCTGTAAGCTGACTAAATTATATAGCTCTAGTCCGGCCTTGAGCCACAAGTCATTAATTTGTATCCGTATACCTGCGTCTGTAATCGCTCCCTTAACCCCTCGTTCTTCGGATGCTGCAACTCCAACTGTTGCACCGGTGCTCATTACCACACCAGTTGCTGTACAAGCGGTTATGAGGGTGAAAGAGAGCAAGAGGATTACATAGAGAAATATATTATGTCTGTTCCGTTTCATAAGGTCTGTTTTCGTTGCTGTTTGAATTTGTGATATGGCAAACCCCTATAAGCGGCTATTTCTATCTGATAAGTATACATGTTTTTTAGCTTGGCTAAAAGTTAAACCTCTTATTGGGTTGTTTAAAATTCTAATGTTTGAGTAAAAGTTAATAATTTAATATTAGATCTTGATTAACAATACAGCTTTTTCTGATGATTCAGCAATTTGTATTATTTTTTAGATATTATTAGGGCTCTCTTATACACTTCTCGTCTCGCCCTTCCAGATGATTGGGCAACTATATTAACAGAATCTCTCAGAGTATTGTTAACAAGCTCTTTCGTTATTAACACATCAATTTCTTGATCGCTCATTTTTATTGGTTCTAGAGAAGAGACGATTATTACTATCTCTCCTCTTGGGGCGCCCTCTTCGGAAAATTGGTCAGCTAGTTCTTTAAGAGAACCTCTTTTCGTCTCTTCGAATTTTTTAGTTATTTCTCTCATAACTGCTGCGGATCTGTTACCAAGATATTCAGTCATATCATAAAGTGTTTCTATTAATCGTTGTGATGACTCATAGAATACCAAGGTTGCTTGAATATTTTTTATCTCTTTTAAATAATTTTTTTTCGCTCCCTTTTTTGTTGGTAAAAAACCAATAAACAGAAACTTATCAGTAGGTAGACCTGCTATTGTGAGGGCGGCAACTGCTGCCACAGGGCCTGGAGCTGCAGTAATAGGAATATTTTTTGATATTGCTGCTAGCACTAGTCTATAGCCGGGATCGGAAATTAATGGGGTTCCTGCATCACTAACTAATGCCACTATCTTGCCACTTTGTAGAAGTTTAATTATTCGCGGTATTACTTTTTTAG
This sequence comes from Alphaproteobacteria bacterium, assembly GCA_022449545.1. GTDB lineage: Bacteria > Pseudomonadota > Alphaproteobacteria > UBA6615 > UBA6615 > UBA6615. The sequence continues at coordinate 9,043 of JAKUPN010000016.1, read as the reverse complement.
CGTTATGGTCATTATACGAGGTGGTTGGAACTTTTATATTATAGTGTGATAGAAGGCGACGAGTAACCCGAGTGTCTTCACACGCCACGAGATCTGATTTATGAAGTATTTGTAAGGCTCGTAGTGTTATATCCCCAAGGTTGCCTATAGGGGTTGCGACTATATATAGACCCGGTTCCGTATCACCACGCTCTAATGATTTATGTTTTTCAATTAATATGGTCATTATGAAGCTCATGCTTTTTATGCGATAAACAAATAAATTATTTCAAGGCGAATTAACTTGGTACCACGAATATTAGAGTTTTATAAAGATTTCATAAAATTAAATTTTTTCTGGGTAATTCTATTGCCTACTTGTCTCGTTTTTTCTGCATGTGAGCAACAAACCCAATATAAGACGACACCCATAACAAAACAAAAGGTGTCTCCATTAGTTCAGCAGAAACAGGAAATAGAGAGCACTAATAGACCGAAGATTAAAAAGGCCGTTAACAAAAAGATAAAAATCGAAACATCCACCAAAAAAAATACTGAAAGTCTCGCAATTAAACCAGCTGCGAGTTTGAGCACTTCGAAAGATAATATTAATAAATCAGGTAAAGTTACACTGGGAATTCTTTTACCATTGTCTGGCAAGGCGGCTTCATTAGGAAATGACTTACTTTTAGCAGCTGAGATGGCTCTATTTGATTTGGCTGATCCTAATATTAGATTAGTCGTACGTGATACAAAAGGAGATCCAGAGGCTTCTAAACTAGCTGCCAATGAAGTGATTAATGAAGGAGCACAAATTATACTTGGCCCTTTGTATAGTAGTTCAGTTTTAGCTGTAGCTGAGGTTACTAGGCCCCTTGAGGTGCCCGTTGTGGCATTTTCCAATAACAACGAAGTCGCCGGAAACGGTATTTATATTATGGGGCTATCCCCTGAGGATCAAATTCGAAGAGTTATCAACTACTCTGTTCAAAATAATATTAAGAGATTTTCAGCATTAGCGCCAAATGATCTTTATGGTCGTAGAATGGTCAAAGCTCTTTACGAGGGTTCACGATCTGGAAATTACGATGTTGTGTCTGTCAATTATTTTGAAGATGAAATAGATAAGATTGTGCGCATAATAAAGAGGTTAAGCCTTAATAAGCCCGATTTAAGGCCACAGATAGCTGGGGCTGATAAGCACCATATAAAATCCAAGACCCAAAAACATACTCTAAGTGGCATTAATAAAATAAACTCATTGCCCTCTTTGACTTTTCAGGCGCTAATATTACCGATGGACGCTAAAGAAGCACTTAGGATCGCTCCACTATTAGCATTTTATGATGTAGACACTTCTAAAGTAAAACTCCTAGGTACTTCTCTATGGGCTGATCCCGTTTTACGCACGGAACCCAGCCTAAATCATGCTTGGTATGCAGCTCCTGCGAATAAAGGGAGAAAATTCTTTAAAGAGAAGTTTAATAAATTGTTTGGTCGTAACCCTGTTCGCCAAGCTACGTTGGGTTATGATGCAACCGCTATGTCTATAGCTATAGCCAATTTTTCTTCCAAAAATTCAATACCGACAACAAAAACTTTTTCGACAACTGCGTTGATTTCTGAAAGAGGATTTAGTGGAGTAGATGGGATATTTCGTTTACGTAATTCTGGTTTAGTTGAAAGGGGCTTATCAGTCTTTGAAGTGCGTGAAGAAGAATTATATGAAATTGACCCAGCTCCTAGGACGTTCAATTTTTTTGGCAACTAAAAAGAGACAAGCTCTTTTATTACTGAATTCAATCTTAGTAAGCCTGCCATAGTTGTTCTTATACCTTTTTGGTCACTTGTTAAAAAGTTACCTTCTTTTAATCTATTTAAGGCTTCGACATTTACGGCTTCTTTGAGGTTTCTTCCTGTGCGAAGGTAAAAATTAGATGCATCAACCCCGGCTTTTGTTCTAAGGCCCATTAAAATAATTTCATTTATAATTTCCTCTTCGTCCAAAGGCACAAAAGTTTGTGTTGCATGACCAGCCATCTCGGTTCTTTTCAACCACATTTCTGGCGCTCTGTGTTGTCGGGTCGCATAAATATTTCCATTTAAAGTAATTCGTCCATGAGCCCCAGGCCCTATCCCAATGTAATCTCCATAATGCCAGTAGGTCATATTCTGTTTACAGTACTCTCCGACTGCAGCGTGGTTAGACACTTCATAAGAGGGAAGGTTTACTGATTCGAGAATTTCTTGGGTCATCTGAAATAGGGCCACAGATAAACTTTCATTAGGTAAAGTAATAAGGCCTCGTGCTTGAGATAGATAAAATGGAGTTCCTGGCTCTATAATTAATTGGTAGACTGAGAGGTGTCCCCTAGCTAGCCTTGTTGCTTCCTTAAGTTCTTTTTCCCACATAGTCTTTGTTTGTTTAGGGCGAGCATAAATCAAGTCGAACGAAAAACGTTCAAAACTATCCGAAGCTAATTTGATTGCTCTTTTTGCCTCTTCAGTATTATGTTTTCTTCCTAATAATATTAAGGATTCGTCGTCTAGTGCTTGTACACCAAGGCTCACACGATTAATGCCTGCCTTAGAAAATGAAGAGAGAGTTTTAGATTCTGAAGAAGTTGGGTTTGCTTCAAGAGTTATTTCCACGTCTTTCACTAAAGAAAAATATTTCTCAATAGTTTCAATAATTTTTGCTACAGTATCTGCTTCCATAAGCGAGGGCGTCCCGCCTCCAAAAAAAATACTGGTTACTTTTCTTGCTCCAATTATTTTTGAATAGTGCTCAAGTTCTAAAATGAGAGCTTTTTTCCAATCATGGTGATTGACGTTTTCTTTTACATGACTATTAAAGTCACAGTAAGGGCACAATGAAAGACAGAAAGGCCAGTGTATGTAGATGGCTACTGTCTTTGGTGGTGTTATTTTATTTTTAGCCATCAGGTAAATTGAAGCAAGCATCAACCATTTTATTGAAGGCAATGGCGCGGTGTGATTTTTTTTGTTTTTCTATTGGGTCTATTTCAGAAAAAGTTACATTGTCTCCTATTGCTTGAAAAATAGGGTCATACCCAAATCCAGTTGTGCCTCTTGGGGGCCATACAATTGTGCCACAAATTTTTCCTTGAAAGCATTCAATGTGACCATCTGGCCAACAAAGGGCTAGCGCACAAATAAATTCAGCTGAACGGTCTTCACTTTGTCCCATTTCTCTATGAACTTTATATATAGCTTTTTGAAAGTTTCTGCCTGTGGCAGTCTCGGCCCACCGGGCAGAAAAAATACCAGGTCTGCCTGCTAAAGCAGAAACAGCTAAGCCGCTATCATCAGCGAGAGAAGGCAGCTTACTATTCTCACAAGCCGAACGAGCCTTTAAAACAGCATTGTCTATGAATGTTTTTCCATCTTCGATGGGTTCGGGTAAGCCCAGTTGTTTGGAACTCATAATACTTATTTTTAAAGGCTTCAAAAGCGCAGCTATTTCTTTGACCTTACCATCATTATGGCTAGCGACTAACAGGCAATCTTCTGAAAATTGGCGGTATATATCTGACATCATATTATTTTTTTAGAATGATTTAATAAGTGTTTTCATACATCTATGCATATTATTTTATTTTTAGTGCAGCCTTTTGTGATTGAAAAATAATTTTTGTTCCTAAACGCGCTAAATCTAATAGGTTAATGAATTGATTGCGCGAAAATGACTTGCCCTCTGCCGTTCCTTGAATCTCAATGATTTGCCCGCTTGCTGTTAAAACGAAATTTGCATCAGCTTGTGCGTTTGAGTCTTCTTCATAATCTAAATCCAATATAGCCTCTCCGTTGTATAGACCACATGATACAGCAGCTACAGTTTCATGGATCGGCAATTTTTCTAAGGCATCGTTTTTTAAAAGACCCTGACAAGATGAATAAAGAGCCACATACGCTCCTGTTATAGCGGCTGTTCTTGTGCCACCATCAGCTTGTAAAACATCACAGTCTAAACGAATTTGTCTTTCTCCTAAGCTTCTTAAGTCAGTTGAAGCCCGTAAACTTCTTCCAATCAAACGCTGAATTTCCTGTGTCCTGCCTGATTGTTTCCCTCGGGAAGCTTCACGGGTAGTACGAGTATGAGTTGAGCGGGGAAGCATGCCATATTCAGCTGTTATCCAGCCACTTCCAGTACCCTTTAACCACTGAGGCACTCTATCTTCTATTGTGGCGGTACATAAAACTTCTGTATTACCAAATTTTGCAAGACAGGAGCCTTCAGCATATTTCGCTACACCACTTTTCAAACTTATTTTGCGCATTTCATTTGATTTGCGACCGGAAGGTCGCCAGGATGTCATCTTCATTATATCAGCCTGCTTTCAGAACATGTTATATAATTTCAATGTTCAGAATTTACATGTTGATATCGCGAACGTCTAGAAGAGTGGTTAATTTATAGGAAGAATTACATGCAGCTCTTGATTAGACAAGTCTGTATACCTAAATCTCTTTTGAGAAACGAAAGACTAGGTCACTAAATGAGCCTTATGGTTCCAAAATTAAATGAAAGAAGTCGCGAAATACTTCGACAGATTATTGACGCCTACCTTGAAACAGGAGAAGCAGTCGGCTCGCGCACTTTATCACAGCGTTTGGGTGTAGATCTATCTCCGGCTACGGTGCGCAATGTTATGTCTGATTTACAGGATGCTGGCTTACTTTACTCTCCTCACGTTTCAGCAGGGCGATTGCCCACAGAAGCAGGTTTACGATTTTTTGTTGATGGACTTCTAGAGGTTGGAAGATTGACGGAAGATGAACAGGCGTCGATTGAATCACAATGTGCAGCTCAGGGTCGTAACCCTCAAAAGACATTAGAGGAAGCTAGTCGTGTTCTTTCAGGGTTGAGTAACCATACAAGTTTGGTGGTGGTTCCTAAAACGGACGTACGCCTAAAACATATAGAGTTTGTTGCTTTGGGCCCTGAGCGTGCAATAGTTGTGTTGGTAACAGACGATGGGGCCGTAGAAAATCGAGTAATCGATATACCAGTAGGTATGCCATCATCCGTAATTGTTGAAGCTACAAACTTTCTGTCGGCGCGAATGGTAGGAAAAACCATAGAAGAAGGCCAAGCTCAAATTGCGGCTGAACTCCTTGCTCACCGTCAAGAACTCGATTTTCTCACCCAGAGACTAGTAGAAGCAGGAATGGCTACAAGTGCCAGCGATGGTGAATCTTCTGTCTTAATTGTTAGTGGAACAGAAAGACTTTTAGACGACGTGCAGGCAGTAGAAGATTTAGAAAGAGTTAGAGCTCTTTATGGGGCTTTGGAAACAAAAGAATCGTGGTCTTGGCTATTAGATGCCACAAGAACTGGAGAAGGAGTTCAGATATTTATTGGAGCAGAGGACGAATTATTCAATTTGACTGGTTGCTCTGTGGTTGTAGCTCCTTATACAAATAGTAAGGAACAAATAGTTGGAGCGATAGGTGTAATAGGGCCTGCAAGACTTAATTATGCAAGAGTTATTCCTGTTGTAGACTATACAGCGAAAGTTATTGGGCGGTTAGTAGGATAAATTGCAAGGACCTCAAATAGCTATTTAATTTTTAAAGGAAATTATTTTTTATGAGCGATCAAAAAGATAAGGATCAAATCAAAGAGTCCGACTCTAACCTTCAAACTGAAGAGCTAGAGAAAGTTGTTGAGAACATAAATTCATCAGAACACATTAAAGAAGATCTGGGTTCTGAGGAACATGACTCCGGGCAGGAAGAAAAAGAAGAGAAAGATGAAGATCGGATTTTAAGGCTTGAGGAGGAAATTACGAGTTTGAAAGATCAATATCTCCGCTTTATGGCTGAAGCTGAGAACAATCGTAAACGGAACGAACGACATCTCTCTGAAGCACACAAATATGGCATAGCTGGTTTTGCTCGCTCTATATTGACGGTCGCTGATGATTTATCGCGTGCATTGCAGGCAATTCCTGAGGAGCAAAAGGAGGGAGAGGGTCTTTTGCAGACATTACTTGGCGGGGTTGAAGCGGTTGAAAGACAGCTACAAAAAATTATGGAAGATCATAATATAAAGCAAATTAATCCTGTTGGTGAACAATTCGATCCAAACTTTCATGAAGCTATGTATGAAGTCCCTGATAGTGAGTTTCCAGATGGTGTGGTCGCGCAGGTTATACAACCTGGTTATAATTTGCACGACCGTCTGATTAGGCCGGCAAGAGTTGGTGTTGCGAAAGGGGCTTTAGAAGATCCGGAGACCTTGAAAAAATAAATAATATAAGCCGAAGTTTTTAATTTATTCGGCTACTTCTATAAATTTTACTAATAAAGTGTCCTTGTTTAGGTAATTTATTAGTTACATTGCTCTATTTTTAAAATCTGAAAGGAAAAATACGATTTTCAAAACTACTTTACTTTCAACTTAAGGTTGAAGAGAGACCAATCCTTACCTATATGTCCGAAAGTTGTATACGATATATTTTTTCTGTAAATAAATAGGTTTGTGGCGGGGGCTGTGTTGACTGCCAAATAGTGAGGGAAATATGGCAAAGGTTATAGGTATTGACTTAGGAACAACAAACTCTTGTGTGGCTGTAATGGATAGCGGGCAAGAAAAAGTTATTGAAAATACCGAAGGAGCGCGAACAACTCCTTCTATGGTTGCTTTTTCTGATGATGGCGAGCGTCTGGTGGGTCAGCCGGCTAAACGACAGGCGGTTACTAATCCGGAAAACACACTGTTTGCTATTAAGCGTCTTATCGGTCGTAGAGCTGATGACCCGGTTACCGAAAAAGATAGGGATCTGGTTCCTTATGAAATTGTCAAAGGTGACAATGGAGATGCTTGGGTAAAAGCTCATGATAAAACCTACAGTCCTTCGGAAGTGAGTGCATTTATTTTACAAAAAATGCGTGAGACAGCAGAAACATTTTTAGGGGAAGAGGCTCCTCAAGCAGTGGTTACAGTGCCTGCATATTTTAACGACTCTCAGCGTCAGGCTACTAAGGACGCGGGTAAAATAGCTGGTATAGATGTTTTACGGATCATTAATGAGCCAACAGCAGCAGCGTTGGCTTATGGTCTTGATAAGAAAGAGGGAGGTACTATCGCCGTATATGACCTTGGTGGTGGTACTTTTGATGTGTCTGTACTGGAAATAGGTGATGGCGTATTTGAGGTTAAGTCAACAAATGGGGATACGTTCCTGGGGGGAGAAGACTTTGATGCTAGAATTATAGAATACCTTGCTGCTGAATTTAAAAAAGAACAGGCTATCGATTTAAAAGAAGATAAATTAGCGTTACAAAGACTTAAAGAGGCGGCCGAGAAAGCTAAAATTGAGCTTAGCTCAGCCACTCAAACCGAGGTCAATTTACCATTTATTACTGCTGATCAATCGGGACCTAAACACTTAAATATAAAGTTAACTAGAGCTAAATTAGAAGCATTAGTTGATGATCTGGTGCAGAGGACTATTGAACCATGTAAGGCAGCTCTGAAAGATGCCGGCTTATCAGCGGGGGAAGTTGATGAGGTTATATTGGTCGGTGGCATGACGCGTATGCCAAAGATACAAGAAACAGTAAAAAATCATTTCGGACGTGACCCTCACAGAGGAGTAAATCCGGATGAAGTCGTAGCCATAGGCGCGGCGATCCAGGGTGGAGTTCTAGCAGGCGACGTTAAGGATGTTTTGTTGTTAGATGTAACCCCCTTGTCATTGGGAATTGAAACGTTAGGGGGAGTCTTCACCCGGCTAATTGATAGAAATACTACAATCCCAACAAAAAAGAGCCAGGTGTTTTCTACTGCTGAAGATAATCAATCAGCTGTAACGATACGTGTGTTTCAAGGTGAACGTGAAATGGCCTCAGACAATAAGATTCTTGGCCAGTTTGATTTGGTGGGAATACCATCTGCCCCCCGCGGAGTTCCTCAGGTTGAAGTTGCATTTGATATAGACGCAAATGGGATAGTTAATGTCTCGGCTACTGATAAAGGAACTGGAAAAGAACAACAAATTAGAATACAGGCTTCAGGTGGTCTGTCAGATGACGATATTGATCGCATGATCAAAGAGGCCGAAGAGCACGCTGAAGATGACAAAGTAAAGCGTGAAGGTGTTGAAACTAAGAATCAAGCTGAAAGTTTAGTGAATCAAATAGAAAAAAGTCTCTCTGAGCACGGTGATAAAGTTTCCGAAGATGAGAAACAATCAATTGAAAATGATCTTTCTTCTTTAAAAGAAGCTCTAGAGAATGATGATGTCGAGGCGATTAAGACTAAGACAGAAGCTCTCAGCATGTCCTCAATGAAGCTAGGAGAAGCTATTTATCAATCTGAGCAGGCAGCAGCGGCTAGTGGATCGAATGATGGAGAAAATTCTTCTAGTCCTGCCGAAGATGGAGTTGTCGACGCTGACTTCGAGGAAGTTGAAAATGAAGATGACAACAAGGATCAAACTTCCACATCGTAACTACCTGGTAACTGATTTTTCATGGGCAGCGTTCCCTCCTTATTTAAGAAGTAAAATAATGACTCGAATGGATTTAGCTGATCTAAAACTTAAAGAGGTAGCCACTTTATCAAATGGCTAAACCTGACTATTACGAAGTACTTGGGGTCGATCGATCGGCTCAGTCTGGTGAACTTAAGAGCTCTTTTCGCAAGTTGGCGATGAAGTATCACCCAGATCGAAATCCAAACGACGCAGAGGCAGAAAAGAAATTTAAAGAAGTTAGTGAGGCCTATGAGGTTTTGCAAGATGATGAGAAACGGGCTGCTTATGACCAATACGGACATGCAGCTTTTGAAGGGGGAGGAGGCCAACCTGGTGGTGGATTTGGCTTTGGGGGAGGTTTTTCAGACATATTTGACGAAATGTTTGGAGATCTTACCGGATCCCGAGGTCGACACCAGGCCAACACCCATGGGGCTGATTTAAGGTATAATCTAGATGTAACTTTGGAGGATGCTTATAGTGGGAAAGAAACGAGTGTAAGAGTAAAAGCCTAGGCTAGTGGTGTGCACTGTAAGGGTAATGTTGCTGAAGGTGGG
>JAKUPN010000015.1 GCA_022449545.1 Alphaproteobacteria bacterium | reverse complement strand
AACGAATTAAAATTGAAATCGGTTCTGCGTGTGCTCCAGAAGATGGAGACGGTCGTACTATTGAGATCAAGGGCCGCGATCTGCTGGATGGAGTACCTAAAACATTAGTTATATCCGAGCGTCAAATAGCTGAGAGTTTAGTTGAGCCTATTGGACAGATCATTGAAGCTGTGAAGAGTGCACTTGAGAACACCGCACCAGAACTATCTTCAGATATTGTAGATACTGGTATTGTGTTAACTGGAGGTGGGGCTTTATTGGGTAACCTTGATTATGTCCTTCGACATGCGACAGGGTTACCGATATCAATTGCAGATGATCCGCTGACCTGCGTTGTACGTGGGACGGGGAAAACACTAGACGATCCAAAAAGATTCAAGGGAGTGTTAGAAAGTATGTATTAACTTTTTTTGAATCATGGTTGTTAGGTAAAGGAATATTAAAACCTCAAAAGGGATAGAATCATGCGAACGGAGAGCATTAAACTTAGTTTATCTGATGGTGAGATGAGTGCTTATGTTGCGTATCCAGAGAAAAGCCCAGTAGGGGCAATAATAGCTATTATGGAAATCTGGGGGGTTGATAACACCATGAAAGCACATGCGCATGAATTTGCAGATGCGGGATATATATGTCTGGTTCCAGATTTATTTTGGAGATTAGGGCCAGATGTTATTTTGGATGCTGATAATCCTGATGATTGGATTACCTCTTTAGATAGGTATTATCACTTTGATTATGATTTGGGTGCAAAAGACATGGAAGAAACCATGCAATATCTGCGAAATATAAAAGGTGGGAATGGAAAAGTAGGAGCGGTTGGTTACTGCTTAGGAGGCAAAATGTGTTATCTAATGTCCTGTCGGACAGACATAGATTGTGCAGTTGCCTATTATGGTACTTACATTGAGCATGCTATATCTGAAGCCCCACATTTAAGTCAGCCATTTATGTTGCATCAAGCATTATCTGATACATGGGTGCCTCCAGCTATTTGCCACTTCATAGAAACAAAGATTGCTGACAAACCCAACGTTGTTATTCATAAATATCCTGATGCAGAACATGCATTTGCTCGTCAGGGAGCTAATTCATACTCTGCGCCTGAGGCGGAACAGGCTCTGGGGCTTTCTTTGTCATTTTTTGATGATCATTTGCATTAATTTTAACTTCTAAAGCGACTCATGTGAGGTTCTGCTTTATCGGTTTGATTGTTTAGATAACCTGCTACTAGACAGGGAAGTTAAAGAAATATTGGAGATAATTAATGATAAATCAATTCTCTAAATTTCTAAATCGTCTATTTAGTTCAAAAAGTAAACCAAGTTTCACTCCATCTGGCCATTCTTCAATATCATATAAAGAATATAGTGTTCGAGCTGATCCTGAATTACAAGGTAATCAATGGATAACAGCTGGTATAATATCAAAAGAGCTAAATGGAAGTATTAAAGAATACCGCTTTGTGAGGGGTGATTTTCACGCTAGTCGAGAAAGTGCTAATGAGTTTTCAATTTCTAAAGCTTGTCAAATAATAGATCTTGAAGGCGAAAAAATATTTGAGTAGATCACAAAGAAGCATTTTTTTGTTAGTCTAGGTACTACTGGTTTGATTTTTCTAATCTTGATAATAGTTTTTCTATTGCTTGATCATGTTCTTCCGTATGATGAGAAATTGCCTGGAATGCTGCAGACATTTCCAAGAGAGTTTGTAGACTAACATGTTGTCCTTCACGGAGGAGTCTTTTTGCCATACGCAAAGAATGGCCAGGGTTACTTGCTATACGTTCGGCGAGAGATTGAGCTTCGTCCATAAGGCTTTCACTAGACACTAATTTAGATATCAAACCACAGGACAGGGCCTCGTCTGCGTTTATAAGGTCTCCAGTAAATGTTAACTCTGCCGCTTTTGACTGCCCCACGAGCCTCGGTAGTAACCAGGCGCCTCCATCACCAGGAATAATTCCAAGCTTGACGAAGCTCTCGGCGAACTTTGCCTTTTCAGATCCTATTCTAATATCGCACATACATGCCAAGTCACAACCTGCTCCGATGGCAGGACCGTTGACTGCAGCTATTGTTGGAACCTCAAGATCATATAGAATCGCTGGTATTTTTTGTATGTCCCTTTTGTAATTATTTCTTATTTTATAGGGATTTCCTTCAGACAATCCCTTTCGGTCCCGCATATCTTTTACATTTCCGCCTGCGCTAAAAGCAGTTCCTGCACCCGTTAAAATCACAGCTGAGACACTATCATCGTTATTTATGCGTTCGCAGGCTGCTACAAAATCACCAAATTGACCTTCACCTGATAGAGGGTTACGGTTTTTAGGTTGGTTCATAGTCAAAGTGACGATATTATCTACTTGTTCATACTTAAGAAAGTTGCCCATAATCTCCTCCAAATAAAAACAATGTGTACTAGTTAGCACAAAGGTGCCATTGAGCTAAACTGATAATAGGTTAAATAAGTATTTAAATTGCAATAAGGTAACACACATGAGGGCGTTTGAGTTTGAAGCCTGCCAACTTCCATTGGAAGCACAGACCCTAAGACAAGAGGTAAGGGATTTTTTATCTCAGTCTTTAGGTCATTATACTATCTCAGAAAAGGCAAAGTCATGGGTGGGATTTGATGCGAATTTTAGTGCCGAGTTAGGAAAAAAAGGGTGGTTGGGGATGACCTGGCCTAAGCCTTTCGGGTCGGGTCGTAGTTCTTTAGAACGATATGTCGTTATTGAAGAATTATTAGCATTCGGTGCCCCAGTGGCGGCTCATTGGATAGCCGAACGTCAGAGCGGTCCGCTAATTCTCCGGTTTGGGACCGAGGAACAAAAGAACTTATATTTGCCTGGAATCTCTAAAGGTGAATCTTTTTTTTGTATAGGCATGAGTGAACCAGGATCGGGTTCGGATTTGGCCTCGATTATCACTCATGCAGCTAAGCATGCGGATGGCTGGCTATTAAATGGTCGCAAGGTATGGACAACATACGCTCACAAATCTCATTTTATGATTGCTTTAGTCCGAACATCTAAGACTACGGAAGATCGACATGCGGGATTGTCTCAGTTTATCATAGACTTGTCATTACCTGGCATTACGATAAGACCTATTCGAAACATGATAGGTGATGAAGAATTTAATGAAGTTACTTTTGATAATTTGTTAGTCGATGACTCTATGTTGATTGGGAAAGAAGGCAATGGTTGGCAACAAGTTGTTGCGGAGCTTGCTTTTGAGAGGAGCGGGCCGGACCGATTTTTAAGTAGTTACATTCTCTTCAGAGAAATAATTCGTATCTTACAGATAGATATGAGTGATTCAGCAGTAAAGACAATAGGTCGTCTTACTGCTCAATTAATTACATTGAGGAATATGTCCCTATCTGTCGCGGCCAAGATAGACTCTGGAAAGCAGCCAAACATTGAAGCCTCTTTAGTTAAAGATCTCGGCGTTGCATTTGAACAATCAATACCAGAATTGGCACATGAATTGGTAGATTGTTCGCCTCGTAAATTACATGGAACAGAATATCAAAAGTCACTAGCGTATGTTCAACAAGCGTGTGTCTCTTTTTCGTTACGAGGAGGAACTACTGAAATTTTACGGGGTATGGTTGCGCGAGGCCTAGGTTTGAGATGAACGAAACAAGTAAAATTTTATCGAACACATGTAATCAAATATTTTCTGATTTTGTAACTCCTGCTGTTCTGGAAGATGCAGAAAATGGTAAATGGCCCCAAAAACTCTGGGTTAACTTGAAAGAGAATGGCCTTACATCACCATTTGTTGGTGAAGAGAGCGGCATGCCAAGCTTAACCTGGCAGGAAGTATTCACTATTTTTTATCATGCAGGTTATTATTGTGTGCCTATACCTCTAGTTGAGAATGTTATCGCAAGCTGGGTGTTATCCCAACTTGATGAAGTGCTTCCACGAGGTTTAATAACTCTTCCGGATGGAGATGAAATTCTTAAAATTCATGGGTCAGAAAATAATAAAAAGGTTTCTGGCAGCATTAAAAGTGTTCCTTGGGGGTCATGCGCGACATATCTATTAGCTATTGGTGAATATAAGAATATAAAGAAATTTATCTTACTAGATATTTCGAATAGTCTTAAAAAGACTGATGTCAATATTGCTGGTGAAAGCCGTGATACAATTGAGTTAGACAATATTGTTCCGGAGTCAATTTTTGATATCCCGGAAGATATTGGCGATCAGGTGATCAAGCTACTTCCTGACCTTGCTTATTCTGCAAAGATATCAGGTGCAATTTTTTCTGCTCTTGATCTAAGCGTGGACTATGTTGGAACGCGCGTTCAATTTGGGCGGTCCCTATCCAAATTTCAAGCAATTCAACAACAGCTTGCTATTTTAGCCAGTGAGGCTGCGGCAGCTCAGACAGCTGCTGTGAATGCTTGTAAGGCAGTTGATAACACGGACAATCTTAATGATATAGAGCTTGAAATAGCTGTTGCAAAAACTCGATCTGGAGAAGCAGCAGGTAAGGCAGCTGCAATTGCTCATCAGGTGCACGGAGCTATAGGCTTTACTTATGAGTTCAAACTAAACCATTTAACTAGACGATTATGGTCTTGGCGTTCTGAGTTTGGCTCTGAGTCATACTGGTCTGCTCGCATAGGAAGAATGGTTATGATGAACGATGTTGATTGCTTGTGGCCTAATATAACTTCTAGGATTTAATTAAATTTGGAGAAAGTTAGATGAAAATTTTAAGTTTTAGAGATGCTAATGGAGAATCGTTCGGGGTTTTTGATGTTGATAGAGGTTTAGTAGATGTTGGACGAAAATGTGTTCATAAAAGTTTACGAGAAGCTTTAATTGCTGGTGCAATGGATGAAATTGCTGCGATAGCTAACAATAATGAAGCCGATTATCAATTAGAAGATGTAAAGCTGCTTCCAGTTATACCCGATCCTGACAAAATCATTTGTGCGGGGTTAAATTATAAGGATCACGTCGAAGAATTTGTTCGAGATATGCCCGAACACATTACTCTATTTTCTCGACTAACTAATACATTGGTTGCTCATGATGAACCTATAGTGAGACCTCGTGTGTCTGAACATTTTGATTTTGAAGGAGAGCTAACCTTAATTATAGGTAAGAGCGGTCGACATATAGCAGAATCTGAAGCTTTATCTCACATCGCAGGTTACACGTGCTTTCTTGATGCAAGTGTTAGAGATTATCAGAGACATTCAGTAACTGCAGGAAAAAATTTTCACAAAACAGGGCCTTTAGGTCCCTGGATGGTAACTTCAGATGAGATACCTGATCCGGCATCGCTGGAACTGACCACTAGATTAAATGGAGAGATAGTTCAAAATAGCACTACAGATTTATTAATATACTCAATACCCTATATTATCTCGTATGTTTCTTCTTTCACTCCTCTTGTTGCGGGAGATATAATTGCAACAGGCACACCAGCGGGAGTTGGGAATGGAAGAACTCCAAAATTATTTATGAAACAAGGAGATATAATTGAGGTGGAGATTTCAAAAATAGGAGTGTTACGTAATACAGTTATAGATGAGTAAAATTGAACTTTTCCTTGGTAAGGTGTCTAGCCAGTTATTAGAAAATGGAAAAGCTATTCCAATTTTAAGCCTTTTTTAATATCTATCTCAGTTCATCAACTATTTGGGCTACTGCTTCTAAATTAGATGCTCCAAACTCCCTAGATCTTTCAAGAGACCAGCCGAATTCAGCGTCGGGGTTATTGATATTGTCTTTAAAAGGCATTTCTAAAGTGAGAGACAGACAGCTAAAAGTCTCAGCAACGTAATTGGAACACATATTCAAATTTCCTTTTCCAGGAGCACTAGGAGGGTAACCAAATTCAGTTTGGAACTCAGTGCTAATATTAAGAAGTGCTTTGTCATATTTTGTTTTAAGGATCTTTTGGTGTTCGCTTAAAGAAGGAATCCCCATCATTCCAGATAAAAAATTGTAGGGAAGAGCTTCATCCCCATGAACATCGAGACAGAAATCTACTCCAATTTCATGCATTTTCTTGCGCACCAAGAAAATTTCGGGGCTACTTTTGAGGCTCGTATTAGACCACTCACGATTTAAATTAACCCCTACTGCGTTAGTCCTTAAGTGGCCTCTCTTGGTTCCGTCTGGATTCATATTAGGCACAATAAAAAAAACTGATTTTTCCAATAAATTTTGGACCATTAAGTCATCAGTTTCAATTAATCGGTTAATAAAGCCCTCTGTCCACCATTCTGCCATGCTTTCTCCCGGATGCTGGCGAGCAACTACCCATATTTTGTGTTTGTCTGATGTTAGCTCCCCGATTTGAACAAAATCTATATCATGCCCATCTATAGTTTTTCCAAGAACAGAAACTAGGACTTTAGAAGAAGATTGAATACGAGCTAGGTAATCGTTATGTCGTTCTAAGGTATAAGGTGCAAAATAGGCAAACCAAGCAGAGTTTTGTTTTGGGCAATACTTAAAAGTTAATACTCCGTCATTATATTTTGTGGGTATTCTGGACCATTTCTCTCTGTCATCTGATGCCACTGCTTGGTAATCTTCCCATCCCTTAGGGTAAGCAGAGTTTCCAGCGTTCATTATATTAATTACGCACTCAGAATTTTTTGCTCCGGTTAGTCGAAAATAGAACCATTGATAAAAATCAGAGTTGTTATCTGCGACTATTTCAAGCTTTATGTTCTGAGCTTTATCCGCTTCTACGCAGCGGATGTTGCCGCTGTCAAATTCACTGCTAATTGTCAATGATGACATGTTGTGACTTTCATCTATGGAATTATTTTACTGTCTCGAAGTTTTTGCATTTGTTTAGAGATAGTTTTTTCAGTGTCAAAGGTCTTCTGCCAGCCAGCTTGGCGGATTTTAGTGATACTAGACATTTGATCGTATCCATTGCTTAAGGCCATGTCCAAATAGTCCCATCTCGTTAAATCTGAAAGTGTGTAGGGTTGTAACTTGTGGTTTTTCACTATTTCAGACCAAATGGGTTCTTTATCAGCCATAACTGTTTGCAATGAAACAGTTTGTATAGGGCCGACATCTAGATTAAAAAATTCGGCTATCTTTGGCCACAAATCCTTCCAGCGAAAAAAGTCACCATTACTTATATTATATGCATTATTTTTTGTTTTAGCTGTTGTCGCAACCCAGCACATAGCTTCCGCTAATAAATCAGTATCTATTATGTTGTACAAACAATTATAAAATTCAGGAGTGCCCGGCCATTTCAGAGGAAGTCCCATGTGTTTTGATATAGCTGCATAAAGAACGATTCCTGTCATCAAGTTCATCCTACTACCTACAGAAAAACCCCAGATTCCATGGGGACGTACTGCTGACCATGTCCAGCTCTTGCCCGACTGACGCTCGACGATCCAATCTTGTTGGGCATGGTAAAAGTTTTTAGCTATTGGGCGTGGATCATCTTCTTTGGCTGGGGTTTTGTATGGCCCTAAGTAACTTCCATACCATTTCGCGCCATGCATTAGTTGGATATGTTCCAAGTCTTTCGCAACTGGCTCAAGCCCGTCCATAAGATTTTTAAGCATAGATATATTTGGTGCAATTTCATCCTGAACTGATTTTTGTGGAGAATAGGCGCAATAAAATACATGAGTAATAGATGATAATTCCTTAATTTTTTTTGCGCTGTCTTCTTTGTTAAGAAGGTCCACAGATATAAATTTAGCTTTACTATCAAAATTATTAGAACGACGTGATAATCCGATGATGTCCCAGTTACCGTCCTTCTCTAAAAACTCGATAATGGCTCTTCCGGTTATTCCGATTGCTCCTGGTACTAGGGCCGTGCGTTTCGTCAATTTTTGTCTCCTTTTTTAAGGGATAATTTTTTGGTTTCTCATGTTTTTTAACTGCAATGTAATAGTTTCCTCAGTATCCAAAAGACCATTCCATCCTGCTTTTCGAATCTTATTAAGGCATGACATCTGATCAAAGCCATTATTGAAGGCATAATCCATGAAACGCCAGGTAGCTAATTCATTAACCTTATAATAATTAAGGTTGTGTTTATCGCAAATTTCTTTCCAGACGTTTTCTTTGTCTGACATTAAGGATTGCAGATTTACCTGTCTAATCTCTCCCACTTCCATTTCAAAAAAGTCTGCGATCCTTGGCCAGAGATGACACCATCTTGTGAAATCACCATTGGTAATATTGAAAGCTTCATTAGCTGCTGTTGGAGTTGTAGCTGCCCAAACCATTGCTCGTGATAGAAGAGAAACATCAACAATTTGATATACAGAGTGATATAAGTCTGGATTGCCTGGAAAGTTCAATGGAATTCCATAATGCTTGCTGATTGATGCGTATACAGCCAGTGAAGTCAGCATATTCATTTCACTTCCTACCGAAAATCCCCAAATTCCATGGGGAAGAAGAGCTGACCAAGTCCACTTACACCCTTTTTGTTTCTCTGTGAGCCAGTCCAATTGATTATAATAAAAATTAGGAGGCATATGACGAGGATCACTTTCTTTGGCAGGGGTTTTATATGGAGCACCAAACTGAACTCCGTACCATTTGGCACCAAGCATAAGTTGTACATGTTGTAACTTGGAGGCAGTCTCTTCGATGACAGTCATCAGGTTTTTAAGCATTTCTAAATTTGGAAGAACTTCATCTGCAAAGCTTTCTCGTGCAGAATAGGGTGTGAAAAAAACATGAGAGACATTAGTCAATGACGTTAGTTTTTCTTTACAGTCAGATAAATTGAGGAGGTCTACGGAGATAAAATTTGCTGAAGTTTCAAAATCAGGTGACCTGCGGGACAAGCCGATGACATCCCATTCAGGGTCGTTCTCTAAATGTTCAACTAGGGCTCGACCCACAACTCCTAGTGCTCCAGCTATAAGCGCAGTCGCCATTTTTAGTTTACTCCTAAAGTAATTTAAATATGAATCAATTTGATACTATCAGGCAAAGCATCAGTATGCGAATATTGTGAACCTGATTGTTAATGAGGGATCTATGAGTATAAAAAAATTAAAATATTGGGGTTGGGGTAATACAGATGAAGGTCTAACCAATAAAGAATCAGATCTTTTGCTTGGTACTTTCGCTAAAAAATTTGGAATATTGCCAAAAAACAAGGTTAAAGTGCCTAAATTAGATGATATTAAATTACCGACGACTCAAATTAATTTACCTAAAAGTTTGAGATCCATCTGTAAAGATGATCCCCTAGAGAGAGTTCTTCATAGTTTTGGTCAATCACAGCCAGACTCAATCCGCATTTTTGCTGCAGATTTTGATCACGCCCCAGATGTAATAGCTTATCCTGAGAATGAGGAGGACATAAGTGCTATTTTTGATTGGGCGGGTGAGTCCAAAATAGCTGTTATTCCGTATGGGGGTGGCTCATCAGTAGTTGGCGGAGTGACTCCAGATGTGTCTGATTATTACACAGGCACTATAGTTATTGATCTATCTAAATTTAACAGAGTAAAAGAAGTAGATGAAGTATCTCGTGCGGCTTTGATACAAGGTGGAACTCGAGGGCCAGATCTTGAACGTCAATTAAAACCCCACGGATTGACACTTCGACACTTTCCTCAGTCATTTGAGCATTCCACCCTTGGTGGCTGGATTGCTACACGTTCTGGAGGACATTTTGCGACCCTATACACTCATATTGATGATTTAGTGGAAAATATTACCACGGTTGCGCCCTCTGGTTCGATAATTTCACGCCGTTTACCAGGATCTGGTGCGGGGCCAAGTCCGGATAGCTTTATCATGGGTTCAGAGGGCTCTTTAGGTATTATCACTGAGGCATGGGTAAGGCTACAGGGTCGTCCAAAATATAAATCAACTGCAGGTTTCAAATTTACTAATTTTTTTGATGCTGCGCGCGCTGTTAGGGCTGTCTCCCAGGCCGGTCTTTATCCATCTAATTTGCGTATAGTTGACCAAACAGAGTTGCTCGTTAATGGAGCAGGTGACGGTACATTTTCATTGATGGTAGTCTCGTTTGAATCCTCTGATCATCCAGTGGAAAGCTGGATGCACAGGGCCGAAGAATGCTGTTTGGATAATGGAGGTATTTTAGATGTTGACTGGCGAAGTAATGATCAAGCAAATATGGAGGGTGCTGTTGGCGCTTGGAGAAACGCATTTATTCGTATGCCTTACAATCGAGAAGAACTGACTCCACGAGGAATCATCTCGGACACATTTGAAACTGCTATAACATGGGATAAGTTTGAGGAGTTTTATTACGCAATAAAGGAGGCTACTTCTTCTGCAGTTAAAGAGGCTACCGGAAAAAGTGGAGTAGTATCATGTAGGTTTAGTCATGCTTATCCTGATGGTCCAGCTCCCTATTTTGCTTTTCATGGAGAGGCCTTTAAAGATGGGATCCTAGAACAATGGCAGATCATCAAAAATGTTGCTTCGGAAGCTATTATTAAAAATGGTGGAACAATTACTCATCATCACGCAATAGGTCGAGATCATAGGAAATGGTACAATAGACAACGTCCAAAGTTGTTTGGTGAAATCTTAAATGAGGCCAAGAACCATCTTGATCCGGAAAATATAATGAATCCAGGCGTAATAACATAAGATCAGTATAGTTTAAAAAAATTGACTTAAAATCGAATTGACATACATCGTATAAAGTAAGATGAAACAGACATAAACTTTTAATAAACTATTCGAGTTTTTTTATTAATTGTTTCGATTATGAACGTAAATTAGGGGATATTTTTATGGTTGATCGTGTGCAAGCTGGAACAATCCAAGTTGATCGTGAGCTATATAACTTTATTAATGACGAAGCGTTGCAAGAAACTAGCATCAACTCGGAGGCATTTTGGGATTCTTTTTCTAGTATAATTGATGATCTCACTCCAACAAATAGAAGGCTACTAGATCAAAGAGATGATCTACAGAATAAGATTGATGATTGGTACAAGAGGAATGCAAAAAATCCCCTAGATTTAGAGGCTTATAAGAGCTTTCTAAAAGACATTGGATACATAGTTCCAGAAGGAGATGATTTTTCTGTAAGCACAAAAAACGTTGATGAAGAAATTTCTTTGATTGCGGGACCTCAACTAGTAGTGCCAGTTACTAATGCCAGATATTCACTTAATGCTGCGAACGCTAGGTGGGGAAGCTTATATGATGCCCTATATGGAACCGATGCTATTTCTGAGGAAAATGGAGCAGAAAGAACTGCTCAATATAATGAGATTCGTGGGAAAGCAGTAATTAGTTTTGCAAGAGATTTTTTAGATTCGGCTGCTGCTCTCTCAGAAGGAAGCCATCATAATGCCACATCGTATAAAGTTATTGATGGACAATTGAAAGTTCACCTAGAAACTGAAGAAACACTAGAAATGGACGATCCGAAAAAGTTTATAGGTTATTCCGGTGAGCCCGATGCACCAACAAAAATTCTTCTAAAGAATAACAATTTACATATTGAGGTTATCATAGACAGGGATCACCCTATTGGTAAGAAAGACCCTGCAGGAGTTTGTGATGTTGTCGTAGAGGCGGCTGTTACGACAATAATGGATTGTGAAGATTCTGTTGCAACAGTAGATGCTGAAGACAAAGTCTTGGCATATCGAAATTGGTTGGGACTCATGAAAGGAGATTTAACCGAAACTTTTCAGAAAGGGGCTCAGCAAGTTAATCGTTCCTTAAATGAGGATCGCAAATACACTGCAGCAGATGAAAAAGAGATTACGTTGCATGGGCGAAGTCTTATGCTAATCCGTAATGTCGGTCATCTTATGACTAATCCTGCGATCTTGGATAAGAATGGGTTGGAAGTACCAGAAGGCATTATGGACGCGATGATTACCTCGATGATTGCCATTCATGATTTGAAAAGATTAAAAAATAGTAGAACGGGATCTATTTATATTGTTAAGCCAAAAATGCATGGTCCAGATGAGGTTGCCTTTACTGATTTAATTTTTTCTAGGGTGGAAGATGCACTTGGAATTCCTCGAAACACTATAAAAATGGGTATAATGGACGAAGAGCGTCGGACAACAGTCAACTTAAAAGAATGTATACGTGCCGCGAAAGATAGAGTGTTTTTTATAAATACTGGTTTTCTTGATCGTACAGGTGATGAGATGCACACAGCTATGGAAGCAGGCCCTATGATTCGTAAGGCAGACATGAAAGCTGCGGTTTGGATACAGACTTATGAGGATTGGAACGTAGATATAGGGCTGAAATGTGGTTTGCCGGGTAGAGCTCAAATCGGAAAAGGTATGTGGGCTATGCCAGATCTAATGTCAGACATGCTTACAACTAAAATTGGGCATCCTCAGGCTGGCGCAAATACAGCATGGGTTCCTTCGCCCACCGCTGCTACCCTTCATGCTACTCATTATCATGCAGTAGATGTACTAGAACGACAAAAGGAGCTGAAAGATAGAGTGCCTGCCCGATTAGATGATATCCTAAGCATACCACTTTCTGAACGGCCAAATTGGGAAGAGTCGGAAATTCAACAGGAACTAGATAATAATGCGCAGGGAATTCTTGGCTATGTTGTTAGGTGGATTGATCAGGGAGTAGGTTGCTCAAAAGTACCAGATATAAATGACATTGGGCTAATGGAAGACCGGGCAACATTAAGAATATCCAGTCAACACATTACGAATTGGCTGAGACATGGAGTTTGTAATGAAGACCAAGTGATAAATACACTAAAGAAAATGGCATCGGTAGTTGATAAACAAAATAACGATGATCCAATGTACCGACCTATGGCTAACAATTTTGAAGATAGTATAGCTTTTCAGGCAGCCTGCGACTTGGTTTTGAAAGGCCGACAGCAGCCAAATGGTTACACTGAGCCCATATTACATGCCCGTAGGCAGGAAGCTAAGGCGAAGCTCGGTAGTTAATATTTCATAACCATTCTTATATTAGCCTTTAATAGAAACTAAAGGGTTTTATAGTGATTTAATTATAAACTGGTCACCGTCAGGTTTTGAAAAGGAGGATAAGTATGAAACTCAAAAATTCTAGTTTGTTTCGGCAAAAGTGCTATTTAAATGGTCAATGGGTGGATGCTGATAACAAAGAAACTATTGATGTTACAAATCCCTTAGACGGTTCAGTAATTGGCACAGTGCCTAAATTTGGAGCAGAGGAAACAAGACGAGCGGTAGAGTTTTCTGAAAAGGCTCAAAAAGACTGGCGGTGCCTTACTGGTAAAGAAAGAGCGGTTATTTTACGTAAATGGCATGATTTAATGTTTGAAAACCAAGAAGATTTAGCAATCCTGATGACTACCGAGCAGGGCAAACCTCTAGCAGAATCTCGAGGGGAAATTGCTTATGCGGCTTCTTTTATTGAATGGTTTGCTGAAGAAGGAAAAAGAGTCTACGGCGATACAATACCCGGTCATCAGCGTGATAAGAGAATAGTGGTTTTAAAGGAACCCATAGGAGTTTGCGCAGCCATCACTCCATGGAATTTTCCTTCTGCAATGATTACAAGAAAAGCAGGACCTGCTCTGGCCGCAGGATGTGCAATGATAGTAAAGCCCGCCACATCAACACCATATTCTGCACTAGCCATGGCAGAGCTTGCTGAACAAGCAGGCGTTCCGCCAGGAATTCTTAGTGTAGTAACGGGAGCATCTTCAGAAATTGGAGATGAGCTTACTTCTAACCCTATCATCCGTAAACTTACTTTTACTGGTTCTACGGAAGTTGGTAGAAAATTAATTGCTCAATGTGCTGATACAGTAAAAAAAGTTTCAATGGAATTAGGTGGTAATGCGCCCTTTTTAGTTTTTGATGATGCTGATCTTGATGAAGCTGTTGAAGGAGTAATGGCATCCAAATATCGCAATACTGGTCAGACTTGCGTTTGTGCTAATCGAATTTTGGTGCAAGACAAAGTTTATGATGAGTTTACTGAAAAGCTTGCTATAGCTGTAAAAAAATTGAAAGTTGGCAACGGACTTGACGAGGGTATAAATCAAGGACCACTCATTGATATGGCTGCAGTACAGAAAGTGGAACAGCATATTTCTAATGCCATAGAAAACGGAGCTAAAGTAGTGGTTGGAGGAGAAAGACATTCGATGGGAGGAACTTTTTTTCAGCCCACTCTACTTGTAGATGTAACTCCGACAATGGAAGTTACACGCGAAGAAACATTTGGCCCTTTGGCTCCACTCTACAGATTTACAACGGACGAGGAGGGGATTTCCCTTGCTAATGATACGGAGTTTGGTTTAGCAGCGTATTTCTATGCCAGAGACGTTAATCGTATTTGGAAGGTTTCTGAGGGACTAGAGTCCGGTATCGTTGGAATCAATACTGGCTTAATTTCGACAGAGGTAGCTCCCTTTGGTGGGTTTAAAGAATCTGGCATTGGTCGCGAAGGTTCGCATTATGGATTAGATGATTATTTAGAGATAAAGTACCTATGCTATGGAGGCATCAGTTAAGGTTAAATTCTATTAGTGGACGCTAGCAAGTATTAGTTTTTTATTCCTAGTATATTACGAGCTTCATCTACGTTAGCAGGATAGTCACCAATCGATTCAATTATTTGCACTGCTCGCTCAACCAATGGTCTATTTCCAGGAGTTAATTTTCCACGAGATAAATATAAATTATCTTCCATTCCTACGCGAACATGTCCTCCTAGAACTACTGCTGAGGCGACCATAGGGAATTCGAAACGTGATATTCCGAATGAAGCCCATATAGCATTATGTGGCAGTTGATCGCGCATTAATTGCATAGATTCAATTGTTGCTCGTCCTCCCCATGGAATTCCGAGGCAGAGTTGAAATAGAGGTAAATTGTCTTTGATTACACCCCTTTCACACATGTCCGCTGCTTGCCACAACTGACCAGTGTCAAAAACCTCCATCTCAATTTTTACTCCTAGAGGCTCTATAAGCATTGCCATGCGGTCAAGCATAGCTTTGGTATTAGTAACTGCTAAATCTGAGTAATTCATTGTGGTCACATCAAGTGTGCACATTTCGGGTCGATTTTCTATTACATGCTGAATTCTTTCTTCAGCACTGCTGAGATGGCTTCCATCACGAAAATTATGTGGAGCGTCGTTTTCAACAACTAAGATCCCTCCAGGACCTGTCGTCAAATTAAGCAAAATTGGACATCCACTATCCCTTATTCTATCTACTACTTCTTTGTATAAGGCTGGATCCATACTGGCTTTAGCAGTTTGCGGATCTCGTACGTGTATATGAGCTATTGCCGCACCAGCAGCATGCGCTTGAATTGCTTCATTAGCTATTTCTTCAGGAGTAACAGGAACTGCAGGGTTCATGTGTTTGGTATCAGATCCCCCTGTTATAGCGCAAGAAATAATCACTGCACGTGCCATTCTTATACCCTCCTTAACTTAGACAATATAAATTAAATTTTATCTACTCCGCAGCCTTACGTGTGTCATTTCCCTCGTTTAATCCAAATATTTCTCTAGCTTGTGAAGGGGTTGCTACATTTTCACCTATCGCGTTGATGATTTTGACTGCTCTTTCAACCAATTGAGCATTGCCTGAAGCTAACTTTCCTCTACTTATATAAAGATTATCTTCGAGTCCTACCCGGACATGCCCACCAAGCACAGTGGCAGTGGCAACCATAGGAAACTCATACCGTGATATTCCAAATGAAGCCCATATTGCATCCTTTGGTAACATATTTCGCATCAATGTCATTGATTCTGGGGAAGCCGGCGCTCCCCAGGGAATACCCAAACATAACTGATAAAGTGGTTTTGAATCAGAGATAATGCCCGTTTTTACAAGGTGGTTTGCCAGACTAACATGTCCTACATCAAAGACTTCTAATTCAGGCTTTACTCCGGCGGATTGGATGAGTTGAGCCATTTCAGCAAGCATGTCTGGAGAGTTGACCATGGGTCTATCACCAAAGTTCATAGTAGCTACATCAAGTGAACAAATATCTGGCTTGTTTTCAATTACGTGAGCGACTCTTTCTTCTGCAGTTTTCATAACACTGCCTGGTCCGGGTTCCAGAGGTGACATTGTATCAACCGCAAACCTAGCGCCTGGTCCAGTTGTAAGGTTTATAACAACGTCGCATTTCGCATCTCGAACTCGTTTAACTACTTCACTATAATAAGAGGTTTTCATACTTGCTTTACCCGTACTGGGATTACGCACATGGATGTGGGCTACAGCGGCCCCTGCAGAGTGGGCAGACAATACCTCTTCGGCAATTTCTTCTGGGGTTACAGGCACTGCAGGATTCATTTCTTTAGTATCCGCGCCACCTGTTACGGCGCAACTTATAATTACAGGTCGAGACATTTTAAAAAATCTCCCCTTTGGTTTTTTGATTTATACTAAGCCAAATAATACATATATCCAATTGTCACAAAAACTTTATTAATCTATTCACAGGCGATTATTAAGTTTTTAAAAACTAAAACGGGTTTTCTAAATGGATGTTAATGTGATTATATGACCCCCTTCTAAAAGATTAAAGAACTTAAGTTTATATATTCGCTCGTTCAAAAATTGGAGGCACCCTTGGTAAAAGCAATACAAATAAATGAATTTGGTGGTCCTGAAGTACTACAGTGGGTTGAAGTGGACGTCCCTAGCCCTGGACCTGGCCAATTGCTAGTTAGACATACTTTTTCAGGTTTAAACTTTATTGATGTTCAGGTTAGAAAAGGATCCTATCCTGTATTACCACAATTGCCCGCAATTCTTGGAGCAGAAGCTTCTGGAATTGTTGAATCAATTGGTGAAGGTGTTAATAATTTTTCTGTTGGACAAAGAGTTGTTTATGCCTCTACTTATCCAGGAGCTTATTCAGAAAGTAGGTTAATAAATGCAGATGTTGCAGTATCTATACCAGAGTCAATTTCTGATGAAGATGCAGCTGCTAGTTTTTTAAAAGGTTGTACTGCAGAATATTTAGTTAATCGCTGTTACCCAGTGAAATCAGGTGAAGTGGCCCTTGTGCATGCGGCAGCAGGGGGAGTTGGTTTGTTTCTCTGCCAGTGGCTGAAAGAATTGGGTGTGACTGTAATTGGTACAGTTGGTTCAGACGAGAAGAAGGACGAAATTTTATCTAATGGAGCTAATTTTGCAGTTAATTATAGATCAGAGAGTTTTAAAGAATTGTCGCTCGATGTGACTGAAGGCAGAGGGGTGAGTGTTGTTTATGATTCTGTTGGGCCTGACGTCTACTCTGATTCAATTGATAGCCTGCGCCCTAGAGGGTATATGGTGAATTTTGGTAATTCGTCAGGACCATTGGAGCCAATAGATCCAGTAGAACTGAACGTAAAAGGATCTCTGTTTTTTACGAAACCATCCATGAGGTTTTACCAATTAGATCGTAAGCAACTGGAAGAAAGCTCAAACAGGCTTTTTGATGTTATGGAAAGAAAGGCTGTAAGGGCAGTAATTGGTCAAAAATATGCCTTGTCAGAAGCACATAAGGCCCATATAGATGTTGAAGCGCGTCGTACAATTGGTTCAACTTTACTAGTTTGTTAAGTAACTATTTTTTTGATTGAACAACAAATTGGGAGAATGCCGTAAGTGTTTCATCACTGGCGTAATGTTCTATGCCTTCTGCATCTTGTTCCGCCGTTTGTTTGCTAATACCAATTGCTCTAAGAAAGTTCAAAACAATTTGATGTCGTGCACGTGAAGCGTCGGCAAGTTTATGGCCTTCAGGGGTAAGAAAAATAGAACGATAGGGACGGGTGTGGACTAAACCGTCACGTTGGAGTCGCTTTATCACTTTATATACTGTCGCATGGGAGACCCCAAAACGTCTAGCTAACTCAACCACACGTGCTTCTCCATACACTTTAATCAAGTCATCTATCATCTCAACGTAGTCTTCTGCTTTTTCAGTTTGTTGGGCTGTTCGCACACGTTCAAACTGAGCAGCTTGGCGATTGGGATCCATCATTTTTTGAGTGGTAGAGCTTTTTTTATGTTTATTTTTCATAAATTAAACCTGAACTAGGAATCCGGTTAGATACATAACCACAACACCGATACCAAAGCCCGCAAAGGCTGGTCCAGCATAGGTGTTGTCTTCCCTTTTGTTTTGTATGATCAAGACGGAGCGGCCAACCTCAACAATTACTTGGGCTATTGCCCCTGCTGCGATGCCAAAAAATAATGCTCCCCAGTGTGGTAAAAGGATAAATGCACCAGTGAAAGTCCCAGCTACTGCTGGGAGCCCCGCTATTAAAGCCAATGCACAAAGCGACATAAGAGATATTTTATTACGTGCAACTGGCGCAACAATTGCCACCCCTTCGGTTAAATTATGGATCATAAAGCCAATGATTAATGTGCTTCCGAGAGCGGCATTTCCCATCGATAAGGCAAACCCTACTGAAAGACCCTCCCCAAAATTATGCAAGCCCATGCCTAGTGCCAACCATGTCGATAGTGTAGCACCACCTATAGCTAGTCCTGACTTACGACTTATTGCCATTGTTCCAAAAAACGTCAAAGCTGCTATCATCCAAACTATTATTTCACCCCTAAACGAGCTGGCTGATTCCTGAGCAAGTTGGAGCCCTTCGGAAAGTGTGTCCACTAGAAGAAATGTAAGCAACCCTATTGTAAGAGTCATAGCAAAAATTATGCCTTTATTGCCCACATTGCGTAGAATAGGCAGGGTCATCATACCTATTGAAACTGGCACTAAGCCTACAAATAATCCGATTATTAAGAGATTAAATAATGTATCGATGTTAGCGTTGGGAGTTTTACGTGCTACTTCTAATGCGTAGTCAAAAGTAGTGCCATTACTAGAGACAAATCTCATATGGTGAGATTCTCCTGACACCCAAGGATACGGGATAACAATTTTTGCTTGAGAGAGAAGCTTGAGTGGCTCAGGCGGTATCTGTTTAAATTTCCAATAAGCACCATCAATTTGAACCTGAGCTATAGTTACCGGATCACGACTGTTTCCTCTTACAATAGATGTTAAGCCCTTATCTCCTGCGGTAACCCTTTCAATAACAAGAGCTTCTTCTGGCGGTATTCCTTGACCAAAATTGGATAGTGGATCAATCGTGAATAAAACTAATATGACAGCAATTATTAATAATATCGGCAAAGCAAAAGAGGTGCGTATTAAGCCCATCATGACACCTCAAAAGTACTCATCCAGCCCAGCTCAGCAAATTCACTTTGGTGAGCATGAAACATATAATGACCTGGTTCGTGATGTTCAAAAGACATTTCGATAATGCCTCGTTGTGCTTGGCACTGCATAACCGTATCTATATTTTTACTAGTTGGAAGAAGGGTGGTTCCGTGATCGTAGTAATCAAAGAAATTTCCATGAATGTGAAAAGAATTAATAGGATCAAATTCTGTAACGTTTATGAGGTAGATCCGTAATGGAATATCTTTATTGATCTTGATGGGTCGTTTCATGAATTCGTGTGCCACAGTATTAACGGCATAAATTTCATTTTCATCATCGAAATTAGTATCAAATCCGTTCATCACCATAAGTAGCTCTTGCCAGCCTTTGTTCTGTTCTGTCCCCAGTTGACGAGAGAGTGCCATCTTTTGGTGGTTCACATGTAATTTTGGGTCGGGGTCAACAATAAATGCTCCATATAGACCCTTATGAATATGTCTTTTAAGAGGTACGGCATGACAATGATATAGATGACAGCCATAAGGTTGAGCGAAGAATTCATAGGTAAATTCTTCTCCCGGTGAAACTAGCCCTGCTCCTGCGATACCGTCCATATTAGCGTTATGTATTCCATGAAAGTGCAATGAGTGTGGATGACTACCCTGATTGGTGAAGTGAATACGAAGAAAATCACCCTCAGTTGCCCTTAATGTCGGGCCAGGCACTTGGCCATTATATGTCCAGGCTGGAAAAAAAATTCCTGGTGCAATCTCTATTTCAATATCTAAAGCATTAATCTCAAAAGTACGGACACGCTTTCCATTAGTATCTATAGAGACTTTTCCAGTTTCCCATCTGGTTAAGAGTTCCATTGGATCAAACCCGTTTCTATTATGATCTACTTTGCCAACAGTAGTCATGCCAGTAGAATGTGAATCAGCACGTGAGTGTGAATGTGGGGTTTTATCTTTGGGGTCCTGTGATTTTGCATCAGAGGAAAAAATTAACGGTATAAACGGCAACCAAGCACTTGCTCCTAACAGGGCTCGTCGATTGGGTGCGCCACGAAGTAACTTCGTAATCATTTTAAAAAACTCTTCAAATTCATAATAAATAGCACGTTTTTTTGTTATTAAAGCTATAAGTCTGCCGTGGGTCAATATTATTAATAATGCTACAATATGAAGCTATGGCTACAATTATTAATAAGTTAATTTTAAATCGATGAAATAGTTGTACTGATTTATATAACTATTTCTCTTTTACCCGTTTTTAGGGAACGTTCTAATGCTTCGAGAACGGCGACGTCATGAATCATTTCTTCAGTAGTAAATTTATACTTTCTGATCCCTGATATAGCATCGGCAAAACCTTCCATATTTGCCTTTACAATATTTACAGCATTAACATGTCGTGTTTCTGAAGTTCCATCAATTTTTTCGATTTCAATCGCGTCTAGTCCTATTACCTTTGCCCACCCTTTTGATCCGAAAATATTCATCATTCTATTGCTTTGAGTAACCATTATATTGCCGATGTACGCACTTGCTCCTGATTCAAAATTCAGTAGTGCCGATGCTGTATCTAAGGGCTGTATTAGATCTCGTGTTTGAGCATAAATCTCTGATATGGGGCCCAAATAATGACTAAAGAGATCTATAAAATGACTTCCCATGTGGTAAAGTCCGCCTCCTGGAGCTTCATTGGGGTCATGACGCCAGCTAACAAAACCGGACAGGGTACTGTGGCTTATATTACCCTCTAAGTGCAGAATGGTTCCCAATTCACCTGTATCAATCATTCTTTTAATTTCAATTTGAGGCGATGAGTACCTAAGATTATGTCCTAACCCAAGATGTATATTAGCCTCTCTAGCGGCCTCTACAGATCTGATGGCGTCTTTGACGTTCAAAGCAAATGGTTTTTCGGTAAAGACGTGTTTTCCAGCTTTAGCTGCTTCTATAATTTGTTCAGTATGCAAGCTATGTGGAGTGACTAAGACAACTGCATCGATTTCAGGGTTATCAAGGGCATCTTGATAATCAGAGCTCAAATCTATATTTTTTTCTTTTGCGTAGTCTTGGGCAGATTCAATGTTTATATCTACGAGCTGTCGAATTTTTACTTTTTCGCTTTTGCCTTGTATCGCTTCTATGTGTGTGCGTCCCCACCATCCGAGTCCAATTATTGCGGTATTAAGCATTTTTTCCCATTTGTTTTAAAAAAATAAATTTTTCTTTTAGTGCGAGTAAAAGAGTTATGAAGTATTATCAATAAGCGAGAAATATATAAATAATTAAGTAATAAATTAATTATATTTTCATAACAGGTTCTAGTATAATTAGTAATGTATTTATTTTAGGTTCTTAATGTTTATTCAAATTAATTGCTCGAGGTAATGTTATGAAGTTCGGACTCTTTGGAAGTGCCCAAGCCAAACGTGGTGGGAGCCCTGACGTTGATAGTGCTAAAGGCTATAGAGACTGGCTGGAGTTCAATATTGAAGCAGAGGCATTGGGCTATCATAGTGCTTTTGCTGTTGAGCATCATTTTACAGGTTTTGGTCAGGTTTCTGCGACCATAAATCTTCTAACTTTTTTGGCAGCTGAGACCTCAACCTTACGTCTAGGGACTGCTGTAATGGTTCTACCATGGCATAATCCAGTGCTACTTGCAGAGCAGGCAGCAACTCTTGATTTGTTGTCTGGGGGGCGCCTCGATTTTGGAGTAGGCAAGGGCTATCGTTATAATGAGTTTGATGGGTTTAATATTCCCATGGAAGAAGCGGGTGATCGCTTTGAAGAATCATTAGATGTTTTGACAAGAGCTTGGACCACGGACGAACCTTGGTCTCATCAGGGGAAATATTGGAGTTTTAATAATATAATAGTTGAACCGCCCACTATTCAAAAACCTCATCCTCCTTTTTGGATGGGAGCAGGGAGTCCAAACTCGATCGAGGGCGTTGCAGAAAGAGGATACAACCTACTGTTAGATCAGTTTGCTCCGATAAATGTGACTTTAGAGCGTATGCAGACATTTCGAACATCTGTAGAAAGCCGTGGTCGAAAGTTTGACGCTAATGAGGTTGGAGTAGCTAGGGGTCTTTATGTTGCCCGAGACGCGGCTGATAGAGATGAGGCCATCCAAAGACGTATAAGTGCCAGAAATAGAATTGATAACTTAGCACAAAGACCAGACGGGGCTAATAAAGCGTCAATAATGTCATACGATGACACTACCGAAACTGCTTTAGAGGCTTCTCTATTTGGAACGGTTGAAGAAATAGTAGAAAAAGTGTCAAAACTAAGTGATGGTGGTGTTAAGTATATTCTATTATCTGACGGAGGGTCGGGCATAGAAGGTTTGCGTCAGTTTTCTAAAGAAGTTATGCCGGTATTTTCTACCGACGAGAAAGCTGAGGCCGCTGAATAGTCTTCGTTTAAATCGATTTAAAAATGTAGAAGTGCTTTAGCCCTAAAATTATTGGCTCATTTAGGTAGTTTGACCTCTTTTTCTATGACGGGTCCCTTGGCGTTTGTCCATGCGCTGAACCCACCGGCCATGTGTGCAACAGGTTTTAATCCCATATTCTGAGCAGTTTGAGCAGCCAAAGCTGAACGTAAGCCACCAGCACAGAAAAATATAAATTTTTTTCCCGAACTAAAATCTTTTCTGTGGTAGGGGCTTTCTGGGTCAACCCAAAACTCAAGCATGCCTCTGGGCGCATGTATAGATCCGGGAATAGTCCCTTCTCTCCATAATTCTCTGATATCACGAATATCAACCAAAAGCACTTCTGGGTCTGCGTTTTCCTGCATTACCTGATCAACAGATAGAGTTTCGATCTGTTTTTCTGCTTCAAAGCAGAGATCTTTAATTCCTTTAGTAATCATCTTAATAAATCCTTTTCAATTGTAATGTTTTCTCGTTTTAATAATCCTTTTTACTTTTTTGCTAATTTATCTGTAGAACCATCAATGGAAATTTTTAGCCAGCACTATAGACTTTGTAAAAGTACAGTTTGGTCAATGAGTTTAAAAGGTTTTTTCAACTTGCCTTACTTATAGAAGAGATTAGTAGAACGCCAATAAGGGCAACTATAGAAAGAAATATTAATGATAAAGCATAAGGTGCAATTGTTTCAGTAGACAAATTGCTAATTAGAAAAGATATAAAGGCGCCTGCGCCGAGTTGACAGAATCCGGCGAATGAGGCGGCAGTACCTGCAATCTTAGGGTCGACACCAACTGCACCAGCCATTGCATTTGGAAAAAGTATTCCGTTTGAAAGCGCATAAATTAACATAGGAAACAAAATAGCCAGAAGTGTGATTTCTGACGAAAGAAAAAAAAGTATAACTGAAGCAACTACTCCAATTATTGCTCCAAACAACAAAGTTCTATCGATTCCTAACCGATTATTAATTCTACTGGCTACATAATTCCCGAACGGAAATTGAAGTGTGATAAACATTAAAAGTAAACTAAATATAATTGGTTCGAAGCTCATCCTTTCGATTACAAGTACAGGTCCGATTGCTAAAAAACCAAAAAACCCCGAAGTTCCTGCAGCAAATGCGAGGGTATAACCAACGTATGTTCGGTTTGAAAGCAATCTAATATATCTGATAAAAATTTCACTCCATCTTGTTTTATTTCCTTTTCCTTCTAAAACTCTTGTTTCCTTCAAATAGCCTAATGCCCAAATGGACAGTAAAAAAGTAAATAGTGTTAAAAAAGCAAATACTGCTCGCCATCCAAAAATGTTATCGAGGATTCCACCGATTATGGGAGCACTGAGAGGTGCGATTGATTGAACCATAGCAACAAGCGCTGTCATTTTTGCTGCTTTTAAACCTTTGTATAGGTCTTGCACAATGGCTCTTGGTACAACCAATGTGGCACAACCTCCAAATCCTTGAATAATTCTTGCTAGGATTAATAATTCGATAGATGGCGCGAATGTTGCTGCCAGGCTAGATATTCCAAGCAAAATAAGACCGCCAAAAATAACTGGGCGACGACCTATTTTATCGGATAGAGGTCCAATAATAAGCTGAGATGTTGCAAAAGTTATAAGAAATAATGAAACAGTTAATTGAGCTACAGAGTAGCTAACTTCGAGTTCTTCGGAAATAGCTGGAACTGACTGTACGTGTATACTCAGAGCCAGTGGGCCTGAAGCAGCCAATGCTCCAAGAAGCCAGGTCGAAGGATTACCAACATATCTTTTTTTGGACTTTATAAACACAGGACTAAACAAAATTTAATACTTTAATCCTCCGTGACATCTTTAAAGTATTCTGCTGCCCCACCTTGTAGTTTGGATGAATCAACCTCAAATAATTCAAGCAAAACATTGTCGGGTGCGGGGCACATAATATACTTCCATGCACCAAAGTCTCGAACACCACTTCTAAATTCTATACCTGATGCAGTCAGTCGGTTGTATAATTTTTCAAGGTTATCTGTACGAATGCCTAGATGGTGTAGGGCTCCTTTTCCGTCATCACGTGGATTTTGTTCATAAAAGTGTATGCGTCCTGTTCCAATACGCATAAAGACATTTCGCGCTCCGCCAAAATCACCATCATAGATTACTTCACCACCCAGAATTTTTTGCCACCACGTTACGGTCGCATCTAAATCATTTGTGAATAAATGTGTGTGGTGCAGATGTTCCGCCATATTAATTACCACCTGTATTCTGGGATGATTAACAACTTGCCAAATACTGTTGTATGGTTAAGCATTACGTTCTAATCGCTATTTTTATTAGATTGTATATCACCTAGTACACATATCACATTCACAAATAATAGTAATAGTAATAGAAAGTCCAGGAGTTGATAGATTCTAAATTTCGCTATCGCAAGAAAAATTTACTTGTTAATGGTTTAAAAATGGCGTGTGTTGACATTGGTTCTGGTTCACCAATTGTTTTTCTTCACGGGAATGCTAATTCAGCTTATATGTGGCGTAATATTTTGCCATACCTTGAGGGCATGGGTCGTTTAATAGCAATAGATAACATTGGGCAGGGAGATTCAGATAAAATACCTGGTTCAGGCCCCGAATCTTATACTTTGGCTGAACATCAAATTTACATAAATGGCGCTTTGCAGGCTCTCAATGTTGAACAAGATGTTACTTTTGTTATGCATGACTGGGGAGGCCCTCTCGGCTTAACTTGGGCACAAGCTAATCCTTCTAAGGTTAAAGGGCTGGCACATTGTGAGATAGTAGTTGGGAATCATTCAAGCTATGATGATTACCCAGATGGACATGGTGAAAGGCTTCGTAAAGTAAGAGGGCCAAATGGAGAAAAATTGGTTCTTGAGGATAATTACTTCATTGAGAATATATTTACCGGAGGAGTTTTACGCAAAATAGACGCCGAAACGATGGAGGAAATCCGACGTCCTTATGAAGGCGCGATGGAAAACAAGAGGCCTACATTGAGCTGGCCTCGTCAAATTCCTATTGAGGGTGAACCCAAAGCGGTTGTTAGACAAGTTGAGAAACTTTCCAGCTGGATGGCTATGAATAATATTCCAAAATTATTTTTGCGTGCCGTTCCTGGTCAGATTTTATTTGGCAATGATTTTGATATTATTAACACTTGGCCAAACCAAACCGTAGTAGAGGTTAAAGGGCTTCATCATCCCCAAGAGGACTCGCCTGATGAAATAGGTTTAGCCCTAAGTGATTGGTATCAGTCGATAAGTTGAAAAGTTTAAATTTTATTGGAGTGTGAATATGCAACATGAAAAAGTATGGGATGAGGTTAGTTACTATTCTGATGGAAAAAAAATTGCTGGATTTTTATATAAACCCAAAGACTGGAAGGCGGGAGATCAACCACGACCCGGTGTAATTGTACTTCATGGATACAGCGGCATGAAAGATGTTTATGGTATGGATGTACCTCATTGGCTTTGGGAAGCTGGTTATTTTGTCCTTTCTTGGGACTACCCTGGATTTGGAGTTAGTGAAGGGGAGCGTGGTCGACACAGGCCATTGGAACAAGCCCAAGCCACCTATGATTCAGTTACTTTCCTGTAGACGGTCGAAGGTGTAAACCCTGAGAGAATTGCTTATTATGGGTCTAGTTGGGGTGGAGCAAATGCAATATGGTGTGGTGCTTTTGATGAGCGAGTAAAGGTTATAGCTTCTGCTGTAATGGTTTCAG
The DNA here is from genome assembly GCA_022449545.1 of Alphaproteobacteria bacterium. Lineage (GTDB taxonomy): Bacteria > Pseudomonadota > Alphaproteobacteria > UBA6615 > UBA6615 > UBA6615. The sequence goes on along the minus strand of JAKUPN010000015.1, from coordinate 22,626 downwards.
ATGGTGAACGTTGGATGAAAAGTGTTCGTCGTCCCCATGAATGGCAAGAATTCAAAGTAGAAGTGGAAGAGGCTGAACGAAAAAGAGTACTTACAGGAGAAAAAACCACTGCTCCATTGGGTGACATTATGCTTATAGATCCACACACAATGGATGTTTTTAAAGATTTTCATACGAAAGACCACAGATTTGTTCCCGAGTATGATTTGGAGAGTGCCGCAGCTTGCTGGCGCTTTAAGCCAGAATGGGTGGCGAGTCAGATTTCGCCAAGACCAGTTTTGATGGTTTATTCTGAGTTTGATATGCTTGTTCCAGTGGCTGAGCAATTAGAATGCTATAAAGCACTAGGTGAACCGAAGAGGCTCGTAAAAATACCAAACGCTCAGCATTACGATTCATATCACTTTATTAATCCTGAATCACACGAAATACAGAAATCAGAGGTTTTAGATTGGTATAGTAAGTATCTATAAATTTTTTGGAGAAGTAAGTTGAAACGCACTGGTGGCCAGATACTAGTTCAAGCACTAAAGATTCACGAAGTGGATACTGTTTTTTGTGTTCCTGGTGAAAGTTATTTAGCTGTGATTGATTCTTTATCTGATTCTGAAGATGAAATCACAGTTGTTACATGCCGTCATGAGAACGGTGCAGCATTTATGGGTGAGGCATACGGTAAGTTGACCGGTAATCCAGGGATTACGTTTGTTACAAGGGGGCCCGGAGCTTGCAATGGTAGCATAGGTGTTCATACTGCTATGCAGGATTCTTCTCCAATGATTATGTTTATTGGTCAAGTTCCAAGAAAATTTCGTCAACGTGAAGCTTTTCAGGAAGTGGATTATGAATCTATGTTCGCTCCACTAGCGAAGTGGGTTGTAGAGGTAAATGACGCGGCTTTACTACCGCAAATAATTTCTGAAGCATTTTCTCGTTCAACATCTGGTAGACCTGGGCCAGTCATTGTTTCTCTTCCTGAAGATATTCTGACAGATGAGGTTGAAGTTAATGACTTGCCAAAATTTAATAAAATTAAAATTCCGCCTCAGAACGTTAAAATAAATAAACTTTATAATCTTTTAAGTAAATCCAAAAGACCTTTAGTAATAGTCGGAGGTGGAGGATGGTCAGATCATGCGAGTAAACAATTGGTTGCTTTCGCAAAAAAGAATAATTTACCCGTTGCATCGTCATTTCGAGCCGTAGATATTTTTGATAACAACCATCCAAACTACGTGGGTGAGATAGGTATTGGGGCTAACCCAAATCTGGCACAACGTGTTAGAGAGGCGGATTTATTAATAGTGATAGGTGCTAGGCTAGGGGAAATTACTACTCAGGGTTACACACTATTATCTCCCCCAAAGCCTAAGCAATCTCTAATTCATATTTATCCTGACAAACAGGAATTAGGTAGAGTTTATAAACCTGATTTAGGAATTTATTCTGATGTGGAATCTTTTTTTAAGGTTGTCTCTAACGGAGAAACGTCGGAGAGAATTGTATGGGATGAATGGACGAGAGAGGCCCGAAAAGATTTTAAATCCTGGGTAAAGCCCAAAAGTGTACCCGGGAATTTAAACTTAGGAGAAATTTTCAACAGGCTGCGTGATTTAATACCAGATGATACGATTTTTACTTCTGATGCCGGTAATTTTGCTGGTTGGGCGGGTAGGTATCTTCCATTTCATTCATACAAATCATTTCTTGGGGCGACTAATGGTGCCATGGGTTATGGGCTACCGGCAGCAGTCTCTGCCAAAGTAGCATGCCCTGATGCCACAGTTATTTGCTATGTCGGAGATGGAGGAATATTGATGACAGGTAATGAACTTGCTACTGCAGTTCATCATGGGCTCAAGATAATTGTCATTATTGCCAATAACTCAATGTATGGAACCATACGCATGCATCAAGAAAGAGAGTATCCTGGTCGTAAGTTCGCTACTGATTTAAGTAATCCAGATTTTGTTGAATGGGCACAATCTTTTGGGGTGAAAGGAGAAAGAGTAGAGGATACTAGTCAATTCGAACCGGCACTTAAACGAGCCTTAAATAATACAGGTCCAACAGTAATTGAAATTTTGGTAAGCCAGGAATTACTATCAACAAATATGACATTGACCGAAATTCGTGAGTCAATAAAGTCGTCCTAATGAAAAAAGATTCAAAAGTGCTTTTTTTGGATAGGGACGGGGTTATAAATGTTGATGTTGGTTATATATGGCGTCCAGAGGATTTTATTTTTCAGGAAGGTGTATTCGTAGCTTGTCGAAGAGCAATTGACTTGGGGTATCGTCTAGTCATTATAACTAACCAAGCGGGAATTGGTCGCGGAATATTTAGTGAAGATGATTTTCAAAAATTAACTTATTGGATGTGTAAGCAGTTTTCACAAAAAGGTATTGAAATAACCGAAGTTTTTCACGCTCCTACTCATCCCCAAGAGGGAATTGGAGTTTATAAACGAGAATCAATTGATCGTAAACCCGGTCCAGGAATGATAATCAAGGCTCAAAAGTCTTTAGGAATAAACCTGGCTGAATCGGCGATGGTTGGTGATAGAGAGAGTGATATTGAGGCAGCTATTAGTGCGGGTGTAGGAAAAAAGTTGTTAATAGATTCCTCTAATAAAAACCTTCACACCCAAGCGGATATCACCGTGAGTTCTTTGGTTGAAGCGGTAGATTGGTTAGAAAAATATGAGTAGAGTTTTCTAATTACCTTTGAGACGCCATGAAATCATCTCTAAACGGTCTTGACCAAAAAACAACTCTTTATCTAATACTATTGAAGGGACACTCCATGCACCGGCGGCTAAAGCTGAGACAGTGTTTGAAGAGAGTTCTTCCTCTACCTTGGTAGTTTTTGCAGACTCAAGAATTTCCGAACTATTTAATCCTACACCACTAACAATATTTGATACAGTTTTCTCATCAGATATATCTAGTTCCTCGACCCAGCAGCCTCTCATTAATGCTCGGGTTAATTGATGAACGTCTGCTCCAGATTGGTGAGCAGCAATTATTACGTTAGAAGAAAGAAAATAAGATACGGGGAAATATTTTGGTTTGATGTTTATTTCGGTACTTCGCCAAGCTGCCCAACGTGGTAATTCTACAAGGCGGTAATTAAGCAGAACCTCAGGCCTATTGTCCATTGGCTGTCCGGCACCAGCTTCTTTCCAGGACCGTCCAACATCTATCGGCTTATAGTTTATCTCACGGTCATTTTCATCAGCTATTCTCCTAAGTTCGTCCGTGGCAAGATATGACCATGGAGAAACACAAGCAAAATAAAAGTCTATTGGTTCATTCATTGATATCTCTCACATGTTGTTTAAAATTATATATATAAATACTTAGAATTGCTCTTCTGCCAAAGCCAATACCGACGAGCTGCCATTAGTGATCTCAGGTAGTAGTGCTTCTGTGCGCGGTAATATATGATCTGAATAGAACCGTGCAGTTATAACTTTGGCCTCAAGAAATTTTTGATCACCACCATTTGATAATTGTCTGTGTGCCGCCAGTGCTCCGCGAGCTATAAGCCATCCACCAACAACTGTCCCAACGAGGTGTAGGAATGGAGTGGCACCTGCAAACTTTGTGTCAATATCATTATTTGTAGGGTCAAGTAGCCAGTTCGTTGCTTTCTGTAGGGATGTTCTTCCCGTAGCAAGAGACTTTTGTATGGCCATACAGTCAGTATCTTCTGTGTCTAACAAATCTTGGTCAATCTCTTCTATTTCTTCGAGTAAGTTAAGAACTTCTTTTCCACCATCTTTAAGTAATTTTCTGCCTAACAAATCTATCGCTTGTATTCCATTGGTTCCCTCATAAATTGGAGCTATTCGTGCATCCCTCAAATGTTGGGCAGCTCCAGTTTCTTCTATAAACCCCATTCCCCCATGGACCTGGAGACCTAGAGAAGCAATGTCTACACCAAGGTCAGTACACCAGGCTTTTACAACTGGCGTTAAAAGATCCATTCTAGCATGGTTTTTAAGTCTTATTTTTTCATCATCGTGGTGTCGTGATAAATCAAGCGCTGTGTTGGTGTAGTAACAAATAGAACGCATAGCTTCTATTTGTGCACGCATCATCATTAGCATACGACGAACATCAGGGTGATTTATAATTGTTACAGAAGTTCCTCGTCCACTAACAGGGGCAGATTGTACCCTATTCTTTGCAAAATCGACTGCCCGTTGATATGCGCGTTCTCCGATGGCTACGCCATGAAGACCGACGTTTAATCTTGCACTATTCATCATAGTAAACATACAACGAAGACCATCATTTTCTTCGCCGATTAAATATCCGTGTGCACCACCATTGTCACCGTAAGCCATAACGCAGGTTGGACTTGCGTGAATTCCTAATTTTTCTTCTAAATTAACGGCATATGCGTCGTTTCGTTCTCCTAGGCTTCCATCTGAATTAACAATATATTTTGGCACTAAAAATAAACTAATGCCCTTTATTCCTGCTGGAGCATCAGGAAGTCGTGCAAGTACGAGATGTATTATATTTTTCGTAAAGTCATGTTCTCCATACGTAATAAATATTTTTTGTCCAGTAATTAAGTAATGATCTCCTTCACGAATTGCTCTTGACTTTAGCAGGCCAAGGTCAGTTCCGGCTTGCGGTTCGGTAAGATTCATTGTGCCAGTCCATTCCCCGCTAACTAGTTTAGGTAAGTAAGTAGATTGTAGTTCGGGGGTTCCGTGGGCTTTGACAGCTTCAATGGCTCCTACAGTTAGAAGAGGACAAAGTGACCAAGCTAAATTTGCAGACTGCCACATTTCCATTAATGCAGTTGTTATAGTCCAGGGAAGGCCCATGCCGCCATATTCGGGGCTAAATGGTGTGCCATTCCAACCTCCCTCAATAAACTGACTATATGCTTCCTTAAAACCATCTGGTGTTTTAACGCTACCATTAGTTAATTTAGACGCTTGCTTATCTCCCAATTGATTTAAAGGGGATATGACTTCGTTAGTAAATCGTGCAGATTCATTAAGAATTTGTCCGACTAGTTCCTCATTCACTTCAGAGAAAGCAGGAAAGCTATTAAGATTATCCAGGTCACAGAGTTCTTCTAATACAAACTTCATATCCTTTATTGGTGCGTTGTAATCAGTCATTTAGTTTTCCTAATGTAGAATTTAAATCTACTTATAATATTTTTCCTGGGTTAAGAATATTATTTGGGTCTAGAGTGTCTTTCAACAATTTCATTAACTCAAGTTCAATTTTGGTTTTATAGATAACCATTTCCGGGACTTTTAAGATTCCGATTCCATGTTCGGCACTAAAGCTTCCTCCTAGACTTTGGACAAGATCCATAATTGATTCATTCAAATTTTCACGAAGGGACATAAATGATTCTTCTTCTATATCTAATGGTTGTTGCAAATTATAATGGACATTGCCGTCACCGATATGGCCAAAAGCAATAGGGCGTATCCCAGGGCATATTTTTTTTACAACCTTGTCTGCTTTTGAAATAAAATCTGGTATCTTAGAAATTGGCACAGAAATATCATTTTTAATACTTGCCCCTTCAGGTTTTTGAGCAAGAACCATTGCCTCTCTTATAAACCACAGTTTATGCCGTTGTTCTTCCGATTGGGCAATTACGCCGTCTATTATAAGATTATTTTCAAGAGCCTCATTCAAAAACATTTCCATAACCTTATCCAGCCCGTTCCCTGAAGTACCACTTTCAAATTCAATTAAAGTATACCAGTCATGTTTATCTGATAGAGGGTCAACCGTTTCAGGCATATGTTTTAGAGATAGATCAATACCGATTCTTGGAATAAATTCAAAAGCAGAGACTGTATCACCGCTACAATTTCGTGCTAAAGAAAGGAGTTTTAAAATTGACTCCAGGTCTTTGTTTGCGACGAACACCGTTTGGCGTTCACGAGGCAGTGGAAACAATTTTAAAACGGCTCCAGTAATAATACCTAATGTTCCTTCTGCCCCTATGAATAATTGTTTTAAGTCGTAGCCTGTATTGTCTTTTCGAAGTCCAGAGAGACCATTCCAAATACGTCCATCTGAAAGGACCACCTCCAACCCTAAGGCCAGTTCACGAGCATTGCCGTAACGCAAAACTGAAGTTCCACCAGCATTGGTTGATAGATTGCCACCAATTTGACAAGAACCCTCTGCTCCCAGACTAAGGGGAAAAAAACGATCGTTTTCTTCCGAAACTCTTTGTAAGTCAGAAAGAATACATCCAGCGTCTACGGTTATTGTATAATTGATTGTGTCAATAGAACGAATTTCGTTCATTCTTTCTAAATTAATTATTAACTCTCCTGATGCAACACCCCCTCCACATAATCCTGTATTTCCTCCTTGGGGAACTATTCCAATGTTTTCTTTGGAACACATTGCAACAATTTTAGAGACTTGAAGAGTGTCCTTGGGTCTTATAATTGCAGGGCTAGCTCCTACATATATCCCTCTTGTTTCTTCTAAGTAAGGTGTCATGTCAGAGGGGTTTGTGATCACACCATTTTTTCCAACAATTTTATGAATTTCCTGTACGAACCCTTCGGGAATTGAACAGGATATATTTTTCTTGACGATTTTCATTAAGTTAGATCTATTCTCTAGATTGTTAAAATAAATTGCTGTTCTATTATAAATGTAATTAAGATTTTACTGCAGCTCTTTCCAAGCGATCGTTGATAGCTCTTCCTAAACCCTCATTAGGTATTGGGGCAACCGCTATAGATTCGTACTTGGGCATATCTAGCTCTCTCAACAACAGAAAAAGTTTATTGGCGGCCTCACTTAGATCCCCCGATTCACTAAGATTTCTTACAATTGCCGCGTTTTTAGAAGTACAATCGCCAAAAGCCAAATAAGCCTCATTAGGCTGAGCTGTTATTGCATTTAATCTTAAGGGTTGATTAGTTGCATAATGCCTACGAAGTAATCCAGGAGACTTAATTTCCGTGTTACTGCTATGATTATATTCTTTTATATCTCCTAGTTTTTCTATCAAGCTCTCAAGAGGTATAGCTCCATGACGAAGTATGCGTGGCTGATCTACTGTCAAATCTAATACTGTAGACTCTAAACCTATTTTACAGGGGCCACCATCTAAAATAAGGTCGGTTTTATCTAGCAATGAATCAGAAATATGATCTGCTCTAGTTGGACTTACAGACCCTGATATATTAGCACTCGGGGCAGCTATGGGGCCCGAAAAGGTCGTTAATAAATCCTGAGCTGCAGGGTTTTCAGGTACCCTTAATGCAAGGGTTTTTAGCCCTGCGCAGGCTATTCTCGATACGTTGCAGTCGCTTGCTCTTGGAAGCACTAGTGTCAAAGGACCAGGCCAAAAAACTTCAGCCACATAAATTGCTAAAGCGTTAAACTCTGCTTGACGCTTTGCTAATTCTATATCAGCAAGATGAATTATTAGGGGATTAAAAGAAGGTCGTTTTTTTACTCTAAAAACTTTTAAAACTGCTTCTTCATTTCTAGCGTCAGCGCCCAAACCGTAAACAGTCTCAGTGGGGAAGGCTACAATTCCGCCTTTGTTTAGGATATTTGCAGCTTTATAACTAGCCCCAGCAGTTGATGTTTTCAGTTTATTAATCATTTTTGTCCGAATGCTATGAACCCTGGATTCAAAAATTTGTCTTCTGATTTTCCGTAGGATAAAGGGTTACCACTAAAGGTGCTCAGGTTTCCACCAGCTGCTAAAATTATAGCATGACCTGCGGCCGTATCCCATTCGTAGGTGGGGCCAAAACGCGGGTATAAATCTGCCTCTCCGGCAGCCAAAAGACCAAACTTCAGCGCACTACCGCAAGGTATTCGCGAATGCACTTTTTTACTGGAAAGGTAGTCATCTAAGCGCTTGCTTGTGCTATATGAACGACTGACCAATACATCAAGACCTTTCGACGGTATTTCTCTACAGTTGATTGATTTTGGAGAACTCCCTTTTTCTTTTTTCATTGCAGAGCCTAACCCCGATCCAAAATATGTCACATTTTTAGCTGGGGAATAAAGAATACCCAAAACAGGTTCTAGGTTAATAACTAGACCAATATTAACTGTAAACTCATCACTACCTTTAATGAATTCACGGGTGCCGTCTAGTGGATCGACCAGCCAAAAGTTTTTTCCAGATATATCAGGAATATGACCTCCTGCTGCACTTTCTTCAGATACTATTGGAATTTCGGGGGTTAAACTTTGGAGAGCAGGCAATATTATGGATTCTGCGGCAACATCTGCCTCAGTTACAGGAGTACCATCAGTTTTAAAATGAGAATCATAATTTTTTGAATAAAATTTCATAATTTCCATGCCTGCTTCATAAGCAATATTTCCTACTGCTTTAAGCATGGACTGATATTCGTTTGGCAACAGCCTACTCCCGCTTCACTTAATTGTGTTACTCTGCCGCTAGAGATTGATTGGCAGCTCGCCAAATCACATCGGGTGTAGCCGGCATATCTATATCTATATTTTCTCCATCAGGCGAGAGGGCATCAATTATTGCATTAATAACAGAAGGGGGAGCGCCGATTGCGCCAGCTTCCCCCGATCCTTTGATACCTAATGGATTGGTCTTACATCTTACGTTTCTCATGTTGAAATCGAAGTATGGTAGGTCACCTGCTCGAGGTAGTGTATAATCCATAAAGGACGCTGTAAGAAGCTGACCAGATTCCTCGTCATAAACTGTGTGTTCTTGTAAGGCTTGCCCTAATCCTTGCACAATTCCTCCATGAACTTGCCCCTCTATTAATAAAGGGTTTATAATGTCTCCAAAGTCATCCATCACAGTATAGCGCAGTATTTCTACCACTCCTGTCTCAGGGTCTATCTCGATTTCGCAAACATGACATCCATTTGGATAAGTGGCAGCATCAGGTAAGTGACTGTATGATTCGTCCAAGCCGGCATCGGTGCCATCTGGTAAATTACTAGGATCTTTTGAGGCACGGGCAACATCAAATAAAGAAACCATTCGATCAGTTCCCGTGACACGAAAATTTGCTTCTTCATAGTCGATATCTTCATCGGCTGTTTCTAATATATGGGCAGCAATATGTTTACCCTTTTCAATAATATTTTCAGAAGCCTTAGAGATTGCTACTCCTCCGACTGTTACTGAACGGGAGCCACCTGTCATTCCTGGAGGTACTTTATCGCTATCTCCTTGAACAACAGTTATATTATCGGTGTCAACTCCAAGACGGTCAGACATAATTTGCTTATAAGCTGTATCGTGGCCTTGTCCATTAGTAACGGTGCCAATGAAAATTGTTATGTGGTCCTTGTCTTCCTCAAATTTTACATCTGCCGTTTCCGCGTTCCCTCCACCACATTTTTCCACGTATGTAGCCATGCCAATGCCACGAAGTTTTCCTTTGTCAGCACTATTCTTTTTTCTTGTTTCGAAACCGTTCCAATCTGCTTTTTCCATTCCAGAATTCATTAATTCCACGAATTCACCGCTATCATAGACATCCCCTAAGGCGGTTGTATAAGGAAGCTGCTCGGGCTTGATGAAGTTTCGTTCACGTATTTGATTAGGTGATATTCCTAATTCTCGAGCACATTTATCGACTAATCTTTCGATGCAATAAATCGCTTCTGGACGACCTGCTCCGCGATAGGCATCTGTTGGAACCGTGTTTGTTAGCACCCCTTTAACGTTTACCCATATTGTTGGAATTGAATATAATCCGTTTAACATCCCTGTTCCCGCTTCAGTAGGAATGTATGTACTATATTGAGACAGATAGGCCCCTAGGGCCGCATGAGTGGTAACTCTTAAAGCTAAAAATTTTCCATTTTCATCCATTGCCATCTCCGCAGTGGTGACATGATCTCTCGCTTGAATATCGGATAAAAATCCTTCATTTCGTTCAGAAACCCATCGAACCGGGCGATTAAGTTTACGTGATGCCCACACAACAATCGGCTGTTCTGGATGAGGAAAAATTTTCATTCCAAAACCTCCACCTACATCACCCGTTATTACTCTCAGATTTTCTTTCCCTATTTTTAGAATTTCTTCACTGATAGCATCTCTTAGTCCGTGTGTTCCTTGAGAAGAACTGTAGAGGGTTGAGCGACCCGTTTGAGAATCAAAATCTCCAATTGCTCCTCGTGGTTCCATTGAATTTACCACGATTCTGTTATTAATCAGTTTTAGGGTTGTTACTTTAGAAGCAGCTTTAAAAGCCTCTTCAGTTTTATCGTGATCTCCCTTTCCCCAGTCAAAGCATATGTTATTTGGAAGGTTCTCGTGTACTTTGGGAGAGTTAGGGTCTGCCGAATGATAAGTATCGGTTGTTGAGGGCAGTTCTTCATAGCTGATGTCAATTAGTTCCGCAGCGTCTCGGGCTTGGGCTAATGTTTCAGCTATAACAGCCACAACTGGTTCACCAACATGGCGGACTCTACCTTGCGCTAATATAGGCCGGTAAGTATCAGACCGGTCACTCCCATCTATATTTTTTATAGGTATCGCGCAGGGCATTGGACTAATTTCATCCTTCCTCACATCATCTCCGGTTAAAACCAGCAAGACACCTTGGGAATTTTTAGATTCCTCTGTATCAATATGCAAAATTTCGGCATGTGCGTGAGGGGAACGCATGATATACGCAAAAGTCTGCCTATCGAGATCAAAATCATCATTGTATTTTCCGTCACCAGTAAGTAGACGTTGATCTTCCGTTCTTTTAACGGCTTGCCCTATGCCGAATTGACCCATGAGGTTACTCCATAATTCGTTTTTCTGAAAATATGATTAGAATCAGTTAATATGATAAGGTAAGTGACGCTCTACCTCTAGTCTTGATGATAGATCTGTTTACTAATTTTTAGTATTTTGTTGGGATAAAGTGTCAATTTAAGGATAAATAACAAAATGGGTCTACTTCGATGTTAACTGTTTACGGTCTTAAAACGTGTGATACCACAAAAAAATCATTGAAGTGGCTAGAAAGAAGAGATGTTCCACATCGTTACCTCGATGTCAGGGCAGATGGTGTTGATATTGAGAGATTAACTCTTTGGGCAATGGAGGTTGGTTGGGAAACCTTAATCAATCGGGGAAGTACTACATGGCGGAATTTGCCGGATGTAATAAGAGAAAATGTTACCGAAGATACTGCTTTAGCCCTGATGGTGGAAAACCCCACTCTTATAAAAAGGCCCGTAATTGAAGTCGAAAACGGGTTGATAGTTGGGTTTAAGCCTCAGCAACAAAGAGATTTAGAGGCGGCAATTTAGTAATTTTTAAACAGGCCAAAACAACATCAAGAGCGGGATAGAAATAATAACAATTAGTAATTCTAGTGGGAGGCCCATGCGCCAATAATCCCCAAACTTATATCCCGCTGGCCCCATCACCAAAACATTATTTTGATGACCTATAGGCGTTAAAAAAGCACAAGAAGCACCGATTGCAACAGCCATGAGAAAGGGATCAGGATTCATTTCTAATTGTTGTGCTATAGCAAAGCTGATGGGACCCATTATTATTGCAGTTGCGGCATTATTCATTAAGTCTGATAGCGTCATAGTTATAACTAAAAGTAAGGCAAGTATTAAAAAAACAGGCACGTTTTCTGCAATTCTAAAGAATTCAGTCGCTATTAGATCAGTGCTACCAGTTGTATGAAGGGCATTCCCTATGGGAATCATTGAACCTAAAAGTATTATCACAGGCCAATCAATAGCCTCATAGGCTTCCTGGGGAGTTATCCAGTTTAGTAAGATTAAAGAAATTACAGCAGTAGAAAAAGAAATATGAATTGGAATTATACCTAAGGCTGTAACAACTACTGCAGCAGCGAAGATAGTCAAAGGCAGCCATTTTCTTTTTGGGGTTTTGATTGAAACATCACGTTCAGCAAGAGGAAGACATCCCAAGTTCGAAATAGCTTCACTTAAATCGTCAGGTTCACCCTGGAACAATAATACATCGCCCGCTTTAAAACGGACAGTAGAAAGTTGCTCTCTAATAGGTCTTCCTTGTCTGGCGAGGGCGATTAACGCACAGTTATGCCGACGACGAAATTGAAGAGTTCGAGCTGATTGACCTTCAATTTTTGATCCGGGCGGCACTACGGTTTCGATTAAGGTGGCATTCTCTGAGCCTAAATTTACTTCGTCTAATCTGCTTTCGCTGGGTAAACTTAAGTCATTATTAATAAATAGCTTTTCTGGTACTGTAGGATCTATCCTAACAAGTAGTCTATCATTAGCTTGAAGAATTTGGTTTCTGAGATGGTGGAGTATTTTCAAGTTATTACGTAATAGACCAACTACTATCGAACGATCTTCAATAAGATGTTCCAGTTCTGCGATTGATTTCCCGATCAAACTGGACCCTTCGGGTATTAAGGCCTCTGAAATATAATCATGAATTTTAAAAGCATTACCTGATGAAGTTGCACCGTCTCGGTTCTGAGGAATAAGTCTCCAACCAATAATTGTTATAAAAAATAATCCTATAATTGCTAAAGGTAAGCCTACTGGAGCGAAATCGAACAATTGAAAGGGCTTCCCTAAAGCATCTGCTCTATATGTAGCGATAATTATATTTGGAGGTGTGCCTATTAAAGTAATAAGACCACCCAATATCGATCCAAATGATAAGGGCATTAGTAGGATGGATGGTTTTTTATTTAGTCGTAAAGCCAAGGGCATTAGCAAAGCTAATGCTCCAACGTTATTCATAAAAGTCGAAAAAACCGCTCCTATCCCTGATAGGGCGCCTACTTGTAATGACTGGCTTATGGTTTTTTTAAATAATATGTTAACTAGATGGTCCAAAACACCAGATATTTGAATAGATCGGCTAATGATTAAAACTGTTGCTACAGTAATAACTGCCGGATGACCAAAGCCTAGAAAAGCATCTTCAGCGGGAATCAGGCCTATTATTACAGCAATTACAAGAGCACTAAATGCAACGAAATCATAACGCCAACGACCCCATAAAAATAAAATCATGGCTGTAGCTAATATAACAAAAATAATTGCTTGATCAGCATTCATGTACAAAGGCCATAGAAGGTATTGAAATTTTTTCCAATGTTAAGGTCAGAGTAATCTGAAATAAAATATTTTGATTTTTCGACTTTCTCTATTCGAATGCTTCTTCCCAATTTCCTTGGGTTGCGGCTTTAGAATATTCTGTTGCACGATTTTCGAAGAAATTAGCATGCTCCACTCCGTTGAGCATTTCCTCCATCCAGGGAAGTGGATTTTTTTCTATACGATGTACGGGCTGTAATCCAAGCTGCATAAGTCTTCGGTCAGCAATGTATCTTATATATTGTTTGACTTCATGAGCATTTAAACCTTCAATCGGACCTAACTCAAAAGCAAGGTCAATAAATGCGTCTTCGTGTGTCACTACTGTTTCGCAATTGATGTATAGATCACGTTCCAATTCTTCGGTTCTGACTTCTGGGTTTTCGTCTACAAAAGTACGAAAAAGTTTTATAATTGAAGCTGTATGAAGGCTCTCGTCACGAACAGACCAGGTTACGATTTGTCCCATCCCTTTCATTTTATTAAACCTGGGAAAGTTCATCAATATTGCAAAACTCGCAAATAATTGAAGACCTTCGGTAAACGCTCCGAACATAGCTAGAGTTTTTGCTATATTCTCTTTTGAATCGACATTAAACTCCTGAAGGTAGTCATACTTATCTTTCATCTGCTGGTATTTTAGAAAGGCTGAGTATTCACTTTCCGGTATGCCAATAGTATCTAAAAGGTGAGAATAAGCAGCTATATGCACTGTCTCTATATTAGAAAATGCAGATAACATCATCTGAACTTCGGTAGGCTTAAACACTTGGGAATAGTGCTTCATATAACAATTATTTACTTCGACATCTGATTGAGTAAAGAATCGGAAAATATGTGTAAGTAGATTTCTCTCACCAGCGGTTAATACCCTATGCCAGTCTTTGACATCATCAGCCAGAGGAACTTCTTCTGGGAGCCAATGAACTCGTTGCTGTTGTAGCCAGGCATCATACGCCCATGGATATTTAAAAGGTTTATATTGAATTCTTTCTTCCAATAACGACATAAAATTCTCACTCTAAATCAGATTATCAAAACATTTTTTAATTAATCTTTTTTCAATCTCTTATTTAAAAACTTTCAATCTCTTATTTAAAAGACTGAATAATTTATTGGCAAGAGAGGCATTCTTCATAATCATTGTGGCTCGCGGCAGCGCGATCGGCCTCTTCATCAGCAGTTAACTCTACCACAGGGATCGCTGCAACACTTTCCGATCGTTGTAGAGATTTGGAGCGACAGTAATAAAGACTTTTTACTCCTTTTTTCCATGCTTGGTAGTGTATTTGATGAAGATCTCTTTTATGTACATCAGCAGGAAGGAAGACATTTAGCGATTGAGATTGACAAACTTGATCAGCTCTATCTGCAGCTAAATCAATCACCCACCTTTGGTCAATTTCGAAAGCTGTTTTGAATACTGCCTTTTCTTCTTCTGATAAGAAATCAAGATGTTGAACAGATCCTTCATTAGTTGTTATTGAAGACCAGACCTCATCTATATTTTTATCTTTTTCAGATAAAAGCTTCTTAAGTGCTTTAGAACGAACGTTAAATGATCCAGATAGTGTTTTGTGTGTGTAGCTATTTGCGGCAATAGGTTCGATGCCAGGGGAAGAGCCACCACAAATTATAGAGATCGAGGCAGTGGGGGCTATGGCTATTTTATTCGAGAAACGCTCCATAATTCCGTAATCTTCTGCATCAGGACACGCCCCCCGTTCTTTGGCTAATGTTTGTGAGGCATTATCAACGTTTGTTTTAATGTGTTTAAACATATTGTGGTTCCAGCCTTTAGCAACGGCTGATTCAAATGGCACCATCTGACTTTGTAAAAAGGAATGAAAACCCATCACACCTAAGCCGACTGAACGTTCTCTCATAGCTGAGTAAGTCGCTCTATTAAATGAATCAGCAGCATTATCAATGAAATCTTGTAGAACATTATCCAAAAATCTCATTACGTCTTCAATAAAGGTCGGATGTTTTTTCCATTCAATAAATTTTTCTAAATTTAGTGACGACAGGCAGCATACGGCTGTTCGGTCTTTACCATGGTGGTCAATGCCAGTTGGCAATGTTATCTCAGAACAAAGGTTAGAGGTTTTAACGCTGAGCCCGGCTAATTTATGATGCTCAGGGATACTCTTATTTACAGTGTCAGAATAAATTATGTAAGGCTCCCCGGTTTCAACCCTAGCGGTCAAGACACGAATCCAAAGTGAGCGAGCGGATACACGAGAAATGGGTGCTCCATCTTTAGGGCTTAGCAAAGCCCAATCGTCATCATCTTCTACAGCACGCATGAAGTCGTCAGAAATTAGAACTCCGTGATGTAAATTAGGGGTTTTGCGATTTGGATCGCCACCAGTCGGACGTCGCATTTCAACAAACTCTTCAATTTCAGGGTGGGAAATAGGTAAATAAACGGCCGCAGATCCTCGACGCAACGACCCTTGACTGATTGCTAAAGTCAGGGAGTCCATTACGCGTATGAAGGGCACCACTCCAGATGTTTTACCATTTCTTCCTACCTGTTCACCAATAGATCGAAGATTTCCCCAATAGCTACCTATACCTCCTCCGCGAGCGGCCAACCAAACATTTTCATTCCACAAATCAACTATTCCTTCTAACGAATCGGATGCTTCATTCAAAAAACAGGAAATAGGAAGACCACGTTTTGAACCGCCATTAGACAAAACAGGTGTGGCAGGCATAAACCAGAGATTAGAAATATAATCGTAAATACGTTGTGCATGTTCAGAATTATCAGCGTAATGAGAGGCCACTCTGGCAAAAAGTTTTTGTGGTTCTCCTGCTTCATCAGGGAGCAAATAACGATCTTCTAATGTTTCTCTGCCAAATGCAGTCAGATTCTCATCTCGTGATGGATCGATAAATATTTTTACTCTTTCCGTCTGATAAACGGATAAGGCGTCTTTCTTTTTCGTAGTTTGATTTGCTTCACCCGAAAGTATTGTATCGTCAAACAAAGATGGTTGATAATTCTGATTAGATTCCACAGATTCTTTTTTCTGATCTACAAAGTGGTCATCAGATTCTGTACTTTCCACAATCTCTTCTGTTTTCATCACTTTATCCACAACACTTTTGTCAGGCGAAACGCCCACAGATCCATCCATACGTAATGCCCCCTTTAGATCGGTAACCAGGTCATCCACATGCTGTGAGTAGATTTCCGAGTAATAATATGGAAACTTCTACAACATGTTGTCGCGAGTACCCAGTGTAACACTAAATATTGACCACCTGTCACCGTGAACAATACGTGAACATCTTACTCTATTGAATTTTTTCGTCAATCCTTAGCTATTTTTTTTACATTTTAATGAATATTATTCGAAACATTTTTAAAAAGAGTGGTTAATTTCAATTAATTTCTAATATCAACTTTCATTTTTGTTTTAACTAAGCAAACATTATCTATTTTTTTTCGAAACGATCAGTATTTAAGGAAAAATTTACAAATGTGTGGCCGATTCGCGCTAATTCACTCATGGGAAGAGATTAGGCAGTTCTATAAAATTAATATTCAACCTATGAACTTGCGTCCCAGGTATAACATTGCTCCTTCGCAGCCAATTCTATCAATTACCTCATCAAATGATGGTTTAAACAAAAATTATACTGCTGGGTATTTTAGGTGGGGTTTAATTCCTGGGTGGGCTAAAGATGCTTCAATGGGAACAAAGTTGATAAATGCAAGGGCAGAAACAGCCCATGAAAAGCCTAGTTTTCGAGATGCGTATCGCAAAAGACGGTGCCTAATTCCTATAAGTGGATTTTATGAATGGAACGAATCTAAACAGCCGTTCTGGATCACTTCTACTAATTCAGGCTTTTTATCTCTTGCAGGACTATGGGAGAGTTGGATCTCGTCAAATGGAGAAGAGATAAAAACGTGTGCAATACTTACGACCAAGGCTAATAAAGATCTATCAGAAATCCATTCTCGTATGCCTGTAATTCTATCTGATTCTAATATTAAGAATTGGCTTACTTATGGGAAAACCAATTTATCTATTTTAAGTGGCATTGTTTCTGTACCAACGGACGAAGCTATTACCAAATGGCAAATTTCAAAAAAAGTAAACTCAGTCAGTAATGATGAAGATACTCTAATTAAGCCAATTAATTCTGAGATTTCAGATCCCGCAGCCGCAGAAAAAGAAGATTCGGCTCAAGGAAATCTATTCAAATACCCAAATGTAGACAAAAATTAAAATTTTGCTATTCAATTGATTTGAATCAATTTTGTTCCAATGTTTTATATATATTGCTTTTACATTAATTATTTTTTTGTAATAAATTTCAATAATAAGTGACTTGGACCCTACATTGCGATTATGGCATTCTTCGAAAATCTTAGATTGGTGAAAAGGTTATTTTTTTGAAAACCAGATGTATCAAAAAGTTTAAATATGCCTAACACTCCTTTTTCTGCTCTTATACTGGCTGCCGGTTTAGGTACTCGGATGAATTCGAAACTTCCTAAGGTAATGCATAAACTTGCAGGAAGACCAATGCTCTTAAATCTGCTTGAGACTGTTGAATCCTTAAATCCAAAAATATTGGCGGTCGTTAGAGGGCCAGGAATGGAGAGTATTGATAATTTTGTTCATCCTTATGAAGTTTGCATACAAAAAGAACGTTTGGGAACAGGCGATGCTGTTAACTCAGCGGCTGCACTTTTAAGAAGTGAAAAAGATCCGTTACTCATACTTTTTGGTGATACCCCTATGGTAAGTAGAGATACAATAATCTCAGCAATAAATGCATGTAAAAATGAATCTGAAATTGTTGTTGTGGGGTTTAGGCCAGAAAACCCCGCAAATTATGGGCGATTAGTAATAGGTCATGGCGGTGATCTAATTGAGATTGTTGAGGCTAAGGATGCTAGTATAGAACAATTGAAAATTGAAATTTGTAATTCCGGACTGATGGTGGTTTCAGGTGAACATCTTTTTGGTTTGCTAAAAGAGTTGAACAATAGAAATGCTAAAGGAGAATATTATCTTACCGACATAGTTAAAATAGGGAGAGGAAAAGGGTTAAGGATTGGTTTCATAGAAGCTGAAGAGGAAGAATTAATGGGAGTTAATAACCGCGAAGAATTAGCGACAGCTGAATCAGTTTTACAAGATAAATTAAGAGCTAAAGCTATGGAGAATGGTGTAACTTTGGTAGACCCATCTACTGTGTGGTTTTCACATGACACTTCATTGGGACAGGATGTAGTTATTCATCCCAACGTAGTTTTTGGCCCCGAAGTTAAGATTGGAAACAATGTCGAAATTAAACCATTCAGTCACATAGAAGGAGCAATTGTTAATGACGGTGCTGTGATTGGACCTTTCGCTCGAATACGGCCGGGAACCAAATTAGGGACTGATGTTAAGGTGGGAAATTTTGTTGAGATAAAAAATTCAGAAATTGAAAATGATACTAAAGTTAATCATTTGAGTTATATAGGTGATACCAAAATTGGACATAAAACAAATATTGGCGCAGGAACAATTACCTGTAACTATGATGGCTTTGTAAAACATCGTTCATATATTGGCGATAAAGTGTTCATTGGCTCAAACACTGCATTAGTTGCTCCCATTACGATAGGTGATGGGGCCATAATTGCGGCAGGAAGTACCGTCACGAAAGATGTTTCCTCTAATTCGCTAGCTATAGAGAGGACTTCACAAAATGAAAAACCCGACTGGGCAAAGTCGTTTAGAAAAAAACATCTATCTTCGAAAAGCTGACGAAAAAGAGTTCTGATCAGTATGTGCGGTATTATAGGCATTCTAAGTAAAGGAGATGTTGCTCCACGTTTACTTCTTGGGTTACGACGGCTCGAATATCGTGGTTATGATTCTGCCGGTATAGCGACTTTGGTTAACGGTCGGATAGAAAGACGACGCGCAGAGGGCAAGTTAGTCAATTTACAGAATGAACTTAAAGACAACCCCTTAATTGGTGAGGTTGGTATTGGACATACTCGCTGGGCCACTCATGGGGCACCTAATGAAAGAAATGCACATCCTCATGCTACACATAAAGTTGCTGTTGTTCACAACGGAATAATTGAAAACTTTCAACAATTACGTGATGAATTAAATTCTTCAGGATACATTTTTGAAAGTGATACTGACACTGAGGCCATTTCTGCCTTGATAACTCGAGAGTTAGAGAATGGGGCTTCAATAAACGTAGCGGTAAAGACGTCCTTGGACCGGCTTGAGGGTGCTTTTGCTTTAGCGGTTATTTTTGCTGGTGAACATAATCTTATAGTAGGTGCAAGACGCGGTAGTCCTTTGGCTTTAGGCTACGGAGACGGTGAAATGTATTTAGGATCAGACGCTCATGCACTTGCGCCTCTTACTAAACGCATTTGTTATTTGGAAGAAGGTGATTGGACCATAGTCACTTCAGAGAGAGCTGATATATATGACAAGAACGGTACTCCTGTTCAACGTGATGAAATGGAAACGGCTTTATCAGGTGCTACTATAGGGAAGGGAAATTTTGAGCATTTCATGCAAAAAGAAATTTTCGAGCAACCAGCGGTTGTTGGTGACACTCTTCAGAGCTATTTAAACGCTCACACATTAGAAATTACTCTTCCGTCCCTTCCTTTCGATTTGTCAGAAGTATCAAGAGTAAATTTAGTTGCTTGCGGTACGGCTTGTTATGCTGGATGGGTTGCAAAGTATTGGTTGGAAAGGATAGCAAGAATACCAGCTGAGATAGATGTTGCTTCTGAGTTTCGTTATCGTGATGCACCTCTGCCCAAAGGTGGTATAGCTCTTTTTGTTAGCCAATCTGGTGAAACAGCCGACACCCTTGCTGCTTTGCGTCATTGTCGTGAAAATGATCAGCACATAGTCTCTGTTGTAAATGTTGGCGAAAGCTCAATTGCACGTGAATCGGATGTTGTGTTGCCTACTCTAGCAGGTCCTGAGATCGGAGTTGCATCGACAAAAGCATTCACTACACAATTAACGTCTTTAGCATGTTTCGTTATAGCCGTAGGCAAAGCGAATGGCACCCTTGAACACGTTAAGGCTGCTTCGCTAGCCAAATCACTTACTGAAGTGCCTTCAAGGATGGCAGAGGTTTTAAACCATGACCAAGATATTAGGGAGTTGGCTATCAATATTTCTAAATCACGAGATGTGCTTTATCTAGGTCGTGGAACAGCTTATCCAATTGCCCTTGAAGGTGCATTAAAGTTGAAAGAAATCTCTTATATTCATGCAGAAGGATACGCGGCTGGAGAAATGAAACATGGACCGATTGCACTAATCGACGATGGCGTTCCGGTTATAGCGTTAGCTCCACCAGGAGAACTTTTTGAAAAGACACTTTCAAATGTTCAAGAAGTTATAGCTCGGGGAGGTAAGGTAGTTTTTATTTCTGATCATGAAGGTGTTAAGAGATTAGAGAAAAAAAGCTGGGCGAGCATCACCATGCCCAAGATTGATGACTTTGTTGCCCCTCTTTTATATTCCATACCAATACAACTATTAGCCTATCATACTGCTGTAATAAGGGGTACAGATGTAGATCAACCACGTAATTTGGCTAAAAGCGTGACCGTGGAGTAAGTCCGAAAGGACGTGTTCGTAAAATAGTGTCCTATGTGTGTGTCAATGTCACCATACGTTGTGGTTATCTTAACATTCCACCCTTATCTGAATACCAAGATTTTCTGTTTGAGAAAATAACTGAACTTCAAAACGATGGTTTAGGTTATAAAAGGATTGGACATTGGTTAAATGAGCATGGGTATAAAACACCAAGAGGGCATAAGTTTAAGAGTGCTCATGTACATTCAATATTAAAGAAAAGAAGATTAAGAGAAGAAATAATTAACAAACCGTATGAATTAACATATGGGGATTGGTCTATTATAAAAGTATAAACTTTTGTGTGTTGATTAGTCTGTATATAGCACCAACACCTATACCCAATACGTTTTTACACATAAATATGATCTGGATCTAATCCATGTTGGTATCTGTCATACATAGTCAAATAGGCAGACTCGAGATGTCGTGTAAACAATGGGGTGTCATATAGCGGCGCTGTGGGTACATTATTGATTAACTTGTCTTTGATGATTTTTAACTTTTCTGGTTGTAATGCTAGTTGGATAGCAAGTGACTCGTATTGCTCTTGGGTCGTCGTAATCAATTCCGGTAAATTAACAGCATTCAGCAGACTTGCACCAACTCTGCTGGCAAAAGAGTTTCCCATACAAGTTATCACGGGTAATCCCATTTTAAGTGCATCACTGGTCGTTGTGTGAGCATTATAAGGTAGAGTATCAAGGAAAAGATCGGCTAACTGTATTCTGTTTAAATGCTCTTCAACAGAAACATATTTAGCAAAGAACAATCTATCTTCATTAATGCCTAACTTTGATGCTTCTTTTTTTAGATTGCTTGCAGCACTTCTATTACTTTCAAATAACCAAAGTACGCTATCCTCAACTGCTTCAATTATCCTCATCCAACAGAAAAATGTGTGTGGTGTAATTTTATAGTTGTTATTAAAGCATGAGAATACAAAACCCGAATTTGGTAACCCTACATCATGTCGTGTTAATGGTGTCTTAGAGATTTTCTTTTTAGATACATTGACTTGATAACTGTTGGGTAGGTAGACAACTTTCTCTGAGTAGTATCTCTGATGTGTTTCAGGAATTAGTGTCTGATCGGCAATAATATAATCCATATATTCTGCCGCTGTTGTACCTGGGTATCCAAGATAGTTAACCTGTACCGGTGCACTACCCTCTGTAAATATATTGAAAAGATTATCCCCGGTAAATCCTTTTAAATCAACAGCAATATCAATGCCAATGTTTCGGGATAACAATGCTATATCTTGCTCTGACTGGGTTCTAACCTCAATAAATTTATCAAAACATAAAAGAATTCTTTGTCTCCATTTGTCCTGACTATCGGGCCCAAACGAGAACGCAATGAGTTCAAATTTATCTCTATCATGACATTCAAACAACTCTGCCATTAAATGCATCGTTGCATGATTATGAAAGTCAGCAGAGAAGTACCCAATCCGAATTTTTTTATGTTCTTGATATTGGTATATTTTAGGAGAAATATTAGTCTGTGGGTGTTTCTCGTTAACGAAAATTTCCGTAGTTTTTCTTTGAATACTAGGGTCGTCAATCAGAGACAACATCGGAAAGGGTCTAGAAACCTTTTCTCCATTTTTAACTTTATCTATTAATTTATTAAGGTTATTTGATAGATTTTCCCAGATACAAAGGTTCATTCTGTTATGTAATGAAGCACCAAATATAAAATCCATATCCGGTTTGAGAGCAATAGCACGGTCATAACTTTCTAGTGCTTCATCCAGTTGGTTGAGGTCTCTCAGGGGATTACCCCGATTGAGATCGGAAGAGCGTAGAGAAGGGAAAGAGGGTAGATCTCGGTCGTAGCATGATAATTAATAATAAAGTGGG
>JAKUPN010000014.1 GCA_022449545.1 Alphaproteobacteria bacterium | reverse complement strand
TCTCTTAGACTGATTTCCAGAACTATTATTATTTACAAGGGTTACGGTTTTTATACCCCAACGAGCCGCTGTTTCAACTTCAGCGATGTGATACCAAAATCCGGCATCACCAGTGAAACAAAAAACAGGTCTGTCTGGCGCGCCACATTTAGCACCTAGAGCGGCAGGAAAAGCCCAACCCAGATGACCTGCGCTCCTCATGTAACTTTGATTTGGTGAACGCAGATCATACATCCCACCCATCCACATTCCTCCGTGACCAGTATCCGCAACAACAATAGCATCATTTGGTAAGTGCTTTGATAAGTCATTACAGATACGTTCAGGTCTTATTGGTAAAGAGTCAGAGTTTAATAAATCATGAAACTTTCCTCTCCATTCGTTTACAATCAAGGATGCCCTCTCGATCCACTTAGATCGGCTAGAAGCGGATTCAGCGTTCGTCAGGGCTAACATTCTTTCCAAAGAAACTTTGGCATCCGCTTGAACCGAAGCTTTCAAAGGATAATTTCTTCCAATAGTCTCAGGTTCAAGATCTATCTGAATAGCAGCTATACCAATGGGAGGAACTTGCCAAAAATGTGTTGTCATTCCTCCAGCGGTAGTGCCAATGAAAGCAACTAGATCTGCTTCATTTACCACTCTGTTAGCACTCTCACGTGAGTAAGTGCCTACCACTCCAACAGAAAGAGGATGATTGCCTGGAATAGAATCCTTACCATTGAGTGAAGTAGCTATTGGAATATTTAATCGTTCAGCCAAAGCCAATAGCGCCGATGATGCACCCGATGCTCTCACGCCACCACCTGCTATAATCACTGGCCGTTCAGCGGACTCTAATTGATCTAACGCAGATCTAAGATCTGTCTCAGATGGCTCAGGTCGAAATGGTGGAACCTGACTAAACATCATCTCACAAATAGCCTCCATTTCAGCCTCTTCTGCATCAATTTGCCCTTCATTACCTTGAAACTGCAAATGAACAGGACCTGGCGTACCAGATACGGCCACTCTAAATGCTTGTCTAATCATATCCGGAAATCTATCAACACTATCGATAGTAGCATTGAACTTAGTAACTGGTTCAAATGCTGGTACGTCATCAACCTCCTGATAAACACCGCGAAACTTCGTGCTAGGGTCTCTGCCACCAGTCATAGCAATAACTGGTGAATGAGCCAAATGAGCATCTCGAAGTCCTGCTGCCAAGTTTAGTGCTCCAATGACCTGTGCCATGCAAATGCCTGGTCTTCCTGTTGCCCTTGCATAACCATCAGCCATGTAGGCTGCTGTCTTCTCTGAGTGAACATGTAACCGTTTTATGTCTGTACGTAATTCCAATTCAACCATAGTGCGACGCAAAACAGCGGGAACCATAAATACATGTGTAACACCATACCCCTTAAGCATATCTGCCATAACTTGCGCACCAGACATAATCGTCATCGTTATTACTCCTCAAAAGAATTATTTATATCCGTTTATTTTACGAATAATCGATTTTGTTTAAAATAATTAAAAATTTTAGTTTCTGTGGTTAGATATCTTCTTTAAGCTTTTGTCTATCAATTTTGCCCGATCCAGTTTTAGGAAGAGACTTCATGTAACTTATCTCTCGTGCGTATTTATGTGGTAACAAATTTTTCTGAGCATAGTCCTTTAACTCAGTTGTCATGATTTGGTTCCCCTCATACCCATCTGAGAGCACGACAAAAGCTTTTGTAGTCATTCGTTCATCAGCCAGGGTGAGGCCTAAAACAGCACATTCTTTTATAGAGGGATGATTTTTCAAGCAAAGTTCAATTTCAAGTGGATATACCCATTGTCCACTGATCTTAATTAGGTCATCTGCACGCCCTCGAAAATAATAAAATCCTTCATCATCTACTTCAAATCTATCTCCAGTATATATCCATCCCTCCTTCATAGTTTCGAGGGTTTTATCCAGTTTGTTCCAATAACAGGGCGCATTGGAGTCACCTCTAACCCATAAAACACCGGGTTCGTCCCCTTCTACAATTGTACCTTCATCATTTCTTAATTCAACCTCATAACCCTTAACTGGTTTTCCAGCGGACCCTACCTTAAAATCCTCTGATTTATTTGAAATATAAATATGCAATACCTCTGTAGAACCTAAACCTTCGATTATGTCTAAATCAAACCTAGAATTCCAAGCAGAAAATAAATCTCTGGAAAGAGTTTCTGCAGCTGAAATACACAATCTAACGCTGTTAAAAGCTGTTTCGTTCTTAACCCTATTACTTAATAGTGAACTATAAAGAGTTGGTAAACCAAAGAACACTGTAGGTTTATACTTTTCAACATGATTATAAACTATTTCCGGTTGGGGCCTCTCAGTACTTAAGACAACACTGGCCCCTACAGAAAATGGAAAAGTTATAGAATTACCAAAACCGTAAGCAAAGAATATCTTCGGTGGTGAATAACATATGTCATCTTCTGTCAAGCATAGAACATCTTTAGCATAAGATTCATTGGTATAAGCCATGTCATGATGTAAATGTACGATTCCCTTCGGACGCCCTGTGCTACCAGAACTATACATCCAAAAGGCCATATCATCTTTGCTTGTATTTGCTGCCACCAAAGACGATGAATGTCCGCTAATCCAGTCATTCCAGATAATCGAAGAGATTTCGGGAATGTCTACCTTTATTGTTCCATCAACTATTAAAGTTTTTAAATGAGTTCCAGATACTGTCTCTTCAGTAATTAAATGAGAGAAGGGTTCACTAATAACAACTACGGTTGATCGACTATCTTTAAGATAATAATTAACCATCTCTGGAGGAGACAGCGTGTTTATCAAAACCGGGACAAACCCTGCCCTCATTGCTCCGAAAATTGCTGAAGGATAAATTGCCGTATCATCCAAAACCATTAATATTCGTGAAAATGGTTTAAGCCCCATACCGGTCAAGGCATTGCCAACTTTATTCGAAGTTTCACATAGTTCTCTATAGGTAGCATTACCATTATCAGAATAAATAGCGATTTTATCTGGTCGTTTTTCTAGGTTATCAAATAAAATTTCACTGGCGTTATACTTTTCAGGAAGATCAAAGTTTATGTCTTTAGATATTTTCAAAGACCTTGGGACACGATCTGTTATATCATTAACTTCCATAATTAAGTTTCCTAACTAGTATTCGAATTAGAATATTTCTCCATAAAGTTTGGAGCTATCAACTTTAATTTTTTATCACTTACCCTGCCGGTCCTTGTCATATAGCTTTTTGCAAACTCGTAAGGCTGAAGACTTTTAACAAGTTCACCCATTCTCTCATACCATAGAGCGCTTGCAATAGAAGCATCTATTAGTTTTTCTAACTTTGGACGACGTTTCTCTTCATACTGGCTTAATGCAGATTTTTTATCTGTCTGATGTTCATTTATAGCTTCAAAAAGGCAAATAGCATCTTCCATTGCAAGACGTGTTCCAGAACCAATTGAAAAATGTGCTGTGTGTAAAGCGTCCCCTATTAAAACAATATTTTCATAACTCCACCGCTCATTCCATATTTGAGGGAACCAACGCCAAACTGATTTATTGGTTAATAACTCATGCCCCTCCAAATCAGTAACAAATACTTGCTCACAATAAGACTTAATAGAATGCTCATCTTGAACCGAAAAACCAGCTTTTTTATACGTTTCGGGATCTGTCTCAACTATAAATGTGCTCATTTCAGAATTATAAGGATAATGGTGAGCACAAAAAACGCCATCATTGTTTAATCGAAATGTAAGACTCAGACAATCAAATAACTTTGTTGTACCGAACCAAATAAATGGGTTTTTAAGAATGGTCTCAGAGGACTTAAATTCCTCTTGGAAACTTTTTCTAATAGAAGAATTTGCCCCGTCAGCAGCTATAATATAATCATAATCATAATTACTGTTTATATCTTTAAACTCTGTATTAAAGTCAAATAAAACTCCTATTTCTAAACAAAGAGACTGAAGTAACTTTAGCAGCTGCAAGCGGCCAATTGCAGCAAAACCATTACCATCAATTGCCATATGCTCATCTTTATGAACAATTTTTAAATCTGACCAATATTTCATATGGGGCATTAAATAATTATATGTTTGTTCATCACCAGCATGTAAAAATTCTAACGCTTTATCAGAAAACACTACGCCAAAACCAAAAGTGGCATTATTCGGATTCTGTTCTACAACTTTTATTTCTATGCCTGGGTGTGCCCTTTTTATAAGGTAAGAAAAATAAAGACCTGATGGACCTCCACCAATAACTAATATTTTCATTCCTTCAGACCTCAAATGTAATAACCAAATTGGTATTATATAGATATTCACAGTAAGATATAAATATGTCTAATGATCGAAACAAAGTAATCAAATCAATCGAAAGATATTTCGATGATGGAGAGTTTATAAAAGATTTAAACCTTTTAATAGAAGCGAAAACAGAGAGCCAGATCGATAATTCTCTGCAAGGATTACATAACTACTTTTTAGATCATCTTGTTCCATCTTTAAATAGATATGATTTTGAAACTGAGATATCAGATAACCCCAATCCTAAAGCAGGACCAATCTTAATCGCGAAAAGAATAGAAGATAAGGACTTACCTACGGTCCTAATCTATGGTCACGCAGATGTAGTTGTTGGACAAGAAGATAAATGGGAAAAAGGCTTAGATCCGTGGAAACTTACTATCAGGGGAAATAAAATATTTGGAAGAGGAACAGCAGATAACAAAGGACAACATTGGATAATTATATCTTGTTTACAACATATACTAAAAGAAAAGAGAAACCTTGGATTCAACTGCAAAATTTTGATTGAAAGTGATGAAGAAATGGGATCAAGAGGATTACATGATTTTTGTACCAGCAGAAGTCATGATTTATCTGCAGATGTCCTTATAGCTTCTGATGGACCTCGAGTAGATCCAGATCAAGCAACAATAGTGCTAGGTTCAAGAGGGCTAATTAATTTTGAAATGAGTCTTAATTTAAGAAAAGGCTCACATCACTCTGGTAATTGGGGAGGACTGATAAGCGATCCTGGTATCATTCTGTCTAATGCTATCTCCTCTATAGTAGACCAGAGAGGGCAAATAAATATTCCTTCATGGAAACCTAATTCTTTAAATAATGAAATAAAATCCATTATCAAAAAACTTAAAATCTCTGGTGGTTCAAACTCTCCACCTATAGATAAAAACTGGGGTGAAAAAGATTTATCTCCAGAGGAAAGAGTTTTTGGATGGAATAGTTTCTCTGTTTTAGCAATGGAATTAGGTGACATTGAGAGAACTCAAAATGCTATAGCCCCATCTGCTAGAGCTATATGTCAACTTAGGTACGTTGTAGGGACCAATGCTGATGAAGTATTGCCTTCCTTGAAAAAGCATCTGATTGAAAATGGTTACAAAGACATAGAGGTTAAACCATCGCGTATGTCGAGCATGAAGGCGACACGACTAGATCACAACGATTACTGGGCTAAATTAACTAATTATTCGATTCAAAAAACGTTAGGAAAACCGGCTGCTGTTGTTCCCAACATAGGCGGCAGTATACCAAATGAAGTTTTTATGGACACTTTAAATCTCTCTACCATCTGGATACCCCACTCTTATACTGGCTGTTCACAGCATGCTCCAAATGAGCATATGCTAACCTCCATAGCAAAGGAGGGGTTACAGATTACAGCAGGACTTTTCTGGGATATCGGGAACGATTTACCTAATAATTAGTTTTTAAACTCTATTTCGTATCCTATGATTGGTGTATCACCAGTATTAATAGCATTATGCTCAACCGGAGCTTTATATGAAGATGTTGTTCCGGGCTCATAATTAAAATCTGTGCTAGTGCCATCAGAAAAATGAGAAGTAAGTGTTCCTTTTGAGACACGTATTACAGTGTAATCTAATTCATGTGTGTGCCATCCAGTCTGTTCACCAGGCTGAATAACGTAATAAATCATTCTCGAATGTTCATCTTCGTGCAGAACTATATGTTCAGGAGCGGTTCGATCATCTGATAATGTCGTGTAGGATTTTGCAGCAGCAGTAGTCATTATTCTTACCTCTTAATTCATAAAATTTAATTCTAAAATAAATATCTATATCGAATAAACATTAACAATAAATGTAGAATAAATAACTCAAAAAAATAAAACTACCATAATGAAATAATTAGTTATTCAGCACCTAACCCTCAGAACTTGCCCTAATTTTTTATTCAGCAGCAGCTCTCGAGGATTCATCTGATGAAATCCCGGCAGCATCCAGCGCTTCTGCAATCATGGCTACTTCGGTCTGCTTAAGTTTTACCAAAGGTGGTCGAACCACTGCCTTATTCTGTCGTCCTAGCAGAACTAGCGCTTCTTTCATACGATTATGCATATCCCCAAATGGATCTTTGTAAAATACACCTGAAGTATGCCAAATTGAATCAGCTAGTTCTTTTGCTGTTTCTAAATCGTTTGATTGCACAGCTCTAAATAATTTAACTTGGAGCTCTGCGATTACTGATCCCGCACCAGACAACAAACCATTTGCCCCCATAACCAATGAAGACAATAACCAGGCTGAATTTGTTGACAAAACATTTACTGGACGCGGCAATGATTGTAATACTCTTATGTGGGTTTCGTGTTTTTGTGGTACTGACCAATCTTTAACAGCAGCTATACTTGGAACTTCTTCTACAAGCTCAATCAGTGTATCCAATGAGTATGCTAATTCATCTCCATATTGAAAAACAATTAATGGAAGATCCGTCGCATCAGCAATCCGTTTAAAATGCGTCAATGCCATTTCTGGGCGGTGCTGTATTCCTCCCATCCTCATTGAATTAGGAGGAAAACAAAGAAGCGCAGACGCACCTAGGTTATCAGCCATTTTAGCCAGTCGCGCAGCTTCAATACTTCCATCTGCATATATGCCGTTTATAAGCGGGGTATAATCACCAACGGTTTCACTGGCAAGGCGGAGTATTAATGATTGTTCATCATGACTGCATGCATGTACTTCGGAAGAGTGACCGTTTACTGTTATTGCAGTCACACCCTCTACGTTAGATAGATACAGAAAATGACGTCGAGTTTCTGATTCATTTATCTCGAAGTCATCATCAAATGCTAATAAAGCTGCTGGAATCACTCCTTGAGGAATATAATCACGAAATCTAGCCATTATTTAAATGTCCCGAAGTTCATTATTTGAATATAATCAATTATATCTAATACAATTGATACGATTTTTACTAATCAATAAACATACTCATAATATTCTACAATTATTCAAAAAACAAATTTAAGTTTATCAAATATGAATTAATGAGTTTTTTTTAAAGTAAAAGTGTTTAAACTAACCATTATAATCACATTTTCTTAAATACCCTATTTTTCGAGTAATTTGAGTAAATGTACTTTGTATAATCTACGAGGATATAAATATGCCCCATCACAAGCTCTCTGATATCGACTTCAAGCCTGATGATACTGCACCAGCCTTAATGAAGAGTTTTGTAGGAGAGTTCATGAAAGCAGCTCTTGTTCATTACGAAGAAGGAATTGCACCTCCTCCTCATTTTCATCCCAACGAGGAACAGTTTATATACCTTTTAGAAGGAAAATTGCGCATGGTCCTTGGCGACGATATTACTACTATAGAATCCGGCGATGTTGTACATATCCCTAGAAATATTAGACACGGGATTTTACCTGTAGACGGTCATTGCTTATTTTGGTCTGTAAAAAGTCCTGCTGGTGACGGGAGACATAGTCAGGACTATAATAAGGCTGACTCTGCCGAGGAACTACAAAAAGCAATGGCAAATATAAAATCAAACTAATGATTTATATAACGGCACAAGTATTGTTGTTTCTATAAAGGAGAAACCGCATGAAATATAACAAATATGAATCCAAAGAAGCCGCCAAGGAGATGTTACGTGGAGTTTGGACTGCAATGCCCTATTGTTGGAACGAGGCAGATGAATTCGACGATAGAGCAAACAGCCGTAATATGGATCATATCATAACAAAGCTTGAAATCGATGGGCATTATTGTTCTGGTAACATCGCTGAGTTTTGGTCAATGCCGAATGACGAAAGAAAACACGCTCATGAAATTATGATCGATGCGGCGAATGGTCGAATACCACAAATAGCAGGATGTCATCATCAATCAGTAAAAGATGCTACAATGCTAGCCAACCATGCTTGGGACATAGGTTTTGATTTCGTAATTATCTTAACACCCTATGTCGCAGCAGGTAACGATGATTCAGTTTACTCCTTTTATGAATACATATCTGAGCGAACTGAAATAGGTATTGTACTATTTAATGTTCCCTCCAATTGTCACCCAATTAATCCAAGTCTCGCTAAACGGCTTATATCTTTGCCAAATATAGTTGCAATAAAACAGGCTGATCCCGCACCAGCAGCTACCATATCGTTAGAAGCCAGCGTGGGAGAAGAAGTAGTTATTTCTGTAGCTGATGAAGCACCATGGTTGCACAATATGACTCAACTTGGCCACCAATGGCTAATCAACTACAATCCTCATCTGTATCAGGTGCCAGGTCACTTGCCTATTAATGAGTATACAAAGTACGCACTGAATGGGGAAATTGAAAAGGCAACAAAACTTGCAGCATCACTAAATCCCATTAGAGAACTACACTCAAAATGGATACAAGGTTACTGGCGCAAAGGAAGAATGCCCATGTCAGAAATGAAATACTGGCAGGAATGCATCTTGATGGACGGAGGGCCGGTGCGCCCACCGGTACTAGAAATGGACGAGGAATCTAAATCTGCATTCATACAAGAAATAGAAGCGACAGGACTACCTGAAAAAGCTAGATTAGCACTTGCTAAGAATGCGGCTGAGTAAATATTAATATAGAACACTCAGTCAAAAGAATAATTTTACCCATGATCGTAGTCACCTAAATTTCTACCTTCTTCAACATAAACTGTTTTTTCATAGTCTTTGGACCTGCCGTTATTTAAAGTTTTTAAAAGCCAATCGGACATTGCTGGGTATATTTCTCCAGCTACTTCCCCCATAGGGTGAAAGACACCCTCATAGAGCCATAATTCTGTTGGCCCCGCCAGACTTTCTCTAAAGGTCTTAATATCCGCTGGCGTACATAATTCATCCATATCACCAGCAACAAGCAAGTGAGGCACGCTCAATCGCTTAGCAACATCTGGTAGGTAATCCATCTTAAGTATAAACTTATCAAATTCATCTTCGTTAGTGTAACCAGTCATATACATAAAGATTCGCTTAAAGTTAGGCTGAGCTTGTTCGAAAATTATGTCAAATGATCCAACATTAGCCATCTGACCACATACAGCTTTTACACGTTTATCATGAGCACCCACTTGAACGCCCCACCGAGACCCCATGCTCATTCCCATGACACCAATTTTATTGGGATCTACATCTTCACGTTCTACAAGCATATCAATGACCCTTGAAGCAGCTATCTGATAGTTATCTTGGCTTAGCCAAACGGCGTTATAGTTACATTCACCTTGACCCGGACCATCCAGCGCACAAACGTTAATACCACGTTCGAGATAATCGTTTGAAAAAGGGTTAACAACGTCTTCCTTAATAGCATCCATGCCCGGAATAATAAGGATTGTTGGCTTTGGCCCTTCACCAGCAGCTTTATGAAAAACACAATGAACCTTTTTGCCTGGTGAAAACTCTAATGAATTTTTGATCATACCCCCATTGGATAGATCAATGACTTTATCATAACATTCGTATAATAATTTATACGCCTTATTCATTTCCTCATTTCCATGTACAGGTATGAGGTGTTGCGCGCGCCCAAAACATAGTGAAGCTCTGTGATATAATTTTCTAGCGGTTACAAGCTGCCCACTATCTTCAGCGGCTTTGGCAGCAGATTCTAATGAACTTGCCCGTTTGAACCAGGCCTTCGGAAAAGATCTTCTTCCTGTAACCTTTTTGTAGACTGCATGCAAATCTTCAAGCATAAACCCTCTAATGAGACGCGTTCCCATAATACCTGGATGAAGAATATCTTCGTTCTCTGAAAGCATAAGAAAGTTATCAAAGATCCATCCCTGTTCTTGTCGCAATTGAGGTTTAGCCATGTCCTATATCCTTTTATAAATCCTAATTAATCGTCTAATACATTTTAAAAGAAGAATATAAATTATATTCAAACATACTTAAATATAGATATTGTAAATATTGTAAAACAAATTTTTTGAGAGGAATCATGCCAAAACGTCAAGAGTTTGATAGGCGTTATATTTTAAATCTGTCTTGTCCTGATCAAATGGGTATCGTTGCAGAAGTTGCTAGCTTTTTAGCACAGCAGGGATGCAATATTCTAGAATCTGCACAGTTCGACGACGAAATATCTGGGCAATTTTTTATGCGTACAGTATTTGGTGCAGGCGAAACAACTCCTTCTGTAGAAAATATAGAAAGTTCGTTTAACCCAATTGCACAAAGGTTCTCTATGAACTGGAAACTTTATAATCAAGGCCACAAACCACGAGTATTAATTATGGTTTCTAAGCCGGGACATTGCTTAAATGATCTTCTCTATAGAGTAAGTATCGGGGCTTTAGAAGTTGATGTCGTCGGCATCATTTCAAATCATCTAGACCAAGAACAGCGTGCTGTATTCTATGATATACCCTATCATTACTTACCAATTACACCTGAAACAAAAACTCAACAAGAAAATGAAGTTTTAAAAATCATCGAAGATACAAACACCGAGTTAACAGTTCTAGCAAGATACATGCAAATACTAACTCCCGAAACCTGTGAAATTCTCAAAGGTCGGGTTATAAACATTCACCATTCCTTCTTACCAGGATTTAAAGGATCAAAGCCCTATGATCAGGCCTACATTCGAGGGGTAAAACTCATTGGGGCAACGGCGCATTATGTTACTCCTAATCTCGATGAGGGTCCGATTATCGATCAAGAAACTACACGAGTTACCCATGCACAACATCCTCAAGAGTTAGAGCGCGTGGGAAGGGATTTAGAAAGTTTAGTTTTAGCTAGAGCCGTGCGTTATCACATTCAACATCGTGTCATCACCCACGAAGATCGAACGGTCGTGTTTTATTAAGCGACCGAATTAATCGCCTCCCAAATTCTTTTGGATGTTACAGGAGTATCTATTCTGGTGACGCCTAATGACTTGAGCGCATCAAGTATTGCGTTAACTATCGTAGGAGTGCTTGCCACAGTACCACCTTCTCCAACACCTTTCGCCCCAATAGGGTTAGATTTACTCCGAACTGGATTAAACTCTACTTTTATGTCTGGCATCACATCTGCTCGTGGCATCCCATAATCCATGAATGATCCAGAAAGTAATTGTCCACTTGTTCGGTCATAATAAAGGTCTTCCATTAAAGCCTGCCCTACCCCTTGAACTACGCCTCCGTGAATTTGAGCGCGAGCTAACAATGGATTGATGACCGTACCTATATCATCAACAACACTATACCTATCAATTATTACTTCACCTGTTTCTGAATCGACTTCTACTTCAGCTATATGACAACCATTTGGAAAACTCGGTACTTCAGCAGAAAACGCTCCTACGCCCTGTAGACCAACTCCTAGCTCTTCACTTGGCAGATGAACCGGCATAAACGACATTTTAGCGACTTCAGTGAGAGACATCTCTTTATCAGTACCTGATATAACGAAGTTTCCATCAGAAAACTCAATGTCAGTGACATTAGCCTCCATAAAGTGTGCAGCAAATTTCTTGCCTTTCTCTATAACATCATTTGCTGCGGCTTGAAGAGCACTGCCCCCAACCATCATTGAACGCGAGGCGTATGTACCTCGTCCTATAGGAACTTCGTCAGTATCTGCTTGAGTAAGTCGAATATGCTCGAAAGGTACCTGCAACCATTCAGACACCATTTGAGCAAAAGTGGTTTCATGACCCTGCCCATGAGACAAGACACCAGACACAATCGTTATCGTACCACTCGGATCAAACCGTATCTCCATTCTTTCGTTAAATATTCCTGTGTTATCTACGTAATAGACAATGCCGCGGCCTCTATACAGACCTTTCTCTTTAGAAAGCATCACTCGATTCTCATATCCATTCCAATCAGATAGATCTCGACATTTTTCTAAAGCAGCAGAATATTCACCTGTATCATAAGTCCAACCTGTAACAGTACTGTGAGGCATATCATCTGGTTTTATAAAGTTTATTTTTCTTATTTCTGCTCGATCTATACCTGTTTCCTGCGCAGCAAGGTCAATTAATCTTTCCATAATGTAAACAGCTTCAGGTCTTCCTGCGCCTCTATATGGCACTGTTGGAGAAGTATTAGTAAAAACTGCCTTATTCGTCACATCAACAGCCGGAATATCATATACAGTAGGTGCTAATTTGACCGCAAAGAGAGGAGGAATGGCCCCAGCTCCTTCAATATAAGCACCCACATTGTGCAGCCCTCGCCATCGCAACCCAACAAATTTACCATTCCCATCAAGCGCCAGTTCCGCATCAACGGATTGATCACGTCCATGATCATTTCCCATGAGGGATTCACTGCGTGTCGCTATCCATTTAACTGGCCTCCCCACGCGTTTACAGGCCCAAGCAACTACCGCCTCCTCAGGATAAACGTGACCTTTCATGCCAAAACCGCCTCCAACGTCACCAGCAATCACACGTATCATGCTTTCAGGAACGTTCAGATTTTGGCTTGCAAGCCCTTGCCTTATCCCATGAACATTTTGGGTGCTCGTATAAAAGTTAAGACGACCATTGCTGGCGTCAAATTCCCCCAAACATCCTCTAGGTTCCATTGTCACAGCATCAATACGGTTATTATGAAGAGATAATTTTGTTATGTGATCAGCTTTAGAAAAAGCCGATTCCACTTTGGCAGAGTCACCTGATTGTAGTGTAAAACTTATATTATTATCAGCTTCTTTATAGACTTGAGGCGCGTTATTTTTTATTGCGTCACTCGCCATAACCACAGCTGGAAGTTCGGTGTACTCTATTGCAATAAGGTCTACAGCATCACGTGCCTGTTCTTCAGTTTCAGCTATTATGACAGCCACTCTTTCACCAACAAATCTAACTCTTTCAACGGCGAGCGGCAGATGAGAAGTCCGATGCCCTGGGGGGCCTCCCATATCTTCAGGCATAACTCCGCCAGTAGGCCCCATTCCATCACCAACATAGTCGCGTCCAGTTAAAACAGAAATTACTCCCGGAAGGTTTATTGCCGCAGAGATGTCTATAGACTTGATATCAGCATGGGCATAATTGGAGTAAACGAACACAGCGTAACTCTGCCTTTGTAATGTCATGTCTGATACATACCGTCCTAACCCCTTAAGAAATTTAGGGTCTTCTTTTCTCTTGACTGGCTGTCCTATACCAAATTGCATTTCTTTTTACTCCCAGATATGAAGTATTGATCATATGATAAAAAAATCATAAAGAATTTTAGGAAATAGTCAGTCCTCCATCAACAGTGAGCACATGACCATTAACATAAGATGACGAAGGGCTAGCTAAATACGATACGGCACCAGCCATATCTTCTGGTGTTCCAAAACGCCCCATTGGAATTTTCGCCATATTGGTTGCTCTGCGTTCAGGATCAGCAGCTAATATTTTCGCCCTTAATTTAGTCTCAACTGTACCTGGAGCAACAGCGTTTACACGTATGCCATATTTAGCCCATTCAACAGCCAAATGTCTTGTAATTCCGCCCACAGCAGCCTTTGACACACCATAAGGAGATACATTAGGCGTGCCTATTACAGTAAAAGTTGAAGCTATATTTATTATACTGCCAGACCTTCCTTCCTCTATTAGGTGACGAGCTACGTACTGAGACATAAAGTAACAACCCCTAACATTTATGGACATTACTTGATCCCAATCATCAAGAGTAACCTCAAGAGCAGGCTTAGCAATAAGTAATCCGGCATTATTAACCAAGACATCTATCTTTCCCATAGCGCTTATCGTGCCTTCTACCGCTTCTTTTAGGCTTCCGGTTTCTCTTAAATCAAGATCGAATGAAGCGGCTCTCGCTCCATCTTCCTCCTCAATTGCAGTTACAGTTTGGTCTAGGTCTTTGGCACTAAGCTCAGTCACCGCCACATTAAATCCATCACGAGCCAAAGTAATAGCTATTTCAGCTCCTAAGCCATATGAAGCTCCAGTAACTAATGCAACAGGCCTATTAGATAAGTCGGTATCTGACATAACTGGTCTCCCAAAAACAATAATTAAAACCGAATTAATAATTAAATTATACTAGACTACTGGGAGGTTGATTTTAGAGTTGGTACAATTCTGGTAATAATCATACCGTCGCGATCCAGTAAGTCTGGTATATGTTGAGCAATTGTGTTTTTCCAGTGATCACTTTCGTAAACATCTTTATAGAGTTTTTCTCTACTTTTTTCATCTTCAAACCTTCGAAGCCAAATATAAGTAGTATCGTCTTTTTCTCCACGAAAGCTACCAGTAATAACCATACCCTTAGATATTTGAAATGGGATAATCTCTTTCTCCATAAAGTTGACCCATTCATCCATTTTACCAGGCCATACTTTGTATTGACGTAACTCATAAAATGCCATTTTCTATTCTCCGAAAAAAATTTAAATTCATATAAAGCAACTATTTTAGGCTAATATATAATTTCTGCCACAAGAGAGTATTATTGAAATGCCACATTTACCAGCCGCAACAGTTTTAAATGATATTACCGTACTTGATTTAACTCGAGTCCGATCTGGACCAACATGTGTTAGACAGCTCGCTGATTGGGGAGCAGACGTAATAAAAATTGAAATTCCCGAAGCATTAGAAGCCCAGGGAGGTTTATCAAGTAATAGACATGGATCAGATTTTCAAAACCTTCATCGTAATAAAAGGTCTCTTAGTCTAAATCTAAAAGATAAAGAAGGTCTTAGAATATTTAATCAATTAGTAGAAAAAGCTGACATAGTAGTTGAAAATTATAGACCAGACGTCAAAAACCGTCTCGGCATAGATTACAAAAACCTTAATAAGGTAAATCAAAGAATAATATTAGCAAGCATATCCGGATTTGGTCAGTTCGGCCCTTACGCGAAAAGGCCTGGTTTTGATCAAATTGCACAAGGAATGGGTGGATTGATGTCTATAACTGGCCTTCCCAATCAAGGCCCAGTTCGAGCAGGGATCCCCATCGCAGATCTTACTGCAGGTATATTTTGCGCCCAAGGTATACTTTTAGCCCTTATTGAACGTCAGTCATCCGGCATAGGACAATGGCTTCACACATCATTACTAGAAGCACAAATTTTTATGCTTGATTTTCAGTCTGCTAGATGGCTGATAGATAAAGAAATTCCTTGGCAAGCAGGTAATAATCACCCCACAAGTATACCAACAGGCGTTTTTGAGACATCTGACGGTTATATGAATATAGCTGTTGCAGGAGGACCCATATGGCATAGATTTTGTGAAGTGATTGGAAGACCCGAATGGCTGGAAGATCAAAATTATATTGATAGCAAATCTAGATCTGATAATCGTGACTTATTGAACCAAGAAATAAATAACATAACAAAAACAGAAAATACCGAGACATGGATAGAAAAATTAAATGAAGTCGGGGTTCCCTGTGGTGCAATCTATAATATCGAGGAAGTTTTCTCTGATCCTCAAGTGCAAGAGCTTAAAATGGCTCAGCCTTTAAGTACGAATTCATCAACAAAAAGTGAATTTGTTAGACAGCCAGTAAACCTAACAAGAACACCTTCTTCGTTTGCGGTATCACCGCCAGAAGCAGGAGAACATACAGAAGAGATCCTTTTTGACTTAGGCTATACAGAAAAGGACATCAAAGAACTAAGATCAAAAGGAATAGTTTAGTAAATTGAAGAGGAAAAACACATGAACAGTGAACAAATTATATTAGAGCGCGACAATGGCATAGGTAAAATAACTTTTAATAATCCAAAACGTCATAACGCGATGTCACTTGAAATGTGGCGTGAAGGAGCAACTGCAATAGAAGAATGTATAGCCTCTAATGACATTAGGGTCATAGTTTTATCAGGCGCAGGAGAAAAAGCTTTTGTTGCTGGGGCTGATATTTCGAAATTCGGAGAAGAGAGAAACTCGAGGCAGGATATAGACGAATATAATCAGGCAGTTAAATATTTTCAGGACACACTGTTTAATTCGCCCATTCCGACAATTGCAAAAATCAAAGGCTACTGCATAGGTGGAGGACTTGCGATTGCCTTATGTTGTGATTTACGAATTGCTTCAGACGACTCAAGATTTGCTGTACCAGCTGCAAAATTAGGACTTGGTTATCCCGCTGGCGGCATAGAAAGGTTGATGCAAATTGTCGGACCTTCCTTTGCTATGGAAATATTTTATACTGCTAGACAGTTTAATGCTGAGGAAGCAATGATAATGGGATTAATAAACAGAATTGTACCAAGTAATGCTTTAACAGAGTTTTGTGATGGGTACACAGATAGAATTTCCAGTAATGCACCCCTAACAATCCGAGCAGTCAAGACTGCAGTTGTAGAAAATTTAAAAGCACCCCCTGATAGGAACATAGCACTATGCGAAGAACAAGTTTCTGCTTGTTTTGCCAGCAATGACTACTTAGAAGGCCGGACAGCCTTTATTGAAAAACGTAAACCACAATTTACTGGCACTTAGTTATTTTTTAGATACCGATATATTTCAGTAAAATCTCCTTCTGGTACAAATTGAGTTGTCTCATTCCAAAGAGCAGAGACCACCTCAATAATTCTTGATGGCGTTCCTGCTTTCTTAACTTGTTCTCTAAAAAGGCTAACATCCTTTGACATGAGAGATGCTGTGAACCCTGCATCATATGTCTCTGTTACTATCCGATTAGGAAACTTGTCTTCCGTAGCAGTATTTCTTCCACTTGAGACGTTTAAAACAGATAACATAGTTTCTAACTCTAAATTATGAGACCTCCCAAATAAAACAGCTTCTGATGTAGCAGCCATAGAGGTCGCTGATAAGAAGTTGTTCAATAGTTTCATCGCCTGTGCTTGACCGGGCTCCTTACCAACATGAATTACGTTAGAGGCGATAAAAGAAAATATCTTATGTAAATCTTTAATTGATCGATCGGGACCTGAACACATTAAAGCCAGACTTGCGTTTATGGCACCGGTCCTACCACCACTGACAGGAGCATCAATAAAAACTATGCCTGATTTGGATAATATTGAAGAAATAAACATTGCTGATTCAGGACCAGTTGTTGATAAATCAACAACTGTCTTAGTTTTACGTTCTGTCGCATTTAAAATTTCTTCTGCCACCTGCGTAACAATTTTACCATCAGGTAGACTCAAAAAAATTATATCCGAAAATTTTGCGACTTCTCCAACACCAGATTTTACTTGCGCTCCTTCTGGCGCCAGTTTGGCAGTTCCAGCCGAATCGTAACAATGAAGAGTAAGACCCGCATTGACCAAATGGGCGCTCATTGCAGAGCCCATACTACCTAGGCCAATAAAACCATAATCAGTCATAACATTTGCCCCTTAATTCTACTCATGATCAAATAAAACTCAGTTATACTTACTTGC
This sequence comes from Alphaproteobacteria bacterium, assembly GCA_022449545.1. Lineage (GTDB taxonomy): Bacteria > Pseudomonadota > Alphaproteobacteria > UBA6615 > UBA6615 > UBA6615. The sequence continues at coordinate 33,856 of JAKUPN010000014.1, read as the reverse complement.
ATTTGAGACAACTACAAGTCGATTAGGAGATATCGATGACTAATCCAAAAATATGGGAACTTTATGCAGTAAAATACGCGACTTCCATAAATCGAATCCGTAATGATAATTTTTTAAACACTGACCCCCATGACTCAACTCCAATGCCTCTTGACTATTACATATGGGTAGCCACCTCTGAAGACCAAACAATAGTCATTGATACTGGCTTTGATGAATCAGAAGCATCAGCCCGAGGCCGTAATATACAGAGAAGTATTACGGAATCATTATCACTTATTCAAATTGACGCGAAGAAAGTGGAAAACGTTATTGTAACCCATCTTCACTACGATCACATAGGTGGGCATGCTGAATTTCCTTCAGCTAAATTCCACCTGCAAGAGAGCGAAATGCACTTTGCAACAGGTCCACATATGTGCACAGACGTTATGAATCACTCATTTTCAATTGAGCACATTACTAGCATGGTAAAAAATGTATTTGAGGGTCGTGTCACCTTCTACGATGGAGTCGGACAAGTTGCTCCTGGTATTACTGTGCATCATGTTGGCGGACACACAATGGGTCTACAGTTTGTTAGAGTCCTTACAAAACGTGGATATGTGGTCTTAGCCTCAGATACGAGCCACTTTTATGAAAACATGAATCAGGCTAATCCATTTCCAATAATTTTCAATCTAGATGATACGATTCGTGGCTATGAACGTCTTAGAGAAAAAGCAGAAACTAAAAACCATATCATTCCTGGACATGACCCTATCGTACTAGATATTTATCCTGCCCCAAATGAAAGACTTTCTGGTATCGTAGCTAAACTTGATATTCAACCTAATAGTTAAAATGCCATTAAGAAAATGTCTAAAACATAATCAGAATTATACAATTCATGGGCAAAGAAATATTTCAATTAGTGAAAGATGTGCTAGCTGAATAGGAACGGTAAAGATGATTAAAATCAAAAGTATTGACCATATAGGCATACGAGTTGCCGACAAAGACCGCGCAATAGAATTCTATAATTTATTTGATTTCAAATTGGTTCGGGCTGCAGACAACGATGATGTTATAGTAATGAAAAATGATCATGATGTCGAAATTAACATAATATTTAACGCTAATAATACAAATAAAAATAATAATATATTGATGGATGAAATGGATAAATATCCCGGATTCACGCACATAGCATTCAGAGTAGACTCTATTAAAAATACTATAGAGAAACTTAATGAAAACGGTATTAAAATAACACAGGGACCCGTCGCCTTTGGTGAGGATGGCCATGTTTCTGTCTTCTTGAGAGACCCTGATCGTAACACACTTGAACTAAGAGGAAGGGTCGAAGACCTATCAAGCCTTGGAGGGGTCGAGAAATATGAACCAGTAAATTAGATTAAAAAATACTATTTTTTAGTTTTTGAATAAACCAAAACAAACTAAATAATTTATTACTATCGGTTCATTCGTCTCCAAACTTCCGGCTTCTCAAACTTACCTGACCATATCCCTTTTTTTGTCTCACGGGCTCTCATCTCATCTTTAATAAACGCTTTTGAGTAACGCCTGTAAGCCACTGCATAACCATTTAAGACTAACCAAGAATTTATATTGACTTTATCGAGCCAACAAACTGAAATGACTCTACCGTATCTATCTGTATTTTTAAAATAACAAATTACATTTTTAAAAGAAACTTTCTTAATCAGTGCATCTTTAGATATTCGTCCACAAGGATAGATTAAGCCATTAATATCAGAGCATTTTTGATTAAGTTCTGGCGCATCTATGCCGAGTAACCTTATTCTCCTATTCGAAATTTTTAATGAATCACCATCCGTGACAACAGCTTTCCCATATAGGGTCTTATTAAGATCAGAAAAGTCCGAATATTTTAAGGTTGAACGATTGTAACCCTCCTTATCAAGATAATGATTCTGTCCATAGCAGGGAATACTTTGCACCAACAGGATTATAATTGATATGTGCACTAGTTTTATTTGCATAATTAAGACAGCAACAATGGGAAGTTACAATTCTAGGTGTAACGCAGAGCTATTTTAACTCTAGTTGTTAACAATAATATAGACACCTTACATACTATTCCGATGGAACAATCGGGAGTAAAACATAGGCTTGCCTATCGGGCCCAGAATGTAGAGTCACATCCCCACCAAACACATCTCCCGGACGGTCACGCGGATCGTCATGGGTAAACGGGCCAGATCCCGTCCAGTTTTCATACTTGCCAAGATTAACGTTAGATTTTCCAGGATAGACATAGTCTTTACCTCGTACTGTGACTGCCAAGCGTGTGCCTGGTTCTACGACAATACAGGTAGGCCAGACTTCAACATCAACTTCATATATCTCTCCTTGTGTCAGTAGTTGCTCTTGATCGTGGGTATGATATGGGCGATAGCTAAGACTCAATTCGGAATCGAGTTTTCGATGCGAAACACGTAGCCATCCCTGGGCAACCGGGGTACAGGGATCGAGTGCCCCCTGAAAAACGATCTCCTGCATGTCAGGCGTGAATGCCCTAATGACCACGAACAGGTCCGCGTTCTCAGTTTCTGAAGAAACCCAAAGCTTCACAGCTATCGGCCCTGTTATCTCGAGTTCCTCTTTCAACGGGATCGTCATAAAAGTAACACCATCGCTAAAACCCGCATAAGTGACGGACTCAGAAGTAGTTTGTGACTCCGTCGACATAGAATGAGTGCCTGTCTCAAGGTAATATTTGGTCCATCGGGTGCGCTCTAGAGGCCACTCATTTTCGTGACGCTCGACAAAAGTGCCATCAGCATGCCTCACCTGGAGTTGTACTCTTGGCTGCATGGACCAGCCAGTATCCTCTCCCTTAAGGTAGTGACCAAAGAATCTCTTTTGAAGTTCGACGCCGTAATCCGTATAGTACTCTGTCCAGTGCTCGATACCGTGAACTTCTAAGTATTTCTCTTCTGATTTAGAGCGTACAAACCCTTCGAAGTTACCCCTTGGATGCAACCCTTGCCCACCCCAATTTGCGGCAGAAAGCATAGGTACCTTGACCTTATCCCAGTCTGGCATCCGCGACTGCCAGTATTCATTCGTATCCAAAGTGTTAGAAACACAATCGAAATCAAAATCTCTGCGATTTGTGCCAAGTTCTTCTTCACTAAGCGTAACTGGACCCGAGACGAGATGGCCGTTCATTCGTGACCGGTAACCGTTTTCACCTCGACCGTACTGCACAGAGTATACCTGAGCCTCCGACCAAGGTTTTGCAAAACCATCACAATAAATTCCGCCATGTCGCCCCATGTCACGATAGAAATCAGCTGCACCTTCCCAGGGACAGATTGCAGCAAGATGTCTAGGCTGGAGTGAAGCAGTCTGCCATTGGTTCATTGCGTAATATGAAATCCCTGAAAGTCCAACTTTACCATTCGACCAAGACTGACCTCCAGCCCAGTCTACACACAAAGCCTGATCCTTTGCTTCTCGAGCTGACCAAATATCGAGAATTCCCGGCGAACGTCCAGCACCACGAGAATCTACTCTTACAACGACATAACCGTCTGGCACCCACTTCTCAGGGTCTACAACCTCCCAGTTCTGATACTTGTTGCTCGAACCGGCAGGTACATCCGGATGTTGCTCGCACATCCGACGCCATTGGTCACCGAAAACTGGATCGTCGAATTGTAGGAATTTACCATAGGGACCATATGACATAATGACCGGATACAGGCCATCTTCCACTGGCCTAAAAACATCACACCGCAAGACAAGACCATCATCCATCTTGATGGGTACATCCCAATCGATACGCATCCCGTCCCAGATATTCGTCCAGGACTGGCTATCAAGATAACCATCATCACGTTTGGCGTCCTTTGCGTATACTTTAGTGGATCGTTTGGTCATCAATTTACTCCTGACTTTTTAAGAAAGCATTTAGAAGAATGAATGTTTTTTATTAATGTTTTACTAAATTGATAAAAAGTTAAATGCCATGATTAATAACTCTCTATAAAGATATTTCAAACAATTAACTTATATACGGATAGTGGCGGAGGGAGAGGGATTCGAACCCTCGATAGAGCGTTAACCCTATAACGATTTAGCAAACCGTCGCCTTCAGCCACTCGGCCACCCCTCCGCATCAGAGTGGGTTTTCACGACGTATGCATTTTTGTTGTTACTTAGACTGACCTCAACTGTCAATCCAATGACTTTAAATTATTGCTGTTTATATGAATAGAATTTATTATTTCATTAAAATATCAAATGTTTAAAAGATTTTGATTAAACAAAATTAGTTTGTGAGGAAATAACATGTCCGCTTATCTAATGGCTGCAATGACTGTTCACGACCCTATCGTTTATAAAGAATATATTAAGGAAGTCCCCTCAATAGTCACCAAACATGAGGGTCATTACATCATTAGAGGAGGAACTTATGAAGTGGTTGAGGGTAGTTGGCCCGGGAATCGTGTCGCTGTAATAGAATTTCCTACATACGAAAAGGCCTTATCTTTTGTTTCAGATCCTGAATATAGACCCATAGCAGAAATTAGACACAAATCAACCACATCAGATGTATGGCTGACCGAAGGCGTTACATCAAATCCAGACACAAAAAGCATGAAAGGCTTTCTTCTCGGAAATATAATTATGGAGAATATGGAACTCTATAATAAATACGCAGAAAGAGTCCCAGATGTTTTCGAAAGACTGGAAGGAACATATTTGGCCAGAGGAGGAAAATGTGAGGTAATTGAGGGAAATTATCACCTTGATCGAGTGGTAATTGGAGGTTTTTTGAATAAAGATTCTGTGTATGATTTTTATAAGTCAGATGCATACGCCCCACTTCTTGAAATACGAACTGATGCCTCTGATTCCAATATAGTAATCATTGAAGGCATCTAAACCAAAGAAATATAAGAGCATCATCAACTAATAAATTTTAGTAAAAGTCTATAAATTCGGTTATAATTAAAATCGATAAATTTTAAACTTTCTTGAATAGAGCTATAGATTTCCTATCAAGCAAAAAAATTAATGTTGCCCCACATATAAAACCCCCAATGTGAGCCCACACCGCGACTCCTTGAATTGCATCTGTTCCAGTAATCCCCCAAATTAAATCTTGAGCAAAAAAAGCTCCTATTACTAGCAGCGCTGGTAAACGAACAGGTATGAATCCAAATGCCAAGACCAATAGTCTCGCGCGAGGGTAAAGTAAAATATAGCCTCCGAGAATTCCCGCAATAGCTCCGCTGGCTCCTATCGTTGGATTCAATGATGTAGTATTAACTAGCGAATGCAATACCCCACCGGCTATACCACACATTAGATAGTACGCGATAAACTTTTTATGGCCCAACTTATCTTCAATATTATCTCCAAAAACCCAAAGAAAAAGCATATTAAAAATAAGATGCTCCCAACCTCCATGTAAAAACTGATAACTAATCAGGGAAAATACAACACCAAACCCCTGGGCTTCTAATGGCAGATTCAAATCTCCAAACAACCTGGCGGGTAAAAGAGTATAACCAATTAATGTTTCCCCAAACCCGATCCTAACAGAGCTAATTGTTTCTATAAAAAAAAACAAATTAACAGCTATTAAACTAATCGTTACATAATGAAGTTTAACATTTACCCGCGGATTTGAGTCATATAATGGAAGAAATGGCATATTCTATAACTACATAGACAGTAATCTTACATTTACTTCTATAACCATGATTGTAAGGCATTGTAAAAGAATAAGCTTTAACCTCTACGTTTAAATTGATCTTTACCAAACATGATCTCCCACTCTTTTCCCTTAGGAGCCTCTGTGCGTCTCTTGTCATTTAGTACATCAAGGCCTTTTTGAACAGCAGGCCTTGAACCGATTTCATCAAACCATCTTTCTATATTGGGAAAATCACTTATCGGAACTTCATGCCTCTTGTAGCCTCGCATCCAGGGAAAACAGGCTATATCAGCTATTGAATATTCATCACCCGCTAGAAACCGATTATCAGAAAGCCTTTTGTCAGCAACGCCAAATAATCTCTTTACCTCATTAAAGTAACGATCTATGGCATAAGGTATAGTCTCAGGAGCATATCTACGAAAATGGTTGGACTGACCCATCATTGGCCCAATGCCGCCCATTTGCCACATTAGCCATTCCATAACCCTAAAGTGATTGACAGGTTCAGTGCTCACATTAGGCAAAAATTTGCCAGATTTATTCGCTAAATAGCATAAAATAGCTGCTGTTTCAAAAATAGATATTTCTTTTCCATCAGGACCATCACTATCTACAATCGCTGGTATTCTGTTATTCGGGCTTATAGACAAAAATTCGGGACTAAATTGATCTCCATTTAAGATGTCAATAGGTACTATTTCATGTTCAAGATCACATTCATAAAGCATTATGTGAACTTTATGTCCGTTAGGTGTTGGCCACGTATACGCATTAATCAATATACTTCTCCCTCTCTTTTCCTGAAGACTTTATTTTTCTGATCTCTTCCATCTTATTGGCTTTCCTTCAGGAGAACCTACTATATGCCTCAAAACACCTATGCGGTCAGCTTCCAGTTCGACTACAGATCCTGGTTTTATCCACCGATCAATTTCAAAACCACAACCGTTGTTGACAGTTCCAGAACCCAACACCTCTCCAACTTGTAATGGTTCATCCTGTGATGTGTATGAAATAGCTTCTGGAAAAGTCCATTTCATGGGACCAGGCGTTGAATTTGCCCATACTTCTCCATCAATTCTAACAGCCATTTTTAAATCTGCTGGATCACCAAACTCATCAGGTGTAACAACCCACGGACCAAGACCCCACGCAAAATCCTTGCCTTTATATGGACCTGTACTAACATTCATCTCACCACGTTGTGTATCTCGTGCCGAAAAATCATTAAGAAGGGTGTAGCCCATTATATGCTCTGATGCTTTGCTCTCCTCTATATTTAAGGCTGGTTTGCCAATGATGACTGCTAACTCTAATTCATAATCAAGTTTATCGGTATAACGCGGCCAAGGCACTTCTACATCATGGCCAAATAACGTGGTCGGATTGCCTTTGAAAGCCGTTGGTTGCTCATACCAAGCAGGAGGTATTTTGAGCCCCATCTTGCCAAATGTATTTTCCAGATGATCCTCAAATGCGGCAAAATCCCTTAGGACTGGTACAGTTGAAACCGGCGGCATAAGTGATACATCCTCTAAACTCCAAGCAAGAGTTTCCCCTCTGGGCCCTCTTGAGTCTTTATTATTAGATATCCAATCAATTAATTTATCTAAAGAACTAAAGTCATTTAAATATAGACTTGAAAAAGCAGCAAGATTGGAGGGACAGAAAATATTTGCCCTCTCATTGCAATTATCAATGCCTTTAGAATTCTCCATCGCCGCAAATATAAAGTTTACATCCAGTACAATCCCTTTATTTTCTCGAGAGTTGATAATCGTATCATTCACCCCACCATTAAGGATAACAACACCAAATCGATCAAATGGACCTATTGATGTTTCCACTCTAAATGTTGCTAATTTCACTTTTTATTAGTCCTGATTTTCAGATCAACCTTGTCTGCTTCGTCGGTAACAGGAAAGGGTCCCTGCTTAATCTCAACCAAACGAGTTCCCTTCTCAAGAAATTCAACCTCATGCCCTTCTAGCATTAGGACTAGATCATTAGGCTTTAAAACAACATCTCCTAGATAATCACCTTCAGTTGTAACAATACCAATTCTTGCACTGCCTCTTTGACACAATAAAATCTGATGTCTCGTAGGATGATCCGGCAATGGTTCATCCGGAACGTGATAATGAGCAGCCGTGGTACCTCCAGGGTCTCGATTTAACATTATCACCTGCAACGGCCAATCATCTGCTGTTAGGTGTGCCTTATTTTTCCGTTCAGATTCTGGATCAACATTGTAAGCTTTAAGGATATGATCTCGTTCCTCTTGAGTATCCATAAATGGAGGGAACTGTTCAAATTCATCAAAATCTCCATTTATATGTATGGCAACTACCCGTGAATCAGAAGGAGCCTTATAATATTTTATATTCTTTAAATTTTCTGGTATATCGAATTTTGTCATAGGTCAGATTTTATTGGATCCAAAGTTATATATTACCAATATTTAGTAAATTCTTGAGCATGGGGACGCTCTTTTTCTATATATTGTGAAGAGGGCGTCCCTATATAGATAAAACTAACAATTTCATCCCTGTCATTTAAACCAAATGCTCTTTTAACGTATGGATCATGGGCATTTGCGCCAGTTAACATCATAGCGCCATACCCTCTTTCATGAGCAGCTAACAGAATATTCTGGCATGCAGTGCCTGCTGAAACAACTTGTTCAACAACTGGTATTTTATTCGTTCTCTCTTCATCAATTTTAGCACAGACAGTAATTATAAGTGGGGCGCGCAGAGGACGTTTTCTCTCCTTTTCAAGCGCCTCATTAGAAGCTTCCTTATCCCTCCTTTGGAGGGCTTCAGCAAAAACCTGGCCTAAACGTTCAAGTGCTTGTTTTTGTATAACATGAAATCTCCACGGTCTGACGGCACCATGATCAGGAGCTCGCACAGCCGCATCTAGCATATAATTAATGTCATCATCTGTAGGGCCAGGATCACCCACCAATCTTGGAGGGATAGATTGACGATTTAATAATTCAGAGCCTTTATCTTTTCGCAACTTTAATAACCTTTCCCAATCGGTTCAAATCTCAGATGAAAGTAACTCATGATAATATAAAAATAAAAATATTAATATCCTGCCTCTCGATCAACCTGCCAAAGAAACGGTAGCCCAGAAATATCACGCCTAATGTTTTCAATAACTTGCGGCCCTACACTCTCTGGTCTAACACGTCGAGCCACATGAGGCATTATTGTGATTTTTTTATGCTTCCACAACTGACTCTCCTTGGGAAGGGGTTCAGGCGAAGTTGCATCTAAAGTTGCCCCCCTTAAATGATTACTGTCTAAATATTTAATTAGATCCTCCTCTACAAGATGCTCACCACGACCTAGATTAATAATTGAGGCCCCTCTGGGTAATTCCTTAAAGGTGTCGGCCGACAAAATATGTTTAGTAGAATTCGTCAGAGGTAACAAGCAAACTAAAATATTCGTTCTTCGTAAGAAACTTATATAATCATTTTGGCCAAAATATAGTTTGACCAAATCTTCTTCTCTTACATTTCTGACCCACGCAGAAACATCAAACCCCATTTCAACCAATATCCTTGCGGGTGAAGCTGCCATTTGCCCAAAACCCATAAATCCAATAGTCTGTTCATGTGGTTGCTTTTGGTTTAAAACCTCCCACTTTTTATGCTTTTGTTGAATTTGGTACTCCTGCATTCTCCTATGGTGTCTTAAAACATGCATGACAGCGTATTCTGTCATAGCTTTATCGCCTCTTGGTTGTCCCGTTCGTAATATTGCTACAGGCGGACATTTGGGATGATAAAGTAAGTGATCTAAACCTGCGAACATCGGCATAAGAGCCCGTAAATTAGGAAGATCTGGCATATCATTTAAATCGAAACGGCCAACGAGTATATAATGAATGTCTTCTGGATCCCCAATATTCGGCCACAGCCGAATTTCAAGTTCGGGCATTAAGGATTTTAAACCGTCTCGCCATTGTTCCAGGGTTCCCAAAACAGGGGGGGTTACTAATAGAGCCACTTAGACCACCTTGCCTAATAATTTACTTATTCTCCAGATACCAATCTAGTATCTCTTCACCTGTCATTATGATACAATCTCTGTGACCCTGAATATACTCAATGATTTCTTCCAAATAACGAATTCTATGAGGTACACCAGTTAGATACATATGTAGACTTATCGACATAATCCGCGTCGTCTCTTCACTTTCCAGATATAGACGATCAAACTGATCCTTCGAACGCTTAAACATTTCTTCAGAGCTATGTTGTTGCAAAGCCATCATGGTAATATCGTTCGTTTCAACTGTATAAGGAACAGAAATTATAGGCCCCTCTGTTGTTTCTATTTCTACTGGTTGATCATCAAGAACCCAATCAGCAACATACTCGATACCCGCTCGTGCCAAATAATCAATAGTTTGAAATGTCTCCGTTAACCCTGGACTTTCCCAACCACGTACTTTTTTACCACTAAAGGTTTTTATAGCTTCACATGCTCTATCAATCTGTTCCTGCTGGTCATCATGTTTGTGCATAGGACCTTGCAGGTAGCCATGCCCCATAAACTCCCAGTCTAGCTTAAGCGCCTCCTCAGCTATACGTGGATAGTTTTCACAAACCCTTCCATTCACGGCCATGGTTGGACGCACATTGAATTTTTTAAATGCTTCTGCAATTCTCCAAAACCCAACCCTCATTCCATACTCATGCCAAGACCAGTTAGGTAAATCAGGAAGCAACGGAACTCCCATAGGCGGGGGCAATACTGTTCGAGGCATAGGTCTTGAGACATCCCAATCTTCTACGTTAGCGATAAACCAAACAGCCATTCGTTTTCCGTCAGGAAGTTTTAAAGGTGGACGATCTACAATTGCGGAATATGGTACTCGATCCTTAAATATTTTCATTTTCCTTACCAAATGCCATTTATTGTAACGGAATCATTATGTGTTCTTTATATGCTGGACGCTGACATAATCTTTCATACCAAGCAAGAATATTAGGCCTTTCAGGACGTTTTATATCCATTGCCAGCCAGCGATAAACAGCAATACCGAGTGGTATATCCCCTATACTGAACTGTTTACCACATACAAATAATTTATCAGAAAGCCAGCTATCAAGTATTAACAATATCTCACCTGTCTCCTCAGCACTTTTATTTATAAAGTCTATATCCCGCAAACCTTCCTCTGTTCTAACTAACCCATGGAACACAGGACGAAGCGAATTCCACATCGTCGTGGTGCACCAATCCATCCATCTATCAGCATTCGCAAGCATTTGAGCATCAACTAATTTCAAACTACCTTCGCCATATGTTGAAGCTAAATATCGCAAACAAGCATTAGATTCCCATAAAACAAATCCATCATCATCAATTGTCGGGACAACGCTATTAGGATTCAATTTAAGATATTCGTCTGTGAAACCATATTTTCCAGCCATATTTTTCCGTTCAAAAGGGAGTTCCATTTCAGTACTAGCCCATAATAGTTTTTGAACATTCGAAGACGTGTTTCTTCCCCATATGATTAACATTATACCCCCCATGATTTTGAGATCATAAAAAAATATTATAACGTAAAACAAGTCTAGCCTGTAAAATGGAAATTTATTTGTGGAATCTTCTACAAAATGTAATTTAATAAGACTACAGAGTGATTATGCGCTGAATATCTTAATTTATTTTATTGCTTTCATTTTATCTTTAACTGTTATTATAATCTAATTAACTACGTAATAACTATCAGCGTGAACAATTGAATGGATTAGCGGGGATAGAAACGTGAAACCGGCACCTTTCTCATATATGAGAGTTAAATCACTTGAAGAAGCGTTCGACCTTCTGGAAGAATACGGAGATGATGCACGCATACTCTCAGGTGGGCAAAGTCTTATGCCAACCTTAAATATGCGTCTATCAGCTCCAAAGGTATTGATTGATATTAATCAGATTGATGGCCTATCAGACATAGAGGTTAATAATGGCAAAGTTACACTAGGCGCTTTAGTTCGTCATAATCAATTAATTAGCTCTGACATAGTGACCAAACACCTACCTCTTATTTCAAAAGCTGTACCACACATAGCTCATCATGCCATAAGAAACCGTGGTACCATTGGAGGTAGTATTGCATTTGCAGATCCGGCCGCTGAACTTCCTGCTGTCGCTAAAGCATCGGGTTTTATTTTCACCGTTAAAAATCGTAATGAAGAAAGAAAAATAGAAGCTGAAGATTTCTTTCTTGGATTGTTTGAAACCAATCTTAAAGAAACAGAAATACTAATAGCCATAGAGGCTCCGACGTTACAACAGAATGAAAAAACGGCGTTTGTTGAATTGAGCAGGCGCCAAGGCGATTACGCTATCATAGGTTTAGCAGCACAAAGTATTGTCGAAAATTCTGTTTTTAAAAATGTACGATTAGCATATTTTGGTGCTGGAGATAAACCAATAATGGCTAAGCAAGCTATCAATCTACTAGAAGGCAAATCTTATTCTGAAGAAGTAGTACTAGAAGCGCAAAAAGCACTTGAAGCAGATCTAAGCCCAATGGATGACTTAAATGGTCCTCCGGAAATGAAAATGCATCTAGCGAGAGTAATAACTGCCCGTGCTCTTGCTGATTTAATTTCATAAAATAGACAATCTTTGACAATCGAGCACACCATGGAAAAAAATGTCGATATAAACGTAACTGTTAATGGACAATCAGTTAGCCGAAGAGTTTCTGCAAGAACAAACTTGGTTGACTTCATTCGATATGAACTCGAACTAACTGGTAGCCACGTGGGTTGCGAACACGGTGTGTGTGGAGCATGCACCATAAGGGTCGATGGCAACATAGTACGAGGATGCCTAATGCTTGCTGCGCAGGTTGACGGGGCAAACGTGGAAACGATAGAAGGAGTTTCTGATGGTGGGGAAATATCGGATCTTCAAGACGAGTTTCTTAAACGAAATGCGCTGCAATGCGGCTTCTGTACACCAGGATTTCTCTTAACAGCTCAAGAGCTATTGTCAGAGAATCCTAATCCATCACGGGACCAGATACGTGAGTTTATCTCTGGTAATTACTGCCGATGCACTGGATACCAAGCAATAGTGGATGCGATAGAAACAATTTCTATTCAGCGTAAACCTAAATAGAAAAAGATAATATATTTATCGATCACCATCTTCTATAATGTAGCCATTTTCATCTAATTGGAGACCAGTCTCTCTGGCTCGATCAATGACTGATTTCGCCCAGTCGACATGACCGCTATCAGAACCGCCAACAATGCCCATGAGAAATGCATGCTCCTCACCAACATTACGGAATCCTCGTAAAACTCCAGGAGGAACAGAAACACAATCCATTTGACTAATTATTACCTCTTCTTGTTCATCACCTTCATTCCAGTAGATGGACCATTTTCCGGTTAGAGGAACAAAGACCTCAACAGTCGGATGGGAATGAAGTGCAGCGCCTTTACCGGGTTCCGCGCCAATATAGGCAAGGTTAAAGTCTTGCGCGTCTGTAATAGCTGGCCTTGTTTCCTTATCTTCAGAAACTCCCGGACCAATAACGCTATACAAATCTCTTTCATGCTCTGGAAGCCTGGTGTCAACGAACATTTGTGAATTTGGTTTCAAGTCACTCCACAAAGCTACCCTCTTCAACATATCAGACTTTTTAATTACTTTAATATTACTCATAATAAATCGCCTCAGTTAAAAAGATTTTAGGATGTGACAATACTATATTCATTAGCACAAAATAAAAAGCGACGCGTTCAATTCCGCATCGCTCTTAAAATAATAGAATGTTAGTCTATCGCCAAGTAAAACCAATTTGATGATTAAACTTAATATCCGTGCTCCAAACGATAGGTTCAGTCGCTAAATCTGGTAAAATCCAAACAAGAATTAGAACAAAAAGCATCAATATCCAATATGGTATCGACCCTGAAAATATTTCAGACAACTGCACAGTTTTATCCGGAACTGCTCCTTTAACTGCATAGACCAATAACCCGACAGGTGGAGTTAAGAGGCCAGCTTCAATTGCAAGAATACCCATAATAGCAAATGCATACTCGTTATAGCCAAACGCCTGAGCAATCGGCCAAAAAATTGGAACAGTTAAAAGTATTATAGAGCCTGAGTCCAAAAGCATTCCAAGTATTAGCCATATAACAATCATCACTAAAATTGCCAGATTAGGATCTAAACCAGATCCAGTTATGGCCTCAGTTATCATACCTGTGATACCGCCTGTAGTGAGAAGCCTCGCATACATTTGGGCTGTAACAAGAAGGAACAAAATTGGCGCTATAACTTTACCCGAATCAATAATAGATTCTCTGATGCCATCCCAACGAACTCCTTTGATCAGAGCTAGAATTAGCCCTCCTAAGGCGCCGATAGCGGCTGCTTCTGATGGAGTTGTTAATCCACCCCAAATTGTTCCTAGTACAACGAAAATTAGAGCAATAACCCCACTGCCACTTATAATTTCTTGACGAGTTAACTTATCTCCAGCAGTTGAATCGATTGTCGGGGCTACAGAAGGCTTTAATACGGCCATTCCTGAACTATAAAAAGCCATTAAAGTTGCTAAAATAATACCAGGCAAAATTCCTGAGAGAAATAAGAATCCAATGGAAATTTCAGTCACTATGCCCCAAATAATCAGAAGTACACTAGGAGGTATCAGCATTCCAAGGCATGCACTTCCAGCCACCGAGCCAAGTGCAAATTTTCGACTATAGCCCGCAGCTATCATCTCAGGATAAGCCAGTCGGGAGAAGGCAGCAGCCGAGGCTAGGCTTGTGCCAGTAACAGCCGCAAAAATTGCATTGCCAGCGACAGTAGCCACGGCGAGTCTACCCGGAACCCTTTTCATTGTGAAATTCATTACGCGGTATAAGTCACCAGCAGAGCCAGAACGGCTAACAAACTCCCCCATTAATACAAATAGAGGGACTACAGCAAAAATAAAGTTTCTAAGAGCAAAAAATGAAGCACTACCAACTTGCCCAGCTGCGAGCTCATAGGCTTCATACATCATCCAGGTCCCTACCAACGCAGTTATACCTAATGAAATACCAATATGTATGCCCATAATAACCATTAAAATTAATGCTATGAGCATCAAGACTACGACTGTTGTGGGATCCATTTCTCTAACGTTCCTCTATTTATTCAATCTTTTTCATTAGAAGTTTGATATTCGATCTTTCAAACTATCTCAATATTAGTGGTTAAACTCTACTGATCCGCCACCTCTGTTGCTGGACGGGTGCCAAAAAGCGCATGCACTGCAAGCAATAAATAGGCAATTAAAGATATTCCCGCAAAGGCAAACAGTAGCGTTCGTACCGGATAAATTGGAACACTAATCGACCCCTCGCCTTCTCGTTCATCAACTTCCCAACCAATAATCATATCCTCCCAGCTTCCAAGTGCAATCGAATAAAAAAACCAGATTCCCAAAAGAGCCACAATAAAATCTATCGTGCGTTGGCCATAATCGCCAAGATTTTGGTATACAATCGCTGTCCTGAGGTGAGCACCACGATAAATAGTATAAGGCATTTGCAAGAATAGTATTGAAACCATTGAGTTAGCTACAATCTCAATAGTTCCATCAAAAGGGGAATTAAAAAAGGCACGGCCAGCAATATCGTAAAGAATTAGAAAAGCCAAAGATAAGGCCCAAAAGGCAGCTATCGTACTACAAGCGCGGGTAACACTGTTAAATATACTATCAATCATTATAGGTTCCTCCCAGAACCATTCTTACGGGTGCTTGTTTTAGACGAGAATTATGATAAACAATTTTTACTATAGTACTTCAAAGCAAAATGAGGTCCAAAGAAAAGTTAAAACCTAGATCTTAAATTACATAAAAACTAAATCGATACAAAAGTAAATGTATATTTGTGACTTCACAAATTGAAAAAATCAATGCATGCTATATAAAATTTGTGGTTAAACAACAAATAATTAAACTATTTAGATCAAAATTTAGGGAGAAAACAAGTGAAAGTATTTGATAAACTATTACGAGCTTCCCTTATTATGGGGGCCGCCGCAGTAAGCTTAACTTCAATTGTGACAATAGCCCAATCTGATAACTTCAAAATTAGGATAGCAGCAGGTCATCCTGCTCCACCTCTAGCTGTGGTAAATCAGATTCAAAAGACATTGGTACCTAATGTAACCAAAAGAGTCGCAGCTGAAACTAATCACACGGTAAGATTTATTGAAGGCTATGGTGGAACTATGGCTAATCTTTTTGAGGTTCTAGAGTCTACCCAGAAAGGTCTAGTCGACATCGGAGCAGTTTGTTCCTGTTTCGAACCAACAAAGTTATTTGTTCATAATATCAATTACTTCACACCTTTCCTTTCTGGAGATCCGCTTATCGTAGGACCTGCAACTAAAAAATTACATAAGGAATACAAATATTTCCATGATGTATTCCAAAAATATAAACAAACTTATTTAGGCGGTGGCGCTGGCGATGATTATGGCTTAGGCACAACCTTCCCATGGACAAAAGCGGAGCAGCTAAAAGGTGTAAAAATTGGGGCAGCAGGACCTAACCTACCATGGTTAGATTATGCTGGTGCTGCAAAAGTACAAACAAACCTAAATGAAGTTTACAACTCATTGCAGTCAGGTATTTACAATGGAGTTGTCATATTCCCAGCCCCATATTATGGGTTTAAATTCGGAGAAGTAGCTAAATATTATACCACAATGGGTTGGGGCTCTGTTGTTGCCTATCCATTAGCCGCAAATAATAAGTTTTGGGCAGGCCTTCCTGCAGAAATAAAAAAGATTATCACGGAAGAAATTGTTGTATATGAAGCTGCTGTTGGTGATGAAAGCACAACTAAATATAGTACTGCATTAGCGAATCTCAAGAAACAGGGTGTGACCGTCCGTGATCTCGGTGATACAGAACGTAAAAAAATGGCCATCCAAATTGAACCATGGGTTCAAGAGAAAGCTAACGAATATAATGCCAAGGGCGTCCCAGGTTCCGAGAGCTTTAATCGTCTTCAGGCTCTGATAGTGGAGGGTGGCGCTAAACCAATCTATCAATATACAATTAAATAAATCTCATTATCTAATGTAATTATTTGGGCGGCCACTGGCCGCCCTTTTTTTTAGGGTAGCCTACCTAGACCCAATCCCTATATTTCGACCGCCATATCTTCTTAACCTTAAATCAGCTTGCTCTTTGTGACCCCAAAATCTTTCTATCTCACATAGTCTAGAACAGTAATCACCTACCAAAACACTAGCCTCTTCTGTTATTTCTTGAAAAGTGCAAGTTTTCATAAACTTTCCAACCCACAGCCCGCCAGTATAATTTGCTGCCCCTTTGGTGGGCAAAGTGTGATTTGTTCCTATCACTTTATCTCCATATGAAACATTTGTTTCTGGTCCCAGAAATAGAGCTCCATAATTAGTCATATTTTCTAAAAACCAACGTGGCTCAGAAGTCAAAATTTCAACATGTTCATAAGCCAGACGATCTGCTTCTTTGAGCATTTCTTCGCGTGTATCACAGAGAATAATTTGTCCATAAACATCCCAAGCCTCTCCAGCAATTTCTGCCGTCGGTAATACTTCTAATTGCCTTTTTACCTCTTGAGGAACTGCCTCAGCTAAATCTCTTGAGGTTGTAATTAATGCGGCCGGTGAGTTAGGTCCATGTTCCGCCTGTCCTAAAAGGTCAACTACCACAACCTCTACGTCAGAGGTTTCATCTGCAACTACTAATATTTCGGTAGGTCCAGCAAAAAGATCGATACCAACCTGCCCATACAATTGACGTTTTGCCTCAGCCACGTAAGCATTTCCTGGACCTACAAGCATGGCCACAGGATCTATAGTTTCCGTACCAATAGCCATTGCAGCAACAGATTGAACGCCGCCCAAACAATAAATTTCATCAGCTCCAGCCATATGCATAGCGGCTATAGTGGCCGCATGAGGTCCTCCTTCATTGGGAGGGGTGCAAGCAATGATGCGTGAAACACCAGCAACCTTAGCAGTTACAATACTCATATGAGCTGACGCTACCATCGGGTAGCGCCCACCAGGTACATAACACCCAACACTATTAACCGGAATGTTTCGATGACCAAGTGTAACACCGGGCAGCGTTTCAACCTCTACATCTCGAAGAGAATCTTTCTGAATTTGGGCAAAGCCTCTCACTTGGGCTTGGGCAAATTGTATATCATCAATAGCCTGTTGAGAGAGTGTATTTATTAAATCATGTATCTCTTTATCACTTAGTCGAAAACTTTCTGGGGTCCATCGATCAAATTTGTCAGAAAGCTTTCTTACTGCGATATCTCCATTAACTCTAACGTCATCAAGAATTTGTTCAACAGTTTCACGCACCTTAGAATCGGCTTCATCGGCTACGTTCAAATCGATTCCTGTTTTAATAAATTCAATTGCCATAAAATATTTCCTTATTAAGCTACGAAATAAAGATTTACATCAAAATCACTCAATTGAAAAACAATTAACAATAAAACTTCAGCTTACAATTATGTTAAATTAAAATCTTTCTTAGCACTTGCCTGCGATTACTAGTGAATGGTCTAATCTCTGCAGGCCACCGGCCAACTTCAACAGCCTCAGCCCATTCTTTTGTGACTAAAACCTCTGGTGAATCAATCTCGTAATAAGCTGAGTACTTAGGCTCTTCTTCTAGATTAATTTTGTTCTCAACTCCACCCATAATCATTGAAAATGGTTCTGAAACCGTTCTAAAAATTGAATTAACACCTGGTACACTCAATAGGGCTGGGATATGTTCGGTTTCATAAACCTCATTAAATAATTCTTCCTTCTCAGAATCAATATCCATACTCGCAATATATATGTATTTTGTATTAATCAAGTTAGATCCTTTCTGAAAGTTAAATCAAAAAAGGGTCGACATAATGCCGACCCTATTATTGAAATGTTGTGGAAATTTATTTTATTGCTTGAGGATTAATAGGTGACCCAACGCCTCTGGTTACGGGAAGAGGTGGAGCTACAAACATAAATTCATAAACACCGTCCTCAGCACAGTCATTAGCAAGGTCTTTCAGGTAAAATATTTCACCCATTGTAATACCTATCATAGGAATAACTATCCAATGCCAGGGCTGAAAAACGTCATCTGTTTCATTAGGAATTACTTCGCATCCCCAGGTGTCAGCACAAATAGCTGCTATTTCCATATCTTTCATCCAGTCAACAGTATGGAAAGATACACCGGGAGCATCTCCACCCGCATAACCACCCCATTCACCAGCTTTTAGACACCGTTCCATGTGTCCAGTCCTGTAAATAACAGTGTCACCGCGGCGAATTTCAACACCCTGTGCAGCAGCACACGCATCTAAATCTTCAGCATCAATGGCCGTTCCATCATCTAGACTATCAACTCCAGCCCAGCGAGCTATATCGAGTAGGACCCCACGGCCAACCATTTTGTCACGCATTTTATGGATAGCGCACTTATCTGCACCCCTTGCTCCAACTAGGGTAGCATCATAGCCATTCCACATTTTATCCTGATTAAATACGTGACCTAGAGCGTCCCACTGTGTTGCACATTGTAGCGGCAATGAAACAGAATCATCAGCATATTGACTGGCATATTTTTTTCCAGGAACAGTTTGTTTACCCTGCACCGCATCAGTTCCAGTGGCTAACATGGTGTGTATTGGGTTCCATCTGCCACCAAACAATCCATTCTGTGGCCCCTCATCATCCAAATTAAGGCCAAGAGCAAACACGTCACCCCTTTTTACTAGTTTAGCGGCATTAACTCGATCTTCAGCAGTCACATAATTTTGGGTTCCCCACTCATCATCAGGTCCCCATTTGCCCCATTGTTTACAACTTTCTGTTTTTTCATAAATTTTATCCATTTCAAATCTATATTTTGGATCATCATAACGATGCATTTGTCTCTCCTTTTATAAAATTTAATTACTTCAAATAAGCCGCTGCTAAAATCTATTTTAAAACAACAGGATTAATAGGTGACCCTACTGCTCCAGTTATAGGCAATGGAGGAGCACAGAATAAAAATTCATAAACTCCATCTTCAGCACAATCTTCCCCAATGTCTTTAAGATAAAATATCTCTCCTAAAGTCAATCCCATTTTAGGGATAACAACCCAATGCCATGGTTGAAAAGCATCTTCAATTTCATTAGGTCGTACTTCGCATCCCCATGTATCAGTGCAGACTGCTGCAATTTCTTTCTCAAATACCCACTCAGCAGTCTCAAACGCCATGCCCGGAGAATCACCACCTGAGTAGCCATCCCAATCACCTTTAGCAAGACAACGATCCATATGACCAGTCCGAACTATTATTATATCCCCACGACGAATTTCAACACCTTGGTGCTCCGCAGTTTGATTTAAGTCATCTATGGTTATAGCCATACCATCTTCAAGTGAGGAGACACCACAAAACCTAGCCACATCTAATAACACCCCCCTACCAACCGTTTTAGCTTTAACATTCTCAATGCCATTTTTTCGTGCCCCATTAGCATCCACCATGGAAGCATCATAACCATTCCACATTTTACCTTCGTTAAATATGTGGCTTAAGGCATCCCACTGAGTCCCGCATTGAAGTGGCATAGTAACCATATCATCTGCGTATTGAATATTAGGATGAGTATGCTTACCAGCTTCAGCATCGGTTCCTGTAGCCAACATCACGTGCACAGGATTAAAGCGCCTAAACTTACCTGTCTGTGGCCCATCCTGGTTAAAATCAAGTCCCAGAGAAATTGATTTACCCTGTTTAACCATTTTCGCGGAATGTTTGAGTTCCTCAGGACCTATAAAATTAAGAGTTCCAATTTCATCGTCAGGTCCCCAGCGCCCCCAATTACTACATTTTTCTGACATGGCTTCAAGATCAGCCATAGTCAAGCTGCTTTCATCATAACGACGTGGCATATTTATACCTCCCAAGCATAAGCATCAGTTTATGGGACACTCTGTATGTAAAAAGTAGTTTAAAACCCTGTTGGAGTCTAATCCGTCATAAACTAAAACCTATTAAACCATCATTAATTAATTTCACATTCTACTAAACTCGTTTGTTTTGTCTATTTTATAGCTTGGGGATTTATTGGGGAACCGGTTCCTCGCGTTATGACTAGAGGAGGAGCACACAGAAAGAACTCATAAATTCCATCATTTTTGCAATCTTCTACTAGTTCACGAAGATACCAGATTTCACCGTGAACAATTCCAATATAAGGAATCGTAACCCAATGCCATGGCTGATTAGTTCCGTCGACCGTCTCATTTGGCCTAACTTCTATTCCCCATGTATCTGAACAAATCCCAGCTATCTCTTTTTTATGTATCCAGTCAACGGTTTCAAAAGCTAAGCCCGGAGCATCTCCTCCACCGTATCCACCCCATTTCCCTTTATCTAAACAATCAGCCATTTGTCCTGTGTTGATGAGCACAAAATCTCCACGTCGAACATCAACGCCCTGTTTTTTAGCTGTATTTTCTAGATCATCAATGGTTATGCCATACCCATCTGCAAGTCTCTTTTTTCTCTTATAACGTGCAACATCTAATAAAACGCCGCGTCCAACCATTTTATCCGCAAATTTATCAATTGCGTTTTTATGGGCACCTCGTGTGTCAACCAAGGTTGCATTATACCCGTTCCACATTTTGTCTTCGACAAACACATGCGCTAATGCATCCCATTGAGTCGCTGCTTGTGTTGGTAAATTTATTGCATCGTCGGCATATCGCATCCCTGTTAACGGCTCTTGAATCCCCTGAACAGCGTCTGTCCCTGTAGCCAACATCTGATGCATCGGATTCCAGCGACCACCAAACAGTCCGTTTTGTGGTCCATTTTCATCTAAATTAAGACCCAACCTAAACACTTTACCCCTTTTTATTAAGGAAGCTGCATTGGCTATATCTTCTTGAGTTATATAATTTAGAACACCAAGCTCGTCTTTAGGCCCCCATTTGCCCCAATTGCTTAATTGCTTACACTTTCTAAGGACATCAGCTTTAGTAAGACCTTTTCTCCTTGGAGAGTTTTTATTTTTTGCCTTACCTTTAGTTGCAGTTTTTTTTGCCGCCATTTTATTATCATCCTTAAAATAATTGTTAACTTATAGTTTAATTAGATTTATCAAAACTTAATAAAACCTTATCGTCATAGTAGTATGTTTTGGCAAGTGTGAATTCATAATTTATATGCATAAATTTAATTTAAAACATTTAATTGAGCATAGATTATAGGAACAGCTAAATATAAAAGAAACAAAAACACAAATAAGGAGTTTTTATCAATGGATACTTTAAGTGCAAACTCTTTTTCAGCACCATCCATGAACCTTGATGGATTAACGGCTGTTGTCACCGGTGCTGGAAGAGGAATTGGCGAAGGCTGTTCTTTAGCGCTGGCAGGTGCTGGAGCCGAAGTTATCCTGATTAGTAGAACTGAATCTGAGCTTACAGAAGTTAGCGAAAAGATCATTAATGCAGGGGGCAAAGCAACTCCGTTAGTATGCGATGTTACTGATACAGAACAAATTAAGAGCAAAATTGAGACTTTAGATCGTATCGATATACTTATGAATAATGCAGGCTCTAATATACCAGAACCATTTGTTGACGTTACAGAAGAACACTTAGACTTCTTACTTGAGCTTAATGTCAAATCAATGTTTATGGTAGCTCAAGCCGCAATGAGGGTGATGCTGAAAGTAGGTCATGGTGGAAGCATCATTCATATGTCCTCCCAAATGGGCCATGTAGGCTCACCCCGCAGAACAGTATATTGTCTTACAAAACATGCTGTTGAAGGCATGAGTAAGGCTATAGCCGCAGAAGGGGCTGCTGATGGAATTAGAAGCAATTGTATTGGACCAACATTTGTAGAAACACCGATGACTAAACCTATGTTTGAAAATCCTGAGTTTAGTCAATTTGTAATGGACAGGATACTTATGGGAAGACTGGGGAAGATAAGTGATATAACTGGCTCAGTTGTTTTTCTTGCCTCACCGGCGTCAGAGCTAATTACTGGTGCGAGCCTCACCATTGACGGGGGTTGGACAGCCGTTTAACAACGTGGATGATTAAATTTTGATTAAAAGGAAATTCCAATGAGAACACCGCGACTAGAGAGAGACCGACAACAGTGGGTATATGATTATGTAGTTAAAGAGACGGGCAGAGTATTCCATTGGGATGAGGAAAGCAGACAACTTCCCAAAAGCGTAAAAAGCCATGCACAGATTTCAAAACATCTTGGCCGTATGGGACAGAGGCTGGAGAGAGTGGCTCAAGAAGAAGAAAAAGCAGGTCATAGCGCAACTGCTTTTGAACTTTATTATCAGGCATCACAAACATTTGCTAATGCCCAACACCCTGTATTAGAAACTAATGACGAGAAGGCGTATCTCCATGGAAGATGTTTAGCAAATTATGAAAAAGTAATGGAATTTTGTCCATACCCTTTGGAAAGATTAGAAATACCCTTTGAGGGTGTAGAATTACAATGTAATTTTCATATATTACCTAATAAATCTAAAGCACCAGTTTTAATCTATATACCTGGTTGCGATATGACAAAAGAGATTTATCCCGATCCGAGGGTAAATCATGCCCATCATCGAAATATGCATATGCTGGTCATGGATGGTCCTGGACAGGGAACTAGCAATCTTAGAAACATAAAACTTACTCCTGACAATTATGAACGTGCTATTTTAGCGGTTGTAGACTATTTACAAAAAAGAGAGGAAGTAGACCCTGATTCGATCGTTATACAATCACACTCAATGGGGTCTTTTTGGGGACTTCAAGCAGCAGCGTCCGGCGATGAACGAATAAAGGCTGTCGCTGGTCCATGGGCCTCCTATATCGATAAGTATTATATTTTGGACACTTTCTCCCCAAGATATAAGCAACTGTTTGGCTACCTAATGGGTGCTTCAAGTGAAACTGAATTGGACTCTTGGGTGCAAATGATGACTGTGTCTGGACGTGAATCAGAAATTAAATGTCCAGTTTTACTAACAGTTGGTGAATATGATTCGCGAAGTCCAATAGAATTAATTTATGATTTTTATCAGAAGATAACAGCCCCTAAAGAATTATGGGTTTATGAAGATAACTATCATCAAGCGACATTATTTCATGGGGACAGCACCCGCTTAGACTGTCATATGATGTGTATGGACTGGTTATGTGAAGCGCTATCTGGAAAATATAAGGAGGGTTATGAAAGAAACATCTACCTGCGTTCTGGCGGTGGAGGCCCAAGCGGACAGCAAGGAGAGCAACAAGATGCTTTACATTGGTGGAAGTGATCTTTTAAATTTTAGATAAAATATATATACACTGTATAATCGTGTTTAAAAGAACTTACTAAGAGTATTTTCACGCGAAGTACATATTGCTAATATGATCAAAAATTCTTTATGGAGGAGGTTACTCATGGCCGCACGTGATGAAACATATCGGTATCCCCGTTTTAAAATGAGTAATTACGAATTGGGATATTTTCCAGGCCCTAAAGCTGGCGAAGAAGTTGACTATAATTACACATTTACTGACTTAGATGGTAATGAAGTCCAGTTATCTGACTATAAGGGCAAATGGTTAGTTATTGAATCCGGGAGCCTAACCTGCCCTATGTATGTGAAAAACGTTAAGCCATTCGCTAAACTGAAAAACAAGTATGAAGACGTTGAGTGGCTAGTAGTTTACGTAAGAGAAGCTCATCCAGGTGAGAAAGCCCATCAAGCCGAAACCATTGATGAAAAAATAGCTTACGCTAAACGAAATAGGGACGATTATAGCGAAGAACGAAAAATTGCTGTCGACGATGTTAAGGGCACTTGGCACCATAGTTGGGGACTGCTACCAAATACGGTTTATGTAATAAACCCTGAAGGAAAAGTCATATATCGCGCTGATTGGTCATTTGCTAACAATGTTGATGGGGTTCTTTCAAATCGAGATGAAATAAATACGAATGAACATGTACCAATCATAGGAGCTGCGCCTTGGATAACAATACCAGTGACTCTTAAGGGAGGTTGGGTCGCACTCTACGATATATTAAAAGTATTCCCCAAGGTTTATTATATGCATTTCAAACTAGATATTCAGACATGGCTTGAAAAACGAAAGAAAAAAAATATTGCCGCTGCCGAATAACTAAACCTTTATGTCTTCTTAGGATTAGAAATATAGTCTGAGAGCTACTGAATGCCTAACAGGCTTTCTATAAATATTTGGCAACTGAATCTACCTTATGGGTTCCTTTAATTAACAGAACCCAGATGCCTGATATAATGTCCTTTGAATTTAAGAAATAGAAGGTTCTTTGTTTATATAAAAAGTAAAAAAACGAAGTTAGTTCAAAGAAATTTTTATAATTTCGTAATCATATTATGCTCATCATTTAGGCATGTTGCTATAATTTGAGGCAAGACTGCTAAGAAATTCCTAAGGTATACTCCTCATAAATCTTTAATCCTATTAGGGAGTGTAATTATGAATGGTGCTGACACAGCTTGGATCCTAACGTCCACAGCTCTGGTTCTTTTCATGACATTACCGGGACTCGCACTGTTCTATGCAGGTTTGGTGCGTGCACAGAACGTTGTCTCCGTACTCATGAACTGTTTTGCAATCGCTTGCGTTATATCTGTTGTATGGCTTGTCTTTGCTTACAGCATAGCTTTTGGTGACGGAGGATCCGGTAATACTATTTGGGGGGGCTTAGGTAAGTCATTCTTATCGGGTGTTGGAGTAGACACTTTATCAGGTGGTATACCAGAATCATTATTTTTTAGTTTTCAGATGACATTTGCAATTATAACCCCCGCGTTGATAGTAGGCGCTTATGTTGAGAGAATAAGTTTCCAATTTGTTTTAGTGTTCTCAGCTCTTTGGGTCCTTCTTGTCTATGCACCAGTAGTTCACTGGGTATGGGGAGGTGGCTTCCTGGCAGATCAAGGTGTTATAGATTTTGCAGGAGGAATTGTTGTTCACGTAACCGCCGGAGTGTCCGCTTTAGTTCTTGCAATTATGTTAGGCAGGAGACGCGGTTTTCCAAACGAATTACAGCCCCCACACAATCCTGGAATGACAATGATTGGAGCAGCAATGCTTTGGGTCGGTTGGTTTGGTTTTAATGCGGGTACTGCGCTAGCCGCTGACGGTACAGCGGGTATGGCTATGACAGTGACACATATATCAGCGGCTTGTGGCGCAATAGCTTGGTCAACATGCGAACTTATACTGTTTCGAAAAGCTAGCCTCATAGGAGCTGTTACAGGAATGGTTGCCGGTTTAGCAACAATAACACCTGCTTCTGGATCAGTAGGCCCGGTTGGTGGTCTTGTATTAGGTCTAGCTGGCGGAGTTCTTTGTTATACGGTTACACAGATGATAAAACAGAAGTTTAAAATTGATGATTCGCTAGACGTTTTCGCTGTTCATGGCATTGGAGGAGCATTAGGAACTCTACTAGCTGCTGTATTCGCAGCAGAATCGCTAGGAGGAGCGGGTTTGGCAGAAGGAGTAACTATGGCTGACCAACTTGGTGTACAAGCATACGGAATTGTTGCTGTTGCTATATGGGCAGCTGTTATTACTTTTGTAATCGCCAAAGTGATTTCCATGTTTGTTCAATTCCGAGTAAGCGAGGAAGATGAAGAACAAGGACTTGATCTTGCAATGCATGGAGAACGGGGCTACCACAACCTTTAAAGAGTTTTCCTTTTATGTGTAGAACGCAACTAAGCATATACAGGTCTTTAGACCTGTATATGCCATAAATTAAAACGGAGAGTTCAATGAAATTTATCGTTGCAATTGTTAAGCCCCATAAACTAGAAGACGTTAGGGAGGCCTTAACGGGAGTTGGAGTAGAAGGTCTGACCGTTAGCGAGGTAAAAGGCTATGGTAGGCAAAAGGGTCAAACAGAAATATATCGTGGAGCTGAGTACCAAGTAAGTTTTGTACCCAAGATTAAAGTAGAAATTGCAGTTGAAGACTCTATGGCTGATAATGCAGTAGACGCAATTAGGCAAGCTGCTAATACAGAAAAAATTGGAGACGGAAAGATATTTGTTTTCGATTTAGGTGAAGCCTTAAGGATACGTACTGGAGAAACTGGAAGCTCAGCACTTTAATATCAAGGGACTTAGGATGGTTCCCCAAGTCCTGCAGCTTTTTCAATCTCTCGCACTGCAATTGTAAGGTTTTCAGATCCATGGCCATCTTCTACGATAGACCGGTAAAGATCCCGCACCATTAGTGCTACAGATACTGGCACATCCACGTCTTCGGCAGCCTTAACTATCAATCCCATATCCTTATTCATTTGTTCAGCTGCAAAAGCAGGAGAAAAATCACGTTTTTTCAGTGGAGGTATACTATATTTCAGCAAAGGCGACGCAATTACACTTTCGTTCATAACATCCAACATTAAATCCCAATCTACCCCCCCCTTTCTACCAAGTGTAGTTGCTTCAGCCAGTGCGGCAACCGTTGAGGCAGCAAGAAGGTTAATAGATAATTTTAGATATAGGGCCTGTTGATCAGTCCCCACATAATAGTTTTTTGAACCGATTATATCGAATAACCCCTTCGCCATGTCATAAGCTTTGGAAGAACCAGACGCCATAATAGTCAAATTGCCCTGCTCCGCGAGAATAGTGCTTCCAGATACTGGAGCACAGAGAAAATCAATGTTTTTCGTTTTTGACTCTTTAGCTATATTCTCTGAAGCATATGGAGAAACCGTACTCATATCCACATAAGTTGAACCTGGAGTCATTGAAGATAATATACCATCATCATCTAATGCTACGTTTAGCAGAGCAGCATCATTAGGTATCATTGAAAAAACAATATCAGATTCCATTACTAGCTCTTGTTTCGAGTTTACTCCCTTTGCTCCAGAGTCAATTGATGCCTGCATGTTTCCAGAATCAATATCAAACACAGAAACTGAAAATCCTGCTTTAGCTAAGCAAGCACTCATGGGAGAACCCATTTTTCCTGTTCCAATCCAACCTATTTTTAAGTTATCGACTTCCATGGTTTTCTCCGTTAAATATCTTTTTTAAATATTAATAAAAACCTCAATCTATTAATTACTTACAATAATTTCATTAATACCACTACCTCTGGATAAATATATGTCTAATAACAAAGGCGCCTTAAGTGGCATTACTATCATAGATCTAACCCGAGTATTAGCTGGGCCTTATTGCACTCAGATTTTAGGGGATATGGGTGCTGATGTCATAAAAGTTGAACGACCCAGTTCCGGCGATGATACACGCAATTTTGCACCACCATTCGTAACAGATGATAATGGAACAGAAACAACAGAAAGTGCATATTACATGAGCGCTAATCGCAACAAGCGCTCTATCGAACTAGATATAACCACCAAAAAAGGACAAAACATCCTCAGAGCACTGACCTTAAATGCTGACGTTCTTGTAGAAAATTTCAAGACAGGTAATTTATCTAAGTATGGATTAGGTTATGAAGATTTAAAACAAGTTAATGGAAAACTCGTTTATTGTTCAATTACCGGCTTTGGACAAACAGGTCCTTATTCAAAACGACCTGGTTACGATTTTTTAATTCAGGGCATGGGTGGGATCATGTCAATAACAGGAGAGCAGAATCGGGAACCACAAAAAGTAGGAGTTCCAATCGCTGATATAATGTCTGGAATGTTTGCTGCTGTAGCGATAAACGGAGCACTTCTCCATGCTGAAGTTACTAACCAAGGGCAATATATAGATATAGGAATGCTTGACACTCAAGTAGCATGGTTAGCTAATCAAGGAATGAATTTCCTTCATTCTGGTGAAGCCGAAAGACTAGGAAATGCCCACCCAAACATAGTGCCATACCAAGTATTTGAAACATCTAACGGTCATATAGTGTTAGCAATAGGTAATGACAGCCAGTTTAAAACATTCTGCGATTTTACAGGAGAGAAAGATCTTCCTAATAACCCCAACTTTGCAACTAATGATGCCAGGGTTAATAATCGAAATGAAGTAGTAGATAAGATACAATCTATAATTAAAAAACATCCGACGGATTACTGGTTAGTGGAGCTAGAAAAAATGAAAATTGGGTGCGGCCCCATTAATAACCTGGAACAAACATTTTCCGATCCACATGTCCAAGCACGTAAAATGATTGTTTCAATGGACCATCCTCTCATAGAATCCGGCGGTGCAAAATTAATAGCTAGTCCAATACGCCTATCAGAAACACCTGTTGAATATCACAGACACCCACCATTATTGGGAGAACATACAACGGAAATACTTAAAGAAAAACTAGGAATGGATGATAAAAAAATAAAGGAACTTAAATCAGAAGGTATCATAGGATAAAATAATCTAACGCCCAAATATATTATAGAGACCATACGCAATCGATCGTCCTACAAATTTATAGGACGACCGATTAAACTTCATTATAAAATAACTAAATGGTTACTCAGCAGCCATCGCAAAGTCGGGTATTTCAAGCTCTGGCAAGATTTTCTCCATGAATAATGATAATTCTTCCATCATGTCTTCTTTAGGTTGCTGAGCCCAATGATAAATTAAAGTAATGTACTCAGCGGGCACCTCAGCATACGTTTCTTTCCAAGCTTCAATTGACTCATCAAGTGTGCCTCCTATGAAGATCCCAGAGTCCTTCATGGACTGAACGAGTTCATCATCACTTCCTTGAGGAAATTGTGGAAAAAAGGGTCCGTAGAAGTTTTTATATATATCAAGGTCATATTCACGTAATTTTCGATCGTAGTCATCAGAAGTTTTAGTTATATGGGGCCAGCGTACTATATTCTGATTCTGACCTCTAATATAATGACGACCATACTTAGTAGCTTCTTCAACATATAAATCAACTAACTCCGACATGCCTTGAGTCGTCATAAAGTAAGTAGGTATAAACCCGTGCTTAGCGCAGAACTTTATTGAATCAGGGCTTTTCGATGCAGCAACCATTACTGGTGGATGAGGTTTAGTATAAGGTTTAGGGACTACACTAATCCTCTGAACTGCTCCCTTCTCATCAATTTCACCCTGAACTCCTGCCTCTGAAGCAATTTTCCAAGCTGGATAATCTTCTACACCAGTCTCAAGTGGATATGGAGCTTGATAGTGCTTGCCATCAAGACGAACGGATTCCTCCGTCCAACACTTGAGTATCATTTCAACACGTTCTTCAAAGATTTCTCTATTACGCTTATCATTTTCACTGCCATCAGAAACAGTAGCTACGGAATCAGAAAACTGGCCGATTGTATTGGTCCAACGTGATTGATAACCACGAGCAAATCCTACCCAATATTTACCTTGGGTTAGATGATCCAGAATGGCAGTCTCTTCAGCTATTCGAATTGGATCCTGAGTAGCGGCAACATAACCAAGTGCCCCCACGCGAGCATTCTTTACCTGGCTTGCCCAATAAGAATTTAAAATTCCAGGATTTGGTCCAACTTCGTAGCCTTCAGAATGAAAATGATGTTCTATGGTGGAAATACCCCAAACACCCATTTCATCTGCTTCCTTAACGATATCCGTCCACTCATGTACGATTTTGTGATACATATCGACGTCATTACCAAGTGGCCTTAAAGCCTTCCTGCCATCTTCCCCTTCAGCAGGAAACATAGGATAAAGCTGTAATATTACTTTTGGTAGCGCCATGTTTTGCCCCTACATCTATCTAGTTGAAAATATAAAAATTTAATAATTACTAGAATAACCAACTCGAGTTAAATAAAACAAATAATAAGTTTCAATATTATCTATCTTATGAAACTATAACACAACAACTTTTAAATATGGTTTTTATACAGTGGACTTAAGACATATTAGATCATTTATAGCCGTTTATGAGGAAGGAAGCATAAATCGTGCTGCTACCAGGCTGAATTGCGCTCAACCTAGTTTGAGTCTTCAATTAAGAAATCTTGAAGAATCGTTATCTGTACAACTATTTACGCGACATGCTAGGGGAGCAAAGCCAACGAGAGCTGGGCAACATTTCTACAATCACTGCATCTCTATACTTGGAGAAGTGGAAAACGCTGAACAGCGAATGAGAGATTGGGCCAGTGAAATAGCTGGAGCCCTTACAATCGGACTAATTCCAACCGTTACAAAAAGCGTTTTACCCCAAGTTTTACCAAACTATACCGAAACGTTACCTAATGTTGACATTCGCATTGTAGAAGCATTTTCTGGTACACTTACGGACTGGGTTATCTCAGGTGAACTTGACATGGCAATTATCACAGAACCGCCTTCACAAGAGGGTCTAATCTTAAGAGCACTCTCATCAGAACCTCTCGTATTAGTCTCAAAAACAAAAAGTGAATGTTCTAATAAACTTAATCCAGTACATTTACCTAACCTTGATCCAATTAAGCTTGTGATCCCCTCACCACAACACAGCCTTAGAGGCCTGATAGAACGCCACATACGTGTGGGGGACATAAAGGTAGACAGACTTCTTGAAATGGATGGATTATTTGGTGTTCTTGAATTTGTTCAAAATTCCGATTGGTCTACTATCCTTCCTGTCTCAACGGTGATCGACGACATATCTAGCCACAAGTACTCTGTTAATCCGATAATTAAGCCTAAAATGATAATAGAATATTATCTCATTCATCAAACCCAGAGACCTCTGAATCGCGCTTCCAGAGAGCTTGCGGATAACCTTACTGAAGCCTTAAAAAAATCAGCAAAAAATTGGGAACAACTGCAGAAATAACTCTGAAACAGATAAACTACTGATCCGATGATAAAAGAAAATAAAAATCAAAAAGTAATAGTAACTGCAGGTGGATCTGGTATTGGGTTCGAGATAGCTAAATGTTTCCTCTTAAATGGAGCGGACGTTTTTATCTGTGATAATTCTCCTTCAACTCTCAATGATGCAACACAAAAATGTGATGGGTTGAAAGGTGTTGTTGCTGATGTCGGACTTACAAGTGACGTAGAGAAATTTGTTAGCGCAGCTTCACATGAAATGGGTGGCATAGACGTTTTGGTAAATAATGCAGGAATTGGAGGACCTAGAGCTCCTTTGGAGGAAATATCATATGAGGATTGGAATGAAACTATTAATATTAACCTTAACGGGATGTTTTACTGTATTAAAAATGTAGCTCCAATAATGAAAGCTCAGAAAAGTGGAACAATTATAAATATATCGACAGCATCAGCAAAAGTAGCTCTACCACTCAGATCACCCTATGTGGCCTCAAAGGTAGGAGTATTAGGTTTAACCCACACAGTAGCTAGAGAATATGGCCCTTTTGGCATCAGATGTAACGCCATTCTCCCAGGGCTTATAGATAATGATAGAGGGCGCAGGATACTAAACAACCATGCAGTTGAGAATAATATTGACTTTGAGGAAGCAGAACAAAGCTTTCTTAAGTACATATCCCTTCGTACTTGGATCGACCCATCTGAAGTCGGTGAATTAGCTGTCTTTTTAGCATCTCCGGCAGGTCGGAATATTACTGGCCAACAGATTGGAATGGATGGAAATGTTGAATGGGAAATTTAATTTTTATTTAACAAAGATTTACGTATTTTAATAAAAACGGTGAATGACTTACAGTCTGGTGCAGCACTTTAGGTTGTGCATTAGACAAACCATATTAACACCTTTCATTTCGGAAACAAGGAATCAGATAAGCCAGTAAGGTTGTATTAATTCCAATCTTCAGCATATCCAAAATTTCTTTCACAGAACCCTGCATGGAAATCTCCAAAAGTAAATGGCGGATACTTGGTTTGATTTGCAGGACTAAGACATGTTTCTGGACACTCTAATAAAGAATAAACATTAGGATAAAAGAAAAAAATATTAGAATAGCGAGGTTCTTGTGAATCTGCTCTAACTCTATGAGGTGTAGCCAAATAACGATCATTAATCCACTCAACTAGGGCCGTACCTGTATTAACCAAAACTGCATCATTAACAATGGGCTGTTCGATCCACTCGCCGTTATTTGTCATAATTTCTAGTCCTGGTCTAGTAGCTGGTGGAATGAATGAAAGAAACGAACTATCCCTGTGTCCTGGTAACGCAACCTGGTTAGACTTCCCATCAATTGGAGGATAATAAGCAATTCGAGTCATTGAGCTAGAATCAATAAAATATTTGTTAAAATAGTTATGGGGTAAATCTAAAGATATAGCCAATGGGGCTAGTAGAGACATGCCAAGAGACTGAAAAGAGTTATGAAAACCCATAAAAGCCTCATGAAGTCCTGGACAAACATCTGAATCCGGCCACTTATTATGCCCCCTAAACCTTATGTTTTTCCCAAAGTC
Source organism: Alphaproteobacteria bacterium (assembly GCA_022449545.1). Classification (GTDB taxonomy): domain Bacteria; phylum Pseudomonadota; class Alphaproteobacteria; order UBA6615; family UBA6615; genus UBA6615. The sequence goes on along the minus strand of JAKUPN010000014.1, from coordinate 683 downwards.
AGGATGATCTTGGTTCAAATCAAATGTAAATTTAAACGCCTCACTATGCTGAGCCGTTAGCGCTGTATTTCTTATCTCAAAAGTATCATTATGGATTGCCACATCTGGTGGCATATAACCACATTGATGCCTATTCATCCTTACCTTCATCTTTTCTTCAAAAGGCAGAGAAAAATACTCCTTAGAAATCTCAAAAGATTTGCTTATGACATCCTCTGAAATTCCGTGATTAGTTACAAAGAAAAAACCAATGTTAGAACATGCAATGTTCAATTGTTCCGCGACACAATTAATCGCATCGTTCTCTTGCGCCAACAATGGTCCAATATCAATTACTGGTATTACTTGATCAGTAACTTTAGTTGGAGGAGGAGCAAAGTCTGGCTGGATGTTCATATTCGATTTAAAAGGATTTTGGTTTAATGTCAGTCCGAGTACCACCAGCGATCGGAGAGTAGTTTTTTTCATTATACCAGATTAGGTAATCATAAATACTCACTGGCTCAAACCTCGCTGGGTTATCCTCACTAACACAAGTATCTAGTGGATCAGCAATTGTGTCAGGACTTGGATTGAAGAAAAGAGCCATTGAATAACTATCTTTCTTTGGTGGAATAACGCGATGCGGTGATGCTAAAAATCGCCCATTTGTCCATCGATTTAAAAACTCACCAGTATTTATT
>JAKUPN010000013.1 GCA_022449545.1 Alphaproteobacteria bacterium | reverse complement strand
CCCGCCTGACTGCGAGACTGACAGGTCGAGCAGAGACGAAAGTCGGTCATAGTGATCCGGTGGTCCCGCGTGGAAGGGCCATCGCTCAACGGATAAAAGGTACGCCGGGGATAACAGGCTGATACCCCCCAAGAGTTCAGATCGACGGGGGTGTTTGGCCCCTCGATGTCGGCTCATCACATCCTGGGGCTGGAGCAGGTCCCAAGGGTATGGCTGTTCGCCATTTAAAGTGGTACGTGAGCTGGGTTTAGAACGTCGTGAGACAGTTCGGTCCCTATCTGCCATGCCAGTACGAAACTTGAGAGGAGCTGCCCCTAGTACGAGAGGACCGGGGTGGACGTACCTATGGTGTACCGGTTGTCGCGCCAGCGGCACCGCCGGGTAGCTAAGTACGGAAGGGATAACCGCTGAAAGCATCTAAGCGGGAAGCCCACCTCAATACTAGGTTTCGCTTGAGAGCCGTGGAAGACCACCACGTTGATAGGCTGGGTGTGGAAGTACGGTAACGTATGGAGCTAACCAGTACTAATTGCTCAATTGGCTTGATTGTAGGTTGTCCGTCGGGATGCAGAATTCCTAGGCAATTTATGGGTCGCGCGTACAGCGGCAAGTATCGATAGCACACTCTTGATTTGAAAGTTTATGTTTGGTTATAGAACTCCTGTGGAGTTTAGTAGTTGGTTATGCAGCGTGAAGTGAATTTAAATATCTATTCGTGGGTTTGGATGACCTGGTGGCTATAGCTAGGGAGTAACACCCGATCCCATTCCGAACTCGGTCGTGAAGGCCCTATGCGCCGATGGTACTTCGTCTTAAGGCGCGGGAGAGTAGGTCGTTGCCAGGTCTTCCAAGCTCACGATTGGTTATACAATATAAATCGGTTCGCTTTGTTTGTTAAATTTGCAACCTATTATGATGGAAAACCTTAGTTGAATGCATTTATTGTCTGATTGACGCGGGGTGGAGCAGTCCGGTAGCTCGTCAGGCTCATAACCTGAAGGTCGCAGGTTCAAATCCTGCCCCCGCAACCAAATATTAACCCGTTAATTCAATGAGTTGGCGGGTTTTTCTTTCCCTAAATTCAGCCCTTGACATCTTGCGGTGTAAAAGAAGCTCTTGCAAACTGCTACCCGGTAAAAGACCCTTCGCCGCAATCAATAAAATCAATGACTTAGAAGAAATGTTAGGTCTTTTTTTGGGGGCGGGGTAACCAAAATCGAACTATTGTTTGTACTTAAACAATAAAACCCAAAATAGCCTGACGACTCTAAGAGTTAATAATTTTATAATTACAAATATTTATGTCAGAATTTGAGTATGAAAAAACTGAGCTCCATATTCAGTCTTATAATCATTAAGGGTTTATTTTGGCGGTAAATAGCAAACAACCGGCCTACGGTATTGGTCCTACCTTGTTATCAGCCGGTGTCATGTCTTTCGCAATCCTTGGGGATGCACTGATCTATGTCGTGCTGCCTGTCAATGCGGCTGTATTCGGAATTACAATTTTCTGGGTTGGTGTGTTGCTAGCTGCAAATAGAATAATTAGGATTTTCACCCTGGGTCCAATAGCGCTTTTAGCCCAGAGTACCAGCCCAAGAAATTTGGCAATCGTTGGTGCGGTTGCATCGACTATTTCTACTTTTATTTATGGGTTCGGTGAAGGTCCGACAATTTTGCTTTTCGCACGACTTCTGTGGGGCCTTTCTTTTGCAATATTGACGCTTGTTATTTTTTCTTATGCTGTATCAGACCGGACTAAAGCTGGAACAAATATGGGCTGGAGCAGAGCTATCCATTCAATTGGCCCTGCGCTTGTTCTTTTGATTGGTCCTTGGGCCGCAGTTGAAATGGGGCCCAAGAATATTTTCATCTGTCTCGGTATAATTACAGGGTTGAGTTTACCTATTGCTTTTCTATTGCCTAAAGAGGGGCGTAAAATAAGGCCAAGAAAAACCCGTTGGTTTCCTAAACCAATAAAGTTTGACCTGTTTCTTTTTGTCATAGGTCTTACTGCCGACGGAATCTTTGCCATCGGGATTACGCTGACAATTGCCCAAACGAGCTCAGTTGGTACAGCTATGATAACCGGCGGTGTGTTAATTGGTTTGCGACGGGTGATGGAAGCCTTACTTTCGCCAGTGGGGGGTATTTTAGGTGATCATTTTGGTTCAGACAGGCTTCTATTAATTTCATCTGTTGTTTTGGCAATGGGTTTTGCGATTCTTGCAGCGGGCTTGGCTATTTTTGGTGGGATCTTAGTCGTGGTGGCATGTGCCTTAATTGCTGTCCTATGGCCGGCAGAAATAGCTCGTCGTACTCAGGAAGACGAAACCATTCACCGACTTGCCGTTGGTCAAACGTGGCGTGACATTGGTGCAGCTTTAGGCCCTCTGATGCTCGGTACCACTGTCAGTGTTGTTTCCCTGAGTAATATCTATTGGTTTACAACAATAATTATCCTCATCAGTATTTTGTTTCAAAGATCTAATCATGATTGAGATACATTAGAATTTTTAAACTAGAAAAAATTCACTTCCCTAGTGCTAATTACTATCCAAAAGCCAGAGTTATTACCCCGAATTGGAAAAGTGCAGAAAAAAGAGAACTTTTTTCTAGGGGAACAAAAAGAAGACCTATTCCGTTAGTCTAAATATTTAGGATTCACCCTCGAACATTTGTTCCTGCAAATAATTTTGCAAACCAGTCGAGGCAATCAGTGATTTTTGTGTTTCTAACCAATCTATGTGTTCTTCTGTATCCTCTAGGATGCTCTCAAATATCTCTCGAGAAACAAAGTCTCTAGCTTCCTCACAAATAACAATTGCGGATTTTAATGCTATTTGATTCGTCTCTTCAGATAATAAATCTGCATCCATTATTTCAGAAACATCTTCCCCTATATTTAATTTTCCAAGGTCCTGAAGATTAGGTAAACCATTTAAGACTAGTATTCGTTCAACTAGCTTATCGGCATGCTTCATTTCGCCGATTGATTCCTGGTAGACCTTCTCCGCCAAACGAAGAAAACCCCAATCTTTTAGCATTCGAGCATGAAGAAAATACTGATTAATGGCCGTTAATTCATTTTTTAAAATTGAATTTAATTGCTTTTTGACGTTGCTATCACCATCCATCCCAATAATTCCTTATTTAGAAAATGATATATATCGTCTTAAATTATATATTACTTTTTTCTGCATGAACACAAAAAAACTATATATTTCAATCACTTAGTGATAATGATAACTATTATTAATTATAGAGTAGAAAGCTCCACCTTGTTATGCCTTTGAAACTATTGTAAATAGTTTCTGATAATCATAATCATAATCATTATCATTAACTATATTGAATAATTCGAAATTAGTTCTCAAATGTATGTATGTGTCTGTAACGCAATCAATCTAAAAAAAGTACAGCAAGCAAAAGCTGAGGGCATTAGGGATGCTGGTAAGGTATTCGAAATGTACGGTGTTGAATCTTGTTGTGGTCAATGTATAAATGAAATGAACAATTTTTTACTGAACGAAAACGTTCCAACAAAAACATTGATAAAGGTCGAAGGTTCAAATCCTAGCCCCGTAACCAATCAGACCAACTAGGTTTGACTTTTAGTAACAAATATATGAGCTTTATTTATTATTTTCGCCCGGGTAATGATGGCTGGATAGTTGGTAGTGAAACATTTATCGGTTATGAGTTTTCACAAGATTGCAAAAAATTTGGCCCTTGGAAGACTGCTGAGTGATAGCATCAATAAAGCTAGAGGGTAGTTGTCAGCTACTATGGGTAATCAGAGAATAGCGATAGTGCGTGCTGGCGCTAATGGCGCAGCCTTTGGCGCAGACATGGTGCGCGCTGGGTTAGACGTTACGTTCATTGACCAGTGGCCTGATCATGTTGAAGCAATGAAATCAACTGGCATACAAGTTAATATGCCCGAAGGCACTGAAATAACACCAGTGCGCGCACTGCACATGTGTGAGGTGGCTACACTCCAGGAATATTTTGACATTATAGTGATCTGCGTTAAGGCTTATGATACGCGTTGGGCATGTGAACTAATTAAACCTTTAGTATCTAAGGATGGATTAGTAGTCGGTCTTCAAAATGGTATGACCATGGATGATATCGCTTCAATAATGGGAGCGGAGCGTACCATTGGTGCTGTAATTGAGGTGGCAGCTTTCATGTCAGAACCAGGAGTAATTGGAAGGCAAACTGGTCCCTCCGGGACTTGGTTTGGGGTTGGGGCATACGATGAAACGACCCTGGGACGTGAAAAAGAAATAGCTAATATTATTGGTCATGCAGGAACAGTAGAGATTAGAAACGATATTAGATCAGCAAAATGGATGAAGTTAATTGTCAATGCTTCAGAGTTTCTACCTTCTTCTATCCTTAACTTACCTCTAGCCGATGCAGTTAAATTACCTGGCATCCATGATGTTATGAAGGCAGCAGGCAAAGAGGCAGTACGAACAGGATTAGCGCTTGGTTATAACCTTGTGCCTATTTTTGGTGATAAAAGAGTTGAAGAAAACGATCCCGATCATTACGCATCGGCTCTTCTTGATGCTGTTTTGAGCAAATGGACACTGCCAGATACTAAAGTGACTACCTTACAGGATTGGACTAAGGGCAGGAGGGCTGAGGTTGATGATATAAATGGTCTCGTTGTTCGTGAGCAGGAAAACCTTGGCAGCGCAGCGCCAGTAAATAAACGATTGGTCGAAATCGCTCACCAAATCGAGCGCGGGGAACTAAACCCCGATCCCTCGCATGCTGATCTGTTAAGGTCTCTGATAGACTAGTCTAAACGACGTGGGAAAGTAGAAGAATTTAGGTCATAATTGTCAAAAGAAATTTTTTATAACACTAATTATTACTAATTCAAAACTTATGAGACTATGTGGCGTTTTCTCAACAGACGTCGTTGAATTTTCCCCGTTGTTGTCATTGGCAATTCGTTCACGAATTCAATAGATCTTGGATATTCGTGGGCTGCTAATCGACTTTTAACATAATTTTGAATTTCTAAGGCAAGTTCATCAGATGGTTTATTGTTCTCTTTGAGAATAATAAACGCTTTGACTAATTCACCACGAGCCTCATCGGGTACGCCAATGACCGCAGACATGGCAATTGCCGGATGACTTAGCAATGAATTCTCAACCTCTGCTGGTCCTATTCGATAACCTGCTGAATTTATGACATCATCTGCGCGTCCGACAAAATATATCCAACCTTCGTCATCCATAGTGGCCTTGTCACCCGTATCTAGCCAAAAATCACCATTGGGGTCTGATAAAAACTTTTCTTTTGTAGCTTCGCGGTTATTCCAGTATTTGAGAAACATAACTGGATCAGGAGATTTTACACATATAGTTCCTAATTCACCTGAAGAAAGTAGATTACCCGTTTCGTCTAATATTCCAATTGTATGACCAGGAACTGCGCGGCCCATAGAACCGTTTGGAGGGGTCATTATTGGAGCACAACATCCAACGATCATGTTGCATTCGGTCTGTCCATAACCTTCGTTTATTGTCACACCTAACTGTTCACGGCCCCAATCGATAAGTGATGTTCCTAGGGCCTCTCCACCAGAGAATATGGAACGTAAATTGTAGTTCCAACGTTTTCGGGGCTCGTGAATCTGGCGCATAACTTTTAGTGCAGATGGAGGTATAAAAGCATTGCGCACTCCGTAACGATCCATCAAGTGATATGTCTCTTCGGGATCAAATCGACCCGGTGGATTAACTACTTGTGGAATACCATGATATAACGCTGGCATTGCTGAATCCATTAAGGCTCCGATCCACGCCCAGTCTGCCGGTGTCCACATAACATCACCGGGTTGGGGCATAAACTCTAATATAAAGTCAAAGCCAGGCATGTGTCCGATCATGGTTCGATGCGGTAACAAAGCGCCCTTTGGATTACCAGTCGTTCCGGATGTGTATATGAGAAGTGCTGGGTCGCTATTTTCTGTAACGATTGGGGTGAAGCTATCCTTTGCGCGCCCCATTTCGGTATATAAATCAAGGACATCATGATTTCCGCATTTAGACTGACTATCGATAGAGAGTATAAACTTTATTTCAGGCAGGGGATTTTGAATTTCTGAAAGTTTATTGCAGCCAGTTTGATTTGTTATGACAACACTCGCCCCACTATCAGAAAGTCGGTGTTCCAATGCGTCAGGCCCAAATAACAAGGCAAGTGGCATAGCTATAAGTCCTGCGCGATAGGAGGCTATGTGGGCAATTAAAGTTTCGGGAGCTTGAGGCAGAAGTATGGCTACTCTATCCCCTCTTGAAAGCCCAGCTGCTAAGAGTAGGTTAGCTAATCGGTTAGATTGTTTTTTAAGTTCGCCGAATGTATATTCGACTTGGCGCCCATTTTCTTGGGGTACAATCAATGCAGTCGAATTTTGGTCTTGGTTGTCACAAATTGAAACACCCATATTGAACTTTTTGGGAACATTCCATTGCCATTCAGAACGGGCTAGGGAGTAACTGCTAGCTTTCTTCACGTGATATCCATTAATTGTGTCAGCTATAAATAGTATATTAATTTTAAATAATAACTAAAGTGTCTTTACAGGAAATGTTAGATGTCAGTCCAGTCTGCTCTACTAAATGCACCTATCGCTTCTACCATTTTACGAATGGCAGCCCCAAACATATTAGCACAATTTATTACCGTGCTCACATTTGTTGCAGAAGCCTGGTATGTGGGACAACTGGGTAGTATTGCATTGGCAGGCCTGGCGCTTGCGTTTCCAATGATGATGCTATCAATGATGCTATCTGCGGGTGCTTTTGGTGGCGCAATGACTGGAGCGGTTGCTCAACAGCTAGGTGCCGGTAATCGTGTTGGGGCAGAAAACCTTGCGTTGCACGCTGTTTTATTAGGATTATGTATGGCAGCCCTGTCTTCCTTATTTTTTCTGGCTTTTGGGGGAGTAATTTATAGTTCTCTTGGAGGACTAGGTCCTGTGTTAGAGAAGGCTCTATCATATTCTGATATTTTGTTCTATGGCGTCTTTACCATGTGGCTGGCCAATAGCCTTGCAGCAATTGTGAGAGCTGCAGGACACATGTTTGTGGCCTCAATCTGTTTGATTGCAGGTTCTATAGTGCAGGTGATTTCGGCGGCAATTTTGATATTTGGTTGGGGGCCATTTCCTTCGATGGGAATAGGAGGCGCAGCAGCTGCAGTAACAATCGGATATTTTTTATCCTCTATGCTTTTATTCTATTATCTATCGGTTAAGTGTCCTGAATTGCATCTCAAAATTTTGGGTGTAAGTATTAAATTAAGCCCCATAGTCAAAATTCTAAAAGTCGCTGCGTTATCATCAGTCAATGTATTGCTCACTGTGCTTTCTGTAATAGCGGTGACAGGATTTATGGCTCGCCAGGGTACTGATGTTTTAGCTGGGTACGGTATCGGGGCTCGCTTGGAGTTTCTCTTGATCCCCTTGATCTTTGGATTTGGAGCAGCGTCGACTGTAATGGTCGGCGTCCATTTTGGAGCGGGACAAATTAAACGTGGCCATACTGTTGGATGGATTGGGGCTTTTTATGCAGCCGGATTAACGGGGGTCATAGGATGTTTAACTGCTGTTTTTCCGGGAATCTGGGCTGAATCTTTTACTGAAGTTCAAGCAGTTCAAGAAGTTTGTCGATCATATCTTCAGGTTGTAGGTCCTTTTTATGCATTTTTTGGTTTAGGCCTATGTTTTTATTTTGCGTCACAGGGTGCTGGTCGTGTCTTATGGCCAGTGCTGTCAGTTGTGGTGCGTTTTGCCATAGTTGTAGGAGGTGGCTTTATTTTAATCAGTTTAGAAACTACAACGCCTGATAATTTTTTTCTGCTGATAGGTATCGGGATGCTTGCACAAGCCATATTTACAGCAGTTCCCATTCAGATGGGCGCTTGGACTAGAGGTCTTGACGCCCAAAAGCATTCATGAGCTATAATTTTTTCAATTATTAAGCTGTTTGTTTAAAATTGGCACTCATATATTACATTCACTAATCGCATTGACAATTGCCTCAGTCCGAACGCCTCTGCCACGTTTTTCACTCTGATAGTTAGACACAAAACATCCTGCCAACCTTTTTGAAGGTGATGCAAAAGCCCTTGCACCTCCAGATCCCAGGTGGCCAAATGCATCAGGTAATGATGTGAAAAGGGGCATTCCGTCTGGCGGAGTTTTCATAAACCCCATAGCCATTGCCATAGGCCTGTTGATTAAACCTTCATTCATATCGGACCATTGTGTCTCAATCGCTCGGGCTATTCCCTCGGAAGAAATGAGTCTTACACCATCAATTTCTCCGCCCTCGACTAGGCAGGCGTAGATTTTTGCCATTCCCCTTGCTTCGCCAATACCTCCGAATGATGGAACACCAGCAATTCGAAAGCGCTTTGAATTTTGCTCAGAAGGCCCAAAATTATTTGGAAAGGCAGTCCACGCAGCGGCTGCGGGTGAGTCTGGCTCCTGTCCAGCAGCATGAATAGCATCAGCGGGATTTGGTATAATATCAGCACAGAGTTTTAGAGAACTTTCAGGCACTCCGAGATAATATTTAGCAGCCAGAGGTTCAGTAATATTTTCAGAAATGAAGTCCTGAATGCTCTTGTTGCTAACTCTTTTTACAATCTCTCCAGCTATAAAACCTATGTTTACAGAGTTATAGGCTCCTTTAGTTTCGATATCCCAAGCTGGGGCTTGGTTTTCTATAGCTCTAGCCATTGCTTCGGGCTTATAAATATCCCCCGGATTTGCTCCTTTGTTAGACCAAACACCACACCAGTGAGATAAAGAGTGTCTAACTTTAATATTTTCTTTACCCATTTTAGCAAAAGACGGCCAGTATTCGGCTATTGGTGATTCTAGGTCAACTTTTCCCTGGTCAGCGAGGATATGTACGGCTAGAGAGCTTATTGATTTAGCAACAGAGTACATAAGACACAGTGTGTTTTCTTGCCATAAACGTGTTCTTTCTCCATCCATAAAACCACCCCACAAATCCACCACTTTTTTACCTTCATGATAGATGCATACAGCGCTACCAATTTCGCCATTTGTAGAGAAGTTCTTGATTAGGGCTTGTTTCACTGGTTCGAATGTCTCGACACATTCGCCTTTTAATATTATTTCATCTTTATCTGTAGAGTTCATAACTTTTCCAATAGTTAATTTGAATAAAAAGATCTGTTTAATTTATAACTTTGTTCAATCAGAAGGATCTTGGTAATCCCAGGACATGTTCTGCGATATAGGAGAGAATTAAATTGGTTGAAATCGGGGCTATCTGATAAAGCCTAGTTTCTCTAAATTTTCTTTCTACGTCATATTCTTTTGCAAACCCATAGCCTCCGAACGTTTGTATACACATATTTGCTGCATCCCATGAAGCCTCTGATGCCAGAAGTTTTGCCATATTGGCCTCGGCTCCACAGGGTTCTCCCAAATCAAAAAGATTTGCAGCCCGGGCGCTCATAAGTGAAGCTGCTTCAGTTTGTGCGTAAGAGCGAGCTATAGGAAACTGAATACCCTGGTTTTGACCGATTGGCCTGTTAAAGACATTACGTTCGTTCGCATAGTTTGTGGCTTTTTCAATGAACCAGCGAGCGTCTCCGACACATTCTGCCGATATAAGAATTCTCTCAGCATTCATTCCATCTAATATATATTTAAACCCCTCTCCTTCTGCGCCGATTAAATTTTCAATAGGTATTACCAAATCATCAAAAAAAACCTCTGTAGTTGCGTGATTTATCATCGTCTTTATAGGTTTGATTGTAAGTCCAGAATTAATAGAAGATTTTATGTCAACCAAGAAAACTGATAATCCCTGATGTCGACGCTCTACCTGATCGATCGGAGTCGTCCTTGCTAGCAGTAACATTACATCTGAATGCTCAGCTCTAGACGTCCATACTTTTTGTCCATTTACAATATATTCATTGCCATTCTTTTTTGCAGTGGTAGACAGGCTAGCTGTGTCAGTTCCACTACTAGGTTCAGTTACTCCAAATGCTTGTAGTCTTATCTCACCAGTGGCAATTTTTGGTAAATATTTATCCTTTTGAGTTAAGCTGCCATGTCTGAGCAAGGTTCCCATAATATACATTTGTGCGTGGCATGCTGCAGCATTTCCCCCACTCAAGTGTATTTCTTCCAATATTGCACTCGCAGCTGATATACCGAGCCCACTACCTCCATATTCTTCAGGAATTAAAGCCCCTAAGAATCCAGACTCTGTCATGGCAGAAACGAATTCTTTTGGGTACGCTGTTTTTTTATCGAGCTCTTGCCAATATTCGGAAGAGAACTCGGAGCATAGTGATCTAACTGATGACCTAATGTCGCTATACATGTTATTCATTTCATCGTCACTTTTGCAAATTCTTTTCTTATTACAGAATATTATTCGTACACATCATGTATAAAACAATTTGTAACATCTTATAAAGTTTGTTCCTATCATGCTATTGGGATTTCATTCCATTAGTAATTAATCCATAAATCAAAAGTTTTTATTCACGGAGTATTTTGAACGACAATTTTAATTGGAGTGCAAATAAATGAAGGCTATACAATTTTCTAAACCAGGCCCTCCAGAGGTTCTATGTTATACGGAGCTTCCACTACCTTTAATTTCGGAAGATGAAATCCTCGTGAGGACTCATCATATTGGTGTTTGTATCCCAGACACATTAATCAGGTCAGGTCTTTATCCATGGGCTCCTCCATTACCTACAATTCCTGGCATTGAAGCAAGTGGAATAGTTGAAATGGTTGGTAAAAATATTCGTAAGTTTTCTATTGGTGATCAAGTAATTGTTTCGGCTAGAGAGAAACCGGAAAGATGTGGTTGTTATGCAGAATTTATCAGTGCTAGAGAAAACGAAGCGTACTCTGTTCCTAGTGGTGCTAGTATGGAAGCTGCTGCGTGTCTCGCTAACTATCAAGTGGCTTATCAGATGCTGCATAAAGGGGCCCGGATAGCTGAAGGAGATTCGATCCTTATTTATGGAGCTGCTGGAGGGGTTGGGAGTGCTTCTGTAGAGTTGTCTAGATTAAATGGCTTAAATGTTATTGGTGTAGCGAGTGACGATGAAAAACTGAGCTTTATAAAGGAAATTGGAGCACATTTTACTATAGATAGACGACATCAAGAAGTTGGTCAGGCCGTAATGGAAATCACTGATGGAAGTGGAGTGGATTTAATACTTGATCCTATAGGTGGTGTTAAATTTATTGAAAGACTTGGTTTTCTTGCTCCTATGGGACTTCTCTTGTGTTATGGAAGACTGGAGGGGTATCCAGAAGGGGATCTTCTTAAAGAGATGGTTGCGAATATGGGTCGAAGCCCCGCTGTTCGTAATTTTAGTATGCACTCTTTTGACAATCAGCCGGACAAAAGAATGGAGGCAATGAACTCTCTTATAGATTTACTGTCGTTAAATAAAATCAGTCCACGAATATCTAATAAATTACCTCTTTCAGAAGCAACAAAAGCTCATCAATTGCTAGAGAGCGGCACAGCAATAGGTAAGATTATTTTACAGCCTTAATTAAAGAAAAATTTTCTTAACTAATAGTTTTCAGTTAGTAGAGGTTTGCTTTTGCGTTTGAATCCGCAGAGAGCTTCTGTAATTCTGTACCGACTCGGAAAAGGAAAAGAGATATGTTTTTGAACAAGAGCATCACGCACATATTTTTCTATTGGCATACCTTTAGTCACACCCATTCCACCAAAAATTTCCATGCCCTGCTCAGTTAAACGTTGAACTGCAGAACCCGTAAATGCTGTAGCCATCATTTCATATGGTTGCCAATCCGCGCTACCGTCTTCAAAAGCTTCTGGATGGTCTTTGGCCCACGCAGCAGTCCATATTAAACGTCTAGCTGCTTCTAGATTTGTTGCCATATCAGCTAAGAATAGACCTACTGCTTGGTGCTGAACAATTGGTTTTCCTCCAGATATTCTTTCTTGTGCAAACTTTAGGGATTCTTCAAGTGTTGCTCGACCTAGACCTAATGTTAATGCTGCTATCGTAACGTGCGTACCCATGTCAGTGCGCCCTTCAGGAGAGGGCCCTAATATGCGACCGGGAGGCACCCTCACATCACTAAAAAAGATTTCGGCATTATCACCTATGCGTCTGCCGATTTTTTCCATCGGATGTCTCACCAAGCCAGGTGAATCACCTTCCACAAGAAAAGCTTTAGGTCCTTGATCAGTTTGTGCCATTACAACTAGAAGTTTAGCTAAATATCCCACAGTCTGATAATTTTTTGCCCCATTAATTATCCAAGATCCATCGGGTTGTTCTACTGCTTTTGTTTTGAATCGAACATTGGGTGGCGTGTCAGTAAAGTAATCAAAACCTAGGTCTGTATCTGGTTCGTGAATCGCCACAGTTGTAAAGTATGTATCGTCTTCAATGAACTTAGGTATGAAGTAATCTCTTTGGTCTTGTGTCATTCTTAACTCGAACCAATCACGAGCCCTTCTTGCAGTAAGCATGTAATAATAAGCTGTTCCAATGTCTCCTGCTGCCAACTCTTCTGCAACTACGCAGGCGGTCAAGTGATCAGAGGCCCCAGCACCTCCATTTTCTTCTTGCAACACAAACGTTCGAAATCCCAGCTGTGATCCTTTTTTAAGTACTTCCCATGGAATTCGATCTTCCCAGTTAGGTTTCGCATCCAGTTCTAATGCTATTGGCTTAATTTCGTTTTCAGCAAAATCACGAGCTAGTTTTTGGAATGCACGCTGCTCTTCATTTAGTCGGATATCTAGCATAACCTTCAGATCCCCTCAGAAAAAACTTAACAGGTTTAATGACCTGCATTGATCATCATCTTGACTTGTAGTTAACTATCTGTTTCCTAAATCGTTATGTCAACGGAGACAAAATTTTAGAATATCAAACGGGGCGTGTTCAGAACTAAAAAGAAGCTAGTGATGGTAAAAACAAACTGAATTTGTTATCTTTTAATTTTAAAAGTGCAATGCTTAGTTTCTTAATAGTATGTGAGTGAATATGAACCTAGTAGCCTAAAAAAGAGGTTTTAATAATTTAACTGGCTTGTTTGAACGACTAGAGTAACAACGTAAAACCAAAAAGGATTAACCTATGAAAACATTTAAAAATATAGCCTTGGGAGCGGCTGCGGTAGGGGCAATTACTTTGGCGAGCTTCATAAGTCCAAGTATGGCTTCAGAAAGAACCTTTATATCCATTGGTACTGGTGGCCCAACCGGTGTTTATTTTGTAGTTGGAAATTCCGTCTGCAGAATGGTTCATAAAGAGGCTGCTGAAGGTCGAAAATCAGGCCGAAAGCATGGAATTAGATGCGCTGCACCTTCGACTGGTGGATCCAATTATAACATAGGACAGATTGGGGCAGGAGAACTTGATTTCGGAGTAGCTCAATCCGATTGGCAGTTTCATGCATCTAATGGAAGTAGTAAATGGAAAGGAAAAAAACAAAGTAAACTAAGAGCTGTATTTTCCGTTCATCCTGAACCATTCCATATTATTGTAGGCAAAAACTCGGGCATAACAAGTTGGGGTGATTTAAAAGGTAAAAGGGTTAACATAGGAAATCCTGGTTCAGGCCAGCGCGGTACTATGGAAGTACTGATGGCAGCTCATGGAATCTCAGCTTCAGATTTTAAGATTGCTACAGAACTTACATCCTCCGAACAATCCAAGGCACTTTGTGATGGAAAAATTGATGCCTATGGATACACAGTAGGTGTGCCAAACGCTGGAGTGGCAATTGCTACTGATGGATGTGGGGCTAAGATAATTAATCTTAATTCAAAGGTAGAGGCAGGTCTCGTTAACTCAAATCCATTTTATGCCTTTGCTACAATTAAAAAAGGCACCTATCAGACTACCACCAAGGATGTTACCACCTTTGGAGTAAAGGCCACTTTTGTTAGTAGTACTGATACTAGTGCAGATGTTGTATACGAAGTGGTTCGTGCAGTTTTTGAAAACCTTGATTCCTTTCGAAAGTTACATCCAGCTTTCGCTCACCTAAGTCCTAAGCAAATGATAAGTGATGGTCTTAGTGCTCCTCTTCATGATGGAGCCCTTCGTTATTATAAGGAGAAGGGATGGAAGTAGTATAAGATTAATCTTGTTTTCATAGCAGCTGGTGACTAATTACGTCACCAGCTGTTTTTGTTTTGGGATCCTTATTCAATGATGCAGAAATTTGATGAGGTGAATGTTTCGGAACGGCAATTAAGGGGTTTTTACGCCTGGTTAGTCACATTAGTGGCTCTATCTTGGTGTTTGTTTCAGCTTTGGATAGCATCACCACTCCCATTCATTTTTGGGTGGGGTATTCTTATTGATGTGCCTAAACGAGCGGTACATTTATGTTTTGCTTTGTTATTGGCCTATCTGCTTTTTGGAGCGCGAAATAATGTTAGTAATGACCGGGTTCCATTATTAGATTTATTTCTTGGTTTCTTAGCAGTTGGTTGTACTCTTTATATCCCTTTTTTTTATAGAGCGTTGGTTGAACGTCAAGGCATCCTATTAGATATACCATTAACAGGGGTTAATTTACCTGTTGAAGCTCTTATTGGTGGCTGTGGAATTCTTTTGTTATTAGAAGCAACTCGTCGATCTCTTGGCCTGCCATTGGTGATCGTGGCTTCGATCTTTTTGGTTTATTCTATCTTTGGCCAATCAATGCCTGAACTCATCTCACACAAAGGCATGTCTCTAGAGCGATTAATAGGTTATCACTGGCTGGGTGGAGAGGCTATTTTTGGAATTCCTCTAGATGTTTCAGTTAGTTTTGTCTTTCTATTTGTTTTATTTGGAGCTCTGCTGGAAAGAGCTGGTGCAGGTAAGTACTTTTTAGACCTCGCATTTGCCATGGTTGGTCGTTATAGAGGAGGGCCGGCAAAAGCAGCAATACTTGCTTCGGGTATGACCGGAGCCATATCTGGT
This sequence comes from Alphaproteobacteria bacterium, assembly GCA_022449545.1. Classification (GTDB taxonomy): domain Bacteria; phylum Pseudomonadota; class Alphaproteobacteria; order UBA6615; family UBA6615; genus UBA6615. The sequence goes on along the minus strand of JAKUPN010000013.1, from coordinate 37,623 downwards.
TCTTCGATAGCAAATGTTGTTACGACTGGAACATTTACAATCCCTGTAATGCGTAAAATAGGACTTCCGGCCGTTAAGGCTGGAGCTATAGAAGTTGCTGCGTCTACTAATGGTCAGCTAATGCCTCCAATTATGGGAGCGGCAGCCTTTATAATGGCCGAGTACATAGGCATAGGGTATTTTGCTGTTGTTAAAGCAGCAATAATTCCTGCGTTAATAAGCTATTTGGCGTTATTGTATATTTCTCATTTAGAGTCACTAAAGCTTGGACTTAGGGGCCTTCCAAGATCAGATATTCCACACTTATGGAGAACTTTTATCGGAGGTGTCCATTTTCTTATTCCGATTATCGTACTTATTTATCTTCTAATGTTTAAACGCTGGACGCCAGGTAGTGCTGTTTTTTACTCGATTCTATTTCTTATGCTTACGATTTTAGTCCAAAGCATCTTTTTTAATCTTAGACAAAAAGTAAAGTTTTTTGAGTCAGTTAAGAGAGGCGTATCAGATATTTTATCAGGCATGATTTCTGGAACAAGAAACATGATAACCATAGGTGTAGCTGTTGCATCAGCTGGTATAATAGTTGGAGCAGTTTCTTCAACGGGATTAAATAATGCGATGGTAGGCTTGGTAGAAGCTGTCGCCGGGAATAACATATATCTTTTACTTGGCTTAACTGCTTTGCTTTGTTTGGTGTTGGGAATAGGCTTGCCAACTACAGCGAATTATCTGGTTGTTGCATCGTTGTTGGCCGGAGTTTTGGTTGAACTTGGTAGTGCTTCTGGTCTTGTTCTGCCATTAATAGCTGTTCATTTATTTGTATTTTATTTTGGGCTAATGGCCGATGATACCCCCCCAGTTTGTCTCGCAGCTTACGCTGCATCTGCTATCTCTCGGGCTGATCCATTAAAAACGGGTGTTCAAGCATTCACTTATGATATGAGGACCGCGATCTTACCTTTCATTTTTATTTTTAACCCTCAACTTCTTCTAATAAACGTAGACAATTGGTGGCATATTATAACGATTTTTTTTATTGGTTTGGTAGCAATACTTTGCTTTAGCTCTGCGACCCAAGGATGGATGTTGGTTAGATTGCGTTGGTATGAAATTCTTGGCTTAATTTTGATTACTTGGATGCTTTTTCTTCCCAACGCAGCGATGAACCGAGTATACCCCGAATTTGCTCCGGCTAGTCTTAATGATTTTTCAGAGGGTAATTTAGATTTAAAACATAATCAAAAATTACGGATACATATAACAAGAGAAACAAATTATGGAGATCGCTATAAGCTCTATGTTTTTGAAGGAAGTAAACTTTATAAAGGATCTAAAACATTGGGGTTGAAGCTAGAGCCCGAAAAGGATCGTTTTATTGTTACAGACCTGGATTTCATGGGGCCCGCTGAAAAAGCGGGAATTAGTTTTTTTGACTATGTTACCAATGTTGATATCGAACAGATTAATCGACCTGCAAAAGAACTTGTTTATATACCTGCTTTCTTATTACTGATACTAATTATTTTTGGCCAAGTTAAACGTTTAAGAGATCTAGGGAATCAGGTTAAATAAATAATTCGGTTCTGAAGAAAATCCTCTTTTACCTCTGTCGGTCAATAATTTATGTTTCAGTGTTTTTAGATCGAAGAAAACAGATAAAAATTAGTGAAGTGGCAAACATTATTAAACTATATGTAGCCGCAGGGATCATTACTGGGCTAGAACCCATTAATATGACAGCAACAGCTATAGCTAAAGTACCGTTCTGTAGACCACATTCAATAGATATAGCTATTTTCTGTTTGTTTTTGGTGGATAGAGCGGATGCAACAAAATAGGCTATAAACATCATTAGAACGTTGAGCACGAGTGTTACTGCTCCGGCTTCAGCGAAGTATCCAACAATATTGTCACGTTGTTGGTAAATAGCTCCTGCTAGAACCAATACAAATAATATAGCCGACACAAAACGTGTCGAGCTTTCAATAGTTGCGACAAATTTATCTGCGAATCTTCTCAATAATACACCTGCAATTACTGGTATTGTGACGATTAAAAAGACACTGATTGCGATCCCAGTTACAGATATGTTGTTAGCACCAGGCTTGTCTATTAAATGATCATATGAGAGTCCAACAATAAAAGGTATTGATATGACACTTAGTAGGCTAATGACAGCTGTTAATGAAACGGATAGGGCAACATCACCCCGGGCAAACAACGTTAAAATGTTGGAGGTAACTCCCCCCGGGGCAGCAGCGATGATCATTACACCTAGAGCTATTTCTGGCCGTAAATCCCAGACGCTAATTAGAATAAAAGCGACTAGCGGCAAGAGAAATAATTGACATAGAACTCCAACGGCAAAGTCCTTAGGCATTTTAATTATTCTTGTAAAATCAGCGAACGTTAGACCTAAGCCCAAAGAAAGCATTATAAAAGCTAGTGCTAGCGGAAGGACGATATCAGTCATTATTCCCATTAGAGCTCTCCAAATATAAAAAAATGAGGAAAAAACTTATGTAAGTAATATATAGATGTGTGCTTTCAACGGCTAATTTAAAAAATATTATTTAGGTATAAACACTAAATTCTAATAACCAGTAGTTGGCCTAAATTTTTGAATAATATACAAGTTGTACATGCTTACTCTAATTGTTTTCTATGAATCTAATCTCTCATTATTTCTGTTTGTCTCATTGGCATGGCGTCAATTATCTCAAATAGCAATGAGTTTGGTATTGCCTTAAAGGATCTATGTTTTTCTGAGCCATCTTTTCCTATCAGGACTACTAAATATTCTTCAGGATTACTAGGAAATATTTTTACAAATTCTGAAGCATCAACCTCGTTAGTTAATTGACCATTTATTTTCACTTTAAGATCGGGATTGATTTCAATAAATAAAAGATCTCGTTCGGCCCATTGTTCCGTTTCTTTCTCATAGTTTTTGCTTTGCGCATTTGAATGACTAGACTCAATTGCTGGCATAAAAGATATGACAATCCTGTTTTTCCACAATACCTTTTCTAAGAAAGAGGGAGAATAATTTGCTTGGGATGTGTCTATCATTATTATTAATATTAAAAAAATTAAGAACCTAATATCAAACATTGAGACCTTCTTTTCTGTATTAGTGTATCTTTAATGATCGAATTACATAGTCAAAAGTTAGTTACTAAATCCGTTCCAATTATTTAAATTTAACGTAATTATGTAATGTGTCTAATTACAGGTCTTTGGATTACGGAACAAATTTATCATATTGCGATTGTTGTATCAGATATTAATAAAGCATTTGAATGGTATACTGAGAATTTTGATTTAGAAAAAGGGTATAAAGATGAAACTTGGGCGTTGATCAGATCTAGGAATTTAAACATAGCTTTAGTTTTGAAGTCAGAACATCTTGCTCATTTTGCTATAGAAAAAGACAATGCTGAAGAGTTTGGGCCATTAAAAACTCCTAGAGATGGCACACTCTCGACCTATATAAGTGACCCATGGGGGAATATTATTGAAGTAATTAAAAACGCAGTTTAAAAAAAAGTTGAAGATTCTCATTTTCATAAACTTTACTTTTTTATGAATTTGTTAACCCTTGGCATTACTTCCTCTGCCATTAGCTGAAGAGATCTTTTAGTTAGGTCTTCATCAACCCAGTCCATGCCAGCATAAACAAGTTCTCCGAATTCACCAGTCACTTCTATAGTTTGTAATATTTGGTCCACCACACTTTCTACGTCACCACAAATCACTAAATCGTTAAGAACTCTATCTAAAGTTACTTTTTCATCTGGTTCTTCAGGGTGGTTTTTAAATACTGAGTGTCTATTTGCTCTAATAAGTTTTTTTAGTATCTGGCTATAGTAGAAGCGATATGGGCTTTTTAGATTGTTTTTCCCATATTCAATAGCTGTGTCTTGGTTGTCAGATACAAATATGGTTCTTGCAACCCTCCAGTCAGAAGTATCCGCTTTAATTCCAACGCTTTTCTTGCCATCCGCGTAATTATTCCAATGAGTTGAGACCCATTTGGGCAGTAAAAAATTCGCTGATAATGGATGAAAGTCTCTCGCACCCATTGCTATCACTCCTTTTGAAAAGGGGGCAACAACAGTTCCAACTATTTCTGGTCTAGGGTTTTGGTATGGTTTAGGAAGTACACCATAACCTACTTCAGGATACCTAGTCTCGGCTGTAGAGACTTTATAACGATTGTTAGTAAAGTCTATATCATAAGGGGGTTCCTTTTCCCAAATTTCTAAAATCACGTCTATTGCTTCCGCGAACATTTTATTTCGGTCCTGATCCAAAATCCCTAATGCTTCAGCATCAGATCTTAAAGCTCCAGGTGATATGCCCAAAATAAACCTACCCTCCGACAAATGATCAAACATAGCTGCATGAGATGCGACTAGCACTGGATGCATATGGGATAAATTTGTAGTTCCTGTAGCAAGCTTAATATTTTTTGTGGAGTTTATTAATGTTGCTTGGAATAACATAGAGTTAGTAATATTTTCAGCGCTATCTGTTAGATGCTCTCCAACAAAAGCGTCGTGATAGCCAAGCTTATCGCATAAAATTATTGTTTCTCTGTCTTCTTTAAGTGTTTCCGTTACATTTCGATTTAACGGATGCACTGGCATGGTAAAATATCCTAGTCGCATTATTTGCCCCACTTTTAAGAACTAATCTAATTACGATAATTATCCATATGTAGATCATTGAATAGAGATGTCATAACAAAAGAAATCATCAACTTTTGGATCTGTAGTTTTCCAATTCAGCTCTACGAACTATTGCCCAACGATATTGTTCAGGCCAAAGTTCAAAAGGGTTATCAACATTCATATGATCCGCAGCATGCAGTGTCCAAAAGGGGTCGTGCATAAGTTCTCTTCCCAGTGCAGTTAAGTCAGCACTTTGGTTTTGGAGTATATCCTCTGCTTGTTCTGGATATATAATTCGACCAACAGCCATAGTTAAAATATCGGCTTTATTACGTATTTTTTCAGAATAGGGAACCTGAAACCCTAATGGTCGGTCACTGGATGACTTCATAGGTGTACCATCATCATTAGTTCTAAAAGCAGGCGCGCTAGTAATACCTCCCGCAGAGCAATCGATTACATCAACTCCTCTTTTTTTAAGCTCTTTTGATAAAGTTATTGAGTCTTCGATTTCCCATCCATTGCCGTCTATTGCGGATAGTCTAAAAAATAATGGCAAGTTATCAGGCCAGTTTTCTCGAACGGCTTCTGTGACTTCAAGGGCAAACCGCATTCTTCCTTCTAGATCTCCACCATACTGATCATTTCGTAAATTAGTAACTTTTGATAAAAAACTGTGTATGAGGTAGCCGTGGGCTCCGTGGATTTCCAAAGCCTTAAACCCTACTCTGGCAGCACGATGTGCGCTAGAAGCAAAGGATAAGATTACCTTGTTAATTTCATCTTCGCTCAGTGCTAATGGGGTTGGCCAATCTTCGCCAAGAGGTAATTCACTAGGAGCCACAGTCGTCCATTTCGATTCAGCCCAGGTTTCCATATTATCATTTATTGGAACTCCACCGGCCCATGGCGGTGTCGCCGAACCTTTTCGTCCCGCATGGGCGATTTGGATGCCGGGAACTGACCCCATAGAGCTAATAAATTCGGTAATAGGAGCTAATGCATCTGCTTGTTCATCGGTCCAAATTCCAAGACACCCCGGAGTGATTCTTCCTCTAGCTTCTACGGCTGTAGCCTCAGTAAATACCAGTCCAACTCCCCCACGTGCAAAGGCACTAAGGTGAGCAAACTGCCAGTGCGAAGCGACTCCTTCAGTGGCTGAGTACATGCAGAGAGGGGAAAGCACAACTCGATTTCTTAAGACCACGTTGCGGATCTTCAGGGGTGAAAAGAGTATCGTATTATTTGTCATATTTAATAATTAATTTCATATTATTTAACATTATAGAGGCAATAAGCCGCAGAAATATATTTTAAAATAAATGGTAATAATTTTATACTAGAAAATAATTAAACTACCAATATCACTATTTATTGGGACTATTGAGATAGACAAAATGCGTAACACAAAAATATTTTCTGCTCCCTTATTTTGCTTTTGTGCTTTTATGTTGTTAATGGTTCAGACCTCGTTTTCGGGCGGAAGTCAAGTATTTAAAATCGAAATAGTGAATCAGATTGCTACAGGGCCAAAGGTAGAAAAATCTGGTGGATTAGAAGTTATTCGAGTTAGTAAGGGTGATTTTGTAAAAATATTTTGGAAGAGTGATCAAAAAACTGAGCTTCATTTGCATGGTTATAATATTAAAACAAAATTACTGGCTGCGGGTGAGTCAACAATGGTTGTAGAAGCTAAAGCTACCGGAAGGTTTTCTATTGAGGCTCATGGGTTTGGCAATAGCCATAAGCATAAAACACTAATATATCTAGAAGTCTTGCCTCGTTAATTTTTCAGGATATTAGAATTATTAGGTAATTAAAAGATATGATACGTTATTTGGTTTTATTAGTGTTGGCCTCAACTTTATTTTTTGGCATGAACATGCAGCCGGTTGAAGCTCATGCTTTTGCCCAAAGGTATGATTTACCAATTCCATTATGGCTTTATTTGTTAGCCGCTGGACTAACAGTATTTGTTTCGTTCTTTGTGATAGTTATTTTTGTAACAAAACACGAAAAAAAAGATGGCCCGATTCTTGAAATATTGGATAACGGAATAGGGCGTCTATTTGTTAATCCATATTTTTTGAAGCTACTTCGTTTTTTATCGGTTATATTTTTTTTGTTGGCTATATCATCAGGTCTATTTGGTGCTCAAAACATAGAAAAAAACTTACTCCCTACATCGGTGTGGGTGATTTGGTGGGTTGGTTTTGCTTTTTTAAGCGCCATTATTGGTGATTTGTGGTATCTATTAAACCCGTGGCGGATAATTGCTGAATGGGCGTCTGCTGCTTTTCCCAAATTAAAAAGATATTATTCTGCAGACAGATTTAGTATTCAATCCAGTAACCATATTTGGTTTGCAGTTGTTATATTTATAGGCTTTGCTTGGGCTGAGCTTGTTTGGCCAGATAGGGCTGTTCCCAAGAGTTTAGCGATTGCTGTAATGCTATACAGTTTTGTCACTTGGATTGGAATGTACTTTATCGGAATTGATAATTGGCTTCGTAGAGGAGAGGCCTTTACAATTCTATATGGTTTATTTGCGAGATTTTCTCGTGCCCAACTAATGGTTATTAGTTCTGATTACTGTTCAGTATGTGATTCACCTGACTGCCACGAAAATTCAGAAGAGACTTGTACAGGCTGCTATTCCTGTTTTCGAAGATCAAAAGCTAAGCACAGAAGAATTTTTTTGCGCCCTTATGGTGCAGGACTGTTAAACAATGGGGCTGTGCATATATCGACAATGGTGTTCGTTATACTGGTTCTTTCCACTGTTAGTTTTGATGGCTTCGCTGACACACCCACTTGGCAGATGATTTTTTCTAGTCTACTTAATTTTCCAATCATAAGAAATCTAACAGAATTGTTAGACCTGAATAATTCCATCACAATTATTTCGACGATAGGAATTGCAGCTACTCCAATTATCTTTTTTCTGGTTTATTTTCTCTTCTGTTATGTTGTTTCAGTTATTGTTAGAAACGCTGACCAGAATCATTTGCCGAGTGCTTCGACGCAATTAAGAACAATAGGCATTGCCTGCGTTTTTGTTTTCACGTTGGTACCTATAGCGATAGCCTATCATCTGGCACACTTTCTAAGTTTTTTATTAATATACGGCCAACAAATCATACCTCTTATTTCGGACCCGTTTGGTTATGGATGGAATCTTCTAGGAACTGCTACATATGAAGTTGACATAGCGATAGTTGGAGCTGAGTTTGCATGGTATACGGCAGTTTTAGCCATCGTTGTTGGACATGTTGTAGCCGTGTACTTGTCACATATTATGGCTCTTCGAGTTTTTTCTAGTAGAGAAATTGCAATTCGTACTCAATATCCGCTTCTTGTTTTAATGATATTTTATACAGTTATGAGCTTGTGGATATTGGCACAGCCAATAGTTGAGCTCTAATTTAGAATTAATCAAAATTTTTTTGGTTATCTAGATAAATCGTTAACTATTCATATACAATTGGCCTAGTAAATAACAAATTGGGGAGAGAAGATGTCTGATCCAGCTGGCAAAATGGTAAGCGTCGGGGCACCACAAATATTTCAAGGGGCTTTTGATTTTCAACTTGTCAGGGCTATGGGCACTCAAACGTATGGTGGTGCGGAACTTGGTGAGTGCTTTTCTACAGCTCGTAAAATTACAAACAACGATACAGAAAGTTGGTATACTGAGTGGAACGCGATAGGAGAGCGCGTTCGCAGACTAGGAGATGGCTATCTTTCTAAAAATGACAAAGTTAGTGCTCGGGAAGCCTATCAGAGAGCTAACAGTTATTATAGGTCAGCAGAATTTTTTCTTCAGCATGAGGATCCTCGACATCGTGAGACGTGGCAAAATGCTAGAACTAGCTTCCAGAAGGCAACTCAATTATTTGACCCACCTATAGAAACTATAGAAATACCATATGAGGATATCACACTTCCGGCATACTTTGTTTCTGGAGGAGATGGAAATGAACCGCGTCCAACACTTCTGCTAATGGGAGGTTTTGATAGCTCAGTTGAAGAGATTTATTATTTTGGAGCAGCAGCAGGGGCTCGTCGGGGTTATAACGTTCTGATATTTGAAGGGCCAGGGCAAAGAACAACGGCCCATATGCATCCCGGGTCGATTTATCGTCATGACTATGAGGTCCCTGCAGCAACAATTGTCGACTACGCTATCAGTCGTGCAGACGTTGATTCAGAAAATATTGCATTTGCGGGATTTAGTTTGGGAGGAAATTTAGGTGCTCGGGTAGGGCTTTATGAAAAGAGAATTAAGGCCTGTATTGTAAATTCATTGCTTACTGATCTTCGAGGGGCATTTCTTGGTTTATTGGGTATGGATATTAAGGATGACCCTATTAGTCAGGAAGATATAGATGCAGCTACAAACGATATTACTGCTCCTGTCTTTGCCTGGATTGCCCGGGAAGCGGATTGGAGGTTTAACTGCGGCAACTTGCCGGATTTCTTTGAAGCATTACGGGCATATGACCTAACCGATCAGATACAAAATATGTCTATTCCCTTTCTTTCGATCGCCTCCATTGGTGAAGGTCCACATATTGTAGACTACACCAAGAATATTATAGATATGGATAATCCATATCTAAATGGAATTATTCTTGATGGTGAAAACGATGGAGCTGATGCACATTGTCATATTAATAATTTAAGTCGAATGCATGCAGATATGTTTTCCTGGTTGGATGGGGCATTGGGAATAGATCGGGTAAACGATAATCGATTTAACTAATAAACTTAAGAAACCTGATAAGGAGTCGTATATTGACTGATTTAGCTGATCTACCCTTTTCTCCACGAATAGATAGAACATACCCAGAGCCCAAACTAAAGCTACCATCAGGAGCTTGCGACTGTCATTTTCATTTTATCGGACCACAAAATCAATTCCCCCTGGTTCCGGATAGGCCGTTTGGTCATCTGCAATTTGAGGACACAACTTTTAAAGACTGGGAGTTAATGCAGAAAGGCCTTGGTTTATCGAGAGGTCTACATGTTCAATCCATGATGTATGGTCGGAACTATGAACTAGCACTTCATGCAGCGTGCCGCTATCCAGATCGTATAAAAACAGTCGTTATTATGCCATGGCCTGAGATAACTGATCGTGAGTTAAGTATTCTCACTGATTCGGGTGTAGTTGGAGCCCGTATTTCATGGATGACTGAAAATCAAGTTAATCATAAGATGATTGAAAGATTGCATGATTTTGGCTGGGCCATGCATTATTTAATACCCATGGCTGAGTTGGATAGAGAATGGGAAGATATGATTTTTCATTCACCAGGGAACTTTGTTATAGAACATAATGGAGTTCCACCAGTTGAAAAAGGGGCTGAGAGTGAAGAATTTAATTTTGTTTTACGATGCCTGGATACAGATCGATGCTGGGTAAAACTCTCTCCACGATTTTCTGCTCAAGAGGACTTTCCATTTGATGACACGGATCCATTTGTTAACAAACTTGTTGAATTGGCCCCTCATCGTCTCTTATGGGGTTCGGATTGGCCTCACCCTCAATATTTTAAGCCAATGCCAAATGATGTTTCTTTATTAGATATGATGTTAAGCTGGGTTCCAGATGAGAAGACTCGTGAAATGATATTTGTAACGAACCCGGAGAATCTATTTGGTTTTACTTCTCCGTAAGAAAATAATTTCATTCCAAGTACGAATTTGTAGGGGGGAGTAATTATGGGAAATAAAATGTCTTCAATTTCCGGGAAGCATGAATTTGTTGCTTTGCACGATGATGAGGTGGAATGGCAGGAAGGTGAAAGTGTGAATGAGTTATTGACTTTACCTCCTGGTATAAAAGTAAAAATATTTAACACTGATCCTTCCACGGGCAGAATGGATATGAAAGTGAAATTTCCACCAGGTTATGTTGAACCAGAACATAGCCATAAAAGTTGGCACTCAATTATTGTACTGAAGGGAAGAATGTGCGTTGCGGGGAAAGACTTAAGACCGGGTGATTATGTTTTTGGTGGTGACACATTACACGGGCCTTATGAGTACCCGGACGGGTGTGAGGTGTTTGGTGTAATGATGGGTGACGGTTCTCAACATGAGTGGGATGAAAGCAAGCATATCGAACATAAAAATCAATGGGCTGCGGAAACTAGTGACGGTAAACGAGGAGTTGAGCAACAAAAAATTGCTAGAACCAGTGGTGAAGTAAGTGGCGAAAATTAGAGGATAGTATTATGAAAATATTTCATGTCCAAAATACACGGTCAGTTAGGATTATTTGGTTGTTTGAAGAGTTACAACTTCCCTATGAGTTGGAAGTGTTGAAGTTTGGAAGTCCGGAAATGCGCAGTGCTGAGTATCGCAAGGTTCATCCTATGGGACGTGTTCCTGTATTGATTGATGGTAAACTTAAAGTTTTTGAGTCGGGAGCTATAGTTCAATATGTACTTGCCAAGTATGGAGATGGGAAATTGCTACCTGATCCCTCTAGTGAAAATTTTTCCACTTACCTTCAATGGCTTCACTACGCTGAGGGTATGATTATGCCTCCAGTTAATACTCTGGTTGTTGAGACCAGGATTTTGTCTGAAGAAAGAAGAAATCAAGTAAATATTGATAGAGCGATGAAGTTACTAACAAATATGCTTGTCTCTGTTGACGATCATCTTCGTGATAAGGAGTACTTGGCTGGAGAATTTTCTGGGGCTGATATTATGACAGGGCATGCATGTATTGTTTCGTCACATTTGGGGGCCGAAGTTTCGGATAAACCAAATTTACTATCTTATATTGAACGTTTAAAATCTAGGCCTGCATTGCAGAAAGCTTTCCCAGAAATAAATGAAAATAATTTCTAAGTGCCTGGCTTTGTTAAACCTTCAGTAAATTAGAATATCTGACTTATCGGATTTGATATTATTGAACTTATTCTTTCATTTAACATGTAAATTGAGATCTAACTTTTTCATTATAAAATTATTTAACCTTTAAGGATCAATTAATGAAAACCCGCATTACAGAATTATTAAACATCGAACATCCTATTATACAAGGAGGTATGCACTATGTTGGCTATGCAGAGCTCGCAGCTGCGGTTTCTAATGCAGGAGGGTTAGGGATAATTACTGCTCTTACACAACAATCTCCAAGTGATTTATCTGAGGAGATTAGCAGATGCAAAGATATGACAAATAAACCATTTGGCGTAAATCTTACAATTCTACCAACATTCAAAGATCCAGATTACCCTGGATATATAAAAGCAATAATTGAGGGTGGCGTTCCTGTGGTTGAAACAGCCGGTCGTAATCCTCAGGAAGTTCTTCCTTACCTTCATGAAGCGGGTATTAAAGTGATCCATAAATGCACCTCTATTCGTCACTCACTGAAGGCAAAGTCAATAGGGTGTGATGCTGTTTCGGTAGATGGTTTTGAGTGCGGAGGTCACCCCGGAGAAGATGATATTCCTAATATGATATTACTTCCAAGGGCAGCAGACGAATTGGAAATTCCTTTTGTTGCTTCAGGAGGGATGGCCGATGCGCGATCTCTTGTCGGTTCTTTGGCCATGGGCGCTGATGGCATGAATATGGGCACTCGTTTTATGGCAACAAAAGAAGCTCCTATTCATGAAAAGGTCAAACAAGCTATTTTAGAAGCTACTGAGTTAGATACACGATTAATTATGAGACCTCTTCGTAATACTGAACGCGTATTAACTAATGTTGCTGTCGAACGTCTTTTAGAAAAGGAAAGGGAACTTGGTGCTGAATTGAATATAGATGATATAAGTGAGGAAGTTATGGGGGTCTATCCACGGGTAATGATCGATGGTGATATGGATGCTGGTGCTTGGTCTTGTGGAATAGTGGCTGGGCTCATTAATGATATTCCCAGCTGTGAAGAGCTTATAAACAGAATTATGGCTGAAGCTGAAAGCTTGATTAAAGATAGGCTGACTGGGATTGTAATGGAATAAAATAATACTTTACTAAAAGATTAAATAGAGAAATGACTACAGTGTAATTTTATGAAAGTGGCGACACATTTCTCATGAGGCATAATGGATTCTTTATTTGATTATATAATAGTAGGAGGTGGATCTGCTGGATGTGTTTTAGCGAATAGACTTTCTGAAAACCCTAGCAGTAAAGTGCTCTTAATCGAGGCAGGTGTAGACACTGCTCCTGAATCAGAGCCGGTAGACGTTTTAGATACATATCCCGTGTCATACTATAATCCAGATTATGCTTGGCCTGATCTTACTGCACATATTAAACGTAAAAACACTTCCAAAGACCTTCCCGTTCGTCAAGCTCGTATACTAGGAGGTGGTTCCTCTTTAATGGGTATGGTAGCACTCAGAGGTTTACCTGATGATTATGATGGCTGGAGTGATATGGGGGCTGAGGGCTGGAGCTGGAAAGATGTTCTACCCTATTTTTGTAAGTTAGAAAATGATGTTGATTTTCAAGGAGAGTTGCATGGTGCTCGAGGGCCGGTACCGATTAGACGGCTGCCCCCTAATGAATGGCCCCCCCTTCTTAATGCTGTTAAAGACTATTGTGAGACGCATCAAATTAGTTATGTGCAAGATTTTAATAGTGATTTCAGAGATGGTTTTGGAGTTTTGCCGACAAGTAAATTTCCAAATAAACGAGCCTCAAGTGCTATTTGTTATTTGGATGCCCAAGTACGACAGAGATTAAACTTAAAAATTATTACCCAAGCAAATGTAGATAATTTAATTTTTGGGGATCCGAGTAATTGTAGACGAGTAACGGGTGTTAAAGTAAATATTAATAAGCAAGTTCTAGAATACAACGGAAGAGAGGTAATTCTATCAGCGGGAGCCCTGCAATCTCCTGTTATACTTCTTCGGGCGGGCATTGGGCCGGCAGCAGAATTAAGTTCATTAGGGATTGATGTAGTCTCTAATTTAGAGGGAGTTGGGAGTAATCTGCAAAATCATCATATTGTATATTTAGTAGCCCATATGCAGAAAGAGGCAAGCCATCGATCTCGTCCACGCCTTCATACAATGGCCACATTGCGTTACTCCTCTATGATAAAAGATTGTCCTAAAAGTGACATGTATATTTCAATTGTTGGCATGTCTGGATGGCATGCGCTGGGAAGGAGATTGAGTTCACTGACACCAGCTGTTTTACAACCGTTTTCTAGAGGAAAAATAAGTCTACGTAGTTCGAATATATCTGAAAGGGCCCTTATTGAATTTGATTTTCAATCTGATGAAAGAGATTTAGTTCGTCTTTCTGGAGCTGTAAGGCGTGCTTCTGAGATTCTTTTGTCATCCCAGGTTAGGAATCTTTGGTGTCATGCTTTTCCAGTGATGCGCGCCGACAGAATGCGACATCTTAATGAAGTGACCAGATATAACGAATTGAGAGCTAATATTATTGCAAAAATTCTAGACATCATTCCCTCTCTGGGTAGGCCGATTGTTGGATCTCTATCAAAACCGGGTATTGATATTACTAAGCTTATTTCTGATGATCAGTTGTTAACTGATTTTGTCTCTGAGAGTGTAACCGGGATGGCACATCATGCAGGGACTTGCAGCATGGGGCCAACTAAAGATGAGATGACGGTCGTTGATTCTAATGCTAGGGTAAAAGGTGTTTCAGGCCTAAGGGTTATTGATGCTTCTATTATGCCTAGAATTCCCAGAGGAAATACCAATATACCCACTCTCATGCTCGCTGAGAAGTTGGCCGATAGTATAATTAAAGAAAAATATTAATTATTTAGGATCAAAGATATGAAGATTTTTAATGCTCATAAGGTAGGTAAGTTTTCTGATGAAAATCCAGATGATGAATTTTCTGAGATAGCAGAAGACGGATATGTTAGAACAAGAGTAATTAGTGATGATTATTGTTCGATCTCTGTTGCCTCCTTTCGTGATGGTCAAATTAAAGAAAAACCCCATCGGCATCCAAACGCAGCTGAGGTTTATTACGTGCTAGAGGGTAAGGGGATAGCCACTGATGCGAATGGAAATATGAAGTCGGTAGGGCCGGGAGAGATTATTTATTTTGATGCAGGAGAATTTCACAACATACATGCTGCACCAGGCCATGATTGTAAGTATTATAGGGTGCAGGCGGGAAAAGATAGACACGTAGAAGATTGAGAAATTACTTGTTGAAGTTGACAAGATAAGAAATGAAAAAACAAGACAAAGAATTTACGATTAAGGAAGCTTTGGATGTCGCTGTTGAGCATCATAATGCTGGCCGGTTATCTGAGGCTGACAATATTTATCGATTGGTCTTAAATAAGTTACCTAACCAACATATTGCTCTGAATCTAAGTGGTCTAATCCTCCATCAAACAGGCAAGTCTGAGATGGCTGTTGATCAAATTAAAAAAGCAATAGATTCTAATCCTAAGTATACGCATGCTTACAATAATTTAGGCACTATTTTAATGGATTTAAATCGATTTGAAGAAGCCGCTCAAAACTTTAATGCTGCGACGAATATAGACCCAAATTATGCTTTAGCTTTTAATAATCTTGGTAACGCTCACTTTAAACTGGGAAATAATGAAGAGGCAGCTAAGAATTATCAAAAGACCATTTCTATAGATCCTAAATATTCTGGGGCATTCAGTAATCTGGGTACTGTATTGATTACACAAGGAAAATGGCATGAGGCCTATGATAGCTTTTTAAAAGCTCTGGAAACTCTTCCTGATAATGCTGATATATACAGTAATCTAGGCGTTGTTTTGGTTGAACTTGGCCGTTGGGAGGAGGCCGCAGATAATTACAAGCAGGCTTTATCCATTAATCCCAATCATACTGATGCAATGAGTAATTATGCTATACTTCTAAACAATCTTGGCAATAGAAAATTAGCTCTTTCGTTTTTTTCTAAAAGATTAGCGCTTGTGAGGGGTGAATACACAGCAAATCTAGATTTACCAGAGTTCAAATATATTACCAGGTCAAAAATAAAGCATGATATCGAGCAGTTCCGTTTTTTACAGAGCACCTATGAGAAAAACACAATTTTTGGACAATTTGCAGCTGTTTATTCTGAGCTTGAAAATGAAATTAGATGGCCAGCTAGTGAATCAGAAAAGGTTCTTCTCTCAGAGGCTCAGAAAGGATTAATAAAAAGTAGTTATAACCAATTCGTTCATGTGATTGATGCTGAGGAAATACCTGACGGTGCTTTGAATAAAGATTTGGATGTAGAGGCTATTACTCGAAGTTATTTTGAAAATAAACCAGGTATGATGTTTTTTGATAATTTTTTGAACGATCTCGCACTTAAGAAGCTACGCCGCTTCTTGATGGAAAGTACGATATGGTTTGATTTTGGCTACGCTGGGGGATATTTGGGAGCCATGTATAAAGATGGCATGGCGTGTCCGCTTCTTTTGCAGATAGCAGATGAATTAAGTCAAACTTTTCCAGAAATAATCAAAAAACATCCTTTAACCCAAATGTGGGCCTATAAATATGATAGTCAGCTTACGGGAATAAGGAATCATGCTGATGCTGCTGCAGTTAACGTAAATTTTTGGATTACTCCGAATTCAGCAAATCTAGATACGAAATCAGGGGGGCTGATAGTTCATAAAGCAGAGGCTCCATTAGATTGGGACTTTAGAAAATTTAATAGAGATGAAAATCTAATTAATCAATTTTTGGAAAATAGTCAGGCTGGAGAGCTTAAAGTTCCATATGCTGAAAATAGAATGGTCTTATTTAATTCAAATCTTTTTCATAAAACAGATAATATAAGATTTAAGACAGGTTATGAGAATCGTCGCATTAACGTAACCATGCTCTTTGGAAACCGTTTGAGAAAATAAGAAAAAAGAAAATTTATTATCGAAGCTCTGAATCTTATCGATTTAGTTCTCTTCAGGCAAAGATCTATAATTTCCTTTGTAGTATATCATAGCCGATTGATCTTGATTTATGAGTAAATCAATTACTTGTCCTATCACAATAGAAACACCTTTTCTTTCAAAGACCTCTTCAACTATGCAGTCCATAGCCATTATTGCTGAACTGTAGATTGGTGCCCCGGTAGTCATAATAGTCCATAATTCAGGATCGAAACGGTCTGCACCTTTCAAACCTCCTTTGCCCGTGAACAAATTAGCTAATTCTTCGGTTCCTAATGGCAGTATATTAATTGCGAAATGGTTGGATTCTAAAATTATTTTTAAAGCAGAAGTCTTCTTTTCAATAGAGAC
This sequence comes from Alphaproteobacteria bacterium, assembly GCA_022449545.1. Lineage (GTDB taxonomy): Bacteria > Pseudomonadota > Alphaproteobacteria > UBA6615 > UBA6615 > UBA6615. The sequence continues at coordinate 20,695 of JAKUPN010000013.1, read as the reverse complement.
TAACATGGTTGGTGGATTGGCACTGACATGAGCTGTTGATAAGGCGAGAAATCCCCCGGGACCATTTTCCCCATCCGCAGTTACTAAAGCTATTCCGGAGGGCTTGTACCCTATGGCATCCCAAAAGGTTGGTATATCTATGTTATCTCTTTTTTTTCTGATGCTTGATTTCATAAAATGTATATTAGCACCAACATTTGTCTCAAATTAACTTAAAAATGCGGTTACAAAGAAATTCTTTATAAAAAATTTAAAATCCTCGAAACAGTTTTTTGTTTTTAATGACTTATACTTTAAACTAAGTCAGAAAATGGTTAAGAAGATAAACTGGGTTACTAGGCTTTTGATCTAAATGAACACTAAACGTCAGCTTCACCTTGGTGCTTTTATGAGGCCAGCTACAATTCATACAGGTAGTTGGCGTTATCCAAACTCATACCCAGATGCGAATTTTAATTTCAAATATATTAAAAAATTTGCTCAGTATCTTGAAAGAGCAAAATTTGATGCATTCTTCATGGCCGACCATCTAGCTCTGTTAAATATGCCTATCGATGCCTTGAAAAGGAGTGCTACTCCTACTTCTTTCGAACCGTTCACTTTGTTGTCTGCGTTAGCTTCGGTAACTTCAAATATAGGATTGGTTGCTACTGGATCTACCACATATGATGAGCCATTTCATATTGCCCGCAGATTTGCCTCATTAGATCATATTAGCGAGGGAAGAGCTGGCTGGAACATAGTAACTACATCAAATCCTGATGCATCATTGAATTTTGGATTAGATGAAGCTTTGGAACATAGTGATCGTTATGCTAGAGCAAAAGAGTTTTATAGTGTGGTGACCGGTCTTTGGGACAGTTGGGCAGAAGATGCATTTTTACAGGATCCCGAAAAAGGAATTTACTTTGATCCAAAAAAATTTCATGTCCTTGGCCATAAAGGTAAGTACTTTTCTGTACGAGGGCCTTTAAATATAGCTAGACCTATTCAGGGTTGGCCCTTAATTGTTCAAGCTGGTTCATCAGATGCAGGACGCCAACTGGCAGCAGAAACAGCAGAAGCGGTTTTTACGTCCCATTCAGATATTAATGCGGCCAGATCATTTTATTTAGATGTAAAAAATCGAGCAAAAGTAATCGGGAGAAATCCAGAAAATATCAAAATTCTACCAGCCTGTTTTGTTGTTGTAGCAGACACAATGGAAGAAGCTATAAAAAGACGGAAAGAGTTGGATGGTTTGGTTCACTTAGACAGCGCTATAGCATCCTTGTCGATTGCCTTAGGTCACGACGCATCTTTATTTGATCTTGACAAACCGCTCCCTGAAGTTCCTGAGAGTAATGCCAGTAAAAGTGGCAGAGATAGGGCTATTGCTTTGGCCAGAAAAGATAACTTATCAGTGAGAGAATTGGCTCAGAGATTAGGTGGATATTCAGGGGCTGCAATGGTTGGCACTCCCAAAACAATAGCTAATGAGATGGAATTGTGGCTCGAGTCTGAAGCTAGTGATGGGTTTACTATTATGTTTTCTCATCTACCAGGAGGACTAATCGATTTCTGTGACCAAGTTATACCTGAATTACAACGCAGGGAACTTTTCCGTAAGGACTATCAAGGAAAAACATTAAGAGATAACTTAGGTCTCTCTCGTCCAAAAAATCAGTTTTTTCCTGAGTAAGAAGTTAGATAATATGCGGTACTTTGAAGAGATTATTATAGTGAGATTTTAAACTTAGAAAAAGGTTTTAGCTATGAGTCATCAAAACGATACAGGATCCTTTAAACTTGAAGAGGCCACGATCAGTGAGCTGCATGAGGCTATCAAATCAGGAAAAACAAATTGTGTTGAAATTGTTAAGTCTTACATAAATCGATCCAAAGCTTATAATGGCGTCTCAAGTATGTTGGTTACTGAAGACGGAGCCACGATATCTGATTCCGTAGGCACGGTTCGAGCTGGTGAAGCTCTTCATTTTCCAACTAGGACTATTCCTGTTACTGATGTCTTGCCGGATTTTGAAAGATATAAAGGTCCACCGCTGGAATTTGGTCGTATGGAGAAAACGGCATCGGACCCCTCGGTCGAACAACAATTTGGGATGATTGCAGGGATACCTGATGCTGGTCAAGTCAACGCACTCGCTACACTTAATATACGTGGTGAAAGGTCAGTCACATGTCACGGTGATTATGACCGCCATCCGTCAGAAGGCCCTTTGCCAGATGGAGCTCCACCAGTTTGCGAGGTTTTTCGTCAATTGCCTGATGCCTTAGAAAGAGCGGCGGAATTAGATTCCGAATACGGGACAAATCCTGACTTAGATGCAATGCCAATGTATGGGGTTACTTTTTCATTTAAGGATCCCTTTGACACAAAAGACATGAGATCAACCGGTGGAGGTGATGCCGATTACGATATAGACTTTCCTTCGCGTGATCATGTTTTGGTTGACCAATTACGTCAAAAAGGGGCGATTATCTTCGCTAAGGCTGTCAATACTGAATATAATGGACGTGCAGGAGACCCAGGTGGTGGAAAGAATCATCCTGAAAAAGTGCTTCCTTCTACGCTTGGTTATCAACGAAGCACCTGGGGAGGAAATCCGTCTAACCCATATGACACAACAAGAGCCGCCTCGTTAGGTTCTAGTTCGGGCTCAGCTGTTTCGGTGAGTACTAATTTAGTCATGGCGAGTCTAGGAGAAGAAACGAGAGCGTCTTGTAGAGGGCCATCAAATCATAATTCTGTTGCATTGATTTTGCCTCATAAATCAATGCTAGGTTTTGACGGTGGCGCAATAGGCGCAGATATCTATTGTGATAGAAGTGGTATTCATTGTAGGTCTATAATTGACTGCGCCAAAGTCCTGGATGCATTAAAAGATCCTGAAGAAGGCTATTATGATCCACGTGATCCATTTACTACTGTCCCACGATCTAGCATTTTAGACACACGCTTTGCTCAGCATGTACATAGCTCCGGTAGAATGAAGGAACTAACAAATATCCGGCTGGGGGTTATTCGGGAATCTATGGTCTATCCAGAAGGTTCAAAAACTGAAGAACCAATCATAAGTGCAGCTATTACTGAAATAAATGAAATTTTAAAAGGTCATTTGGGTGCCACTTTAGTAGAATCATCTGATCCTCTTTGGAAAGCTGACGTAGAAGTAGAATCTATGAAGACAGATTTTCGTCGTGCATTAGCTAAGCTAGTTCCGGTTTTTATGCCAGATCTTTTGTTTCGATTAGATAATAGGGGTGAACCAGTATTTAAAGACTTTGCTTCTGCGATAACTCCTACCGAATTTATGCCTGGCATAATCTTTGGTGAAGGAGACATGGAACCTATTGATTACATGGTTGAAATGGCTGATGGTCGTATCTCTCCCCCATCTAATCTTGATATAGCAACTATTCAACATCAAGAGATGGCAATGGCCTTTCGGTTTCATATACCTCAGTACCTATCTCGTCGATCCGACGATTGGAGTGAATTAGGTTTTACGGAAACTTTACGCGATTTTTCATCACTTAATAGTCGATCCAAATTTTGGGGGGATGATCAGCGGGCTTCATTTAAAAACTGGGAAGAAGTTTCTGATCCAAGGAATCCACATGGCTCAAGGCAAGGGGTAAATGAGCGCATAATGTTACGAGAATTACTTAGAAGAGTTGATATGATGGTTATTTTAGAGAACCATCTTGATGCTTTGGTAAGGCTTCATACTCCTTGGCCCCCAGGTATTATAGGAGGTCCTCCCCAGTATGGTGTTGAACATAATTTAAGGCCGGAAACCTTTAATGGCCCGAACGCTGGGTTAACCGAAATACTGATTCCTGCTGGTTACGTGCAGACTGTTTATGATCCGGTGTATGCGTTGAGTGAAGATTGCACTCGTTATTTATCTACTGCATCTGACCTTCCTACTGCTATAAAAGATCCTGGGCTTCCTTTTTCTCTAGTTTTTCGTGCTGAACCCGGTAAGGAAGACGTATTATTAAGTATATCTTCAGCCTACGAAGCAGCCTCTAAAAGGAGGGTTCCCCCGCCCGATTTTGGTCCATTATCTGCGTAGAAGTATATAAATTTATTTGGAGATAAGCATGCCTGTACTTGTTAGAGGGTTACAATTAGAGTCGAGAGAATTAAATTTGGGTGTTATCAGTCAATCAATTTTATCATCAGACGTCACTGGATCCAATAATGTTTCACTAGACTTGATAACCTTAAACTCAAACACAAAATATTCTCTTAGTTTAAAAAAAGAATCTATCGGTTGGTTACAAGTTTTAAATGGTTCAGGTGTATTTGATGAATCTGAAAAAAAATTGTCTTCTAATGAAGTAATTTTTTTACCTTTGGGCTATCGGGGATGCTTTACAGCTAGTTCGGACCAGACGAAACTGCTTATAGCTTTAGTTCCAGAGGCTGAACGCTTTGATAAAAATATACAGTCAATCTCCACTAACTTAAAAATAACAGATTGGTCAAACGAACCAGTTTTGAAATCAGAGCATGATGAAAGAACTAGAATATATCTGGCCACCCGAACTCTATCGGGGACTGAAGCTTATCGATGCGAAATGATACGATATCCCGCCGGGACTTCAGCCCCTGATCATCATCATGAGGGAGCTGAGCATTTTCAATATGTTCTGAAGGGAAGCGGCACTGCAATGCTTGATGGCAGACCTTTTGACTTAATAAAGGGTGATGCACTTTATAATTTTGATCATGAAGTTCATTCATTCCGTAACAATGGATCAGAAGAGTTTGTTTTCGTTGAGTTTTTTGTACCTGGAGGATGCAAAACAGTCTGGGCGCCAAATGCAAATGTGTGCGCATGGCTTCCAACAGGAAAGGACATTCATGGCCGTCCACCATCCAGAGATATTGCATATCATGTTCACGGAGATGATAAAGACATTTGATTATTTCATAAAAGTCATCTAATTAGATGTTTTTATAATAACAAGTAACTTTTTAGGAGTGTAAATGTCCGATAAACTTGGCATAGGAGATATCTTTCCAGATCTGCAAGTGGATCTCGTGAACGGTCAAGAATTGACTGTTCCATCTGGACTAAACTCACCCTACAAAGTTATCCTTTTTTATAGGGGTCATTGGTGACCATATTGTCGCCGTCAGTTGGACGGTTTTTCTGATATTCAGAAACAATTGGACGATATAGGTGTTCAGATAGTAGCTGCTAGTGTTGATCCAATTGACAAGGCCCAAGAGGTTTCTGACTCACTTAATTTCCCTGTGGGATTCGGCATTACTAAAGAAATCGCTGATACTATAGGTTCTTGGTGGGAAGAGCGTCGTCAAATTATCCAGCCTTCAGAGTTTATAATTGGAGAAGGTAATAAGGTGATAGCCTCAAGTTATAGCGATGGTCCCTTGGGCAGGATGGATGCTGCTGACATAATTAAGCTGATAACTTTCTTAGAAAGCAAAAAATAAATTTTTAAAACAAGTAAAGACGTAATTTTTTGGTTGTTTTAAACTAAGGATTTAAAACATTTATTTTTTTAGCATTTTTTATGGCTTGCCAAACTCGTTCAGAAGTAGCCGGCATGTCTAGATGGAGAATACCAAGCGGAAGCAAGGCATCACAGACGGCATTCATTACAGCGGGTAAAGCACCAACTGTTCCAGCCTCGCCAGCACCTTTGAAGCCAAATGGATTATTAGTGGAAGGCACTTCATGGGACAGCACGTCTAGGGTAGGAAAATCAATTGCACGTGGCATAGTATAATCCATGAATGAACCAGTAAGTAATTGACCATTTTGGTTGTCATAGACGACTTTTTCCATCAGAGCTTGACCTGCTCCCTGGGCTACGCCGCCATGAACTTGTCCTTTAACTAGCATAGGATTCAGCATTTTACCGACATCATCGACGACAACATATTTAACTAATTCAACAACGCCAGTTTCTGGTTCAATTTCTACTTCACAGATATGACAACCATTGGGAAATGTCGCTCCTTGAGGTATTGTTATAGCTGTTTCGTTTAGACCAATTTCAATATTTTGGGGCAACATATCTATTTTAAATGAAGCTTTTGCGATATCAATTAGATGTAATGATCGATCAGTTCCGTCTACGATAAATGATCCACCAAAAAAACTTATATCTTCTTCAGAAGTTTCTAATAGGTGTGCAGCAATTTTAGAGGCTTTCTTAATTATTTTATCTGCGGCACTTTTTATGGCTGTTCCTCCAACGACTATAGATCTAGATCCAAAAGTTCCCTTGCCATGAGGAATTATATCTGTATCTCCATAAATTAGATTAATTTGGCTGAATTCCAAACCCAAGATTTCCGATATAATTTGTCTAAATACTGTTTCGTGCCCCTGTCCATGTGAATGAGTACCCAATGCAAGTGTAAGTCCTCCATCACTTTCAAAACGTATCGTGGCACTCTCTTCCATTGGTTTTGGATGAGGTCCGCCAGCAATCTCTATAACAGAGGCAAAGCCGATCCCCAGTAACTTTCCTTTCAATTGTGAATCAGATTTACGCTTAGCAATGTTTTCATAGTCAGCAGCTTCTATAGCTTTATCCAGCACCGTCTCAAACTCACCAGTATCATAAGTAAAAACAAAACCCGTATTATAAGGTAAGCTATCTTTAGAAATCATATTTCTTCTTCTTAAATCTACAGGATCGTAACCAAGCTCGTTTGCTGCAACTTCAATCAGTCTTTCTAATACATATGACGCTTCTGGCCTTCCCGCACCCCTATAGGGCGCAGTTGGACTAGTATGAGTATACAGTCCGCTTACTTCTGCGAATATGTGTGGAGTGGTATATACGCCTGATAATCCACCCAAATTATTAGTTGGTGAATGCGGGCCAAAGTAGTTCAGGTAACCACCTAAATTAGCTTTTGTACTAACCTTAATACCCAAAAATTTTCCTTCTTTATCTATGGCGAGACCAGCCTTAGTGACGTTATCGCGAGCATGTGCGTCCGACGCTAGCGATTCAGTACGAGTGGCAATCCAACGAACAGGGCGGCCTACTCTTTTTGAGGCCCAAAGTACTAAAGCATGTTCGGCAAAAGGGAGGCCTCGCATGCCAAATCCTCCTCCCATATCTGGTGATATTACTCTTAGATGTGATTCAGGTATTTTTAAAACATTGATAGCCAACTCAGTCCTTACTCGATGAGGTGACTGCATCCCAGCGTATAAAGTATAGCGTTCTGTCCCTCTGTCATAGAAACCAATAGCCCCTCTTGGTTCTATAGTGTTAGCTGAAACACGACTAATAACCAGTTCTAGGGAAGTTATATGACTAGCTTCAGAGAATGCTTTATCTACTTCAGATTCATCGCCAATCTTGAAGTAGAAGCTCTCGTTATTTTCTACATTACTCCAAACTTGGGCTGCTCCTGAATTTAATGCAGCACCTGTGTTTGTTATAGATGGTAATATTTCATATTCAATTTCTATATTCTCAGCAGCATCCATTGCATTATTTAAAGTTTCCGCCACTACAATAGCAATTGGAGCTCCGACCATGTTTATTGATTCGCTTACAAGAATAGGAAAATCTGGTTCCAGCATTGATGATCCATTTCGCTGTTTCCGTTTGACGCTGCAAGTAAATTTCCCCAAATTATCTGCAGTAGCATCGTTAGCTGTTAGAACCTGTAGTACGCCTGGCATAGACATCGATTTTGTAGTATCAATATTTAATAATTTCGCTGCTGCGTGTGGTGATCTAACTACATACATATGCGCTGCACCAGCAACTAACCTATCGTCAGTATAACTACCTAATCCTTGCAATAACTTTCGATCTTCTACTCTTGGAACTGGTTGTCCGATTCCATATTCACGCATGCTTTAATTTCCCTAAATACTAATTATACAATCAACTTTGGAAACGATTTTTAACATTATTATCTTATCTATGTAGCCTTAACAGATAATTGATTAAATCAGAAATTGACTCATTTCACATTTATAGTTGTCATTAGTTAGAAGTGTTGTGTTAATTTGTGATAGATTAGTTCGATTGAAGGAAGCGATATGCGTCGAACCCGAAATGTCAAAGTCGTTGTTACACTTGGTCCTGCGAGTAAATCTCCAGATATGATTCATCGTTTGTTTTTGGCGGGAGCAGATGTTTTCCGTTTGAATATGAGCCATGGAAGCCATGAAGACATGGTTGAATATCATAGTGCTATTAGGAAGATAGAAAAAGACTTAGGGCGTCCGATAGGTATTTTAGCAGATTTACAAGGACCAAAGCTCCGCATTGGAGGTATGAAGGATAATATTATTTTGAAAGAGGGTTGTGATTTTTACCTAGACCTAATTGACAATACTGGTGATCAACTGAGGGCATGTTTTCCACATCAGGAAGTATTCGAAACTCTACAAGTAGGCATGTTGTTACTTATTGATGATGGAAAAATACGATTAGAAATAAAAGAGGTTCTACCTGATAAATTACATACAGTTATAAAAAATGGAGGGCCCCTTGCATCTAATAAGGGAGTAAACGTTCCTGATGCGATACTTCCTGTGAGAGCTTTATCTGAAAAAGATAAAATTGATATAGAATTTTGTATGCGACTTGGGGTTGATTGGGTTGCTTTATCCTTCGTTCAAAGAGCTGAAGATATTACTGAGGCACGTGATATTATTGGTGATAGAGCTTGGATTATGGCTAAAATGGAAAAACCATTAGCTATGGAACATTTGGATGAAATAATCAAAGAGAGTGATGGCATTATGGTTGCTAGAGGTGATTTGGGTGTCGAATTACCGGTTGAGAAGGTACCAGGGTTACAAAAGTCAATCGTAGGGGCTTGTAGGGAGGCTGGTAAACCAGTTGTGGTTGCTACACAGATGTTAGAGTCTATGGTAGATTCCGCTGGGCCAACGAGAGCTGAGGTGTCAGACGTAGCCACTGCCGTTTTTGAAGGAGTTGATGCAGTAATGCTCTCGGCAGAATCTGCTGTAGGAAACTATCCTGCTGAATCTGTTGCGATGATGAATAGTGTTGCGAATTCTGTACAGAACGATTCTCATTATCGTTCTTTTATTGAGAGAGCTTTGACTTTACCAGAAACTACAAGTGCGGATGCAATTACAAGGGCCGCTAGGCAAGTTGCAGAGACCATAAAAGCATCTTCAATAATTTGTTATACCAATTCTGGTTCTACGGCTCTACGTGCATCGAGGGAGCGTCCAGATGTTCCCATTTTAGTTTTGACCCCAAGGCGGGATACGGCTCGTCGCATGGCAATTGTTTGGGGCGTCCATTGTGTTGAGACAGAAGACGCGAGCAGTTTTCGTGATATGGTTGATAAAGCAACATCCATAGCTAAAAGTGAAGAAATTTCTATCGATGGAAGCCAAGTAATAATAACTGCAGGTGTACCCTTTGGAACTCCGGGTGGTACTAACATTTTAAGAATTGCCACTATATAAAATCATATAGTAAATTTTTATAAACTATTACTTGATCTTCTTATAAAAAAACAAAATCCAACGAAAGCAACAAATGAGGCAATACAAATTTGTATTGCCATGGGATATGGATTATCAGAGGGTAACATTCCTGCTATCTGGGCAAATCCTGCTCCAATAGACATTTGAATGAATATTAATAAACCTGAGGCAGATCCAGCTACTGTAGGATTCACACTGACACCTCCTGCTTGCGCGTTAGGCATTGAAAGGCCATGGCAAATAGCCATTAAAGTGCCTGGCCCAAACAAGGTCCAAGGTGACACAAATCCCATCAACAATAAGAGTGGAATAGATAGACCAAATAAAAAACTTGTTCCACTAGCAAAAGTGATCATCTTATCAATGCCAAATTTAGGAGTTAAACGCGTGCTCAAAAATGTACCTATTAAAAACCCGGTCATAATTAGCATTATAAAAAAACCGAAGTGAGAAGGGGGTCTTTCAAACAAATTTACCATTAAAAAGGGTAACCCCCCTGAAAAGGTCATGAATAACCCAACTCCAAAACTGGCATATGTCGTGTAGGCTAAAAAAGAAGGGTTTTTTAGAAGAATAGGGAATGCCGTGATCATTTCCCGAAAAAAATTTCGGTTTGCATTTAGTTTATGCGTTTCTTTGTATCCAAATATGATGAATGTTAAAGATATTATGCCTGCAAGAATTGTAAAAACAAAAACTGATCTCCAATCAAAAATTTCTGACAGAAACGCTCCTATTAATGGAACAAATATAGGTGCTAAGATTATCATGGACATCATTTGGCCTATAATCTTGGCAGAATCTTCTCTACTGAAAATGTCTCTAACTATTGCTCGACTTATGACCATACCCGCCGCTCCTCCTGCAGCTTGTATCACTCGTCCTATAATTAGAACTTGAATATTAGGAGACCAAAAACATAAACAACTACCTAAAAGAAAAGCTGTTAACCCAAAAAGTACAACAGGCCTTCTACCGAAACGGTCAGCAGCAGGTCCATACGCTATAGTTGAGATAGCCATAGCGAATAGGCCTAATGACAGAGCTAGTTGGCTTGTACCGCTGGTCGTGCTGAAGGTACGTTCAATTTCAGGTAGTATTGGCAAGAGAATATGTATGGAAATTGGCGCCAGGCCAGCCATCAGTGCTAATAAAGCGACAAACCTCGCGTTTTGAAACATTAATTTCCAGCTTTTTGATTAAGATAACTTAGAAAAGATATATTTTGATATTTTTTTCAAAAACCACGGGACTGAACGATAAAACACTGTGTATAATACATGTTTTATATATCTTATAGACGATTTATATTTATTTAGGCCAACAAATTAATAATTCTTATTAAGAAAGAAAATGAAATATTTACATAAGACCACACAATAGGTTTATTGTTTGGTTTTTATTTTTTGGTAAATTGTATGTAACCGTCTTATGATGGTCAAAGAGGACTGGTAATATGGTTGATTTTTTCGAACCCTCAAATGTCGGTACTGACAACCCTAGACTCATTGACTGGGTCGAAGAGATGGTTAAGCTTGCTAAACCTGATAGCGTATATTGGTGCGACGGATCTAAGGAAGAGTATAATGAGTTAAGCTCTCTCATGGTCAAGAATGGCACTTTGATGCCACTTAACCCAGAGAAACGTCCTGGATGTTTTCTTGCCCGGTCAGATCCTAATGATGTTGCTCGTGTAGAAAATCGTACATTTATCTGTTCACGCAATGAAATTGATGCAGGGCCCACTAATAATTGGGTGGAGCCTAATCAAATGCTTACTACTCTGAGAGAGCTATTTGATGGGGCGATGTCTGGAAGAAGAATGTACGTAGTTCCTTTCAGCATGGGGCCACTGGGATCTCATATTTCTCACATTGGGGTGCAATTAACAGATTCGCCATATGTTGCTATGAGCATGAGGGTTATGACTCGTATGGGGCAATCCGCACTTAATGTCTTGGGAAAAAATGGAACTTTTGTTCCCTGTATGCACTCTGTAGGAGCACCTCTTCAACCAGGTGAGAAAGATAAGCCATGGCCCTGCAACGATACTAAGTACATAGTTCATTTTCCTGAAGAGCGATCAATTTGGTCATTTGGTAGTGGATATGGGGGTAATGCCTTATTAGGAAAAAAATGTTTTTCGTTGCGTATCGCTTCTGTAATGGCCCGTGACGAAGGGTGGCTAGCTGAGCACATGTTGATATTAGGGCTAGAATCACCTCAAGGAGAAAAGACCTATGTCGCTGCGGCTTTTCCTAGTGCCTGTGGAAAAACAAATCTTGCTATGCTTATACCTCCAGAAGGCTATGAAGGTTGGAAAGTCAGTACTGTAGGTGATGATATTGCTTGGATTAAACCTGGAGATGATGGACGACTATACGCAATTAATCCTGAAGCAGGGTATTTTGGCGTTGTTCCTGGAACTTCTATGAAAACAAACCCGAACGCAATGAAGATGTTGGAACAAGATACTATTTTTACTAATGTAGCTTTAACCGATGATGGTGATGTTTGGTGGGAAGGAAAAGATGGCGAAGTCCCTTCTCATTTAATAGATTGGAAAGGTAACGATTGGACACCAGAAGTAAATGTTTTGGCTTCTCATCCTAACGCTCGTTTCACCTGCGCTACAAGCCAATGCCCCTCAGCAGATCCTGCTTGGGACGATCCAAATGGAGTTCCCATAAGTGCTTTCATTTTTGGTGGAAGGTTAAGTAATACTTTTCCTTTGGTTTACGAAGCACGAGACTGGTCCCACGGAGTCTATATGGCATCAACTATGGGTTCTGAAGCAACCGCAGCTGCCGACAATCAAGCTGCCATACGTCGTGATCCAATGGCAATGCTTCCTTTTTGTGGATACAATATGGCTGACTACTGGACTCATTGGTTAAACCTTGGAAATAAACTTGAAAATGCTCCTAAAATATTCCGTGTTAATTGGTTTCGTAAAGATTCTGAGGGTAACTTTATTTGGCCAGGCTTTGGGGAGAACATGAGAGTTTTGGAGTGGATTGTTGAACGAGTTAATGGCCATAATGATGCAAATGACACTCCTATAGGATGGATGCCTAATTATGAGGATTTAAATTGGAATGGACTTGATTTTTCTCCCGAACTATTTAGTAAAATAATGACAATTGATGCGGCTGATGCGATGCTAGAGGCAGAGGCTCAGAAAGATTTATTCGATGAGTTTGGCGATCGTCTACCCCAAGAATTAGAGCAGCAAAGACAACATCTTAAAGAACGGTTGTCATAGAACTTCGAAGTAGTTCTGTAAATTTATTATTAAGGTCTTGTAAGATGGCTAATTCAAAAATTACAAAAGAAGATGTCCATTTCTATAGTGATGGCTACAAAATTTCAGCCCATCTATATAGGCCAGAAAAAAAAGACTCTAAAGAAGATATGCTGCCAGCAGTAGTTTGCCTAACGGGTTATACTGGACGAAAAAATGTTGCTACTATCGATATTCCAATGCGTTTGGCGAGAGAAGGTTTTGTGACTCTAGCTCCTGATTATAGAGGCTACGGAGAAGCTGAGGGTGAGCGTGGTCGTCATAGACCATTGGAGCAAGCACAAAATACATATGACGCAGTTACATTTCTTGAGACAGTCAGTGGGGTGGATTCTGATAGAATTGGCGTTTATGGATCTAGCTTTGGTGCTGCAAATGCCGTCTGGGCAGCAGCCTTTGATGAGCGCATGAAAGTTGTTGTTTCCGCGGTTGGTGTCCATGATGGCGAAAGATGGCTTCGCTCTGTTAGATCTGCCTACGATTGGTATAACTTTCGTGATTCTATTAAGGAAGAGGCTAAAAATAGGGTCTTATCTGGTGAAAAAAAAATGATCTACAGGTATGACATCTATCCGAATGATCCTGATGCAGTTGAAAAGCCAATAATGAACGCCGAAGAACACGGAGCTGAGGATGTAACACATGTGGATATGGAAAGTGTAGAGGCGTGTTTTCGATATAAGCCCGATTGGGTGGTAGACCGTATATCCCCGCGACCTGTTTTATTTTTTGCCGCAGAATATGATACCATTGTACCACCTGAAGAGATAACACAGACTTACGAAAAATGTGGATTACCAAAAAAATTAGTCTATTTAAAAGGCGCAAGACATAATCATGTTTATGAGTTTTCGAATTCCGAATACTTCGAGCAGGTAGCTTCGGAGACTACAAATTGGTTCAGAGATTATTTGTAGGCTATCAATTAATTGATTCAAAGCGTACACTTAAATTTTTTATGTTTGATCAAATCCAATTTTTCATTTTAGAGATTAGTGCCTCAAATTCTGGTCCCGAAGAGCCCGGCATGTCAGTTTTTACGTCTAAGCCAGCATTGGTTTGCAGGTAAGCGAGGTGACAATATCCTTCGGGAAATTTAGCCAAGATGTTTTTATCGAGAATAACTGTTTTAGATGTATCGACTGGATCGAGCCGATCTTTTTCGTATACACCTTGTCGGAAAACTAAACCCCATTTTTCATCCCGTTTTTCGAAGAGATCAACGAATTGTATTGTACAGATAACATCACAAATTACCTTGTGTATTTTCGCTCTTTGCCCAATTGTGGCTCTTGTTTGCGCTGTTGCTCTATTGTGAACTACATTTATTGAACTTCCTCCTAATACATGTTGAGCTCTGATGCCTTTTTCGTGTGATTCTTGTGCTTGTTTAATAAAGTCATTTACTGGCCCTTGGAACATTGTAGCAGACATCACACCATCATCATGCCAAAGCGAACGAAACTCCTTCCAGTTGGCAGTATCACGCCAGATCGCCCAGTTCTCAATAATTTCTCTCAATATTAGGCGTTCATAAAATTCTGTGTCCATTCTCACTACCTTTTTAGTTTAACTATTATAAAACAATTATTACTCGCTCTTGCTTTAGGTAAGGATTTACCATCTGTAATTTTTCTTATGAAGTTAAGGACAATACACTTTTTAATCCAATAGATATTTATTTATATAAAAGCCTTATAGTTTTTTAACGAAATTAAAAAACATCATAACTGAAGGAGTTTTAATTATGGGGTCTAGCAGTAAAGGGTTGACCGATTTGTTTGATATTTCCGATAGGTCTGTATTAATCATAGGTGGTTGTGGAGCTTTTGGATCTGCTTCGGCAAAAGCACTTGCATCTGCAGGGTGCAAATTGACTCTAGCTGATCGAGGAAAGCAGAAACTCAATAAGGTTTCTACAGAGATCAAAGCGTTAGGGGCAGAAGTCACTACAATAAATATTTGGCCCGATACAGAATCCAACGCTGAAACTATCATAAGAAGTGCAGTGAATAACTATGGGACCTTAGACTTGATGCTAGTGACTTTAGGAACAAATAGTGTAGCCCACATAGAAGGACAAAACTTTAATGACTGGAGAAATGTAATGACAGCAAATTTAGATTATTACTGGCTTGCTTGTCAGGCAGCTGGTCGTCAATTTGCTAAGCAAACAAAATCAAAAAACAGAAATAAAATTGTTGTAATGTCTTCAACGCGGGGTAGACATGGATTGCCTAATGGTTATTCGAGTTACTGTGCCTCTAAATCTGGTTTAGATGGAATGGTAAGGGCTTTAGCTTGTGAGTGGGGTAGTAAAGGTATTAACATTAACGCTATTGGTCCTACAGTTTTTCCCTCTTCTTTATCAGACTGGATGTTTTCGGATAAAGAGCCAGGAAAATCAGCCAGAGAGAATATGTTAGATCGTGTCCCTATAGGCCGTTTAAGTAGCACAGACGATTTGATAGGGGGGCTTATTTATTTGCTTTCTCCTGCTTCTGATTATGTAACAGGTCAGACCCTATATATTGATGGTGGTTATACAGCGAATTGAAGTTTTCTGTCTATTATATGCGATGATTTGACGATTTTATATATTGATATGCGCATTAATAAGTTTATTGAAGGTAAATAACCCTTGGAAAAAGATATTTAATGGCTCAATCCATCAAAGGACCTGGAACAGCGTCAGGTAATTTACGAGGCACAGGCTGGATGCTTCTAACAGGTCTTTTATTCGTTGGGGTAACAGGACTTGTTCGAGCCTTGGGAACTGACATGAATCCCATTCAGGCAGCTTTTATCCGTTATGGATTTGGCTTTGTCCTAATGATACCACTTTTATTAAAAATAGACGACATTCGTCCTCCAATAAAAGTGTTTAGATTGCATATCTATAGAGGATTATTGCATGGGGTGGGGGTAACCTTGTGGTTTTTTTCAATGGCTCGCATACCAATTGCAGAAGTCACTGCTCTGGGTTTTACAGCGCCTATATTTACTACAGTCGGTGCTGCACTATTTTTAGGTGAAAAATTGCGGGCTCGTCGTATTGGTGCAGTTCTAATTGGATTTGGAGGAACTCTAATTATACTGAGGCCAGGATTTGAAACAGTAAGCATTGGTGCATTAGCTCAGGTAGCTGCAGCTCCAGTATTTGCTGGTTCTTTTTTGATAGCTAAAAAACTTACAGAAACTGAATCGAGTTCTTCAATTGTTGGTTTTTTGTCTATAGTGGTTACGTTGGTCCTTTTGCCTCCAGCGTTAATGGTTTGGCGAACTCCAACAGGCATGGAACTAATTCTTCTTTTCTTTGTTGCTGTTCTAGCAACGGCAGGGCATGTTACCTTAACTAAGGCATTTCAATGTGCTGAAATCACAGTGACTCAACCTGCTCAATTTCTTCAACTCGTTTGGGCAACATTGTTGGGGCTTATAGTGTTTGGTGAACAGCCAGTGCTATGGACGTGGGTCGGAGGCGCTATTATTGTTGCTAGTGCTACTTACATTGCTCATAGGGAAACACGAATAAAAGATAAATCAAACTTGATGGATGCTGAGATTGTCGCGGAATCAGAGCCGCGTCGTTAATGGTTAGTGATTATAGAATAGGAAATGGTGGAAACTATGGAGAATCTAGAACTTAAAATAGATGGTTTTGAAAATAGGGGGCGTATTCCTCAGAAATTTGCTTTTGGAGTACCAACCGATGAAGAGTTATTCACTTTTGGTCCTAACATCAGTCCGGCCATTAGTTGGAGTGATGGGCCTGAGGGTACAATGTCATATGCGGTAATTATGCATGATGCAAGTGTTCCGACTGTATTTGATGATGCAAATCAAGAGGGAAAAACAATTTCTGCAGACCTTCCACGTATGGATTTCTATCATTGGGTATTAGTTGATGTGCCGAAAACAATAACTAAGATTCTCGAAGGGGCCGAATCTGATTCAGTAGTAGCTAAGGGCAAGCCGATTGGAAAATCGGACTTTGGTGTTCGCGGAGCTAATGACTTTGGAATGTTTATGGCATCAAATGAAGATATGGCGGGAAATTATGGTGGTTATGATGGCCCTGCCCCGCCATGGAACGACGAAATACTGCATGAATATCATTTCAATGTTTATGCACTAGATGTTGAGACACTTGATCTTGAAGGAGCCTTTAGTGGCAAAGACGCAGTCGCGGCTATGGAGGGGCATATTCTTGCGAAGGGAAACATAGTTGGAATTTATACTCTTACCCCGTCACTAATTTAATGTTTTAAGTGTCCCGGTAGTCGACTAACTTTGATTTATATTCACTTCTGTCAAGTGTTAAGTAAGGTACGAGAGTTACATTTGATTTGAAGACCAGTTTTTCGCGTATAGCTGTTTCAATTGCAACTTTTAGACTTTTGTCTTCTTTTTGACCTAGGTTAAGTTCAACTAGAATTGGAAGAGGAGGAGACTGTTTTACGCCATTTTCTTTAGGCCTAATTGATATTAGGCCACTTACTTCTGGGCAAAAATCACTTATTATCTCGCGAACCGCACTTGGAAAAATATTAACTCCTCTAACAATCAGCATATCGTCAGTTCTGCCAATGCAGCGAATTCGAATTCCTGTTCTTCCGCTTGCCACCGGTTCGGTAAAAACTATAACGTGGTCTCTGCTTCTAAAACGCAAGAGAGGAGCAGCTTCATGTCTAAGGTGTGTATATACTAGCTCTCCTGTAGCTCCATCTTCGATAGGAATTATTTTCTCACTTTTTGGGTCTATTAATTCTGCATGAATAAAATCTTGTGCACAAAAGTGCATACCTAATTGGTCTTCCGATTCTCCCCATATTGAAATTGAAATATCACCTACACCCATTACTTCATGGACTTTTGCTCTGTAGAGGTTTTCTAGCTGTGACCTTACAGTTTTTTCAGCAGCTCCTGGCTCACCTCCGCAAATTAGAGTTTTTAACCCACATTCGGCAGGATCGACCCCAAGTCTTTTGGCAACCTCAGCTATGTACAGCATAAAAGATGGTGTGCCCGGCATAGCATCAGGTTGAAAACGATTAAGAGCCCTGATCAATCTTTCGGTGTTTCCGGTTCCTATTGGAATTAGATTTACCCCAAGAGATTGAAGTGATTCTCCCACTGCCCCTGCTACAAACGGTCCCGAATTGTACGTTGTTAATACCCTGTAATTATTACGTATGCCGGCAGCTGTATAACTTCTGTGAGATGTTATCATCCAATTTTTTAGATCATTTTGAGTTAGAGGAATGTACATCGGAATACCAGAAGTACCGCTAGTGGAATATATTCTTGCGATATCTTTTAAAGGCGCAGCACAATGGGATCCTAAAGGACCTTCTTCAGCCTGGCTTTTTCTTAACTCGTCCTTAGTACTTAGTGGGACATTGTTTAAGTTATCTAGACCACCCACACTCTTAGCATTTGTGAAACCAGCTTTACTTAGCTTGTTTTTATAAAACCTTGAGTTATCAAACAAGTAACTAATCTGCTTTCTAAAAGCAGAGTCATCTAATACCCTTTGTCTGCTGCGGCTTCGCGTTTCAACGTCAGGGTCAAAAATGTTAGTATAAGTATCAGCCACCGTCATACTCGATCGGATCGGAACCAAAATGAGACATCATAAATCCTATAGGTCTCTCTTTTTCTTCATTTAAGTGACCAATTAATCCAAGAGTACGTGAGAGAATAGGTATTCCTCTTACTGCTCCTTTAGGAACATCAAGGTCTAGTAAAACAGCAGCCATTGGTCCAGTTAAATTCATCGGCAATGGTTTTTCCCAAACTTCTTCAATTATAGGTGGAAACTTTTTTAATAGATTTACGTATTTCCCACTTGCTTTTCGACTATCTGCGAGTTCTAAAACACGTTGAGCTCTGGGATCAACTGGATGGTGGATGGGGTGACCAAAACCCGGAATAAACTTTCCTGAATCCTTGAATTGATTTACTAAGTCTAAAGCAGCATCTTCTAATGAAACCTTTTTTTCTTCGGCTATCTGGAGTGTTTGGTCAAGCATATCAGCTACTTGTTCAGCGCTGCCAAGTATCACAGAACCGACACCCAAAATACCCGCAGCAACTGCTGCTTGTAATGCTTCTGGCGCGGCGGCCAAAGTCATACGGGCTGCTTGGACGCTCGGGACTAAACCATGTTCAGCTAGCGCAACGATAAGTAGATCAATAAAAAAAGCTTGATTTTTAGTGGGCTCCTTCCCGGTTAAATGAAAAAAGAAAAATTCAGAGATAGAAACATTTCCCATTAATTCATTACATAAATCTTTGCCTCTTATTGTTATTGATGATGCATCAGATTTTTCAATAGCTGATCTGTTTTCACCCTTTTTACCAATTAGCATTTTACTCGCCTTTCGCCATTAAATGTCTAGCTAGATCCATAAAATTAAATTACTGTGAGGCATTAATTATAGACGTATTTAAGGTTTCTGAGAACATCATAGAGGTAAACAATCCAGGGCCTAAATAATAGTACTTATTGACAGGTAACCTAGTGTCGCGCTTAGAATAGTGCTGTTAAGTTATGTTTTGTGCTGAATAAGTGTGTTAACAACTTATAGAGGAGTTCCTTGCAATGGATTATGGAATGTTTTCGATGCCCCTTCGGCCCCCTGGAGGAGATGTCACTAAGGAATACCATCAAGATGTTGAAACTTTTGTTTTAGGTGACAAGCTTGGGTATAGCGAGGGATGGATGGGGGAGCACTTTACTATCCCTTGGGAGCCAGTTCCGGCATCTGATCTATTTTGTGCTAGTGTTTTTGCAAGAACTGAACAAATTCGTTTAGGTACTGGAGTGTCTTTGCTTCCGATGCATGATCCACGTCTTGTGGCTTTGCGTATTGCCTATCTTGATCATCTGTCTAAAGGCCGGTTGAACTTTGGGATTGGAGCTGGAGGAGCGCCTACTGATTTTCACTTTTGGGATATAGATTATAAAGAAGGTGAACATAGAGCCAGGATGCGTGAATCAATAGAAGTTATAAAGCGTCTATGGACTGAAGAAGAGGCATTTGAACATAATGGAAAGTTTTGGCAATTTAGTGTTCCAGAGCCCATGATGCAGGTTCCGCTTTATCATCATATTAGACCTTACCAGGACCCATATCCTCCTATAGCAGTTGCTGGACTGCATAAAGCATCAGAATCTTTGGTGACAGCAGGAGAACAAGGTTGGATACCTATGAGTATTAATTATCTTCCCGCAGTAAATTTAATTACTCATTGGGGTGCTGTATGTGATGGGGCAAAAAAAGCCGGTCGACCTGTTCCCAGTAGAAGTAGTTGGCGTATTGCAAGGGAAGTTTACGTAGGTAAGACTGATCAGGAAGCTCGTGACGCAGTACTTAATGGGCCTATTGCAGCAGCTTACACAGACTATATGTCCAACATTTTACGATCATTAGGCGCATCAGATTTATATAAAGATGATCCTGATATGCCGGATGAGGCACTAACAGCAGAATATGTTTGCGATAAAATCTGGGTTGTAGGTAGTCCTGATACGGTCGCTGAAAAGTTAGAAAAGCTTTACAATGACGTGGGAGGATTCGGAACTGTTTTACAGATTCAGTACACATATGAACCCTTTCAAGATTGGAAAGATAATATGCATCTTTTTGCTGAAGAGGTTATGCCTGCCCTAAAACACTTGGTACCTGATGATTCAGCTGCTGTTGCAGCTCAATAACCAATTGACTAAATGTTTATGTTAGAGGGCACTTATCTTGTCTTTTGTTGCTGATGTTAAGTGTTGTGTTTCTACGAGTGTTAAGGATTGCATCAGGGACGAAGAAATCCCTGTCATTGATGTTGGTAATTATCTGAATGGCGATATTGAAGCACGGGAGCAGCTAGCGATAGATTT
>JAKUPN010000012.1 GCA_022449545.1 Alphaproteobacteria bacterium | reverse complement strand
TAGTCATTTTGGCAGGCGGTTGGTGTTATGTTAAGGAAATAGTGATGCCTTATTACGCTAAGGCATTCGCCGACATAGGAGTAGCTTGCTTGCTTTTTGATTATAGAAATTTCGGCGAAAGCGAAGGGATGCCTCGGCAGCATATCAATCCGTGGGGTCAAATCGAAGATTATCGAAATGCAGTTAGTTATGGACGTACGCTTGATGAAATTAATAATGATAAGATTGGTATTTGGGGGATTTCTTACAGCGGAGGCCATGTGATTATAACTGCTTCATTAGATCCTCGAGTAAAATTTGCCATATCCACAATACCCGTTGTAGATGGTTTCCCCACTATGAGACGCTGTCACGGAGAACGAAAATTTGCATCTTTGATGGCCACTATATTAGAGGATCGAGAAAGACGCCATGCTGGTGAACCTGGTGGTATGATGCCAATGTCATCCACTGACCCTGATAATGAGCTCAGTTCTTGGCCATTTCCTCACGTATGCACTATTTTCGGCGATATAAAAGAACAAGAAGCACCAAATCACGAACATATAAATACTATAGAGTCAGTTGAATTGTTACTTGCTTATCAAGTTAAACCTTATGCAAGTCGAATACATGAAACTCCTGTAATGATGGCGGTCGCTAAAGGAGATAATATAACATCTTCCGATCTTGAAATTGAGGCGTTTAACTCCATTGAGTCTCCTAACAAACATCTTGCTGTGGTTGAGGGCGTAGATCATATGAGTCTCTATTCAAATACTGAGCATCTCGCTAAAGTAGCTGATGTACAGGCGGAGTGGCTCAAATCTCTATTATTCAGCGGTAATTAATAATTGAAATAATCGGCTAAATAATACAAATGGGTTATATATAAATTGATCCATAGGTATTGCCGGTTAGGTTTCCTTAACATAAACTTCCGGCAATAAGTTGAGACTTAAACTATAATTTTTATGTATTTAATTAATTTGGGGGGAATTATGTTGCTTAAAAATATTGTTCGTTACTTTACGGCAATTGGAGCAGTTTCAATTATAGCTCTTGTATCTGTTTTACCCGCATCTGCGGCTAAGACGATTAATCTAACAGGGATTTCTGGTTATCCGCCAGCCGCCACATGGGTTGGAGCTTTTGTTGATACCTACTTGCCTACCGTTAACGCTGAGCTGGCTAAAACTGGTAATTATAAAATTAACTGGAACAAAGGTGTTAGTGGAACCATTGTTAAGCCAAGAGGTGAACTCGAAGGCGTTGAGACTGGACTAGGAGATATTGGCCTTGTCGTGTCTGCTTTCCACGCTGATAAAGTTCCGCTTTATGACGTATCTTTTAAAACTCCTTTTACGTCCAAGGATCTTTCATTAGTTATTGCTACAACGGCGAAGATGGAATCCATGTTTGATGATTACGGCAAAACATGGGCTAAATTTAATCAAGTAAATCTAGGACCGAGCGGAGCTGTGGACAATTATATGCTTTGGTCAAGAACTAAGATTAATAAACTTTCTGATATAAAGGGAAGAAAAGTTGGCGCAGCAGGCCCGAACTTGCCTTGGGTTATCGCTGCAGGAGCAGCTGGTGTACAAACAAACCTAGCTGATGCTTATAACAGTCTTACCACTGGGATTTACGATAACATGATAGTCTGGCGACAAGCTGCTGGAGCATTTAAGTTGTGTGAGCCGGCACCTTTCGTAATTGATGCTGATTTAGGAGCAGTGAACGCCTTTTCTTTAAATGTAAATAAAGACGTTTGGGCAGGGTTACCTGGAGAAGTTAAGAATGCTCTCAAAGCGGCGGTTCCTGCATGGCAAAAAGACTCAATCGATCGAGTGAATAATGGTGCTGCTGCTGGACTTGCTCGGTGTAAAAAGGATTTTGGTACAGTTTACACAAGAATGAGTGACGCCGATATTAAAGCATGGGCCGCGATGTTGCCTCCATTAGCCAAAAACTGGGCTGCTGCACAGGATAAGAAAGGTTTGCCTGGCACAGCTATTTTGAAGGCCTGGATGGACAATATGCGTGCAAATAATCAGCCTGTTATGCGTGACTGGGATGTGAAATAGTCTAGTAAATTGATTCATACTTTACTTTTTAATTAATAGTTGAGGGGAGCCGCCGTAAGGCGGCTCCTATTAAATGTTGTCTTCAATTCTTAAGCTACTTAATGGTGCAAGATACTTATTTGACTTGGTTGTAGTCTCAGCGAATGCTGCAGCTTCAGGTTGGATATTTGTATTAATGGCCTTAGTGACTGCAGATATTCTTCTGCGGTTTGTTTTCGATTCTCCAATCAGTGGCGTCACAGAAATCGTTGAGATCTCAATTGTCATTGTCTTGTATTTACAATTAACTCATACCCTTAAAGTTGGACGCATGACTCGGTCAGATGCCCTATATTCAGCAATTCTTAGACGCTTTCCGGCGGTAGGAAATATCATGGGTTTTTTCTTCAGCGCAGCTGGAGTAGGTCTCATGATAGCAATTATAAAAGGTGGCTGGCCTAAATGGCTTCAGGCTTACCACGGTGACTTTTTTGTTGGTAATGTGGGCGTATTCACCTTTCCTGAATGGCCTCAGAGACTAGTCCTTGTCTTTGGCTGTGCTCTATTAGCAATTCAGTTCGCCTTAATGGCATTAGATAATATAAGAGCATTATTTGGTAAACCATCGTTAGCATCTGGTAAGTCCATTGATGTTCAGAGTGAAGTAGCTGAGGAGAGCGGCAAATGACTGGTTTGGAGGTTGGTGCCGTTTCAGTTCTGGCAATGTTAGTTTTGATATATATAGGCATGTATGTTCCTATTGTTTTGGCGTTTATTTCATTTGTGGGTGTCTGGGTTGTTAAAGGAAATGTTAATATAGCTGTCAGTCTGTTGTGGATGGCTTCGGCAAAGACGGTTGGCAACTTTCTATTCGGTGTGATACCCCTGTTTGTTCTCATGGGTTTATTAGTGAGCGCTTGCGGTATGGGGCGCGATACTTATGATATAGCCCAAAGTCTAGTGAAGAGAATTCGGGGTGGATTAGGCATGGCAACCGTTGTAGCTAATGCAATTTTTGCTGCTATAACGGGAGTTTCTATAGCTTCTGCAACAGTTTTTACCCGTATTTCAGTTCCAGAAATGCTGCGATACGGATACAAAGGCAGGTTTGCCGTCGGGGTGGTCGCTGGCTCCTCAGTATTAGGAATGTTGATTCCGCCAAGTGTTTTGCTAATTATTTATGCTCTAATAGCTGAAGAATCAGTTGGAGATCTGTTTATAGCGGGAGTGGGGCCTGGACTTCTTTTAACAGCTGCGTTTTGCGGGTTGATAGCATTTATGGCTTATGTTTTCCCCAATTCCGTTGCAT
This sequence comes from Alphaproteobacteria bacterium, assembly GCA_022449545.1. Classification (GTDB taxonomy): domain Bacteria; phylum Pseudomonadota; class Alphaproteobacteria; order UBA6615; family UBA6615; genus UBA6615. The sequence continues at coordinate 58,467 of JAKUPN010000012.1, read as the reverse complement.
CTCCAGAGACATTTGCGCAAGAAAGTGAAAGCGATAATCGTTTATCTAGAAAAGAGCTCGTATCCAAATCATTGCCAATTGCAACTCTAATTCTAGTTGTTCTTGGGGGGATTTATGCGGGACTTTATACGCCTACAGAGGCTGGTGCTGCCGGAGCTTTTGTTGCGTTTATATTTGCCTTATGGAGAAGAAGTCTAACTTGGCGAGGGACTTGGGTAATTTTGGTTGAAGCTGGTCATATTTCAGCGACTTTGTTGTTTTTAATTGTTTCAGCCAGCATGTATAGCCGGATGCTAGGTATCACAGGCTTACCTACCCAGCTAGGAACATGGATAGGGGAAATGGATGCTAGTTTCGGAATGCTTCTATTCCTTTATGTTGTTATAGTATTAGTGTTAGGGACCATAATTGATTCAGTCTCGATAATGGTTATAGCAGTACCATTATTTCTAGTGGTTCTGGCTCCATATAACGTTGATCTAGTTTGGTTTGGTATAGTAACTATTATAGCTACAGAAATTGGATTGCTAACTCCGCCTTTGGGTTTGGCTGTTTATGTTATCAAGAGTACGTTAGATAGGGATGATATTTCTCTTGCAGATATTTTTATAGGAGCAGCTCCCTTTGCACTGATTATGCTTTTTGTCTTAATAGTAATTATTTTAGTGCCTGAGATAAGTTTGTATTTGGTCGAGCTCAGAAGGTCCATGCTTTAAAGAAGCATCCAGGTGGTCCAAACATTGGCTACGGGGGTATCTGATTTGGCTTCGTAAAGCCTAATCTGGCCAAAAACCATTCTTTTACCGGCCTTTACTATCTCGCCTTTCGCAATGATATCGGTTTCATAAGCAGCAGTCATAAAACTAGTGGTCATGTCGACAGTCGTCATATTTTGATATCCTCCCAAACTAGAGGATATAACGATAACCATTGCTGCATCTGCAAAAGCCAGCATTGATTGTCCCGAAATTACACCTCCAACCCGGGCAAGATGTTCTCCATAAGGCATGCGAAGTGTAGCTCCATTATCTGATGTTTTTTCTACCTGAATATTTAAATCCTTGACCCAGGGCGCCATTTTTGTGTCGATTATACTTTGTCCTTCGGCAATAGAGAGTTTTGTCATTATTTCCTCATTTTAAATATAGCTCTTTTTTATTAGTTTTATATAAGAGTAAAGGGATCGTCATCATTTTGGGGGTATTGTTATGCAAGAATTATTTAATTTAAAGGGTGAAGTGGCACTGATTACTGGTGCTTCAAGTGGGTTAGGAGCTCATTTTGCAAAAACTTTAGGAAAAGCGGGTGCAAAAGTTATAGTTGCTGCAAGGCGAATTGATCGTCTAGAAAAATTAGCTGAAACTCTTTCAGAGGATAATTTAAACGTATTACCTCTAGAGATGGATGTTTTAGATTCGGATTCCATAAATAAAGCTATTAAATATTCTCAAAGCAAGTTAGGGCCAATTACGATCTTAGTAAATAATGCTGGAGTGCCATCATCTGGTCGCGCTATTGAAATGGATGAGGAAGAGTGGGATCGAGTTATTGATACAAATATTAAAGGTGCTTGGCTTGTGGCTAGAGAAGTGGCCAGAGGAATGGTCGAAAATGAAATTTTGGGACGACTAATAAATATTGCCTCTATTATTGGAGTAAACACTTCAGCTAAAAGGGTTTTACCCTATTCAGTTTCAAAAGCCGGCATGATTAGTTTAACAAAAACTCTGGCTCTAGAGCTGTCCATGGAGGGTATTTGTGTTAATGCAATTGCACCTGGATATATTGAAACAGAACTTAATAGTGAATTTTTACAAAGTCCTGCAGGTCAGCGTATTATAACGCGTGTTCCTATGGGTCGATTTGGAGAACCTGTTGATTTGGATGGGATTTTATTGATGTTAGCCGGGCCTTCTGCTCGGTATATCACTGGATCAGTGTTTACAGTTGACGGTGGGTTATCTCTGTCAACTTTATAGAATACTTTTTTGAGGAGGGTTAAAGGTGGACTTTACTTTATCAGCTGAGTTAGAGGATTTAAGAAAAAGAGTTGGGCTATTTATTGAAACAGAAATCATGCCTATTGAGGCTGATCCCAAAAACTTTGATGATCACGAAAATATAGCTTTAAAACCTTTAAAGACACTGCGTGATAAGGCTAAATCTTTGGGGCTTTGGGCACCCCAGATGCCTGCTTCACGTGGCGGTTTAGGCTTAAACACAGTAGGAATGGCCGTTTTCTATGAAGAGGCAGGGAGGTCTAGATTTGGACCAGTATGTATGAATTGTGCAGCTCCTGATGATGGTAATATGATTTTACTAAATAGATGCGCATCTGAAGCACAAAAAGACAAATGGTTGCAGCCAATTATAAATGGCGATTTACGGTCATCAATAATTATGACTGAACCAGCTCCTGGCGCTGGCTCTGATCCCACCTCCATGCTTACTACGGCAACACCAAAAGGGAACAACAAATGGGTTATAGACGGCCATAAGTGGTTTATAACTGGAGCACAAGGTGCAGAACATTTTATCCTTTTAGCTCGTACTTCTGAAGATAATAAAAAGAACCTAACTACGTTTCTTTTTCATCGTGATGATCCTGGGTGGGAGATTGTCCGACGTATTCCAATAATGGGACCAGAAGAGCATGGAGGGCACTGTGAATTACACTTTAACGGAATGGAAATTCCTGATGAGAATCGTTTAATGGCCGTTGGTGAAGGCATGAAAGCTGTCCAGATTAGACTTGGAACGGCACGTTTAACTCATTGTATGCGATGGTTGGGAATGGCTAAAAGAGCTATTGAGGAGTGTTTAGAATATGTAAACACAAGAAAAAATTTTGGGATCACCCTATCAGAGCATGAAGGTGTTCAATGGATGCTAGCTGAAGCAGCTATGGATATTGAAATAGGCAGATTGATGACAATGCGAGCTGCAGCTAAGTTAGATTCAGGGGATCAGGCACGAAAAGAGGTGTCCATGGCAAAAATCTTTGTATCTGAAGTTCTCCATAAGTCTATAGCAACGTCAATCCAATTAAATGGGGCGCGCGGTTATTCTAAAGATTTACCTTTAGAGTGGATGTATAGATACGCGCCGCAGGCTAAACTGGTGGACGGGGCATCGGAAGTTCATAAAATGGTAATAGCACGAAATCTATTGTCTGATGGTAAGGATTTTTGGAGTTGGGATTAGATATCAAACCCTTTAAGAATGAAAAAGTAGCCTAGGGAACTAAGACTACTCTTCCAAGGATACGCCCTTTGTCGAGATCTTGTAGCGTTTCAGTAACACGTGAGAGAGATCGCTTTTCGACAGGAATTGGAGTTACCTCCCCGCCTCGAACGAGATCTAAAAGCTCATTCATTTCCTCTAGGTTTCCAACGTAAGAGCCTTGCACGGTCATATTACGTACTGGCAGTGTGAGTGTTGGTATAGTGATTTCTCCACCGTATAACCCTACACATATATATTTTCCACCTTTTCGGACTGCGTCATATCCAAGTTTGCTAGTTTCAGAAGAACCCACGAAGTCTACAATAGCTCCAGGACCTGTATTCGTTAGCTCTTTTAATCTTTCTAAAGCATCCTCATCAGAAGAATTAATTGTATGATCTGCTCCAGCTTGGCGTGCAGCTGCTAACTTTTCTCCATCGATATCAACAACTATTAGCTCATGATCAGGAAGGTATGCTCTTGCTATACCAATTCCCGTTAATCCGACACCGCCTGCTCCAATGATAACCACTTTGTCGTCGTCATATAAAGGATGAACTTTTGTTAGGGCACTATAAGATGTGATTCCGGCACAAGCTAAAGTGCAAGCGTAGTGCTCTGGTATGCCACTTATATCCAGAAGGTATTTGGAGTGAGCAGCCATTACGTGATCTGCATACCCTCCAGGGGCTAAAACCCCCAAGGTTCTCATTGAAATACAATTGTTGTCGTTACCTTCATCACAACGGGGACAATCCCCGCAGCCTATCCATGGAAAAACTAGTCGTTTATCACCTATCTTAACTCCCGTGGCGTCTGGCCCTAAAGCGACAACTTCGCCTACAGGCTCATGACCCATTGTCAGAGGCAACTTAATACCACGCTCTTCTATGCTAATAGTTTTGCCACCACCTCCATCATAGCCACCTTGCCAGAAATAGAGATCAGAATGACAAACCCCACTAGCGGTTATTTTAATAAGAACTTCAGTCCCTTGGGGATCAGGGTTGTCAGTTTCCACTAGCTGAAGTGGTTGATTGGTTTCTACTAACTGATAACTTTTCATTGTTTTCTCTTTCTCTGGATATTACTCAAACTTTATTTTAGCACTACCTAGCCCACTCATATTGACTTCTACTAAATCACCCTGAGATACCCAATTAGTAGCAATCACTGAACCAAGAGTTATAAATTCTCCTTTCTTAAGCTCTCTGCCCCGATCAGCTAATTTATTGGCTAACCAAGCTAGAGCCTGAAGAGGATGTCCCATGATTAGGGATCCTTTGCCTGTTCCAACTGACGTTCCGTTAACAGTCATCTCACCATCAACGTTAGCCAGATCAACATCTTGCCACTCACGAAGAGGTTTTCCAAGTACGCAAGCCGCATTAAAAAAATTATCAGCTACCATAGTTGGAGTATCTAGTTCACGATAGTTGAAATATCGGGCATCTACTAATTCTATTGAAGCCATACAGGATAGAACAGCATAACGGACACTATTTTCATTAAATGGTGCATCATTCAATGGAAGATCTCTTCCAAGTTCTACCGCAATCTCTGCTTCTACTCCTGGTTCTTGATAATCTGAGTGTTTTAGGACGGCTGTTTCTTCGTAAACTGTATTGTCAAAGACTTCCCCATAAGATGGTTCTTCTATATTCATGTATTTTTGCATCACTGATGTTGTACAGCCAATTTTATAACCTGAAGGTTTACCAAACCCACTTTCTACGAGAATTTGATTAATTTTTTCCTGAACAGTGTAAGCTTCATTGAGGTTCCGAGGTCTAATGCTTTCAGGAAGAAAGTTTAGTCGTTTTTTTTCTAACCTATTATCTACAATGGTTTTAGCAGCCTCTAGAAAGTCATTCTCATTCATTTTAATACCGTCCTAGTTAGCAAAAGCCTCTTTTAAAGATTTTATAACTTCCTCAAGTGAATGCCCAGCAGCATCAATAACTTTTCCATAATGAAAAAACCCATGAATCATGCCATCGTAGCAAATATATTTTACCGGGGAACCTGATTTTCTTAATAGGTTTGCATAATTTTTTCCATCGTCTCGCAATGGGTCAAATTCAGCTGTGATTATTAATGCGGGAGGTAAGCCGGAGAAGTTTTCAGCTAATGCAGGTCCGAGCCTTAGGTCCCTGCGATCAATTCCATCAGGCAAAAATTGATTTTGATACCAATCAACCTGCTTTCGAGTTAAAAAATATGGTTTATCAAGTAGTTTGTAAGACGGTAAATCAAGATTAAACAGAAAGTCAGTTGTAGGATATATAAGGACTTGTAGGAGAAAATTATCAGTCTCAGAATCAACGACGTTTTGGCAGACGAATGCTGCAAGATTTCCTCCCGCGCTATCTCCGCCAATAGCTAATTTTTTGGGGTTTCCATTTAAGCTATGGGCGTTGTTAATTAACCAGTTTGCGACGGTTAGAGAATCATCGTGGGCTGCGGGAAATTTATTTTCTGGAGCCAATCTATATCGAGCTGCAACAACAATACAGCCAACTCTATTTGCGATTTTGCGAAGCTGAGGTTCACGACTTTCAACACTTCCCATCACAAAACCTCCTCCATGAAAAAAAACAAACACTGGAAGTGTCTTATTTACTGTACTTTTAGGCCAAAAAATTCTCATTGAAATTGATCCATTTGGGCCATCGACAACTTGATCTATTACGTTATTAACAGGTTCTAGATCAAAATTTCGTGTTTTTATGAATTTATCATATGCTAAACGAGCTTTTTTTGGTGTCATTTGGTTGAGAGCTGTAGGCGCTGACGTTAGGTTGTCTAGTAGTTTTTGTGCTTGTGGGTGAAGGGGCACCAATTTCTCCTAAACGGTTATTGTATTAATCTATCTTTAGCAATCATACTCATTAGAAGATATAAAAAAACAAATGTTGGCGAAAGCGAGGGTTTTATGCGATTTGCATGTGATACAGGCGGAACATTTACTGACCTTGTAATTGAAGACGATAAAGGTGGATTAAAGATATATAAAGCAGCAACAACGCCAAGTGATCCAGTTAAGGGGGTAGTTGATGCACTTAAACTAGCAGCTAGTGATATGAAGTTAACGTTAGAATCATTTCTTTCAAGGGGAGATATTCTAGTTCATGGAACTACTCATGCTATTAATGCCATCATTACAAATAATACCGCAAAGACAGCCTTCTTAACTACTGAGGGGCATCCAGATATTCTAGTTTTGAGAGAGGGAGGACGTATCGAGCCGTTTAATTTCGAAGTGCCTTATCCTGAGCCGTATATTCCGAGATCTCTTACTTTCGAAGTACCAGAACGTATTGATAGCGCAGGTGAAATTCATACGGCCCTTGATGAGAAAGCAGTCATCTCTATTTTTGAAAGACTTAAAGAAGAAGAGGTTGAGGCAGTTGCCGTTTGCTTTTTATGGTCTATATCTAACTCGCAGCATGAAATTAGATTAGGAGAATTATTACAGGAGTACCTTCCTGGTGTACCGTTCTCTCTCTCTCATCAATTAAATCCTGCACTTAGAGAGTACAGACGAGCATCTGCAACAGCGATTGACGCGTCGTTAAAACCTCTGATGACCAAGTATTTGGGGGGATTAACTGATCGTCTTAAAATATCTGGGTTTAATGGTAGAACATTGGTTCTTACCTCTCAGGGTGGCATGCTTGATGCAAGCGATTTAGCCCATAAACCTATACATGCAATAAACTCAGGGCCATCTATGGCACCAATTGCTGGACGCCATTATGCTCAGATTGATTCGGATGTTCCCAACGTCATAATTGCAGACACGGGAGGCACAACCTTTGATGTGAGCCTGGTGAGGCAGGGTAGAATTCCAATGACAAAAGAAACCTGGATTGGTCAGCCTTATCGGGGTCATATGACAGGGTTTCCTTCGATAGATATAAAGAGTGTTGGAGCAGGAGGAGGATCGATAGCTTGGGTAGACTCTGGGGGTTTATTGCATGTGGGTCCTAAAAGTGCTGGTGCGGTGCCCGGACCGGTTTGTTATGGAACGGGTGGAGATGAGCCAACTTTGACAGATGCTTGCCTAACATTAGGGTATGTTGATGCAGATTATTTTTTAGGTGGGGCTATGCAGTTAGATTCTGATAATGCAGCGGATTCAATAAATGAAAAAATAGCAAAAAAACTTAATATTTCTACAATGGATGCTGCGGCAGCCATTGTGAGTGTTGCGACAGAAAATATGGTTCAGGCAATAGAAGATATTACAGTCAATCAGGGCATAGATCCGGCTAATTCAGTACTAATAGGTGGAGGAGGGGCCGCAGGGCTTAATTCAATATTTATAGCTCGTCGATTAGGATGTCCCACAGTGCTAATCCCTGAAACTGGTGCTGGCTTAAGCGCAGCTGGGGCTTTAATGTCAGATCTAACTAATGAATATCGGGCCACTTTTTTTACGACATCAGGCTCATTCGACCGTAACGGAGTAAACATAACCCTTAACAATTTAAGAGAACAGTGCCAAGCATTTATTGATGGGCCTGGTATGGGAGCGGCCAGCCAGGAAATAGAGTTTGCTGTTGAGGCAAGATATGCCTCTCAAGTTTGGGAAATAGAAGTACCGTTGAATAATAGTATTTTTAATCAAGATGCTCATTTGGATGCTATGATTGAAGATTTTCACTCAATGCACGAGCAGATATTTGCAATTCGCGATCCTGGCTCGATAATTGAATTTGTAGGATGGAGTGCAACAGCCCGTTGCAGATTAAGTTCCAGTAAAAGCACGCGTTTGATTGATAACAATAAACGCTTGGTTTCAGGTAGTCGTAAGGTTTATTTTTCCGAGACTGGGGAAGTTGAGGCAGACTTATATGACTTTTCTTCGATGGAAACACAAACCGAGTTTAAGGGACCAGCAATAATTGAGTCACCCTTTACAACAGTAGTTGCCGATGAAAACACGGTCTTCTTTCGTACTTCAACAGGCAGCCTTTTGATGCATTCATGAGGAGTATATTCTGATGATTAACAAAAAAAAGAAGCACCTTGATGGAGGACAACTTGCAATTTTGGCAAATCGATTTGAGGGGGTTTCTTCAAAGATGGGAAACACTCTTTTACGTACTGGACGATCTGGTGTTTTAAATAGGGCAAAAGATTTTTCCTGCTGTATTTTAACTTCTGACCATAAGTTATTATCGGTTGCTGAAAGTTTACCAATCCATGTTTTGTCTGGACCAGATATTATGGCTGCTTCTATGGTGGAGTTTCATAAGAAGTTAAAAAAGGGTGACGCTTTTCTTCATAATTCACCTTATCATGGATGTTCTCACCCCGCAGATCATACAATCATCATGCCAGTTATAGATGATGATGGAGTTCATCATTTTACTTTGTTGGCAAAGGCCCATCAAGCTGACATAGGGAATTCTATACCTACTACTTATCATGGTACAGCAAGGGATGTTTATGAGGAGGGAGCGCTAATATTCCCTGCTGTAAAGGTTATGGCAGAGTATGAGACTATTGATGATATTATAAGAATGTGCCAAATGCGAATAAGAGTTCCTGAGCAATGGTACGGAGATTTTCTGGCCATGCTGGGTTCAGCACTGATCGGAGAAAGAGAGTTGTTGGCTCTTGGAAATGAAGTGGGTTGGGATACGCTTCACGCCTTTACTGAGCAATGGTTTGAGTATTCAGAAAAACGGATGATTGATGCAGTAAAAAAAGTTCCGACAGGGACTAAAACCGCTCAGTCTACGCACGATGCAATACCTGGGACTCCCCCCGAGGGTATTACCGTTACTTCGACTGTTACGGTAGATTCCGAAGAGGCAATTATTGAGGTTGATTTAAGGGATAATGCCGACCAAATGAATTGTGGGCTAAATGTTTCGGAGGCTTGTACTCGAACAGCGGCCTATATAGGCGTTTTTAACTCAATTGATCATTCAGTGCCTAAAAATGCCGGATCTTTAAGTCGTATAAGACTGCATTTAAAAGATGGGGGTGTTGTTGGGATACCGAGGCATCCAATTAGCTGTTCAGCCTCAACAACTAACTTAGCAGACAGGATAGTGTCGGCTACACAACGCGCTATGGCAGAGTTAGGAGATGGTTTTGGAATGGGAGAAGTAGGTTGTTTTTGTCCTCCGTCAACATCTGTGGTTTCAGGGGTAGATCCTAGAAACGGTAAACCATACGTGAACCAACTATTTCTTGGTCATACATCTGGTGCTGGAGCGCCTAATCAAGACGCATGGTTAACCATGTTACATGTAGGAAATGGAGGTATGTGTTTCATAGATAGTGTAGAACTTGACGAAGTTTATACGCCTATTCACGTCTACACGAGAAGACTCATTAAAGACAGCGAAGGAGCAGGTAGGTATAGAGGAGCTAATGCTATAGAGGTTGAATTTGGACCTGTGGATTGTAGAATGGAAGCAGGCTTTGTGGCTGATGGAAAAGTTCATGTGCCCAAAGGTGCACGATCTGGATTGGCTTCACAACCTTCAGAACAACTCAGAAGACTGAGAAATGGCGAACTAGAAACTCTTGAGCAGTGCTCCATTGTTTGGGTAGAAGATGGTGAGACTCTTGTTTCTGTTGCTCAAGGTGGTGGTGGCTATGGGGACCCTAGTACACGCGACATTGATAGAGTAGTACATGATGTAAGGGAAAAACTAATTAGTAGAGCCAGAGCAGAGGAGGTTTATAAGGTAAGTATCAATGAAGAGGGAAGAGTAGATAAAGAGCAAACCTCACGACTGCGCAGTGCGTAATCTTGTTAAACAACAACTTTTTTATAGGGAGAAAATTATGAGGCTACAAAATAAGGTGGCTTTAATTAGCGGTTCTTCAGTAGGTATAGGAGAAGCCATTGCAAAAAGGTTTGCAACTGAGGGCGCAGAAATAGCTGTTAATTACAAAAGTAATGATAAAGCTGCGAATAATGTCGTTGACGAGATAATTAGTTCAGGAGGTAAAGCTAAAGCTTTTAAAGCGGATGTCTCCAAGGTAAAAGAGATTGAAAGGCTTCAAGGGACGGTTATAGAAGAGTTCGGGGCTATAGATATTCTTGTTAACAACGCAGGGGTATTTCGTACAGTTCCAGTTCTAGAGACCACAGAGGAAATATGGGATGAGCAGCTTGACCTAAACCTCAAAGGCTATTTTTTCATGATCAAGACACTCGTTCCACATTTCATAGAAAATGGTGGGGGAAAGGTTATAAATATATCTTCTATTGCTGGCACTGGTGCTTTTCCCAATTGTCCAGGTTACTGCGCCTCTAAAGGTGGAGTTGTGAACATGACACGCGCTTTAGCTGCTGAGTTAGGCAAATCAAAAATTAATATTAATTCAATAGCACCAGGGAATGTAGCTACCCCTCTAAACGCCCACGTGCGAGGACCAGGAAATGAAGAATATATGGAGTTGATGCGTACGCTAACTCCCACAGGTATAGATTTTATGGATCCTGAAGATATGACAGGAGCTGCTGTTTTTTTGGCTTCAGAAGACTCAAAAATGGTGCATGGTGAGACTATCTTGGTCGATGCTGGATGGTCAGTCTGGTAAATATATTTTCTATAAAACCAGCTCAAAGTTTTAAGTTAACTAATTCACTATACTGGGTAATATAAATTTACTGTCGATATTTTTAGCATTTTTTCAAGGACTGGATATGCATCAAAGGGAACAGAAGATTTGATAAAACAATTAGCTGAACTTGTTAATGAGAATGACCTACTTGTTTGTAGTGGTAGATTCCTGAGTGTAGATTTCTTATTAGGAATCGGTAATGATTTTTATCATGTCCTTATAGATAAGGGCCGAGTAGTTGAAGTCGTGCAGGGACCAGTTCTGATGCGCTCTTATAAATTTTCTATTAAGGCCTCATCTGATGCTTGGACCGAGTTTTGGAAACCTTTTCCTAAGCCAGGATATCATGACCTATTTGCTATGGTGAAAGATGGAAATGCATCGATAGAAGGAGATTTAAAGTATTTTTTAACCCACTTAAGGTATATAAAGGAGCTTCTCGCCTTACCTAGAAATAAACAATCTGAAACTGGGAACGAAGAAGATTTTGTCGAATATATTGAGCCGGTTATCGGCAGGTATATGAATGTTGATGTAGAAGGACGTGGTTATCGTATATATTGGGAAGAGGCTGGAGAGGGCATTCCTCTAGTTTGTCTCCATACTGCAGGAGCTGATAGCCAACAATTTCGACACTTGATGTCAGATGAGGGGCTTACTAATCGTTTTAGGGTTATCGCTTTTGATATGCCTTGGCATGGTAAATCATTACCTCCGAAAGGTTTCCAATCAGAGGAATATCGATTAACAACGAAACTATATGCGGAAACAATACGTTCTGTTTGCAGAGCTCTGAATCTAAATAAGCCAGTTATAATGGGTTGTTCCATGGGGGGTCGTATTGTGCTCCATTTGGCAAGACACTGGCCGGAAGAGTTTAAGGCAGTAATAGGACTGGAGGGCTCGGACCATCAAACACCATGGTATGATAGAGCATGGCTGCATCGCCCAGATATTCACGGAGGAGAAATCTCTGCAGCGTTGGTGTCTGGACTTATAGCTCCTACTAGTCCAGATGAAGACCGTTGGGAAACCTTATGGGGGTATTTAGCGAGTGGGCCGGGCATATTTAAAGGTGATTTGTATTTTTATCGCGCAGATTCAGATTATCGCGATATAGTTACAGAAATTGATACAAATAAATGTCCTGTTTTTTTATTAACCGGGGCCTATGATTTTTCTTGTAGTCCGGATGATACATTAAGAACATCATCAAAAATTCAGGGCTCAGAAGTAACAATTATGGAAAATTTAGGGCATTTTCCGATGTCAGAAAATCCAATGCTTTTCAAGGATTATTTATATCCAGTTTTAGAAAAAATTGAACAATTAAACAATTGATCTGGGTCTACTACGAATTATCCATACCAGACCAATGAAGGCAAAGGCTGATGCTAAAGCGGTGGCCGATTGTGAAATGCCGAGATGAATTGTAGTTATGTTTTCTAAGTTAGCTATGGCTAGAGAAACCAGAAAAGCCCAGCCCATGTGAAAAAACCCAGTTAATGCAGATGCAGCCCCAGCTGTTGCCGGTTGGACCATACTGAGCGCTTGTGCGTAACAATTAGCAAAAGCTAACCCTGTGCCAAAATTAGAAATCAAAACACTTATAAGAATAGTTATTGGAGTGCTGTTTCCAGTCACCGAAAACCCAAATTGAAGGAACCCTCCAAATACTGCTGCAAAACAGCCAATAGCGATTGTACAGTCCATTGGTAATACATTACTTAATCGAGCAGAGATAAAACTAGCAATGATAAACGTTCCTGGAACGGTCATAACGTAGAATCCAAATAACTCGGGAGAGACACCCATCTGATCAATCATTACTATTGGGGCAGCTACTATGAATGTTTGGAATGTTCCGGTTAGGAACGCTATTGAGAGGCTATAACCTAGAAAAAGTCGGTTCTTAGTTAAGATTAAATAGTTACGGAACATTCCTGAAAAATCTAATTTTCGTCTCATATCGGTCGTTAATGTTTCATTAAATCTAGGAATTGCTACAATTAAAGCGCAAGCGCCCAATAAAGCAGTAGATATAAAGGTGGCCCTCCAATCAAACCAAGATACCAGATACCCTCCGAATAAGGGTGCGATAGCAGGACCCACTGCTAAGGCCATTGCTAGATAGGAAAGAGTTCGAGCAGCGGTTTTCCCATCTGAACCATCTCTGACTATAGCACGACCGACTACGATAGTAGTACAAGCCCCCATAGCCTGAAAAAATCTGGATAGTAGAAGTTGCTCTATATTATTTGACATACCGCAAGCAATGCTTGCTAGCGTAAACAATCCTACCCCGCAAAGTATTATAGGGCGTCTGCCAAAAGCGTCCGATAAAGGACCAGCTACCAATTGCATTATAGCAAACGCGCATAAGTAAGCAGGAATGACCAATTGAACTGTGGTCAAAGGTGTATTTAGACCTTCCGACATATTAACAACAGCAGGTAAAAAGATTGTTAAGGCCATCTGACTAGATAACATCATTACGAAAAGTAGAACTAGTGATGGTCCTTGTGAGGGTTGTTTATACATTTAGACGAGACCTGCAAAACGAGCTTGGGCTCTTTGTAGTGATAGGACAGTGTTAATTGTCGGTGTTGGGATTTCAAGCAATTCCCCTAGTTCTCTGACTACACCAATAAGCGCATCGATTTCCATTGGTCGCTTTTTTTCAAGGTCCTGTAAAATTGAGGGCTTAAAGTCACCTAGTTCGGCAGCTAAGTCGATCCTTGAACTGGCAGACATTTTTAAAGGCAAGCCAAGTCTGTCGCCTATTTTCTGTGCCTCTTCGATCATGTTGATACAGAGGCTCCTAGCGTCAGGATCATATGCTATTCCAGATAAACTTAATTTTGTTAGTGTTGATATAGGCCCCATAGCCATATTACCTAATAATTTGGACCAGATTTCACCGTGGATATCTTCTGTCAATTTACTTTTAAGATTGGAAGAATTTATTGCTTCATGAAGTTTTACTGTTCTCGTTTTTACTTTCTTATCAGCTTCTCCAACTATAAAAAGATCACCTGAAACATGTTTTATAATTCCGGGTTGATCAACCGCAGCAGCAGCATGAACGACACATCCAATTATGCGATCACTAGAGAATATTGATGCTAGCTTTCCTTGAAAATCAATTGTTTCTAATTGATGCCCTCTCAGAGGTCCCTCCAGGCATTCAAAAAACCACCACGGTATGCCATTCATTGCTGTTACTAGAGTTGTTTGATTGTCAAACAGTGGTTGTAAAGTAGGCAGAGTATTCTCTAAAGACGGAGATTTCAAAGTGAGAATAACAAAGTCTTGTGTGCCAAAAAATGATGGGTCATCAGAAAGGGGTACTTTTACAATTGTTTTGCTGTTTTTATCGGTTAGAGTTACGCCATTTTCTTTCATGGCTATCAAGTGAGGCCCGCGGGCTAACATACTGACATCGAAACCCGAAATAGCTAGGCGTGCGCCAAGAAATCCTCCTATGGCACCGGCACCTACGATACAAATTTTCATAGTTTCTCTTTACCTTCGTTTTTTGTTAGGTGAGAAGGTATTTTTGTTTACATATGACTATCAAAATAGTTCCAGAACCAGTTCTGGTGGGCGGCCGAGCCTTGCTTCTTTTCTCGTAACAACTATTGGTCTTTCAATTAGAATTGGGTTCTCCACCATATATTTTATGAGCGAATCGTTATCTAGAGATTCGTTATCTAATTTTAGACTTTTATATTCTTTTTCCCCTTTTCTTATTATGTCGCGAGGATTTTTCTTCATCATAAGTAGAATTTTTTTAAGTTGTTTTATATCTGGTGGTGTTTTCAGATACTCTACAATTTCTGGCTCAACTCCATGATTCCTTAGTAAACTTAAAGCCGCCCTTGATTTACTGCAACGGGGGTTGTGATAGATAATAACTTGATCACTCATGATTTACTCACTAGCCGATGCTTAGCCGACAAAAAAACGGAAGGCCAATTTATTACTTTTAACTAGTTTAACCAACAATTTATATTTTAATCATCCATTTATGACATGCCAGCAGATTCAGGTAGCCACATTACAATTTCAGGAAATACAGTAATCAGGGCTACTAGAATAAGGGTAAAGATAAAAAATGGTGCTACACCTTTGAAAATTTTAGTTAGAGGCACATCAGGTGCCATTTTGGCCATAACATATACATTAATACCTACAGGTGGAGTTATCAAAGCTAATTCAGACATTATGACAGCATAAACCCCATACCAGACAGGACTGTAATTCAAGCCTAGAATAATTGGGAATGTAAAAGGAATGGTTAATATGAGCATGCCCCATACATCTAAAACCATGCCCAAGGCAATATAGAGAAGGCTAAGTCCAAGCATAATAGTAAACGCACTAAAGTCCTGGACCTCCATCCATTTTATAAGGCCTTCGGTTAATTCCGTTTGAACAACAAACTTGCCCATCATGTGGCCACCGCAGATGATTACAAATATCATTCCAGAAGTTTGCATGGATTTTAGGAAAGAAAGTTTGAGGTTTGCCCAGTCAAGTCGTCTCATGACGAAAGCTATAGCCAGAAGACAAAACACACCGACACCAGCGGCTTCTGTAGGAGTAAAAATACCACCATAGATGCCACCTATAACGACAATGAATGTGAGAAAAATTGGAAGCACCTTGTTAAGAGATCTTACTTTCTCTTCCAAAGAAAATTTTTCTCCAACTGGACCAAGTTCAGGATTCATTGCGCATCGAATTGCGATTGTAACAGAATAGCCTAAAGTCATTAATACTCCAGGAATAATGCCAGCTATGAACAAAGCTCCAATTGAGGTTTCAGTTAAAATTCCATATCCAATGAGAATGATACTGGGCGGTATTAGTATTCCCAGTGTACCAGCAGCACTTATACAACCAGTTGCTAGGGAATCATCATATTTGTATCGTCGCATTGCGGGAATACACATTGGCCCCATGGTTGCAACGGCGGTCACACTTCCACCGGAGACGGCGCCAAAGCCAGCACAGGCCACAACAGAAGATATTGCTAAGCCACCTGGCAATCTGCCTAACCAACGATAAACGCATTCATAAAGATCGTAGGCAATATCGGTTCTTTGTACTAACTGTCCCATCATAAAATATAGAGGAACAGCTACCATTACAAAGTTAGCACCGACGTCAGTAAACGTAATTGCTATTTGAGTTTCAGCATGATTGGGGCCGCCAACTGCAAACAGTCCAATACAAGCAGTGGCTAACATTGAAAAAGCTATAGGAACACCCAAAACAATGAGCCCGAGCATTCCTAGAAAACCTAATATACCGATTAAATTCGGGTCCATAATTAATCCTCGTAAGAATTATCTTCTACATGCGTAAATGCTTCGGTTCTTACAAAGACCGCTATGATACGCAATACAAAATAGATTAAGACAAGAACACTTATCACGAACATACTTAACGTATGTAACCAAACTGGAAGCGATAAGTACTCAGTTACGCGACCTAATTCAAAATCAAAAATGAACTCTTCCCAGCTATATTTAGCGAGTAAATAGAAGATGAATATTCCCGACAGGCAGTAGAAAAGTGACATAAGTTTTTGTGCTCTGGGTTTAACATTTCCTATTAATAATTCCATACGAACATGACCATGATTTTGGGTGCACGCGGGAACCGCATACAGGAAAACTAACAAAAGCGCCCACTCAGTAAACTCCATACCCCAAATAAATGGGCTGTTAAACACATACCTAAGGAATACATCGAGTAAGACCACTACACTCATGGCAGGTAATAAAATTATTCCACCAAACCAGTCTAGTGTAGATCCTATTGCTCTAAAGTACTTTTCAATTTTAAGCATAAATAACTCCGCAAATAACCGGCCGAGATATTTATATCTCGGCCGGAATCTTGGGAAAGTTTTTAACCAATTAACCTACAAAATCAGCTAGTAAAGTCCTTGCGCTGGGCTATTGATTGCTTCAGCCATCACGTCATTAGCAGACATAGCAGCATATTTAGCGGCAAGCTTCTTAATGTCAGCGACGAACGCGCCAGCGTCTTTATTTTTATTATTTTTAATAAAGTTTGCCTCAATTCCAGCAACAGCTGTTTTCCAGCGATCTAGTTCTGCAGGATCCATATCGATTACTTCGGTCTGACCCATGCCAACCATTTTGTCTAGATTAAGTTTATCATAAAGATCGTAAAAACCAGCTCCTTCGGCTATTGCCATCTGTCGAGCCCAGTTGTTCCAGACTACTTTAAGGTCGGCTGGAAGTGCTTTGTGCCATTTAGAATCTAGGCAGTATTCAATGGTGAGCAGATTAAAACCATTGGTAGTACGATATTTTGTGACTTCGTGGGTTTTAAAGATTAGTGCAATAGCATCGCTAAAGTGAATTCCATCAAGCGTGCCTCGTTGCATTGCAGTATAGGAGTCAGCACCCGGCATGGATACTTGAGTGGCGCCAATTGCACCAATGATTTGAGAATGAATTCCTCCACCTGCGCGGATCTTCATTCCTTTTACGTCACCTAGATTACGAACAGGCTTGTTAGTCCATAAATGATAAGGACTAGTATGAGCCACTCGTGCTATAGATACTCCATAACGCTCATGTTCTTTTTTCAAGTATTTACCGTAAAGATGTTCCGCAGTTGCAACGGCTTCGTGAGAATTGTTAAAGAGAAAGGGTAACCCTAGCCCATGAACTAAATTATAGTCTTTGGACATATAGAGTGAGAAGCAGGGTGCATAGTTAGTCAGTCCGGCACGTGCTGCTTTTCTTCCTTCTTTGACTCCATGAACTGTTTTAGACCAGGTATCTTTAACCTTAATTTTTCCGCCAGACATTCTCTCAAGATTATCAAAGCCTTTTCTTTGTAACTTTGAAATACCCGCTACAGGTGGTAGATGGCTCGATGTCTTTAAGGTGATGACTGGGCCGGTGTAGGTAACGTTATTCTTACCATAACTACCTTTTCCATTAAACCAATCAACCGATGCACTAAGCTTCTGTTTTGCTTCGGCAGCGTTTTTGCCAGTATCACCAGCAAGGGCAGGGCTTACACAAGCCAAAGACAACCCAAGAGCAATACTAGCGGCAGTAAAAAATGTTTTATCCATAATGTCCTCCCTAAAATAAGACTGTATCCATCCAAAAATTAAGTTAACTCAACTCTTACCATGGGATGGAGCATGGTAAGAAAAGCAAATAATTATATCATTTTATTGCCAACGGATTAACAGGCGAACCTACTGCTCCTGTTATGGGCAATGCTGGACCAACAAACATAAACTCATATATTTTATCAGCTTCACAATCGTCGGCAAGGTCTTTCAAATACCAAATTTCACCCATAGTTAAACCCATAATTGGTATAGCTATCCAGTGCCATGGTTGATTGATGTTTTCATCTGTCTCGCACGGCCGTACTTCATTACCCCATGTATCCGATGCATAGCCAGCAATTTTTTTCTCAAAAATCCAATCCAAAGTTTCAAAAGCTAATCCAGCAGCGTCTCCTCCAGCGTATCCATCCCAGCTTCCATCATCGAGGCACCGTTCCATCTGTCCTGTCCTTAACACAACGTAGTCGCCCTCGCGAACCTCTACACCTTGTTTTTCACAGGCCTCATCTAAATCTGAGCAGGTTATGGGATAGCCATCTTCTAGGTATTGAACCCCTTTAACTCTCGGCATATCTAAAAAAACGCCTCTGCCAACCATTTTATCTTTAGTTTTCTCAATACCGGCTTTTTGAGCGCCTGCGGTTGTTACCTCTCTGCAGTCGTACCCATTCCACATATAGTCTTCATAAAAAACATGTCCCAGCCCATCCCACTGCGTTCCACATTGTAAAGGCATCATGACAAGATCATCTGCTCCTCGAATACCGCGATGATCTAGAACACCCGAATAAGCATCGGTGCCAGTGCGCGTCATCATATGTATTGGATTAAAGCGTCCCATCGCAGGATAAGGAGTTTTTGCTCCCTGAGGACCAAATTGATCGTAATTTAATCCCAATGACATGGTTTTACCCTTTTTGACGAGCTGAGCGGCAGTTATTATGTCTGAGGGTTTGGTATAATTAAGTGTGCCTATCTCGTCATCAGGACCCCATTTTCCCCAATTCTTATATTTTTCAGCGTATTCTGCAAGGAGTGCATGAGTAACTCGCATATCGCTTCTAGGGTTTGCCATTTTTTTTCCTCTTTCAAGACAAGTGTTTATTTAATTTTATTCTTTTTAGACTGGTTGGAAATTCTGGGATTGAGATAGTCACCCCAGTCTCATGGCGAACAATAATCAAAGAAAGAATTTAGTCAACCACCAGAATTCAAGGTTTTTTTCTAATCCACGGGGCCATTTAAAATATCCGCCACCCAGTCAGTCATATATTCAACTGCTAGAGCCCCATGATCAACTTGGCAATGCTCTATTCCTCCATCTTCCGATCCAAAAACCTTAAGCTCTGCACGAGCACTCTTGGTTGCTTCTCGAATAGTTTTTTGTGCCATTTCAAGTGGTATTTGCCTATCGCCCTCACCGTGAACGACTAGCAGTGGGCACTCTATCATAGGAACAGCTTCATCAAGGTTCATCTTACGAGTTACGTCCAGTATCTCTTGGGCCGAAGATGTACCGAACACCCAATTCATATGTTCTTCCCAATGAGAAACTGATAGTTTAGTTCCTGACCCCTCTAATCGACCTTGAGTAATTTTTCCATAATCATTTATAGCACCCCAAGCAACAGCGCATTTTAGACGATGCTCATATCCGGCTGCCCTGGGCACGTAATAACCTCCTAGGCTAATGCCAGCCATACCGATGCGACTAGAATCGATATCTTTACGCGATTCCAGATAGTCAACGGCTGCACCAGCTGGCACCTCAGTTTCAGGGAATAGTTTAAGATTTCGCAGACGTAGAGCTTCTCCGACACCTGGGTGGTCAATAAGAAGAGTAGAAATTCCTCTAGAAGCATACGCTTTTGCTACACCTGACAGAAATAGGAACTCTTTCATCACGTCCAAGCCATCAAAATGAATTATGCAAGGAGGCTGTGAGGTTTGGCTTGGATTAATTTTATCTGCCGCACAGAAAAGGGCAGGTAAGCTGGTTTCAAGGTAAGGAACTTCAACCCATTCGATCGGGTTATCCTGTCTCTCAGCCCCCTTTTTAAAGACACTGAGCATTTTTTTGTAAGTTTCAATTCTAACTGGATCGTTAGACTTACACATTCTTTCTGCAGTCATATAGTAAACCGCTGATCTGAAATATTTAGCGCTCGCGCTCAAACGGTGCCCTAGTTTGTCATCTTCATTAGCGAGTCGCTCGCTTCTTTCTGCGAGCATCATCCATCTCGAATGCCAGGCTTCATTTGCTGAATCGTCATTTGCACCAGCAATAGATTTTAGCGGTTTTAGGGCTTCATCTACCTCTGACATTACAGCCCCAGCATTTAGCGCCATAACTGCTGCCATGGACCAAGGATAGTTATCAGGAAAATATTCGAACATCATGTGATTAATCCTCCCAGGATTTTTATAGTTCGTTAATTCTATGTATTTAGTTATTTGAAAGTTTTGACATCACCTCATAAATACCCGACTGAGCTTCAAACCCAATACCCGGTAAGTTTTCATTTATAGTCAAATGTCCGTCTATAATCTCCGCATCATCAGAAAAACCAGAGAATATACCAAAAGTATCTGGATAAGATTCACATAGCAGCATTCCAAGTCCTGCTGCAACATGCAAAGACATCTGATTACCCCCATGTGGCATCAGTGAATTTTCTGACCAGCCGAAGGTTTTAAGCATTTTTATAGTACGAGCTACAGATACAAAACCGTAACTCTGAGGGGGATCAATCTGGATCACATCATGGTCGGTTCTTAAACCACCATATTGGATGAGGTTCCTGACATCCTGAGTTGAAAAAAGATTCTCTCCTGTAGCCAGAGGGGGAGAGTAGATTTCAGCTAAGTCAGACATAAGGGCAAAATCTAAAGGATCTGTTGCCTCTTCATACCAACGCAGATTATAGGGTGAAAGAACTTTTGCATAATCAAATGCAGCCTCACGGGTTAATCCACAATTAGCATCAACAGCCAAATTGTTTCCATCATTATTTAATAGTTTGAGAACCGCTTCCAGTCGTTTTACGTCGTTTGAAATACTCTCTCCGCCAATTTTTATCTTTAACTGGGTGTAGCCCATATCCAAATAACTTTTCATTTCATCCAGTAATTCAGGAATGCCTTTATTAGGGGCATACCAGCCTCCACCTACGTAAACAAACATTTTGGGCTTGGCTCCACCAGGGTTATAACGATCTGAAATTGAACGAAAGGCGGGCTTTTCTTCAATTTTGGCAATCGCGTCCCATATTGCGACTTCAATCGTCCCTATTCCTACGGATCTGTCGGAATGTCCTCCTGGTTTTTCTCCTTCCATCATAACTGAAAAAATTTTTTCAGGATCAAAGTTGTTCCGATCAAAGTCAATCAAGTTGTCAGGATCAGAATTAAGAATACGGGGAATAAAACGCATTCTCATTTGTCCACCGCAAGCATATCTGCCAGTAGAATTAAATGCATACCCGACGACTGGTTTGCCTTCTCTAATCACATCGGTAATTACAGCAACCACGGAGGTCTTCATCTGACTAAAGTCAAAAACAGAATTTCTTAAGCTGGAGTTCAGCGGCACAGCGATTTCACGGATATCAATAATCTTCATAAATAGACTTACGTTTATTGTTCAAAATGCTCAATTAGAATCTATTATATATAGAACGGTTGCTTCTAATTGAGAATAGAGCAATCATAAATAAAGTTTTCAGTTGGAGAAATACATGTCCGGATATACCCAAAGTTATGTTTCAGGTCCATCAAATGTTGAGCTTATAGGTGACACAATAGGCGAGCATTTTGACAAAGCAGTTGGTAGATGGGGTTCTCAAGATGCTCTTGTGATTCCATTTCAGAATATTAGTTGGAATTGGAATGAATTAAAAAAGCAAGTTGATAATATGGCTAAAGGGTTAATCCAATTAGGTTTAAAGCCGGGCGATAGGATAGGGATTTGGTCGCCAAATAATAAGGAATGGGTTTTAACTCAATTTGCAACGGCTAAAGCTGGGCTAATTCTGGTTAATATTAATCCTGCCTATCGTCTATCTGAATTAGAGTTTGCTATTAATAACGTTGAATGCAAGGCATTAATCACCGCGAGTAAATTCAAGACTAGCAATTATATATCAATGATTTCTGAATTGGCCCCAGAGGTAGAAGGCTGTCAGCCAGGTGAATTACAAGCTAAAAAAATTCCGAGCCTTAGATATCTAATCCAAATCGGGGAAAAGCATTCAGGAATGTTTTCATTTAAGGAAATTATCGAACTTGGTGAGTTAGAATCTAATGATTCGTTAGATGAAGTAGGAAAAAACCTTCAATTTGATGATCCAATTAATATTCAGTTTACTAGTGGTACAACTGGTACACCGAAGGGAGCAACGCTAACCCATCATAATATCCTTAACAATGGTTACTTTATAGGAGAAAAATTTGGCTTAACCGAGAAGGATAGAATGTGCATACCGGTGCCATTATATCACTGTTTTGGTATGGTTATTGGGAATTTAGCTTGTATGACTCATGGCACAGCAATGGTATATCCAAGTGAGTCATTTGAGGCTTCAGCCACTCTGGAAACTATAGAGACTCAAAGTTGCACCGGGGTTCTTGGTGTTCCCAGCATGTTTATCGCCATGCTTCAGCATCAGGACTTTAACGCTTTTGACTTTTCTAGCCTACGAACGGGAATGATGGCAGGTTCACCTTGTCCAATTGAAGTGATGAAAGAAGTAACTGACAAGATGAACCTCCGTGAGATGACAATTGGTTATGGAATGACAGAAACTAGTCCTGTGTCGACCCAAACTGATCTTGATGATTCTTTAGAGCACCGAGTTGCTTCTGTGGGGCGCGTTCATCCTTATGTTGAAATCAAAATTGTTGGCGAAAATGGTAAAATAGTGGCCCCTGGGGTTTCTGGTGAGTTTTGTGCACGAGGGTATCACGTCATGAGAGGCTACTGGGGTGATCCCGAAAAAACATCAGGTGTTATTGATGATAGTGGTTGGATGCACACTGGAGATCTAGCCACAATGGACAGAGACGGTTATTTCAATATTGTTGGGCGCATTAAGGATATGGTAATTAGAGGTGGAGAAAACCTATTTCCAAAAGAAATAGAGGATTACCTGTTTAAAAATCCAAAAATAGCTGAAGTTCAAGTGTTTGGAGTTCCGGATCTAAAATACGGTGAAGAACTCTGTGCCTGGATTAAGTTAGTTGATGGAGAAGATAGTAACGATGAAGAAATCCGTGACTTTTGCCATGGTCAAATAGCGCATTATAAGGTTCCTCGATACATCGAATTTGTCGACTCATTTCCTATGACAGTAACAGGAAAGGTTCAAAAGTTCGTTATGCGTGAACAAATGATAGAGACCTTAAAGATTCAAGAGGCGAAAACCGCCTAATCACTTGTTGAATAGTGAAGTGGTAGAATTTTTAGTAAGAAGATAGAACACAAAAATAAGTGTTTTATCATCCTTCATTAATAACATTTCTAAGAATTCCTATTCGTTCAATTTCTATTTCACAAACATCGCCAGTATTCATAAATACTTGAGGATCTCGAGAAAAGCCCACACCAGAAGGAGTTCCTGAAGCTATTACGTCTCCTGGCTTTAAATCTACTAAATTCGAAACATAGGAAATTATTTGTGCCACATTAAAAATCATATCTTTTGTGTTTGCATCTTGCATTGTGACATTATTTAAACGAGTTGCAATTTGTAAATTTTGGGGGTCTGGTATTTCATCCGCGGTCACCAGCCAGGGGCCGAAACCTCCAGTCCCAAAAAAATTTTTACCCGGTGTAATCTGAGTTGTGTGAAATTGCCAATCTCGGGCGCTGGCTTCATTAAAACACGAATAACCAGCTACATGGCTAAGGGCTCTTTCTTCCGTAATATACCTTCCTTGTTTGCCTATTATGACTGCGAGTTCACACTCATAATCCAATTGTTTGACTTGAGGTGATTTAAATAAAGGTTGATCGTGTCCAACCAGTGTGTCGGAAAAGCGGAGAAAGAGCGGCGGGTGTTCGGTTTTACTTCTGGGAAGACCTGCATCTATGGCTTCTTGTAAGTGATCAGCGTAATTTGTCCCTATGCAAAAAATGTGTTCCGGATCAGGTATAACGGGCAGGAATTTTATTTCATTTTCATGATAATCTGCCTCTTCGTTGGCATTTACAGGGACTTCATTAAATTGTTGATTCGCAATTAAATCTTTTAGCGAAAGAATTTCTAAACGATCTGTTAGATCTATAACACCTTTATCATTTACTAATCCCACTTTAGGCCCCGAACCAGCGTCAAACGTCATTAACTTCATGATTTTCTCACTTGTTAGATAAAAAATTTATACTCATTGCGGCGGGTGCCACCATGGAGGTTCACCAACTTTTTCATCGTAGCGACCATCCGGAGTAATGTAAATTTTTCTGGAATATTCAGCCTCTAGGGGATTTGATACTGAGTTCTGGAGCCAGTCTAGTGCAGCGAGTATCCATTCACCTGAAGATGGTCCGATTGGATGGAATTCCTCTCCATACACCCATAGCTCCTTAGGAGCTTTTATCATTTCGTAGACTTCATAAGTGTCTTCTAATCGGGTTAACTCATCATATTCGCCAGTTACCATTAAAATTGGACAACTTATATCCCCGTATAAATCGTCGTTAATCATTGCTGACGCTAGTTCATCAAATTTTTCTTCATCTTCGTAACCGGCCATATACATAAAATTAGCCTTATAACTTGGCTGTGCGACATCAAAAATAATATGTTTTGATCCATAGCAGGCCATCATTGTGGCTACTGCCTTAAGCCTGCTTTCTCTCGCTGCCGTTCTTGAACCCCAGTAAGACCCCATTGAAACGCCCATTAGCATTATATTATCTGAATCTACTTCTGGGCGGTCTATCAACCAGTCTATTACTTTGCTTATTGCTGATTCATAATTATCGAGGCCAACCTTAAGTCCATTTGTAAGACTTTCCCCCTGTCCGGGACCATCGATAGCAAAAGCTGCCCAGCCTTTAGGTAAAACCATTGTTTCAATCGTTTGATGCCAGTCTTCTTTAAACATATCCATTCCTGGTACCAATATTAGGCAGGGGGCGGCTTTTATTCCTTGCGGTGCTTCAAATAAACCGTATGCAGTCTTTCCTTCGAACGGTATGTTTACTCTTTCCATGGTATGATTTGAGTGAGAAATAACTTCCTCAAAACAGCGGTTACAGGAGTTCTGGTATTTAAGCCGACGAGGATCATCACTGTAGTAAGAATAGTAGGCTCGGCCATAAAGTAGCGAAGCTCGATGGTAAAGTCTGCGACCAGCCGTTATGTGTCCGCGATTTATGTGATACTGAGCCTTCTGCTCGACTTCCATCGCAACCCGACCAAACCTATCACGAACCATAATGCCTGCTTTGGCTGGCTCTACCACACGTTGGAAATCTGCAGCATCATATCCAAACTGAGTTAGGACGAATTCGGCACCTGGATGCAAAACATCAAATCCTCCGTTCGCAAGTAATGTATCTAAAGCCCATCTCTGTTGGTCGCTTCTTTGAGTCATTAAACTCTCTCCCTAAAATTAGAATTCACATATGATTAATAAAGTTATTTCTAAAAAGAGTAGATTAACTTTCTGGTGCCTCTAATTTGTCCTGTGTTTTGGTTAGAAAATCTTTAGCATCATGACGTTCACGTAATTGCTCGTTTAGTTCTCCTCGTACACGATTTACCATCCGGCCCCGTTTCACTGTTTCTCTCTTGTCAATTTCTTTTGCCCATCTCATAACATGTGTGTATGAGGTTGCGTCTATGAATTCCGCAGCGTTATAGAGTCTATTAAAAAGCAACTGACCATACCAAGGCCATATGGCTATGTCGGCAATGGTGTATTCGTCCCCGCACATGTACTCATTATCAGCTAAATGTCTGTCTAGTACGTCAAGTTGCCGTTTGACTTCCATCGTAAAACGATCAATTGGGTACTGCATTTTTTCATTAGCATAATTGTAGAAATGCCCAAAGCCGCCTCCAAGATAGGGAGCACTTCCCATTTGCCAGAACAACCAGGATAAACATTCAGGGCGTTTTGAAGGGTCAGAAGGAACTAAGGCATCAAACTTTTCTGAAAGATACATTAAGATTGCTCCTGACTCAAAAACTCGAGTAGGCTTCTCAGTGCTATGATCCATTAGAGCGGGTATTTTCGAATTAGGATTTACGTCTACAAAACCGCTCCCAAATTGACTGCCGTCTCCAATTCGAATTAAGAAAGCATCATATTCAGCATCATTAAACCCAAGAGCTAATAACTCTTCTAACATTATAGTAACTTTTACACCGTTTGGTGTTGCTAATGAGTATAGTTGTAAAGGGTGTTTACCTACGGGCAATTTTTTTTCATGAGTTGAACCAGCTATCGGACGGTTTGTCTTGGCAAAAGGTCCTCCATTCTCAGATTCCCATTTCCAGACTGTTGGCGGCGTATATATTGGAGTTTCGGTCATTTTCTTTCCATTACATTTATATAAAATAAGCTTATTCTGAATTTAATGTATCCAATTTATAACATGCTAGTTAGTACTTATACAGCTAGGCTCTATAGACAGGATCAATTCTAGTCGATACGCTTTTGGGAACAGGTTCAGCATTTAAGGGAATTTTAAATTATTTAGCTCGGGGGAAAGACATAATGCCAGTACCCAGTTTAAGTAGTCGTGTAAATGTACCCGAAAATTGGCCTAGTGGGAAACCTCTTGCAATTGTTGTTGATATCATATGTGAGCGATGGGCTGATGGAACTGCTCCAGGCTTATCACCAATGGGCAATCCTTTGAAGGCAGGATATCTTGATACAGCGGCCGTAGGATGGGCGGAGTATGGAGAGACCACTGGTGTTTATCGTTTGTTTGATATTGCTGATGAAGTAGGCGTTAAGTGTGCGGCCTGTTTAAATGGAATAGTTGTAGATAGACATCCTGAAATAGCTCAACGTGCCGTAGCTGGAGGACACACTTTATTTGCTCATTGCTGGAGCCAAGATCAGTACCCAGTATATATGGAGAGAGATGAAGAAGACGAAGATATAAAACGCTGCATATCTGTTCAAGAAAAAGCTGTTGGAACCCGTCCTATGGGGTTTGGCGCTCCCCGTGGTACGCCCAGTGAGAATACAGCTGAGTTATTAGCTGCGAATGGGTTTCGGTGGATGGTCGATTCCATGAATGCAGAACTGCCATATTTATTTGACACTCCAGCCGGCCCGATTGTCATAGTTCCTTGGACTATGGATGTTAATGACTTACCCACGACTCTTCGTTACGGAAATTCTGCACGTAAAGTTAGTGATGATTTGTCTGATATTCTAGAGGGTTATTCATCAATTGGAAGCCCGCATGCTGTTTTAGACATCGGAGCTCACGCGCATGTTTCCGGTCGGCCTATTGGGGCTATACAATTCCGCAAAATGTTGGAAATGATTGTTGATTTAGACTGGGTTTGGATCACAACACGAGATGAGATTGCGAACCTTATACATCCAGATATTGCTTAACTAAATTATTTTACACTAATTTTTCTTTCTCCCGTTCTTTTAAACCCATAAGGTAAAAGGAGTATGAAATGAAAAAGGTTTTAGTTACTTCAGCCGCTCTTGCATTGGCGGTATCAAGTTATTCTTTATTTTCAAACACAGTTCAAGCTGATGCCTTAGCAGAGGCGAAGAAGCGCTATTCTTTATCTCAAGATTGGCTCGACGGAAAATTACCAAGTTATGGAAACATAAAGGTTTCCTATAACGGGCCGCCAATTGAGATGGTGATGACGCACCATGTTCCAAAGGTTGCAGGCATAGTTAAGAGGGTTTTTATCCCAGCCCTTCGGCGGCTCGAGACGATGGCAAATGGTAAGATAAAAGTTACAGAAAACTGGGGGGGTACGGTGCATAGCGCTCGCGAGGGATCAGATGCCACACGTTCGGGTCTTTCAGACTATGCGCCTTGTTTCTCCGTTTATAGCGCTAAAGACTTTAATTTGGTTCATGGACATTCTCTCCCTGGAATGTTTTCTAGTGCAGATGTAGCTGTTGCATCAGCAGAAGAACTCTACAATAAGTGGTTTAAGAAGGAATTTGAAGCTATTGGTAATTCTGTGGCAAGAATGGCGGCCACGACGGGCTATCATACGTTTTCAAACAAGCCCGTTCGAACTCTTGAGGATGCAAAAGGTCTAAAGATTCGTGCAGGGGGAGGGTTACACGCTAAATCTAATGCGGCGCTTGGTTTTGTGCCCACATCAATGCCGGCGGCAGAGATGTATCCCGCTGTGCAAAGAGGCTTAATTGATGCTGTCTCATTGTCAGATGCTGCGGGTCAGATTTTCAAGGTTCATGAGCTAGCAAAATATCGTACGTACAATAATTATACACGTTTATTTGTCGAATACTGCGTTGGTCCAAAATGGTTTGATAACCTTCCCGCGGATTTACAGGTTGTTTTTAATGCATGGACAAGACAGCATGCAATTGTCGAGGCTCAGGCATTCTATGAGCTAGGGGATGTTATTGCTCAATCGCGTTTCAAGAAAGCTGGCATGAAGTTTATCGAATTATCCGCTGATGAATCAAAACGTTGGGAAGCAGCGTTGGCTCCGGTTGAAGAAGAGTGGATAAAAGGACATGAGGCAAAAGGTCGTTCTGCACGTAAATTAGTCAGTGAGCTCAAGGCAACTGCTAAGAAGTACTCTGCCATGTCTCCTAATCAAATCTTGCAGGCCGCGATCGATAATCCGGTTATGAATATGTACGATTTTAAATAGAAATAGAAAATTGATCGGCCGCATTAGCGGCCGATCGAATAGATTACCCTAAATTGAACTTCTGGAAGAAGTCATGATTCTTATTAGTAAGTTTTCTATTTTTAATAAGGTGAGGTTTTATGAGTGATTTGTTTGGAGCGCCAGCTGAAAAGAAAGAAATAAGTACCGGATATTTAGCTGACGTTTTGAGACGATTAACTGAGTTTTTTGCCAAGTTTGGGGCTTGGGTAATATTACCATTAGCAAGCTTTATTATACTAATTGATGTTGGCTTAAGATATTTATTCAACTCTCCTCTTATTTGGGGTCTAGAATTTACCAGGGTAATGCTAATCTTTATTTTTATGATGGCAATCCCTGAGACAACTCGACGACATGGTCATATCCGAATGGAGCTTCTTTTTTCTCGCTTTTCAACGATTGGTCGTAATCTAGTTACAGTGCTTTATTCTTTAATCGCTTCTGGTGTCTTCATACTATTTGGCATTCGTGAGTTTGATGAGTTTATATTCGCTATATCTAGGGGGCGGGAGACAGAATATTTATCAATTCCCCTTTGGACTCTTAATGCTGCTAAACTTATCAGTTGTTTTCTACTGGTTCTTTTTTTTGTTATGCGGATTGTGGGTGTGATTATTGGTCGAGATCCTTTTCCTGAGCCCGAGCGTGAAACGGCAATGTGGGAGGATTAGTAATGGAACCGGTAACACTTGGTTTAGTTGCCTTTGCAGGTATGTTGGTGCTTATTGCTTTGGGCGTTCCCATAGCTTTTTCTATGCTTGGAACTTCAGTAATTGGCTTTTTTATTTTAAGAGGCAGCATTGACCATGCGGTAATACAGTTAGGACTGACCTTTACTGACCAAGGCATGAATTTTTTTCTAGTTGCTGTGCCTTTATATTTTTTAATGGGACAATTGGTTTATCGAACTGATATAGCATTTGATTTATATGATGCCATATACAAATGGTTAGGATGGTTGCGAGGTGGATTAGCCATTACTTCAGTTGTTGCCTGCGCTGGTTTTGGTGCTGTTTCTGGAGGATCTGTTACTGCCGTTGCTACCATGGGGCCAATGTGCATGCCGGCTATGAGAAAATATAAATATGATGATAGTTTGGCAACCGGATCAATTGCTTCAGCAGGGACTCTTGGCATACTAATCCCACCAAGTGTTTTTATGGTTGTCTATGGGGCTTGGACGGAATCATCTGTTGGAGCCTTGTTTATAGCAGGGATAATACCCGGGATAATTATGACTGTATTTTATTCTGGAGCTATATACTTAAGATGTGCAGTGACTCCTGAACTTGGCCCTGTAGGAGAGAGCTTTCCTTGGCGTGAACGATTTTTGTCATTGAGAAAACTTATACCAATTTTATCAATTTTTCTTCTTGTAATAGGCGGTATTTATTTAGGAATATTTGATCCTACAGAAGCTGCTGGCGTCGGGGTTGCAGGTCTCATTCTTATAGCTCTAATCATGAGGCGGCTTACTTGGAAGGCTTTTGGTACAGCGTTAGTCGAAACTATCCAAACCACTGGAATGATTTTTGTCATAATCGTCGGTGGTCATATGATGGGAAAATTTGTTATCCAAACTCGTCTCACTGAGGGCTTAGTTGATTGGATCCTAGCACTCCAACTGTCTCCTCTAGAGGTAATGTTGGCATTTTCCTTGCTATATTTGGCTTTGGGAATGGTACTCGATGTTTGGGGAATGCTGATTCTAACTATTCCATTTGTCTTCCCTGTAATTATAGAGCTCGGTTTCGACCCCGTATGGTTTGGCATTTATGCAATGATCATGTCAGAATTAGCATTGATAACGCCACCAGTTGGTATAAACGTTTATGTGATGGCTAAGATCGCGCCTGATGTACCACTAAATAAGATTTTTCGTGGCGTTACACCCTTCTTTTTTGCCACTTTGATAGTGGTTACATTAATTGTTCTATTTCCTGAAATTGCGCTTTGGTTGCCTCATACAGCAGGTATGTCAACAGAGGCAGGTTAATTCACAACTTAAAACGTTTGAGGAGTAAAAACATTATTCAATTGGTATGAATAACGAATGTCTCTCTTTCCCATCAACTGATGCAGATAGATGTCCCTTGCCAAATGTGTCTTCTACAAGAAAAACTTCACCAGCTTTTATTATTCGTACTTCACCGTCACTTGCAGTAATTTTTACTGCCGCGTCAAGATTTACAATATATTGTCGTCGTGGGGCCGTATGCCAATCAAGTTCATAGTCACCTATGGTGCGACGAAAAATAATACCGGTTGTGGGCAGTTTCTCAGAGAGTTGGCTATATCCTCTATCTTCTGTCCAATCAATTTCAATGTCTCGAAAATGAGACTCGCCACTTTCATCTGCATAAAGGTTGTGAATACGCATTTTTTTCTCCCTATGTAATAATAAATTTAAAGCACAAATAAGGTTTCTTATTATTTTTTAAATGAGAATTTTTTAGTTTATTTTATAGACCAAATGCTCGAAATAAAATTTTTACAGTCTGTGAATCGCTAATATTTATTGGGTGAGAAATTTGCTCTTTCTACCATTAACAATAATCAAGTTTAGAATAATTATTAAATTTCCTAAGTTAAAAACTACACCAATTATAAAAGCTAGTTGATATGAGCTTGTTAGATCAAATATATAGCCGCCAAGCCATGAGCCTATTGCCATACCGAAACCAGCGCAAAGTAAAATGAGTCCAGTCCTTCTTCCTGCTTCAGCTGCTGGAAGCAGCTCACGGACTATGACTGGATAGCAGGGTAAGATCCCGCCATAACCAAGTCCAAATAATGCTGCTGCGACGTAAACAGCCGGAAGACTCTCAATCAAGGCTAGCCCGGCAAGAAGGGTTGCTTGACCAGACGAGAAGATAAACAGAGCTTTTAAGCCCCCATATTTCCGTCCCAAATAACCAACTCCAAAAAAGCTGGCTAAAGCAGAGCAAGCTAACATTACTGACAATACTTCTGCACCTCTGGCTGGATCGTAGCCTAGGTCGCTTACGTGACTAACTATGTGGGCTAAAGGAAGAGACATGGCTACACAACAACCTATTGAAGCGATCATTAAAGAGATCTGAACCCTTAAATTTGATTGTGGTGCCTCCTGCAAGGACAGTTGATTGTTATTTGATTGATGCATCGCTGGCTGAGGAGATGAAATCGGTGGCTTCTGTCTCAGTATAAAGGCCAAAGGTAGCATTGTTATTAGCGAGAATACCCCATATACAAGTGCTGTTTGTCGCCAGCCGATACTAGAAATAAGTTGATGAAAGACTGGTGGCCAAATCATACCAGCTATTCCCTGGCCAGAACCTACAATTCCAACAGCTAGACTTTTGTTGTTTTCAAACCAACGGGTAATATTTGCCGTTAAAGGGGCAAACAAGGTCGAGCGTCCTAAAAAGCCTAACATGATCCCATATATAAAAAATAATTCCCACTGGGTCGTTATAAAGCAAGTTGCGATGGCTCCTAGCCCAACCATGCTGCCACCAATAAAAGCTGGCGTGCCCATACCACGTTTATCTAGACACCAGCCCATAAAAATACCACCAAATCCTGCTCCTAAATATTGAAGCGCGTATGCTAGTGATGGAACGGTGCGTGGCCAATCAAACTCATTAGCTATTTGTTTTAGGGCTACTACTATAAAATAAATACTTCCAGTGCCGACTAATAAGAACAGTAGCGATGCTATTAGAACAATATTGCTCCTATTCCGAGCCATATCTTTTATATAATTAATCATTTTGACTTAAATATATCCCTTATTGCCCATTTCGGCACCACCGTATAGGGGGGATACTATTTGAGCTGATATGCTTTTAATATAATCTTCTATACACTTGACTATGTAAAACAAGTTTTTTGCTATTTTTTTTAGCTTTAAATTCTGAAACTGCGACTCATAAAGGGTTAATGGTATAGACTGACTTTATGAATGACCTAGATCAAGTGAAAGATAAATTAAATACTCAAGGTTTTGAATCTAACAATATAGATATTCCTGAATATATTGTTCACCTGAACGATGCTCAGCGTGAGGCGGTCCAAACAATTGATGGGCCTGTTCTTGTATTAGCCGGAGCAGGAACTGGTAAGACCAGAGTTCTTACGACAAGATTAGCTCATTTATTGCGTTTGGGAAAAGTTCGTCCTTATCAAATTTTAGCAGTTACTTTTACGAACAAGGCTGCCAGGGAGATGCGAGATCGAGTTGCAGAACTGGTTGGTGGTCAGGCTGAGGAAGTATGGCTCGGAACATTTCATGCTCTTGGGGCTCGGATTTTACGACGTCATGCTGAGTTAGTGGGTTTGAAGTCTAATTTCTCTATAATTGATACTGATGATCAAGTTCGACTTTTAAAACAACTTCTTGAAGCGTCTAATGTGGACAGTAAGCGCTGGCCAGCGCGTTCAATGATGGGAGTGATCCAAAGGTGGAAGGATCGAGGTTTAGTCCCTGGTAAAATTTCAGAATCAGAGGTAGGAGATATAGCTGGAGGCAAATTAATACAAATTTATGAAGAGTATCAAGAACGTCTCCGCACCTTAAATTCTGCAGATTTTGGAGACCTCCTTTTACATTGCTTAAGCATATTTGCAGAAGAAAAGTACAAAGATATCCTTAGCCAATATCAGCAGCGTTTTAAGTTTATTTTGGTAGATGAGTATCAAGATGCTAATGTCGCCCAGTATCTCTGGTTGCGCTTACTTGCCCAAGGTCACAAGAATATAGCATGCGTGGGAGATGATGATCAGTCGATTTATTCCTGGAGGGGTGCCGAGGTTGGAAATATTCTGCGATTTGAAGAGGATTTTCCTGGGGCAAGGATAATTCGTTTAGAACAAAACTATCGATCTACAGCACCAATTCTTGCTGCGGCATCAGCTCTAATTTCTCATAATAAAGGTAGACTGGGCAAGTCGCTTTGGACAGAGGGCGAAGGAGGGGAGCCTATTCATGTTAGAGGTTTCTGGGATAGTAGTGAGGAGGCTCGCTTCGTTTCTGATCACATTGAAGATTTGCAAAGACGTGGATTAGATGGATCAAAAATTTTACTTCGAGAAATGGCTGTCTTGGTTCGAGCAAGTTTTCAAACACGAGCATTTGAAGAACGTTTTTTAATGTCTGCTATACCCTATCAAGTTATAGGTGGGGCTCGCTTTTATGAACGTTTAGAAATCAGAGATGCGTTGGCTTATTTAAGGGTGATCAATCAGCCAGACGATGATTTGGCATTTGAAAGAATCATCAATCGTCCTAAAAGAGGTATTGGTGATAAGACTTTACAAGTTCTATATACTGCTGCGAGAGCTGAAAAAATCAGCTTATATAAGGCTTCTGCAGACATTATTTCTACAGATGAGTTAAAACCGAGGACAAGAAGCTCTCTTTCAAATCTACTTAATGATTTTGCCAGATGGCGTTCAACATATAACGAAGATAGTGAATCTGTGAGTCATACCGAGCTTGCTGAAATTGTTTTAGACGAGAGCGGATATACAGGTATGTTGATGATAGATAAGTCACCTGAGGCTCCGGGCCGTCTTGATAATCTTAAAGAATTGATAACTGCAATGGGAGAATTTGAAAATCTCGGAGGATTTCTAGAGCACGTTTCATTGGTAATGGAAAATACAGAGAATCCGAGCGCTGATATGGTTAATATTATGACGTTGCATGGGGCAAAAGGTTTAGAGTTTAAAACTGTCTTTTTGCCGGGATGGGAAGAGGGACTTTTTCCTCACCAACGACATATTGATGAGAGTGGAGAAGCGGGTTTAGAAGAAGAAAGAAGACTAGCATACGTCGGACTAACTAGGGCTAAAAATTTAGCAATAGTCACATTTGCTTTAAATAGACAGGTGCATGGTCAATGGAAGAGTTCTATTTCTTCTAGGTTTCTAGAGGAATTACCATTAGATCAAATTGTCGTAGAAAATGAACTTGAAACTACTGAATTTGAAAACCTCTATGAAAAAAGTCAACGTTCAAATGTTGGTCTTTTAAAGAATAAGGTAATGTCAACTTCAAATCTATATAAGACAGAGTCTGAAAACATTAACGATAGAGATGCGGTAAGTTTTTTGATTGATGAAAGAGTCTTCCATCAAAAGTTTGGCTATGGAAAAATTATAGAAGTAGAAATGAATAAGCTGACTATTGATTTTGAAAAGGCAGGAATAAAGAAGGTATTAGATAGTTTTGTTATTTCTGCGGACTCAGTTTGAAAGTGGATAAAAACTCTGGGTGCTGGAAAATTGAGTTTGAAACTCCTGACTTTTTAAAAGAGGATATACTACAAATTTTGGAGGCTTATTCTGATGCTGTAACTTTCTTTCTTAAAGAACCTAGCGGCAAAGTTTTGTTTAATGGATATTTCAACTTTCCTCCTGATATTGAGGCCATACGAACTGAATTGAAAAAAGTTGTTGAAAACGTTGACATTCCAGTACCAAAATTTAATTCAATCGATTTGTCGTCGATAGATTGGATTTCAGAGAATAGAAAAAACTTTGAACCTTTAGAAGTAGGAGGATTTACGATTACTGACTCCGATCATAAAGGGATTTTTCCGAATTGTACTTCTAAGATCGTTATCGATGCATCTACAGCATTCGGCACTGGTCATCATGGTACTACTAAAGGTTGTCTTACGGCATTAAACGAGATTTGTAACAGAGAACGTTTGCCGTCAGGACATCTTTTAGATATGGGCTGCGGCACAGGTATACTAGGTATAGCTGCAGCAAAAAAACTTCACCGCAAGATTATTATGGTTGATAATGATTCCGAGGCTATAAACAAGACGAGCTATAATTTGAAAAAAAATGGGTTACAATTGTCTCGAAGGCCATTTTTTAGTCAGGGCTATAATTCTAGAGAAGTTATTATACAGAGTCCTTACGCTTTAATTTTATCCAATATATTAGCAAAACCTATTGTAAAAATGGCCCCTTATTGCGCCCGTTATCTTCGGCAGGGAGGGTACGCGATACTTTCTGGGTTTTTAATTAATCAAGAAACCCTAATTATTGCAGTTCATCGAAAAATGGGATTAATTCCTTATAAGCGCTACAGAATAGAAGGTTGGTCAACACTGGTGTTTAGAAAGTAAATTTAATTAAAAGAAAATCTCCGGATTGAATTCTTGTCTCCCCTCATCTAGCTTCTATGAATGAATAAGAGAACAGATACTTGTAATCAGTCAGTGAAACGGATTAGCAACTTAAGAGCTTGTTTGTTAGAGCTGGGTGTTGATGGTTTTATCATTCCACATAATGATGAATACAATAATGAATTTCTACCAGAAAATGCTGAAAGGTTGAAGTGGATAACCGGCTTTGATGGATCTGCAGGTATAGCTATCGTTTTAGATCGAAAGGCTGCAATCTTTGTCGATGGTAGATATACATTACAATTAAGTGAGCAAGCAGATTCATCACTATTTTCTTTTCATCATCTAATAGAGTTAACTCCCATTAAATGGTTAGCAGAAAACCTCTCTTCTGGATTAAGTTTAGGTTATGATCCTTGGTTGCATAATCTGAATAGTGTTGAAAAATTAAGAGAAGTTTGTGGTAAAGTTGGGGCGTCTCTAGTCGCTGTTGATGAAAATCCGATTGACGCAATTTGGGAAGATCAGCCTTCTCCTCCCCTGGAACCAATTTTTCCTCACGAGCTGTGTTATGCGGGTGTATCTAGTAAAGAAAAAAGAGAAGAACTGGCAAATTATCTTAAAAGTAATGATACTCACGCTGTAATTCTTACTGATCCTGCTTCTATCGCCTGGGTTTTAAATATAAGAGGTAAAGATGTTCCTTATACGCCTCTGCCATTAAGTACAGCCATTCTCCATTCTGATTCTAGTGTTGATTGGTTTGTTAAAAAAGAAAAAATAAATGAATCTTTATTGGTTCACTTAGGTCATCAGGTTAGAATATCTGATCCAGATAACCTTAAAAGTATTCTTGAACTACAAGTAAAAAATGGTTCTTCTTTACAAATTTGCCCAGATACTGCTGCATCGTGGATTTTTGATCAGTTATCTTTTGACGGTGCTGATATTCGTAAGGAAGTTGATCCTGTCATTAAAGCCAAATCAATTAAAAATAAAGTTGAGCTAGATGGTTCTCGTTCAGCTCATCGCCGAGATGGAGCAGCTATAGCTAGATTTCTATTTTGGCTGAGTGCTAACGCTGAGTCTGAAAAATTATCAGAAAAAGAGGCGGCTGAGAAGCTAACGGAATTCCGTAAAAATGAGGATTTATTCCAGGGTCTAAGCTTTGAAACTATATCTGGGGCAGGCCCTAATGGAGCTATAGTGCATTATCGAGTTGATGAGGAAAGCAATCGTTTAATAAAAAAAGATGAGTTCTATTTAATTGACTCGGGAGGACAATATCTTGATGGCACAACAGATGTTACCCGAACAGTTTCAGTTGGAGAGCCTAGTAATGAAATGAGAGATCGCTACACGAGAGTACTTAAAGGACATATCGCTATTGCGAATGCTATCTTTCCCAAAGGCACGACTGGATCACAACTTGATGTTCTTGCACGTCAATATTTATGGCAATTAGGCTTGGACTATGATCATGGTACCGGACACGGTGTTGGTAGTTATCTCGGAGTTCATGAGGGGCCACAGCGAATATCTAAGGTTGGTGCCTGCCAGGAACTCGTGCCAGGTATGATTTTGTCTAACGAGCCAGGTTATTATAAAGAAGGGGAATATGGAATAAGGATAGAAAACCTCATAGCAGTAACGACCCTTAATAATATAGATGAAGCAGAGAGGGAGATGCTGGGTTTTGAAACTATAACATTAGTGCCATTGGATCTTAATTGTATTAAAATATCTCTTTTAAAAGATGATGAACGAGCCTGGATAAACAATTATCACACAAGGGTAAAAACAGAAATATCACCATTGGTAGATACTGAGACGAAGAAGTGGCTTAGATCTGCAACACAGCCTTTATAGGTCAATTTAGCCAATCAAGATTTGGATTAAATCTATTTTTCGACCAATTGTAACCAGCTGGCTTCATCAATAATTCTTATATTTAATTCGTGAGCCTTTTTTGCTTTTGAGCCGGCCTTTGTGCCGATGACCAGAAAATCTGTTTTTTGAGAGATAGAATCTGATACTTTAGCTCCGAGTTCTCTAGCTTTGGTTTTCGCCTCTGAGCGACTCATTTCCTCGAGAGCTCCTGTAAAAACAATAGTCTTCCCAGTAAGAGGAGAATCCGTTGTTAAAGATTGGAAATCGGTTACTGAGGTAAACTGTTCTAAATCATCGAGCATTTTTTGGTTGTTAGTTTCTTTGACAAAACTAATTATATCCTCTGCTACTGATACTCCAATACCATCTATGTTCACTAGTTCTTTATAAGATTCACTATTTTTATTTTGGGCTTCATTCATCTCGTGGCGCCAATTAGAAAGCGTGCTATAAGTGTAGGCAAGAAGTCTGGCAGTAGCTTGTCCTATTTGGTTTATTCCCAGCGCATAAATAAACCTATCAAGTGTGATGGTTCGCTTTGAATCAATAGCCTCTATTAAATTTTTTGCTGACTGCTCCCCCCACCCGTCTCTCGATGATAATGATTTTTCGTTTATACGGAAGACGTCAGATGGATCCCTAATAAGTTCTGACCTCCAAAATGCTTCGATATGTTTAGTTCCTAGCCCTTCAATATCAAAAGCATTTCTTGATACAAAGTGTTTGAGTCTTTCAATTGCTTGAGCTGGGCAGATAAGACCGCCCGTGCATTTTCTTGCTACTTCACCTTTGATTCTAACTGCCTTAGATGAGCATATAGGGCAAAAATGAGGAAACTGATAAGGAGACAGGTGAGACGGTCGTTTTTCTTCTATTACTGTAACTATCTGGGGTATAACATCTCCTGCTCTTTGCACTACAACAGTATCACCTATCCTTATATCTTTTCTCTGAATTTCATCCTCATTATGTAATGTTGCGTTCGATACCAAAACTCCTCCGACTTTAACAGGTAAAAGTCTGGCAACAGGAGTGAGAATACCTGTTCGTCCTACCTGAATATCTATATCTTGAAGAACGGTTATAGCCCTCTCCGCTGGAAATTTGTGAGCTATTGCCCATCTAGGGGATCTACTACGGAAACCTAATCTTTTTTGCCAATCAATTCTATTTACTTTGTAAACTACTCCATCTAATTCATGATCCAAATCCTGTCGTGCCTCGCTTATTGCTCTGTAGGCAGCTAAGGCCTCTTCAACTTCCTGGCAAACTCTGGTTAGAGGGTGAACTGGAAATGACCAATCTTCCAGATGTTTTAAAAACCCTGAGTGGGTTGAGGGTAGGTTTGCATCTATTTCACCCCAGGAATAAGCAAAAAGTCTAAGTGGTCTAGTGGCTGTTATTTTTGGATTAAGCTGTCGAAGGCTTCCTGCAGCAGCGTTCCGTGGATTAGAGAATGTTTTTTCATCTAAAGACTTTTGATAGGTGTTTAACTCCTGAAATTCGGACTTGGTCATATATACTTCACCACGGATTTCGATGGTTTTAGGGGCAGTTTTAGGTAATTGATCTGGTACCTCAGAGATGGTTTTTAAGTTATTTGTAATGTCTTCTCCTTGATTCCCATCTCCCCTAGTCGTGCCTCTAACAAATTTATGATTCTCATATCTTAGTGATACGGACAATCCA
The DNA here is from genome assembly GCA_022449545.1 of Alphaproteobacteria bacterium. Lineage (GTDB taxonomy): Bacteria > Pseudomonadota > Alphaproteobacteria > UBA6615 > UBA6615 > UBA6615. The sequence goes on along the minus strand of JAKUPN010000012.1, from coordinate 18,931 downwards.
TCAATTTTAGGTTCTGATACTAGTTCTAGTGGTTCATTAACGGATAGTTTGAGAAATCTTCTTAGGCTATCTACGAAATCTGAAATATCTTCATCTTTGAATGCGTTATCCAAAGATAACATTGGTACTGAGTGAGGAATTTTTGTAAATCCGGAAACTAAAGGAGAGCCGATTTGTTGCGTTGGACTAATTGATGTAACTAATTCAGGAAAAAGAGTTTCAATACTGATTAGATTGCTAAATATCTCGTCATACTCTGAATCTGTGATAGTTGGAGTACTATCCTGGTAATACAGTTTGTTATGATGGTTTATCTCTGCGGACAGTCGAGAGTGCTCCACAGTGGCGTCTTGAAGTGAAAGATCGACAAGCTTGGGAATAGGTTTATTCATTACTTACCTTCCCTTTCCATTTATATGAATCTAAATGATATTGGCTCATCTTTCATTTGTTATTTTATTTGAATGCTATATAGATTATTTTGTCGAATCAACGGGGTTTGCTCCAAGTACAGCTGCTAACATACCAATTGTTACTAGGCCAACGGCTACCCAACCCAGTAAACTTATTGGCTCTCCCAGAAAAATTAGTGCAGATATTGCTGCAGTTGCTGGCACAGCAGCAGTAATTGTTGTCGTCATGGTTGCTCCCAAGGCTGCTACAGCACGAGTATAAAGAAGTAGAGAAATTATCATACTAAAAAAACCCTGATAAATTGATTGTCCTAAAATATCTATAAATGGAGCTGTATTAATTTTTGAAGGTAAAAAGATGAAGTGAACAGGGAGGTAAGTGATCATCGAAATCACTGCTACAAGGGCCGTACATCTCAATGGTTCCACTTTCCACGATTTAGCTAAAAGTGTGAATACAGCCCAATCAGCCACGCCTATAAAAAAAAGTAAGTCTCCAAGCCAAGTTAACCCAACTAAACCACCAAAACCATCTCCGACTAAAATTGCTACACCAGTTAAAATCACTATTAATCCAGATAACTGCCAAGTACTTAATCGTTCTTTTAGAAAGAACCATGCTAGAGGAGCTGTAAATAATGGAATTGCTCCAGCCAAAATGGCAGCTCCATGTGCAGCTGGTGAGAATTGGTACCCCGTGAATGCCAGTAGAGCAAATCCAGGCCCTGCAAGCATTGCTAACACAATAGCCTGCCAAAATTTTAAATGCCCCAAACCATATTTTAAAACAACTGGGAGCATTAAAACCCCGCCCACTCCCAGTCTTAGTGCTACTAAGTCATAGGGAGATAGGCTTGTCTGAACTCCCAAACGTGAAATCGAGTGAAAGCTGGACCATAGTATAACAACTAATAAAGCGCAGATTATGCCTATTGTGAATTCACGTGTGTTTATATTCATATAATAAACTAGGTTAAAATTCTTAAAAATTAAGTATTGGGATCTTTACCAGTGGAACTAGATGCTCCGTCGATCAAGGTTTGTGCAGCTGCTCTAGCCTCGTCTGTGATTTTAGTGCCTGCTAACATGCGCGCTATCTCTTCCTTGCGTTCTTTTTTACTTAGAAGGTCGACTTTTGTTATTACCTTTCCTTGATTTTCTTCTTTTGTCACTCTCCAATGATGATTACCTATTGCTGCGACTTGGGGGCTATGAGTGACAACCAAAACTTGTCTGTTTTTATCAGCACATAATGCTGAGAGTCTTTTTCCAACGGCAGATGCAGTCGCTCCTCCTATTCCTGAGTCAACTTCATCAAAAATCAGAGTTGGTACACCACCAGAAGTTGTTAGAACTACTTTTAGCGCTAGTAAAAATCTGCTGAGCTCTCCTCCAGAGGCAATTTTTCCTAGTGGCCCAGGAGAATTTCCTGGATTGGTAGAAACAAGAAGCTCGATTGAGTCTAGGCCAGTTTCTGACCATGATTGTTCAGATAGGCGCTTCACAGTAGTTTTAAATTTAGCTCCATCGAGCTTAAGCGGTGGCAACTCATGATTAACGGCAGAATCCAGATTAATACTTGTTTTATTTCGTTCTGACGATAAATGGTCGCCGGCTTTTAAATAAGCTTCTTTAGTAGTTTGTTCTATTTTTGATAATTTATTTAGGTCATTGCTTTTTGTTTCTAAAGATTCTAACTGATGTGATAAACTATCTCTTACGTTAATTAGGTTATCCACCTCTGTCCCATGTTTGCGTGCTAGAGCTCGTAATTCAAATAATCTTTCTTCAAGTGTTTCAAGTAATGAAGTGTCTGTTTCAATTGATCTAGATAATTTCTCGAGTTCGCTTATTGCTTCACGAAGTTCAGAGCTGGCTCTCTCGAGAGTTAAAATGATCTGATCTACTTGATTGCCAGAAAATTCAGATGCTTTCTCGACTATTTTTAGTGATTTTTGAATTAGTGCCTCTGAGCCTGAATCACCTTCTAATTCCTTAATTGCTTCGTTAAATGAAGATAGAAGTCGTTCCCCATTCTGTAAAAATTTGCGTTGATCGTTTATTTGAGATTCTTCTCCCTCAACTAAAGATAAACTGTTTAGTTCATCAAAATCGTGTTTAATTTGTTCTTTTTTCTTATTAACTGAGTGAAAATTAGCCTCAGCCTTACTAAGAGTTGATTGGGCTAAAGACCAAGATTTAAAGAGATTTGAAACTTCTATAGCTGCGGAATTAAGATTTCCAAAATCATCTAAAGCCGATCTTTGAACTGCTGGATCAGCTAGAGCATACTTCTCGAATTGCCCTTGTATTTCAATTAACTCTGAGCCCACAGACCTTAAAAGGGCAATTGTCGCTGGTTGGTCATTTATAAAAGCCCTACTTCGCCCATCACCATTTAGTATACGACGAAGCAAGATATAATTATTGTTAAGACTTAGGCCATTATTTTTCAGAAGGTCATTTGCAGGGTGATTGTTTTTAACCTCAAAAGAGGCAGATACAGCAGCCTGATCTGACTTCCCACTAATAAGAGTAGTATCAGCTCTTGCTCCAATAACAAGTCCTATAGAATCCAGTAATATCGACTTTCCTGTTCCAGTTTCTCCTGTTAATACAGATAGTCCAGAATCGAACTTTAAATCAAGGCTGTCGATGAGGACGATATTCCGTATCGACAATTCTCGCAGCATGGGTTTTAAAAAGGCCAAAGGCGGCTAAAGAAGCCACGCTTATCAGTTACAGGATCAATAATCCCATCACCATCAATATCTCTAACGACAATATTTTCAAGCAGTTCATAACTGTCGGCGTACCACCGACTTCCGGGAAAATTGTGTCCCAAAACAGCGGCATTCTTTCGAGCCTCAGAACCAATCCCTAGTGCTTTATAAGCTTCGGTCATTCTGTGAAGAGCTTCAGGTGTGTGTGTGGTAGACTGATAATTTGTTAAAACGTTTTTAAAACGATTGATAGCTGCCAAATACTGCTCTCTCTTTAAATAAAATCGACCCACTTCCATTTCTTTACCGGCGAGATGGTCATAGGTTAAATCGATTTTTAGTTTTGCATCACGTGCATATTTGCTTTTAGGAAAGCGTTGCACAACATCGGAGAGTGAATTTAGTGCTAGCTCAGTTATTCTTTGGTCTCTGCCGACGTCAGTAATTTGCTCGTAATAGCATAAGCCCTTGAGGTAGTAGGCATAAGAGACATCTTTGTTTCCTGGATGCAATTGTATGAACCTGTCTAAGGCTAGTATGGCATCGTCATATTCCCCAATAGAATAAAAAGAGTAAGCTCCCATTAGTTGTGATTTAATAGCCCATATTGAGTAAGGGTGCTGACGCTCAACCTCAAGAAATAAATCAGTGGCTAATTTGTAATCACCATCATCTAAATGATCTACCCCTTTATTATAGAGTTCTTCTAGGGGCCTTTCTAAATAGACTTCTTCATCTTTGTTTGCGCAACCTACCAGCGCCAAAGATCCTATGGCAACTGAACACAAAAAATAAACTGGAATAAAGAATTTTTTACCAGTGTTAACTTTTGTGAAGGATGCTGATCCTTTGGAATTGATATGTATATGCCTTAAGTTCAAGATGACCGTCCAAACTTTGAGTCAGATTATAATTAAACAATAAACGACTATTCTTCACCAATTATAGCATCAGGAAGTTATTTTCCAACTAACCTGTTTTGGATTTTAATAAAGTTTAGGCAGTCGCTGCCAGTGATAGGTTTTCTGATTCTGAGTGGACAGATTTATAATCTCGTTGAGCGATGGTGTAACGCCAACTATCCTTATTATTTAGTAATTCGCGAAGAATTTTGTGGTTTAACGCATGCCCTGATCTATTCCCTATAAAGTGCCCAATGATAGGAGCTCCTGCTAAATAAAGATCGCCAATACAATCAAGTATTTTATGGCGGACAAATTCATTTTCGTAGCGTAACCCGTCCTCGTTGAGAACTTCATCTCCACTTAGAACAACAGCATTATCAAGGCTTCCCCCCAAAGCTAATCCATTTGAACGCAATTTATCGACTTCCTCTATGAAGCCGAACGTTCTGGCTCGGCTTAGTTCACCTTTGAAAGTTCCATTAACTAAATCAACGGTCATTTCTTGCTGTCCGATAGCTAGAGAACTAAACTCAATCTCAAAATCAACCGAGAAGCCTTCACCCGGCCTTAATTCTGCTAATTTATCTTCATCTTCAACACGAATTGTTCGCAGTATTTCTATGGCTTGTCTGGGTAATTCCTGTTCGACTATACCAGCGCATTCAATTAAAAAAACAAAGGGAGCAGAGCTACCATCCATTATTGGTAATTCAGCCCCATCAACTTCAACAAAAACATTATCAATATTACAACCGCTTAGAGCCGCCATAAGGTGTTCTACAGTAGCAATTGAGTTTCCATGGTTGTTTCCAAGCGTTGTGCACATTCGATTATCTACTACATTCTCAACTAAACCCGGAATTTCCAGACCATTACCTTCATTATCAGTCCTTCGAAAAACTATCCCAGTATCTACGGGAGCAGGTAAAAGGGTTAAGGAAACTTTTGCCCCTGAATGTAGGCCAGTACCACAACAGCTGATTCTATTTTTTAAAGTTTGTTGGGAAGCATAAGAGGAAGAAAGATTTACCAACTCAATCACCTTTTTACTAAGTTCTTAGTCTTGAAATTCAAATATAATTAATTAAGCAGAAATTAGTACCTGTAAAAAATATTTATAAGTGAATCCTTTAGCAATCGTACGAGTGTCATACAAATCACTCTTTGTTACAATTTGTTACTCTTTAGTTTCGGAAATCATTAGGGATTTCCGAAACTATTAGATATTAGGCTTAATTAACTTGGCGGCGCAGAAAAGCAGGGATTTCCAATAGGTCATCGTCACTTCCTGATGATTCTGTTTGGAGGGATGGTTCTAAGTCTGCCAGTGAGGTTTGTGTTGGGGCTTCTTCTGTGGATTCTTTATCAATAGTATCTTCTGAAGAAAACGAATCACTGCTGGGATTAGAGACAGTATCGATAGAATCTTCTGCTGAAAAAGTTGTTTTTGAACTTTTCTCTGATTCAGTCGCTTTAATGTTCTCATTTAGGGCGCTATTTGAAGTTGAAGACGCTCTCTGTTCTTCTGTCACGAGACTATTAACTGCTCCAGTAACTTTCTGAAAGAGAGACCGACCTCGTTTTTTATCGCTTTGAGCGGATCCATTTTGAATAGCCGCTTCAGCAAATGCGTCTGGGGTCGTTTTTCTACTTTGATCACCTGTATTGATAGTAGATTCTGTTTGGGGTTTGGGGGGTATAAAGGGTTTATCACCTGTTTCGATGATTTGCTGTGTGTTAGTGTCTTCTTCCTTGTTCTGTTCAGAGACAGGTTGATTGTCCTTGTTTAAATTAGCACCAGTACCAGGTTCCATAAGAATTTCGGATTTTTGATCTTGAACTTGATTAGAAGAGGGTGGTTTATCGTTTTTCATTTCAGACTTACTTTGATCTAAATCTGATGGATGCTGATTTGCTTCTTCTGATGTTAAGATAGTTGAAGATTGAGCTTTATTAGTTCTTTCACTGTCATGAACAAGAGAAATATTGGGAGAGCGCGGCATAGAAGATGAATCTGCATCAATTCCGGTAGATACAATAGAAACACGCATGGTGCCCTCCATTTTTTCATCAAAGGTTGAACCGAAAATAATATTAGCGTCAGAATCGACTTCTTCTCTTATTTTATTTGCTGCTTCATCCACCTCAAATAAGGTCATATCGAGACCGCCAGTAATGTTAATTATTACTCCTCTTGCTCCACGCATAGAAACGTCATCTAATAACGGATTTGCAATTGCTGATTCGGCAGCGGCGATAGATCTTCCTTCACCTGATGCTTCGCCTGTCCCCATCATTGCTTTTCCCATCTCGCTCATAACAGTACGAATGTCAGCGAAATCAAGGTTAATTAGACCCGGCATGACCATTAGATCAGTTACACCTCTTACTCCTGAATGGAGTACATCGTCCGCCATGCAAAAAGCTTCAGCAAAAGTAGTATGCTCGTTACACACTCTAAAAAGATTCTGGTTCGGTATCACTATCAGAGTGTCAACAAAATGCTGAAGTTCTTCTATTCCTTCTTCAGCAGATTTCATTCGATTGTTTCCCTCAAACTGAAAAGGTTTAGTTACAACACCAACTGTAAGTATACCTTGTTCTCTGGCGGCACGCGCTATAACTGGGGCAGCTCCAGTTCCGGTGCCTCCGCCCATGCCTGCTGCAATAAAAGCCATATGACTGCCTTGAAGGTGGTCTAAAACATCGTCAAGAGATTCCTCTGCAGAAGCTCTACCTATGTCTGGTCTAGCACCAGATCCTAACCCATTAGTAATATTAATGCCTAATTGAATGCGTCTTTCTGAAGCGCTTAGCGCCAGGGACTGGGCATCGGTGTTTGCAACTACGAACTCAACACCTTCCAGATTAGCTGAAATCATATTATTAACGGCGTTACAACCAGCTCCGCCGACGCCAACTACAACAATGCGTGGTTTTAATTGTGATTCGGTTCCAGGTGCACTTAGATTTAAGGTCATTTTAGCCTCCAATTAGTGTTGTCCGAGGTCAAGTTATAAAAAATAACTTTTTTGTTTGCGATTTGCATACCGAATAAATTGAAAAACTGATTATTTTTTATGATTCTACAAATGTTCATTTATCCAATTTCCTAGTCGACTTCCTAAGCCATTTGTTTCTTTTTTAATTAATTTTGACGAGGTTAAATCAGTCGAGGAGTCTCCTACTGCAGACGCTATTAATCCAGCGCTTGTAGCGAAAGCTGGTCCTGACATTGACTCAGCTAGGCCTCTAATCCTTAACGGGCGCCCCATGCGCGCCTGTTTATCCAAAATTATTTCAGCCACCCTATGAATTCCTTGGAGTTGACTCGCACCGCCAGTTAAAACAACGCGACGACCAGCAATCTGATCAAAACCGCTATCAGTTAATCTTTCACGCACAAGCTCGAACGTTTCCTCTATGCGCGGCTGAATAATGCCGTTTAGTAATGATCTGGGAATGTGATTAGGACTATTATGTTCATCTTCACCAACGTGAAGGACGTCTATCAACTCGTGATCATCTGCATCTGAAACCATAGCTGCACCATGGAGTGTTTTTAAACGCTCTGCATGGGCTACGGGAGTCGATAGTCCTCTAGCAATGTCGTTTGTTACGTGACCTCCTCCAACTGGTATTATATCGGAGAACACCATTTCTCCATCTGTAAACACAGCAATACTAGTTGTTCCCGCACCCATATCAATGACAGTTACGCCAAGATCAATCTCATCTTGAACAAGCGTAGATAGGCCTGATGCGTATGGTCCGATCACAAAATCGTCAACTTCTAGGTGGCACTGTTCTACGACATTCTGTAGTGTTCTAATTACTCCGTTTAATGCTGTAATTAGGTGCATGGAAACCGATAGTCGTTCTCCATACATTCCCCGGGGATCTCGAATACCTCTATTCCCATCAATTTTATATGCTATCGGAATAGAGTGAATTAACTGCCGGTCAGATCTCTGATTGTTCTTTTCACGATTAACTGTTGAATGGTTGTTATTAGGAGTAACTCCGTTTTCTCCTAAAGACAATGATTTCTGAAAAGCCTGTTGTAGATCGGCATCATCAATTTGTAAGCCTCCAATTTCTACATCTATACCTATTGTACTAGATAATGGCTTTCCCCCATTAATATTAACTGTAACAGACTGTATGTTGTCCCCCGCCATTTGTTCAGCAGAAAAAACTGCTTTACGAATAGCTGTTTCTGCAACATCCATGTCAACTATAACACCATTCTTTAGTCCTGCGTTTAATTGGAGACCGCTTCCAACAACCCTTGGTTGTACATTGATATTAGAGCCATTTTCTACAGCAGGTCTGTCAACTTGGGCTATGAGGCAACAAACTTTACTTGTTCCCACATCCAGTGCCACAAATGTTCCCGTTCGAGGACGGTTGGAGCTTTTTGTCATAGTCTATTTTTTCCTCGCATTAGGTATTTTCACCTTCGGCAAGGACCACCTTTTTTGCCTTGTCATCGAGTCTTACTGTCATGCGATTCTGAATACGTAAGTCGATTGAAATTATCTGGCGTTCAAATAGGTTTTTTTCCTTATTAACTTTAGATAAATGATCAAGCGCAGATGCTAATTTTTCTTTAGGAAGTTTAATTACAAGGCCATTTTTGAAATATAGATTCCATCGTCTCTTAGAGACTCTTTGTGCACTTTTAAGGCGATTAGATATTGATGGATACAAATTGATCAGATCTAACAAAAAGGCAGCATTTTGGGCTGCGTCTATCCCAACCACAGTAGGTAAATAGTCAAAAGTTGCGAGATTTTTTCGCTGAATAACTTCACCTTCACTGTCAATTAAAAATATTTTTTGTTTATGTTGCCACACAGCTAAAGGTTTTCGTTCTATAATATTAAGCCAAATCTCGTTGGGCAGTTTGCGAGAAATAGATGCAGTTTTGATCCACCCAAGCAATTCCAAACGTTCTTGAGCATGTTTGAGATTTGTTTGGAATATTGGTGTACCTATTTTTATTCCCAATGCGCGAATTAAATCATCTTTATGCGTCGATTTACGACCCACTACATTAACACTATCCACCTTTAGGCCGGCACTTGCGGTAAGTTCCATAAAATGATTTTCTATGATGTTAATCTTGCTTTCTATCCAGTCTGCTCCCGCATTCGACAAACTAAATGCAATGAAGACAGCTAAAGGTGCAATAATAACTAAACATAGAGTGATTCGTTTTCGTATCATTTTGAAAAATGACTGACGTCTTGTTTTTTTTCTGTTTGGTTTAAGCGAGGATATCAATCGCATTGTGCAGTCCCCACAAGCCAATTTACTAAATCTTTAAATGGAATTCCTTTAAATGCTGCTTGCTCAGGCACAGTTGATAAAAGTGTCATGCCTGGTTGGGTATTAACCTCAAGTAAAACTAGTTGTTCTTTGTCATCATCATATCTTAAATCTGATCTGCTCACGCCACGACACCCTAGTGCTTTATGGGCTTTTGCTGCCCAATCCATAGCCAATTCATAAATCTTTGTAGATATAGGAGCAGGAATAAGGTGTTCAGTTTTTCCCTCTGTATATTTGGCTTCGTAATTATAGAATCCTTGGTTTGGGCATAGCTCTGTTACAGCTAGAGGTTTGATTTCTTCTAAAGCTCCTCCCATTACAGCGACAGTTAATTCTCTGCCGGGGATGTAGCGTTCAACTAATAGTTTATTAGGTTGGTTCTTGAGGTCGGGAAGAGTTTCAGAGCTATTATGGATTATATTAACCCCTATTGATGATCCTTCATTAATAGGTTTAATTACGTATGGGGGAGGCATTACCTCGGCTGTTTTTAATTGATTGGGACTAATAATAACTGCCTCAGCCATTCCAATATTTTGGGCAGCAAAAACATTGCGTGCGGCATACTTATTCATTGCCAAAGCTGATGCCAGAACACCAGAGTGAGTATATGGGATTTTTAAAAGATTTAGTAATCCTTGAATGCATCCGTCTTCACCGTATCGACCATGAAGCGCATTGAAAGCAACGTCTGGCTTATTTTCTAGGGTGCTAACTAGTGCGCCAATATCAGCGGTTACATCTATTTCATCTACTACATATCCAATTTCTCTTAGAGCATTTGCACATTGTTTGCCCGAGCTTAGAGAAACATTCCTTTCTGCTGATATTCCTCCCATTAATACTGCAATACGTTTATTCATGTTCAACTCCTGAGTACTTACCTATTCTCTCAAGTTCCCACTCAAGCTCTATTCCAGTAACTTCACGAACTCGTCTCCGCACTTCTTCTCCAAGTCCTTCGATGTCAGCTGTGCTTGCTCCTCCTAGGTTAATCAAAAAATTACAATGCTTTTCGGAAACCTGAGCTTTTCCTAATCGTAGGCCACGGCATCCTGCTTTATCTATTAGCTCCCAAGCTTTTTGTCCGTTAGGATTTTTATAAGTACTACCTCCTGTACGACTTCTTATAGGCTGTGAATCAGTGCGAGCGCTTTGTACAAGTTCCATAGCTCTGGATATTTCAGTCTCATTTCCCCAAACTCCATCCATTATACAGCCGGTAAATATCCAGTCTGAAGGTATTCCGCATCCCCTGTATCGAGGAGCCCAATCTTCAGTTGAAAGACATTTGAGTTGGCCTAAAGGAGTTAGGGCCATTACCTTTGAAACGATATCTCTGAACTCTCGACCATAGGCGCCTGCATTCATACGAAGAGCTCCACCAATTGTACCGGGAATACCTGCAAGAAACTCAAAGCCAGCTATGGACTCAGCTCGTGCTGCTTTGGCTACATTATAATCTAGTGACATAGCTCCAGCGTGAATTTCTGTGCCTTTTGTACGAATGGTTGAGAAAGGCCTTCCCAGTCGAATAACTACTCCAGGAACACCTCCATCCCGAACAAGCAGATTTGAGCCTACTCCAATAGTTGTTATTGGGATATTGTGAGGTTTGTTAATTAGAAACTCTTTGAGATCAGTGGCATCAGCTGGCCTGAATAATACTTCTGCTGGGCCGCCAGTTCTGAACCAGGTAAATTGAGCAATTGGGGCCTCAATGTCGTATTTTCCCCGAACTGGAGGAAGCTGATTAATTAAACTGCCCGGATAATGATTTTTTATGACCATCATTGATCCGACCTTATTTTTTTATTATTTAGACGTTCTAATTCTGAAGGTAATGCTTTGGCCCAGTTGGTAACATTTCCTGCACCTAAGAATATTACTGTGTCATTAGGTTGAACTTCTTGAGAAACAAGTATCGATAAGTCATCAGGATCAGGGAGTGGACGCACGTCACGATGGCCATGGCTTCGAAGCCCTGAGACCAAAGCGTTGCGGTCCACCCCCTCTATCGGACTCTCGCCGGCTGGATAGATATCACTGACAAAAACTATGTCAGCGTCATTGAAGCAATTACAAAACTCATCAAATAAACTTACAACCCTTGAATATCTGTGGGGTTGAAATACTGCTATTGTTTTTCCTGATGTGCTATGACGAGCAGCATCTAAAACAGCGGAAATTTCGACTGGATGATGTCCGTAATCGTCAATTATTGTAACTCCACCTGCAACACCAGTTTTTGTAAACCTTCTGTTAACTCCTGAAAATTCCGCTAATCCCTGGCGAATTATTTTTTCTTCTATTCCCATCTCTATAGCAACGCTGATAGCTGCAAGTGCATTTTGAACGTTATGTGCCCCGTACATGGGAAATGAAAGGCTGCTAATAGATCTTGTCCCATGCTCCCCGCGCTCTGAAATCTCAACATCGAACATGACACCATCTGATTGATTTTTTAAATTAAGACCTCTTACGTCAGCCTCAGGGGAAAGCCCATAAGTTATAACCCGTCTATCAGCGATATTTGAGACGAGTGCTTGGACTTCAGGGTCGTCAATACATAAACTTATGAACCCATAAAACGGGATGTTTAAAACAAAGTTTGAAAAAGCATCTTTTAAAGAGTCGAAATTTCCATAGAAGTCTAAATGTTCAGGGTCGATATTCGTAACCACGGCAATGGTTGCAGGAAGTTTAATGAAGGTTCCATCTGACTCGTCAGCCTCGACAACCATCCAGTCTCCTTCACCCAGCCTGGCGTTGGTTCCGTACGCATTTATTATTCCCCCGTTAATTACAGTCGGATCAAAGTCTGCCGCATCAAGCACAGATGAAATCAATGATGTTGTGGTCGTTTTTCCATGAGTTCCGCCAACAGCAATTGACCACTTTAACCTCATTAGTTCTGCCAACATTTCGGCTCGTCGGACGATGGGTAACAGTAATTTTCGGGCATTAATAATTTCAGGATTATCCGGTTTAATTGCAGTAGAAATAACAATAACTGATGAGCCAATTATGTTTTTACCAGAATGACCTATGATAATTTTAATGCCCAGTTCACGTAATCTTTTTATGTTTGCGCCTTCTGCAATGTCGCTTCCTTGAATTACGTAACCCAACGAATGTAAGGTTTCAGCGATTCCACTCATTCCAATGCCACCAATGCCAACGAAATGGATTGTACCTATATCTAGAGGAAGAGCTTTCATTTCAGCCTCTCTAGATTGAAAGTTGTGGTTTCACACATTTGACTATTTATTCTTAATAATCCGGTCACCATATCGGTAAGTAATTCGGTTGCTTTTGGGTTTCCAAGTGAACGAGCCGCCTCAGCCACTTTTTGTAAGGTTGATGGATCTTCCAAAGCTGCCTCTAGCCAACCAGCCAATGCCCCAGGCGTAAATTCATTTTGAGGGCAAACCCAGCCACCACCGCCCTTTTCTATTGCCCTAGCATTACTCATCTGGTGATCATCAGCTGCGTCAGGGTAGGGAACATAAAGGGCTGGTCTACCAGCAGCAGTTAATTCGGCAACAGTAGAAGCACCCGACCGACAGATCACCATATGGGAATTGCCAATTCTTTTTGGAACGTCTTCAAAAAAAGTATCTAATTCGACAGACATTCTCATTTTTTCATAGGTTAAACGGACTTGGTCTAGATCTTCAATGCGGCATTGTTGACTGACCTGAAACTTGGATCTTAAAACTGGAGACATTGATAAAAATGCTGCCGGAACAATTTCTGAAAAGACCCTAGCCCCCAGACTACCTCCCAGAACTAGAAGATGAAGAATAGAATTTGGTGGATTGTAAGGGCGAGTTGCAAGAGCAGAAATTTCTTCGCGTATGGGGTTACCAACTACTCGGGAACGAGCTGCCCCGGTTTTATTCAACTTTGAAGTTTGCTCAAAAGATAGCGCAAAGGCTTTTGCGCCACTTGCAAGTCTTCGATTAGCTCTTCCTAAAACTGCGTTTTGCTCGTGAATAATTGTTGGGATACCAGACATTCCTGCAGCGAGTATTGGAGGTATTGTAGGATAGCCCCCAAAACCTATTGCTAAAACAGGATTTAAGCGCCTTACCAATCTACGGGACTCGTTAAGACCCTTAATAAGGGCTCGGGCACCACGGATGCTTGAAAATATTCCTCCGCCGAAACGTCCTGTTGAAATAGCATATCGGTTTATCTCGGGAGGTAAACCAAGGGTGTCACGGCTTAGACTAGCTCCTCGGTTATCACTTACGAATACTACAGGATGGCCAAGTGAACTTAGTGAGCATGCCAATGATACACCTGGAAACATATGCCCTCCGGTTCCACCAGCGGCAATCATTATCGGTAATTTAGAGGCTCCAGTCATCCGTTTCGAGCTTTTCCACTACGTCTTCTCGTTAAAGAAAGTATCATGCCAACACTCAATGCTATGGCCAATAAGGAAGACCCACCATAACTTATGAATGGTAATGTCATTCCTTTAGCTGGCATAAGTTGTAGGCTTGAGGCCATATTTATTAATGTTTGCAGGCCAAATTGCCCAAGCAGGCCACAAGCTGCTAATAGGGTGAAGAGATCGTCTTCTCCCATCGCTCTGATTAATCCACGCAGAACAATAAACGCAAAAAGGAAAACAATTATTAATGCAATTATTAACCCAAGCTCTTCGCCAGCCACTGCAAACACCATGTCTGCATGAGCATCTGGCAAACTGTTTTTTACTGTTCCCTCTCCTGGGCCACGGCCAAAAAGCCCACCATTGGCAAACGCATCTAGGCTTCGCTCGCCTTGATAATTGCTACCTGAAGAAGCATCATACCAACCATTGATTCTTCGTTGAACATGATCCATAAATAAATATGCGCTGAACAATCCTGCTATTCCCAAACCAAATAATGATGCAACTATCCATATGGGTAGACCAGCTAAGCAAAGTTGGGCCATCCAGACAGTGCCAATCACAAAAGATTGCCCTAAATCTGGTTGGATCAGCACAAGAGAAATAAGAATTCCTAAAGAAATAATTGCTAGGGCATATCCTGGAAATGTTTTATCTTTTATTTTTTCTGCAAAAAGCCAAGCTGTAACGACTGCAAAAGTAGGTTTAGCAAATTCAGTGACTTGGAGCGTTTGGCCAGCTATTGAAAGCCAGCGTTGAGCGCCACCAGCCTCTTTTCCTATTAACAGAGTTAGAGCAAGACCTAATATACAAAATAAAAAAGCGAGAACTGAGTAACGTCGTATTTGGGTCGGAGTTAGTAAAGATACAAAAATGATCCCGATGGCTGCAAATGGCAAAAATATTAGATGGCGTGTAACAAAGTGCAGACTATCATAACCCATTTTTAAGGCTACAGCGGGGCTGGAGGCTAAAGTTAACATTGTCCCAAATGCTATTAATGCTACTATTGCTGCAAGACTCCACCGATCAACTGTCCACCACCAATTACCTAAAACTGATGTGTCTGTTCTTGAAAAGGTAGTCATGGCCTATTTCCTAGTAAATTCTTCACTGTGTCTCTGAATGTCTTGCCCCTAGTTTCGAAGTCCGGGAACTGATCGAATGAGGAGCATGCGGGTGATAATAAAACAACACACGGCCTGTCTTCTTTTATGGCGAGGTCTATGGCTTTCTCAGTTGCTTTTATCAGATCGCCACTGAATGAATAAGGTGCTTTACCTTCAAGAGTTTTAGCAAATTCTATAGCTGACTCTCCGATCAAAAAAACATGTAAGATTTTAGAAAAATATGAAGTTAACTCCTCTATTCCCCCCTCTTTAGCCCTTCCGCCTGCAATCCAAATAATATTATTGTTGCATTCTAGAGCCCGAGCAGTTGCATTAGCATTTGTTGCTTTGGAATCATTTATAAATCTGCAGCCATTTGTTTTTGCAATCAATTCTTGACGATGTTCCAAGCCAGGAAAGTCAGAAATTGAATCAGCTACTTCCTGCAACTTAGTTTCGTCCTCTTTTAAAATAAGTGATACCGCAGCATAAGCGGCTGCGGTGTTTTGGGCATTATGAAGGCCAGGCAGCCTTTCAACTTTACTTAGATCTATAATTCTGCATTTAGATTTATATCTATCATCTACTAGCCAACCTTTTTCGACATAAACTCCGCTGCAAATAGGCCTTTCAGCGGATATAGCTATTACTGGTGTTTCTCCTCCAGACAGATCTTTATGAATGTCACGACAAATAGTATCATCTACCCCAATAATCGCCCCGATTGTTTTTGAAGTATGTGAAAAAATTCGACGTTTTGCCGAAATATATCCCTCCATACTTCCATGACGATCAATATGGTCAGGACTAATATTGAGTAAAACAGATAAATTAAAAGTAGCCGATGAAAGTAGTTCAAGTTGATAGGATGATATCTCCAAAACATATATTCCGCTCTCTCCCATAGAAGAGAGTGTTAGAGCAGGTTGTCCAATATTTCCTCCAACTACTGCTTTTTTACCGAGTCTATTTAGCAAATGTCCTATCAATGCCGTAGTTGTCGATTTACCATTTGTCCCAGTAATTCCAACAAAAAAAGCATTTGGTTCTGCTCTGGCTAATATTTCAATATCACAAACTATTTCACAGCCCGCAATTTTCGCTTTATTAACTACTGGGTGCGGTGAGGGGTATGCCAATGGTATGCCCGGACTAAGTAGCATTAGCGACACTTCTTTCATGTCGATATTGTTCAAATCAACTAGAGGAAGGCCTTGTTTTTTGGCAGCATTACGCTGAGATACATCATCATCCCAAGCCAGGATATTTGCGCCGAATTTTTTTAGTGCATTTGCGGCCGGTAGCCCAGATTTTCCGAGACCTAAAACAGCAATTGTTTTGCCATTAAAGGCCGATAGATTTATGTCTAATTTTGTTTCAATTTTCATTTTATTGTTATCGCAGCTTTAGCGTGGCGAGCCCCGCTAGAGCTAGAACCGTTGCTATGATCCAGAAGCGAATGACTATAGTTGGCTCAGCCCACCCTTTCTGTTCAAAATGGTGATGGAGGGGGGCCATACGAAAAACCCTCCGCCCTGTAAGTTTGAAAGATGTCACTTGAACTATTACCGATACTGTTTCTAAAACGAATAAACCGCCAATAATTGCTAATACTAGTTCGTGTTTGGTAACTACAGAGATGCCCCCTAAAGCGCCACCAATAGATAGTGATCCAGTGTCTCCCATGAACACCATTGCTGGGGGTGCATTAAACCATAAAAAGCCCAAAGCTGCGCCAACTAACGCTCCACAAAACACTGCTAACTCACCTGAGCCAGGGACGGCAAAAATTAATAAATAATTTGCAAATACTGCATTGCCTACTAAGTAAGAAATTAAACCGAAGCTACCTGCCGCAATCATTACTGGAACAATTGCGAGCCCATCAAGTCCGTCCGTTAAGTTGACTGCATTAGACGCACCAACAATTACAAAAATAGCAAACGGCCAAAAAAACCAGCCTAAATTGAGTAACACGTCTTTTACGAAGGGTAGCGCCAGGCCGGTGGAAAGAGAAGGCTCCATTAAATACATAATCCAGTACGTAGCAACGCCAGCCACTAGAACCTCTAATGAAATTCTTAGCTTTCCTGGCAAACCATTAGAACTCGATTTAGTGAGTTTCTTATAATCGTCAACAAATCCTATGGCACCAAAGCCGATTGTAATAAGTAATATTGCCCAAATGTAACCATTGGTCAGGTCTGCCCAAAGTAAGGTTGACACAATGATGGCAAGTAAAATTAAAAAACCGCCCATGGTTGGGGTACCGGCTTTAACAAAATGTTGAGGTGGCCCATCTTGCCTTATTGGTTGTCCACTTGGCTGCTGTTGTTTAAGCCAACCTATTATAAGGGGACCAAAAACGAACGCTACGAATAGAGCTGTAACAACAGCACCTCCGGCTCGGAAAGTTAGAGAACGAAATAAAAACAAGACACTGTATTCATCTCCTAAGGGAGCCAGTAGGTTATAAAGCATTGCCAGCCTCCCCATTCTGTAAATTTAAAGATCTACTATTTTTTGAAGAATTTTTAATTAAAGCATTAGCTATCGAACTTGTGTTGCTACCCTGTGACCCCTTGATTAGAACAATGTCGCCTGCCTGAAGAGCCTTTTTTACTTCTGGTATTAGAACATCAGGGCGTTCGGCATGCTTGGCACGCATATGTTTTGGTAAAGCTTGATGAAGGGCAGCCATAGATTTGCCGACAGTATAAACCTGATCGATTCCATTCGCTTCTAGTTTGACGGCAAGCCGTTCATGCAGTCTGAACGATTCCTTTCCTAACTCTAACATATCGCCTAACACTGCAACCCTTCGACCTTTGCCTTCAGGGTAACTGTCCCTTAAAGTTTCAAAGGCAGCCCGCATGGATGCCGGGCTGGCGTTATAGCTGTCGTCAATCACCGTAAGTTCACCTTTTGGCGTTGTAATTCGATGACGACGACCTCTTCCCTTGGCAAGGCTTAGATTGATTAAAGCTTCAGCAGCTTTGTCAACATTAGCATTTAAAGCGCTTACTGCAGCCAACAGGGAAAGAGAATTAATTATGTTATGACGGCCTGGTATTTTCAGAGTATAGCTAAGTTTTTTACCGTTAATATCAGCCGTAACGTTAGTGCTTAGTTGATTTGATTTAATGTTCAATAGTCGGATATCAGCTTCAGGATCTGCCCCAAAACCAATTATTCGTTTTACTCCATAGTCTTCAGCGAGCGAAGCTAAAAAGGCAAAGTAGGCATTATCACGATTTAATATAGCTATTTTTTCACCTGTAAGACCTGCGAAGACTTCTGCTTTTGCTTCGGCAATCGAAGCAATAGAATCAAAAAATTCTAGATGAACCGCTTCAATAGTTGTGATGATAGCTATATTGGGACGAATAAGTTTTGATAAGTTATGAAGTTCGCCTGCATGATTCATTCCGAGTTCAATCGCGGCATAAGCAGAACTTTCTGGGAGCCTCGATAATGTTAGCGGAGCACCATAATGGTTATTTAAGTTTCCATCTGTTGAATGTGTTAAACCTGTGGCTCCAAGAGCAATAGACAACCCATCTTTTGTCATTGTTTTCCCAACGGAGCCAGTCACTGCAACAATCTTTGCTCTACTGCGTTTTCGAGCAAAATCACCAAGCTGGTTTAAGGCACTTTCAGTATCTTTAACTAAAATTAAATTTTCACACTTTTTTATATTCTCAGGAACTTTACTTGCTATTGCTGCGACAGCTCCATTAGCCAGAGCTTGATCAATATAATCGTGGCCATCAAATTTTGGTCCTGAAAGAGCAACAAATAAGTCTCCAGGGTTACAGGCGCGGCTATCAATAGAAACTCCCTCAGCGGACCAATCATTTCTAGAATCAGAAGTTTGATGTCCGTCAGTGGCTTCAAGCACTTGTTTTCTGGTCCAAATTGTTTTGGGCTGTGATGCCATTATTTTAGCTCACCTCCCAATTCTTTAATAGCAGAGGCGACAACTTCGGTATCATCAAAAGGAATTATTTGATTTCCAACTATTTGCTCTGTTTCA
>JAKUPN010000011.1 GCA_022449545.1 Alphaproteobacteria bacterium | reverse complement strand
CCCCCACCTTCCACCTGCCCATGGCTAGATCACCACGTTTCGGGTCTAATCCGCCCAACTTAATCGCCCTATTAAGACTCGCTTTCGCTTCGCCTACACCTAACGTCTTAATCTTGCTGCACAAATTAACTCGCTGACCCATTATACAAAAGGTACGCGGTCACCCCATAAAGAGGCTCCCCCTGCTTGTAGGCATCCGGTTTCAGGAACTATTTCACTCCCCTTGTCGGGGTGCTTTTCACCTTTCCCTCACGGTACTTGTCCACTATCGGTCACTAAGGAGTACTTAGGCTTGGAGGGTGGTCCCCCCACGTTCAGAC
This sequence comes from Alphaproteobacteria bacterium, assembly GCA_022449545.1. GTDB lineage: Bacteria > Pseudomonadota > Alphaproteobacteria > UBA6615 > UBA6615 > UBA6615. The sequence continues at coordinate 65,810 of JAKUPN010000011.1, read as the reverse complement.
AGGATTTCACGTGTCCCGCCCTACTCGAAGACCAAACATCTTTCTACCCGTACGGGGCTATCACCCACTATGGCCCGACTTTCCAGACGGTTCCGGTTCTTAACGTTTGGCCACTGGCCTGGTCCGCGTTCGCTCGCCACTACTAACGGAGTCTCGGTTGATGTCCTTTCCTCCGGCTACTTAGATGTTTCAGTTCGCCGGGTTTGCTTTCTACACCTATGTATTCAGTGTAGAATGACCCTTACGGGCCGGGTTTCCCCATTCGGAAATCCACGGATCAAAGCTTGCTCACAGCTCCCCGCAGCTTATCGCAGTGTGCTACGTCCTTCATCGCCTCTTAGTGCCAAGGCATCCACCAAATGCCCTTTTGCGCTTGATTGCAGAGTCATCACGTACAGGGACAAGCCCCGCAGCACAACTTCTCTGATTTTCTCAGTTATATTTGGCTCCACAAAACAATCCAGATTAAAAAAAATAAAATCTAGAATATTCTGTGGGGTCAGTATTGTTTGCAACCTATTCACGATGTGTAACAACTGATCCATATTAACGACTATCATTCGCTAATAAGAATTTCTTGTTTCGTACGTCCGATTTTTGTGGAATTAGAATTCTCAATCAAAACTTCCTTGGTTGGTGGAGCTGGACGGAATCGAACCGACGACCTCCTGCTTGCAAAGCAGGCGCTCTCCCAACTGAGCTACAGCCCCTTCCCGAAAAGAAACTGGTGGGCCTGGGAAGACTTGAACTTCCGACCTCACGCTTATCAAGCGCGCGCTCTAACCAACTGAGCTACAGGCCCGAAACTCGGTCTCCTTACTCTTGGATCGGACGACGAAGGGATGCACCGACGGCGGTACAAGTAGTTTTGCTAAGATCGATCAAGAAAGAAAATTCTCTCCGGATCATCCTTAGAAAGGAGGTGATCCAGCCGCAGGTTCCCCTACGGCTACCTTGTTACGACTTCACCCCAGTTGCTGACCTTACCGTGGACGGCTACTTCCTTGCGGTTAGTGCACCGGCTTCGGGTAAAACCAACTCCCATGGTGTGACGGGCGGTGTGTACAAGGCCCGGGAACGTATTCACCGTGGCATGCTGATCCACGATTACTAGCGATTCCAACTTCATGCACTCGAGTTGCAGAGTACAATCCGAACTGAGACGGCTTTTGGGGATTTGCTCCACCTCACGGTCTTGCTTCCCACTGTCACCGCCATTGTAGCACGTGTGTAGCCCAGCCCATAAGGGCCATGAGGACTTGACGTCATCCCCGCCTTCCTCCGGCTTATCACCGGCAGTTTCCCTAGAGTGCCCGGCCGAACCGATGGCAACTAAGGACGAGGGTTGCGCTCGTTGCGGGACTTAACCCAACATCTCACGACACGAGCTGACGACAGCCATGCAGCACCTGTATCCGGTCCAGCCGAACTGAAAAAATCCATCTCTGGAAATCGCGACCGGTATGTCAAGGGCTGGTAAGGTTCTTCGCGTTGCATCGAATTAAACCACATGCTCCACCGCTTGTGCGGGCCCCCGTCAATTCCTTTGAGTTTTAATCTTGCGATCGTACTCCCCAGGCGGTGTGCTTAACGCGTTAGCTGCGACACCGAGCAGCAAGCTGCCCAACGTCTAGCACACATCGTTTACGGCGTGGACTACCAGGGTATCTAATCCTGTTCGCTCCCCACGCTTTCGCGCCTTAGCGTCAGTGTCTGGCCAGATGGCCGCCTTCGCCACCGGTGTTCTTCCCAATATCTACGAATTTCACCTCTACACTGGGAATTCCACCACCCTCTCCAGATCTCTAGACTTCTAGTATCAAACGCAGTTCCCGGGTTGAGCCCGGGGCTTTCACGCCTGACTGAAAAGTCCGCCTACGCGCCCTTTACGCCCAGTAATTCCGAGCAACGCTAGCCCCCTCCGTATTACCGCGGCTGCTGGCACGGAGTTAGCCGGGGCTTCTTCTGCGGGTACCGTCATCATCTTCCCCGCTGAAAGAGTTTTACAACCCTAGGGCCTTCTTCACTCACGCGGCATGGCTGGATCAGGGTTGCCCCCATTGTCCAATATTCCCCACTGCTGCCTCCCGTAGGAGTCTGGGCCGTGTCTCAGTCCCAGTGTGGCTGATCGTCCTCTCAGACCAGCTACCGATCGGAGCCTTGGTGAGCTGTTATCTCACCAACTAGCTAATCGGACGCGGGATAATCCAAAGGCGCCGAAGCTTTTCCCCTGAGGGAACATACGGTATTAGCCGTCGTTTCCAACGGTTATTCCGTACCTTTGGGCATATCCCCACGCGTTACTCACCCGTGCGCCAGTTTCCACTGAACCGAAGTCCAGCTTCTCCTTCGACTTGCATGTGTTAAGCCTGCCGCCAGCGTTCGCTCTGAGCCAGGATCAAACTCTTAGGTTTGATTTCCCCGATCAATGAATAAACCAACATTAACCAGGTTGACTTAAAGCCTTGCTTGCACAAGCGAAGGCAAACTTATCAAAAGATAAATTTGTCTTCGTATTTGATGCGCAAGCAGGCATAAAACATGCACCGCCGCCTGCGCATCCCTTCGTTCATTTTTACAATGTCAAACAGCACGTAGGTCCCGAAGCTCTATTGAGCAGCGGAAAATGACTTACGGAAACCCCGCCCGAAAGAATTAATCAACTCAAGCGGTGGCGGGGTTTGTACGCCTGGTTTACGAAGGTGTCAAACGCTTTTTTGACTAATTTTACTTATTATACACAGGTTAGGATCCTGTTGATGACCTTTAAATAAAAAATTATACATAATTCATACATAATGTATTCTAATTTACTTAATAAAATCATTACAATAATAGTAACAAATCCAAGCTAAACTATAGTCTTTTCACCTTTTTTGCACTGGCATATCCAATAAATAATTATCACTTGTTAAAATGGGAATTTTATGGAAATTGTAGATATCCTTGATCTGATTAAAAAGAAATTTATATGAAATACCTTCTACTTATGCGCCATGGCAAATCCGAGTCGAACGATCCTGGTAAAGAAGACATTGATCGAGCTCTCACTACGCATGGCCTTAATGATTCTATAAGTATAGCAAATTGGATTAAAGAAAATGCATTACTGCCCGAAATTGCTTTAATATCATCAGCGCGCCGTACCCAAGAGACTTGGGATGCAATGAGAAGAGTAATAGGGAAAAATACATCAGAGGTAAAACAAGATGAGCTTTACCTTGCCAGCCCTAGCGATATTTTAGAACAAATTTCAAATATCGATGACGCAGTAAAAATAGTTCTATTAATAGGACATAATCCAGGAATTGAATCTCTCGCGATGCATTTAATAATAGGTGATAGCTTAGACATAACCCAAGAAAAACTAAATGAAGGATTTTCCGCTGGAGCACTCGCTGCATTCGAACTTAATAATGAAAATTGGACTGATATTAAATCAACAAATACTAAGCTAATTAAATTTATACGACCACGAGAACTCGAGTGAAGGGACAGATAATATGAAGTTATACGGTAAAGGCTTATTGATGACCTTCACGGAAGTGTCCTCAGAATTGGATGCAGACTTTAATGAGTGGTACAATCGAGAACACCTCATGGAACGCATTAACATTGCTGGTTTCCGGAGGGCTAGAAGGTATGAAGCGGTGGAAGCAGAAATTAAATATCTTTCGACGTATGAGGCGCTAGACTCAGATAATATAGCTTCACCAGATTACGCAAAAGTTCTTAAAACTCCATCAGAATGGAGCAAATCGATAATGCCTCAGTTTACTAAATGGCACCGTATGCCATGCAGAGTAGAGGCTGATTATACATGCGGAATGGGAGCAGCCCTTGCCTTATTTCGCTTCTATTTGGACCCGACAAAAAAACAGAAATTACTAGAGTGGATAAACAAAGGCGCCCTTCACGAGTTGAATGAACTTCCGGGCATTGTTGGATCTTGTCTAGTGTCAGTAGACGTTGAAGCCGATAAAAGATTGGCCAACGCATTAGGCCAAACAGTTGATCCTAATCAGAAAACAGAATGGGCTATTCTTGTAGAAGGTAGTAATTCTAATGTCACAACAAAAACATCATCAGAATATTTATCAGAAAAATTAAAATCACTTATTTTGAGCAAAACAGAAATAATAATTGAAAAATATAAATTCTTATATGGCGACCAGAGAATAAGTTAAAATTTTATAAATAACTAGAAGCCGAAACGAAATGACAAATGCTAACAACTTAATAACTCATTCTTATGCAACATCGGAAATTATTACATTAGCAGCCCCAGAAGATGAAAGAGTATGGGTGCCTCAAAAGGACAACGTTTGGTTTAGACCTCTTATGCTCGACACAAGAGGGGGCGGATTCACCGATCTACTAAGAGTGCGTCGTGCCGGAATGCTAAGCAGACACAGACATCCAGCACCAGTACACGGGTACGTTATCAAAGGAAAATGGCGATATTTGGAACATGACTGGGTAGCTGAACCTGGGACATACGTATATGAACCACCTGGGGAAACGCACACTTTAGTCCTTGAAGATAAAAACGAGATGATTACGTTTTTCAATAATGGAGGGCCAGTCATTTACGTTGATGAAAATGGTGCCCAGATAGGATACGATGACGTTTTCACCAAAATAGATCTTTGCAAATCGTGGTATGAAGAATGTGGCTTAGGAACTGACTACATAGATCAATTTATCAGATAGCTTTACTAGACCCAAAAAAATCACATTACCGCGCCTATTTGCCATGGAATAAACTCATTATCACCAAATCCCATTTCTTCTGACTTAGATTTATTTCCACTAGCAACAGATAAAAAATATTCAAATATCTGTTCACCAACTTCTTCAACAGATGAATCTCCATCCGCTATGACCCCACAATTTATATCCATGTCTTCTGACATTTTGCGATACATTGCAGTGTTAGTCGAAAGTTTTATTGATGGTGAAGGCTTGCATCCATATACAGAACCTCTCCCAGTTGTAAAACAAACTAGATTGGCACCAGAAGCGACCTGACCTGTAATTGATGCAGGGTCGTAACCAGGACTATCCATAAAAACAAAACCTTTTTTCTCAATTAGTTCTCCGTATTTGTAAACACCCATTAAATTTGTGGTGCCACCTTTAGCTGCTGCCCCAAGTGACTTCTCTAATATGGTTGTAAGACCTCCTGCTTTATTTCCAGGAGATGGATTATTATCCATTGTACCATGATTTCGAGCTGTATAGTCTTCCCACCAACGAATTCTTTCAACTAGCCTTTCTCCAACATCAGGACTTATTGCTCTTCTTGTTAATAGGTGCTCGGCTCCATAAATCTCCGGCGTTTCAGAAAGAATCCCGGTACCGCCATTGGCAACTAATCGATCAACAGCATTTCCTAAAGCTGGGTTTGCTGTTATGCCTGAATATGAGTCAGAACCTCCACATTGGAGTGCAACGGTCAGTTCGCTTGCAGGAACTGGCTCACGAGTTACCTCGTTTGCAGTTGGTAACATTGTTTTTATCCGCTCGACCGCCTCATCAACCGTTTTCCGGGTCCCACCTGATTCTTGAATAGTCATAGTTTGAAATGTGTCATTAAGTTCAAGACCATATGAATCGAGCAGAAATGGTATTTGATTAACTTCACAACCTAACCCGACAATTAATATTCCAGAAAAATTAGGATGGCGGGCATAGCCCCACAAGGTTCTTTGCAAATTTTCATATCCTTCTCCAGAATCTGCCATACCACATCCGGTTGAATGGACAAATGCTGAAACACCATCAATGTTGGGGTAATCCATAAGAAGATCAGTCTTATTGAATGTATCTGCAATATAACGGGCTACGGTGGCCGAACAATTCACTGAAGTAAGAATGCCTATATGATTGCGTGTCCCTACCCTACCAGTTTGACGTTTATAACCCTGAAATGTCCTTTGCTTCTCTATAGGAACTTTTGTGCTTTTAATTAATTCAGTAGAAAAGGCATAATCACGCTCAAATACTCTAAATTCACAGTTATGAGTATGGATATGATCTCCTGCACTTATATCCTCAGTAGCAAAGCCAATTATCTGATTGTACTTCCTGACTACGTCACCTTTAGAAATTAAAGAAGTAGCAATTTTATGACCTCTAGGAATCTGAACGATAGTTTTGATATTCTCATCTTGAATATGAGTACCTGGCAGTATTTCAACGCGAGCGACAATTACGTTGTCATTAACGTTAAGTCGTATAGTTAGCTTAGCCTCTTCAGACATTTTTCACCCGATTAACATAAGTTATTAAAGGTCTCTACAGCCACAGATGGACAATTATATACTAGATAGAACTTATTATCCGACTAGCACCGTGGTATTCAACGAATATATATATAATACTCGATACTGAATAGGAGTGCTATTCTTTTAAAGTAAAATCTAAACTTACAATTCAGCCCTTAACTCAACGCGTCTTATTTTTCCTGAGATCGTTTTTGGAAGAGTTTTTCGAAACTCAATTTCACGAGGATATTTATACGGCGCTGTCTGCTCCTTAACAAAATCCTGAATTTCTTTTTCAAGCTTAGATGTAGATTCATTTCCTGGTGCAAGAACAACGAATGCCTTAACTATAGAACCACGTATCTTATCAGGCTTGGCCACAACAGCAGATTCTGCGATTGCTGGATGTTCCTGAAGTACGCTCTCAACTTCAAATGGGCTAATTCTGTAACCTGCTGACGAAATTATGTCGTCTGAACGGCCGACAAACCATATGTAACCATCTGGGTCTCTAGTCGCCGTATCACCAGTATAATACCAATCGTTACGAAAACATTCTTTATTAGCCTCCTGATCATTATAATAACCGGTAAATAAGCCAGGAGGATATGGTTCATTTAATTTAACCGCTATATGACCTACCTCGTTGTCGCCTAAAATGTTGCCTGATTCATCTATTATATCAACATCTAGACCTGGAACTGGTCGTCCCATTGAACCAGGACGCAATTCCTGACCAGGAAAATTAGCAACTATATTTATGGTCTCTGTCTGGCCATAGCCATCATAGATTTCTGTCCCTGTAGCGTCCTTCCAAACCCTCATAACTTCGGGGTTTAAAGGCTCACCAGCACTAATTGAGTGATTTATTGAACTTAGGTCATATTTGGTTAAATCTGTCTGAGCAAAAACACGATAGACAGTGGGGGGAGCACAAAATTTTGTTACTCCAAATTCTTTAATTAGTTCCAAATGTGTCTCTGCATCAAAACGAAGATCAGCATCATAAAGAATAATTGTTACTCCGAATAACCATGGAGGAAAAAGCATTCCCCATGCAGCTTTTGCCCATCCAGTATCGGATAGCGTCCAGTGAATGTCATTTTCATTGAGTTCCATCCAATAGCGACCTGTTATATCGTGAGCAAGTGCATAGCCATGATCACGAGGCACCATTTTAGGAAAAGCAGTTGTTCCCGATGTAAAATAGACCAACATGATCTCCTCTGCACGGGTGCGATAAACATCCGCCCTATTCAGGACATCACTGGCTAGGGCACAAGCTTCGTTGAATTCAACCCAGCCATCATGATTTTCTCCTACTACTATTAAATGCTGTAAACTGGGACACTTATCTCGGATTTCTTCAATCTTAGAAAGAGCATCGGAAGTCACTATCGCTAACTTGGCTCCAGACTTATTTATACGATACTCAATATCTTTTGGTGTTAATAAATTAGTCCCGGGCATAGCTACAACACCAGTTTTTATGCAACCAATCATGACTTGGTACCATGCAGGCACACGAGGAATCATGACGAAAGCAAAATCGCCGTGTCTAACCCCTAGACCTAGTAATACGTTAGCAAAACGGTTTGAGCTTTTATTCAAATCAGAAAACTTGTGGTGTTCTACTAGTTCTCTTTCACGAGATATATATATAAACGCAGTTTTATCATGTTCCCTGGCTCTTTTTTCAATCACATCAAACCCAAAGTTATAATATTCAGGTATTTCTAAACTATGGTTAGAACGCATTTCTTCGTAGTCTTTAGCTTGGACAGAATTTATCATGCACTAATCTCCTAAAATGTTTTAATTCATTCGCCAATACTTAGAGCTGCGTCCACCCCATTAAAGTTCACAACCACCTTTCTAGTGTCTCCAAGTGGTAATACTTTTGCTACCGCTCCTGAGGAAAAAACTTGCCCGGCTTTTAGGCTATAACCTCTTTTACCAACATCATTTATCAACCAAGCAAGAGACCAAAAGCCATCGCATCGATCATCATCTTTTCTTCCCTTAGAGACAAGCTCATCATCAAATAACATAGTTACTTCAATATCCGATAGAGGGCCATCTTTCCAATTGGGCACTTCAGGCCCAACAACTACAAATCTTGAACAAGCATTATCGGCTATAAATTCTGCATTTTCTGGTTCATTAAAGTCTTTGTAACGGGGATCAGCGATTTCTATAGCAACATGAGCGCTAGACACCGCCTCTTTGGCTTCTTCAGGTGTATATAGTGTGTCACGTGCAGGCATGTCTGATCCGAGCACTAAAGCAATCTCAGCCTCGATGAGTGGATGATTTAATTCACTTAAATGTATATTAGCTGGACTCTGCAATATGGAGCCCTGCAATAGACGCCCCGGGACTGGAACATTTTCCATGTCTCGTCTTTCAGCGATAGAGGCATATCCGATTTTCCAACCAACCACTTCCTTGTCAATAAGGTCAAGAGCTGCCTCAGCAATGGCCTTCCCATCCTCAGAATTGACTGGGCGTATATCTACTGGCAATCGGTTTATTAGTGTTCTAGAACGAGTTGCTTCTGCCAATATTTTTGCAGCTCTTCCTACTGCACTTTCGTCTAACTTCTCAGGCATAATTTTCTCCTCTCTAGGAATCATATATCAATAATTGAAACAGAGGAGACAAGTGTAAAGCAAGTCTTTAATAAATTAGACTAGACCTTATATATTTAATTATCAAAAAAAATAGTGGTAGCGGAGGAGGGACTTGAACCCCCGACACGAGGATTATGATTCCCCTGCTCTAACCAGCTGAGCTACTCCGCCACGAAATGAGGTCAACGCGATATAATCAGACCCCAAATACGTGTCAAGGAACGTGATATAAATATCAGGGTCTAATTTATTTTTCATCATTTACATTTTTTTTTATTTTCTCATATAACTTTGCGAAAAAAAGCAACTAAACGTAAAACTCTTAGCAAAAACAAGCTAAAAAACGCGTGCCGCAATTGTTTCCATTTCAACCACCCATTCAGGGTTTGCCAATTGACTGACCACAACCCAAGTAGACGGCGGAATGTGATCTGAATTTAGATATTTTTTTCTATGCGGGGTAAGAAATTTTAGTCCACCAGGATCAGTTGAATAGACATTAAGCCTGACAATATCTTCTACTCCATAGCCAGAAGCTTCAAGAATAGCAATAGTATTTTCCCATACCTGTTCATGCTGGGCTTCAAACCCATGAGGCATTGTTCCATCCTCTCTTTTTCCTACCTGACCAGCAGTTACCAGCCAACGAGCATTTTCAGGTATTTCTACAGAATGACTATAAAGCGCTGATGGCTTAGCAACAGTAGAAGGGTTTTTTGTAATTAGCACTTTGAATCCCCTTACTTTAAAATTAGATTATTTTTTATAGAGTGATTATTTTAACTATCGGAAAAAGGAATCTTATTCTACTAAATGTTAGAGTTCTACAATGAGATAAGGAGTTGCGCCAACTCTTCAGGAGCTGAAAAAAATGGTGAATGAGCAGTGTCCAAAGTTTCTACATATTCACAAGGCACATCAGATACCATTTTTCGTTGCATCTTAATCGGAATAGCACGATCACGCAGACACTCAATATATACCCGAGGAACACTGCCGTATTTTTCGGCTGTTAAGCAAACTTTTGCAGTCAATGGTTCACTAGCTTGAGGTACTAAATTGTTTTTGGCCATAGATAAGTCAGATTGACTACAATCATGATAGAATAGTGTTTTTAATAACTTGTTGTCTATTTGAGTGGCTAAACCATCTTGTGTAGATATTCTGGCATGAGCAACTGTTGAGTCTTCGTTGACTCTATCTGAAATGCTCATTCGTGACTCATTATCCATTGGTAACAATGCCGTTAAATATACCAACTTTTTTATCTTTCCATGCTTATTTTCGGCCACTTGACTAATGCTCATGCCTCCTAGGCTATGACCCACTAAAAGCACTTTTTCTTCCTGATCATCGATGACCTTATTTAAATAATGAACATAGGCAGAAAAAGTTACTTTCTCTATTGGCACTATGTTATTACCATGACCCGGCAAGTCGACAGCTAGAGCTTTATGACCTGCTGATTCAAGTAAAGGCTTAACTTTAGAGTAACACCACGCTCCATGATAAGCACCGTGAACAAGAACATATGTAGCCATATAATATATCCTAAATTTCTATTATCTAGATATCCAACCGCCACCCAGCAAGCGAGTATCTGTATAGAAAACCGCCGCTTGACCAGGCGCTACACCATACTCAGGTTCAAAAAACTCTAATGTCCCTTTACCATCACCACACCCAAATAATGTAGCTAAAACAGGGTCTTGAGTGGAACGAACCTTTACAGAAATCTTTATACCATCCGACGGAGCCTTATCTCCTTCACCCAGCCAATTTATCCCTTTTACAGGTATCTTACGAACTGAGAGATCTGACCTGTTTCCAACAATTACTTTTTTATTTTCTGGGTCAAGTTTTATAACATATAAAGGCTTTCCATCTTCACCACCTCCAGATCGACCGCCAATACCAAGTCCTTTGCGCTGACCTATAGTGTAATGAATTATTCCGTTGTGATAGCCTAATACCTTTCCCTCAAGGTCAACTATTTCGCCAGGCTCGCTTGCGCCAGGCTTCAAGCGTTCAATTACACTAGAATAATTTCCATAAGGGACAAAACATATATCTTGACTATCAGGTTTTTCAGCATTGATGAGCTCATACCGACGAGCCAAACTGCGTACCTCATTTTTAGCCATACTTCCAAGTGGAAAACGCAAAAGATTAAGCTGACTTTTAGTCGTAGCGAATAAAAAATAACTTTGATCGCGTGAGGTGTCGACTGCCCGATGCAACTCTTGTCCCTTTGTACTATTGACTAAGCGTATATAGTGCCCTGTTGCTATGACATCCCCACCTATATCTTGAGCGGTTTTTAATAGATCACGAAATTTAACTGTTTGATTGCATGTAACACAAGGAATTGGTGTTTCACCTTTCACATAACTTTCTGCAAAGCTATCAATTACGTCATTTTTAAAAGTTTCTTCATAATCTAAAACGTAATGCGGTATATTCAGCCGATCAGCCACACGTTTGGCATCGTACACGTCTTGACCAGCACAACAGCTCCTGGAATTTTCTGACGTGTTTCCATAATCATAGAGTTGTAGAGTAATACCAACAACATCATACCCTTCCTCATGAAGTAATGCTGCAGTTACAGAGCTATCTACACCTCCTGACATGGCGACAATAACTCTGGTGTTTTCTGGACTCTTCTGAATGCCTAGACTATTCAATTAGTACTCCAATTGTTTTGAAATGGCTTGATAATAAACAGGCATAATCAAATACTTCTCAATACATTTATCATAAATTACCATCTAAGCCCATTTGCCAAAAATTAATCTCAAGCCTAACCGCTTGTGAAAAGGTTTTCCTAAGTTTATCAAATCTTTTTTGACCCGCTCTTTCTACCCAAAGTCTATCTAAAGTCTTTGCATGTTGCATCGCTACCCGTTGATACTCTTCTCCAGAGTACATGGCAATCCAAGAAGAGTAAGGGTTATTATCCAGGTTCGTATTTGGATCATTCGCCAAACGTATACCAATTTCACTGTAACCAATTATACAAGGGGCAAGAGCAACAAATAAATCAACCAAATCGCCCTGGAGACCCTTTTCAAGAACATAACGTGTATAGGCTATAGTAGCTGTCAATTCATCAAGGGACTCCAAATGATCCTTATATAGACCCCAACTCTGACAATATTCCAGATGCAGAGAAATTTCTTTATCAATAATTGCAATCATAGCGTTAGCAGCAACACGAATATCATTAATATTATCACTCTTGTACGCTGCCAAACCATAAGCTCGAGCAAAATGTATTAAAAATAAATAATCTTGACCCAAATAGCGTTGGAAGCATTCTCTAGTCAGTGTTCCAGTTCCAATTTGGCAGACGAAAGGATGAGAAACGTATTCATCCCAAAGTTTAGTGTCTTGTTCTTTCAACAGCGAATAAAGCTCAAACTCGGAAAAATTATTTCCCAAAACACTCACTCCCTAGGTCAATCTAGCAATTTATTATGTGTCTCGTCAGGCAGGTAAAGAGTGAGGCCATCTAAATCTTCAGAAATTATAATTTGACATCCTAACCGAGAGGTGGCGGATAAACCATAAACTAGATCCAACATGTCCTCTTCTTCTTCTGAGGCTTCATCCAACTCTTTAAACCAATTTTCATCTACAACTACATGGCACGTAGAACAAGCCATGGCTCCTTCGCAGGCTCCTTCAATATCAATCTCATTATCCCAAGCTACCTGGATTAAAGAATCACCGGATTCCCCATTGACCTGTCTTCGTTTTCCATCTTTTTCAATAAAAATTATTTTGACCATTCAGAAAACAGTCACAATTAAAAGCATAGTCCACTCATACGTGAAATGATTCCCCGCAACCACAAGTGCCTTTAGCATTTGGATTATTAAAAACAAATCCTGTTTGAAAGCTTCCTTCTTGATAATCCATTTCCGATCCGATCAGAAACATAGTGGCGGCCGGGTCAATAAATATATTTATCCCTTCTTTCTCTACGATTTCTTCAAATTGACGTTTTTCTGAGGCATATTCAACCACGTATGACAGACCTGAGCACCCACGTGTACTTATACCAACTCTCAAGCCAACAATATCCGCCTTAGCGCTAGACATTAAGCTTTTTGCACGCTTAATAGCTGCTTCAGTCATTGTGATAATAGGCTCAACCATTGTCATTCGGTCCTTTCATACGTTCATGCCCAAAACTAAAACAAATTTAAGGTCAATTTAGCTTCATCAGTCATTCTGTCCGCTGACCACCGAGGCTCCCAAACAAGATTCACCTCGACTTCACCAATACCTTCTATCTCAGCTAACGCTTCAGCAACCCATACCGGTATTTCTCCCGCCACAGGGCAGGTGGGAGCTGTCAAGGTCATGTCGATCTTAATTGTACCATCTGAAAAAAGGTTTAAGTCATAAATCAGGCCTAGATCATATATATTTACCGGAATTTCTGGATCATGCACTTTTCTCAAAGCGGTAATCACCGTTTCCTTAGATGCAATATCTACCCCTGACTCTAACTTCGATCCTGCTCGAGCAACTAACTGATCACCTAAATTAATCTCATTCGGCATAAAATCAGCTAAACTAGGACTATTTTTCACCATCTTTAATCCTACTCAGTTGTTACTTCTTTTTCACCGGCCAACGCAGCTAGTAAAGTATGCCATGGCAAGGTCGCGCATTTAACACGAGTCGGGAACTCCCTCACTCCTGAGAGAACTTGTAGTTTTTCTAACTCTTCAATAGTACTTTTATCACTGGCATCTTCTGTACACATTTCATGAAACTTATTAAAAATTTGTTTTATCTCATCCTCAGATTTACCTTTAATAAATTCTGTCATCATAGATGCTGAAGCAATAGATATTGCACATCCACGGCCTATAAATGCAACATCTTCCACAACCCCAGAATTAACCTTAAGGTAGACTGTTAATTGATCCCCACATAGCGGATTATTACCTAACGCTTTATTCGTTGGATCGTCAGGTGTATTAAAGTTCCTCGGATTCTTGCCGTGGTCTAAAATAACTTCCTGATAAAGTTCGCGAAGACTATCCATTAGTTGAAAATCTCATTTACATTATGCAGAGAACTGACCAGACGATCTATGTCCTCTTCTGTATTATAAAGCCCTAAAGAAGCTCGTACAGTAGCAGCTACATTCATTCTGTTCATTAACGGTTGAGCACAGTGATGTCCAGCTCGAACAGCAACACCAGATGAATCAATAATCGTAGCAATATCATGTGCATGCGCAAAATCTAATGTAAAAGACAATACACTGGCCTTATCTTCAGCTGTTCCAATCAATCTCAAGCCTTCAATATCTAACAATTTCTGGGTTGCATAATCTAATATAGTCTTTTCGTATTTTCGTATGTCTTCTAATCCTAAAGATTTGAGATATTCAATGGCCACACCCAAGCCAATAACTTGAACTATTGCTGGGGTTCCCGCTTCAAACTTATGAGGTATCTTAGCCCAAGTAGATTCTTCAAAAGTAACCGAACTAATCATATCTCCTCCGCCCATAAATGGGGGCATTATTTCTAATAATTCTTCTCTCGCATATAAAACACCTACTCCTGAAGGACCATAAAGCTTATGACCTGAAAACACGTAAAAATCACAACCAATTTCTTGAACATCAACGGGTAAGTGAGTTATGGCCTGACATCCATCTATCAACACCTTCGCTCCCACCGCTTGAGATAAACGGGTTATTTCTTTAACTGGCAATATACTTCCTAAAACATTTGACATATGAGAAATGGCAACCAGTTTTGTTCTATTGCAAAGAAGTTTTTCAAACTCATACATTATAATTTCACCCTCATCATTGATCGGGGCAACTTTTATTATCACTCCAATCTCGTCACGAAGCATTTGCCAAGGCACGATATTGGCATGGTGTTCGAGCTCACTAAGGATAATTTCATCGTTTTCTTTTAAAAAAGCTGTTCCAAAGCTTCTTGCAACTAAGTTTATGGATTCCGTAGCATTACGTGTAAAAACAATTTCAGTAGTGTGTTCTGTATTAATATAATCAGAAATAATTTCCCTGACACCCTCGTACTTAGCTGTGAGCGCCTCACTTATCTTATAAAGACCTCGGTGCACGTTTGCATACTCAGTTTGATATATATCTCTAATAGAATCTATAACCTGATTAGGCTTCTGGGCAGAAGCTGCCGTGTCTAGAAAAACTAAAGGCTGCCCGTTCATACACTCTTTGAAAATAGGGAAGTCTTTGCGAACCTTATCTACATTAAATGTATGTTTTTCATGTTCGTCTGTTCTTAAAGACATCATTACAAACAACCTTTATCCTACAGCGGACTGTTTAGTTTTACTATTCAGCCAACCCCTAACATGATTTGTAAAACCCTCAAAAATTTCGTTCAACTTTATCTCAGATAAAGATTCATTTAAAAATGCCTCAACCAACACGCGACGAGCAACATCTGGTGATAATCCACGACTTTTAAGGTAAAATAAAGAATCTGCATCCAAATCTCCAGAAGTCGCTCCATGACTACACTTTACATCATCAGCATAGATTTCAAGCTCAGGTTTCGTGGTTATTTCAGCGTCTGGAGATAACATTAAAGCTCTACTCAACTGATAACCATCCGTTTTTTGAGCTCCAATTGTTACGTGGGTTTTACCTTGAAAAACTCCATGAGCACTCCCATCCAATACACCTTTAAAAACTTGTCGGGATTTGCAATTAGTTGCAACATGTTTAATGGAAGTAGTTGTGTCGAGTAGTTGATTTCTACTCCCAAGATAAACCCCATCAAACCTACAATCCGACTCAGAACCATCCAGAACAGCACTCGCCTCAGTACGCCCTATTAAGCCCCCACTTTGCAAAATAAACCCTCTATACAAAGACTGCCTCTGAAGTCTTAATGCTATTGTGGAAATATGAACCGCTGCTAGGCCTTCCTCTTGAAGCTTATAATGGTCCAGCCCTGCGCCTTCACCAATCGTTACTTCGGAAACTACATTATTAAAATAGGGTATTTCAGTATTTCCAATATGACTTTCAATTAAGGTCGCTTTAGCGTTCTCTCCTAAATCAATTAGAAAGCGAGGTTGAGACATCGTCGGATATTTGTTCGGCATAGTAATAGAAATTAATTCAATAGGTTTATCAATAACGATATCGTTATCAACAAGTATAATTACTCCCTCTTTTAAGAATGCAGTATTCAGTGCAGCCATAGGCATATTTTCAAGGTCTATGTTCTTACCTAATTTTTTTTCTAGACGACTGGGCACTGAAGATATCGCAGCATTAAGGCCAGCAATCAAAACTCCTTTAGGAAGGTTCTCGATCGAACATAAATCCTTTCTTAAGCAGCCGTTCACCAGCACAATACGATAAGTGGACAAACCACCTGAAACTCCCTGAGAAAGTTGTTTAGAGCCAACAAAAGGAGATTCTTTAGATAACTGAAAATCAATTTCTATTAGTTTATTCAACTGAGTATAACGCCAGTATTCGTCAGAACGATTAGGCAGCCCTCTTTCTTTAAAGATTGAAGCACCACTTTCCTTTAACTCTCGTAGCCATTTTAGTTGCGACCCTAAACCTATTAGATCGTCCCTTGCAGCCTGTTCAAGAAAAGTAAAACTGCGACCAGCACCATCAGGCAATATTTTTACTCCACAAATGCATTAAATTCAGCATAACCTTTTTCTTCCAGTTCTTGTGCTAAGGCTCCATCTCCAGACTTAGCAATTCTACCATTAGCAAGAACATGGACCTTATCAGGATGTACATAGTTCAACAGACGCTGGTAATGAGTAATCAAAAGCATTCCACGATTGGCGTCACGTAGAGCATTTATGCCTTTTGAAACAACTTGAAGAGCATCTATGTCAAGACCAGAATCAGTTTCATCTAATATAGCAAGTTTTGGTTGAAGTATTGCCATCTGGAGTATTTCCATACGTTTTTTTTCTCCACCAGAAAAACCTTCATTTACAAAACGCTTCAACATTTCATCATCTATTTCTAACGATTGAGCCTTTTCACGAACGAATTTCAAAAAATCCATAGCATCTAATTCGTTTTCTCCTCTATGAACCCTTATGGCGTTAAGAGCTGTTTTAAGAAATGTCAAACCCACTACTCCAGGGATTTCAACTGGATATTGGAATGCCAAAAACACCCCTTCACGTGCCCTCTGATCTGGCTCTAATTCTAGTAAATCAATTCCATTATAAATCACCTCTCCATCAGTAATTTTATAACCTTCACGTCCAGACAAGATATATGACAAAGTACTTTTACCAGACCCATTCGGCCCCATTATTGCGTGTATTTCTCCAGGTTCAATTTTTAAGTTAACTCCGTTAAGTATTGGTTTGTTTTCAACCGTTACATGTAAATTACGGATTTCTAATAACGCCATTTCTGTAGACCTCTATGTGACTTTTGTTAGCCAACACTTCCTTCAAGACTTATTCCAACCAGCTTTTGAGCCTCTACCGCAAACTCCATAGGCAATGTCTGGAGTACTTCACGGCAAAACCCATTAACAATAAGTGAGACAGCCTCTTCATCTGTAAGGCCTCTTTGTCGGCAATAAAATAATTGATCTTCATTTATTCGACTTGTTGTTGCTTCATGTTCAACTTGAGCAGTAGGATTTTTACTTTCTATATAAGGCACTGTATGCGCACCACACTGATCTCCGATCAACAAACTGTCACACTGAGTATAGTTTCTTGCCTTTTCTGCCTTTTTTTGCATTCGCACCAAACCTCGATAGGTCTGATCTGCATGACCCGCAGAAATTCCCTTAGATATAATTCGTGATTTTGTATTTTCACCAATATGAATCATTTTTGTACCCGTATCGGCCTGCTGATAATTATTTGTAATTGCAATCGAATAAAACTCCCCTACAGAATTATCGCCCTGCAGAATACAGCTTGGATACTTCCAGGTAATAGCGGAACCAGTCTCAACTTGTGTCCATGAAATTTTCGAATTATCTCCCCTACAAGCTCCCCGTTTAGTAACGAAATTATATATACCTCCTTTTCCTTCACTGTCCCCAGGATACCAGTTTTGAACTGTAGAATATTTAATTTCAGCATTTTCAAGTGCTATAAGTTCTACAACAGCCGCGTGTAACTGGTGTTCATCTCTCATTGGAGCCGTACATCCTTCTAAATAGCTGACATGGGTGTCTTCGTCAGCCACGATCAAAGTTCTTTCAAACTGACCTGTGTTTTCCTGATTAATACGAAAATAAGTAGAAAGTTCCATAGGGCATCTAGTCCCCTTGGGAATATAAACAAAAGAACCGTCTGTAAACACGGCTGAATTTAGCGCAGAAAAATAATTATCGCCGTAAGGGACGACAGAGCCGAGATATGATTTAACTAGTTCAGGGTAGGTATGGATTGCTTCAGATATAGAGCAAAATATAACCCCTACTTCTTCAAGTTTAGCTTTATAAGTGGTTGCCACTGAAACACTATCAAAAACTGCGTCTACCGCTACTGCTGGTGCACCTTCGACTCCCGCCAGCACTTCTTGTTCGCGCAGCGGTATACCTAATTTATTATAGGTCTCTATTAATGTCGGATCGACTTCATCTAGAGATTTCGGCTTATCACCAACCTTTGGCGCAGCGTAATAATAAGAATCTTGATAATCAATTGGCTCAAAAGAAACTTTCTGCCATTGTGGGGGTTTCATATTTAGCCAATGTCGATAAGCTTTTAGCCTCCACTCAAGCATCCAACCCGGCTCATCTTTTTTATGAGAAATTAGCTTTACAATATCTTCATTCAGTCCCTTAGGGGCTAAATCGACCTCTATATCAGTTACAAATCCATATTTGTACTGATCACCAACTAGCTCTGATTTTTCAATGGCATCAATATGGTTAGACATTAGTTCCTCTTAAAATCATTCTGCTGCAGCTTCATGATTAGCTCTTATTAATAAAACTTCTTCACTAATTCTTTTCACGGCGAACTCAATTTCTTCTTCATTGGTGAACCGCCCAAACCCTATTCTAACTGAACATGAGGCAAGTTCCTGAGTTATTCCCAGCGCTCTAAGCACGTATGACGGCTCAGTTGAAGCCGAAGAACAAGCTGAACCATTAGAAATAGCGACATCCCTCAAAGACTTAATTAGGGATGATGATGGTACACCTGGGAAAATTATATTTAGATTTCCTGAAATTCTGTGACTCATTGAGCCATTAACAACTATATCTGGAATATTTTTCTTTAACTTTGATAAAAAGCCGTCGCGCAATATTTCTAATCTTTTAGACTCTTTATCCATTTCTTCACCAGCAATCTCGCAAGCCTTGCCCAAAGCTACGATCAATGGAACTGGCAGTGTTCCTGACCTCATACCTCTCTCCTGACCACCTCCAGATATTTCGGCCATTAATCGTGCACGAGGACGCCGTCTAACAAATAGAACCCCTATTCCCTTAGGGGCATATAACTTATGACCTGAAACACTCATCAAATCGACAAACATCTCATCGACGTTAATAGGTATTTTACCCACAGCTTGAGCCGCATCTGTATGAAATAAGATAGATCTATTTCGACACATCAAACCTATCTCAGATAAAGGTTGTATTACTCCTATTTCATTATTAACAGCCATTATAGAAACGAGGATAGTATTTTCCGTAATGGCATCTTCTAGCTCCTTGAGATTAACTAAACCATCTTTGCCAACTTTTACCGTAGTTGTGTTTATGCCTTCACCTTCTAAAGACGAACAAGATTCCAAAACGCATTTATGTTCGGTCTCAAGAATAATTATATGATTACCAGCTTTATACCTATGGGCAAATCTAGCAGCTCCCTTTATCGCTAAGTTATTCGATTCAGTTGCTCCTGATGTAAAAATTATTTCACTGGGTGTTGCATGAATACTTGCAGCAACCGCTGCTCTTGCTCTCTCCACCGCGGCCTCAGCTTCAATCCCATAGACATGCTGAGAAGAATGCGCGTTTCCGAATTTTTCCGTTAGCCACGGAAGCATTTCTTCCACCACCAGAGGATCCACTGGAGTTGTCGCCTGGTAATCAAGATAAATAGGCTCAAGCGTATCCAATCTATCACTGTTTAACATATTTTCCATCATGCCACCGTTGACTTATGAAATTTATGTTCAACGCGACTTCTGGCCAGAGCTTCCCAGGATTTTATTAGGCTATCACAGTCAAAAGAACTTGTATCCCATCCAAGAGAAACACGAATAGCACACTCAGCTGATTCACTATTAGCTCCCATAGCAACAAGAACATGGCTTGGTTTGATTTTACCACTAGAGCATGCAGAACCTGAGCTAACAGCAACTCCTGCCAAGTCTAATGCCATTACTTGTACTTCGTTTTTTATTCCAGGTAACCCAATGCAAGACGTGTTGGTTAAACGGGGTGATTCTTTTCCGTATATAGCTATATCAGGAGCAATTTTAATTAATTTTTTTTCAATATTATCGCGCATCGCAAGGAGCGATTCTGAAAGCTTTAAAGAGCAATTAATAGTTTCACAAACAGCCCCAAATCCACCTATGCCAATTATATTCTCCGTACCCGCCCGTTGCCCTCTCTCTTGTCCGCCACCAACACTAATTGGGCTAAGACTGACCCCATCACGTATAATTAGTGCTCCAACGCCCTGAGGGCCACCTAACTTATGCGCAGATAAGCTCATCATATCAACACCTAAGCTTGAAAAAGAAACCGGGATCTTGCCTAAGGCCTGAACCCCATCACAATGGACCCAAGCATCGTAACGACGACATAACTCTACAATTTTCTCTATAGGTTGAATTACACCTGTCTCGTTATTAGCCATCATCACAGAGACGATTACAGAAGATTTTTCTTTTTCTAGTAATTCCTCAAGATGGAATAAATCAATTCTTCCATCATTATTTACCCCAATCCTAGCAGACTCAGATACATGTTGAAGAACTGAGTCATGTTCAATGGATGAAGCTATAATTTTCTTTCTACTCCCTAACAGGGCAAAGTTGTTTGATTCAGTTCCTCCACTAGTAAAGATAACCTCATCGTGTGATGCATTTATAGCATCAGCCAATGCCTCTCTAGACTGCTCTACAGCGCGCCTAGCCAAGCGCCCAAATCTATGCACGGATGAAGAATTACCACACAGTTTCATAGCCTTTTCCATCCCTGTAATGGCTTCAGGTCTTAGCTTGGAGGTAGCATTATAATCAAGGTAAACATTCATAATTGATCCCATTACGCTATTATTTGTTTTTCTGGACTCAAATCTACTCGACTAGTTCCTAGCACTCGTCCTTCACAAATATCTTCCAAAGTGACCGAATTTAAATACAGATGAATTTGCCGACCTAGCTCATCCCATAAATCGTGAGTTAAACAACGACTACCCTTACTTATACAGCTTAGAGCGCCATCTGGTTTACATCTTGTAACTTCAATTGACTCATCCACTGCCATAATAATATCGTAAATACGAATATTGGTAGACGGGTATGATAATTGATAGCCTCCGCCAGGACCACGAATACTCTTAACAAGTTTGGCACGGCGAAGTTTAGTAAAAAGTTGCTCGAGATAAGCTAGTGAAATCTCCTGGCGTTCAGCAATCTGACTTAAATTTACAGGTTTCTTACTTTCCTGCATGGCCAAATCAACCATTGCCATCACTGCATATCTGCCCTTCGTACCTAGTTTCATAGCATTATCGCCTTCCTGAAAGATAGATAAAGTCAACTTCCATGGTGTCCTACCTCATCCTGAATTAAGTCATCCGAAGGTTTTTCAGCTGTATCGGAAACTTCCTTCCGCTGATTGTTGACAGTTCGCTGTTCTAATCTTTCCAGTCTTATTTGCAAATTATTTAATTCATCTAATAAATTCTTAATTATATCTTCCTCTTGGGCAGAAATGTCTGCAGTGGGCGTTCCGTAAGCTGTAAAAATATCTGTCCCGGAGATTTCAGAATCGACAGGCTTTGCCGGAATTCCTACAACTGTTGAACCTTCATCAACACTTTTTACTACCACGGCGTTAGCACCTATACGCGCATTTCGACCAACGTTTAGTGGTCCAAGAACTTGAGCACCTGAACCTATGATAACTCCATCAGAGATGGTTGGATGTCTTTTAAATAACTTTTGCTTTTCACTATCTAGCGAAGGGGCTATACCACCCAGAGTAACTCCGTGGTATAGTGTTACATCATCACCGATTTCTGCAGTTTCACCTATGACAACTCCCATACCATGATCAATTACAAGACGCTTTCCAATTTTAACCGCAGGGTGTATTTCTATTCCTGTTATCCATCTAGCAATATGACCAATTAATCTTGATAGAACAAAAAGTCTAGCACCCCATAATAAATGAGCAAAACGATGCCAAATCATAGCATGTAAACCAGGATAACTAAGCAAAACCATTAGACGAGAGTGTGCTGCAGGGTCTCGTTCCAAATACGCATCAATTTCTTCTATCAGGTTTTTGTAGATCATGATCACCTATATGATATACAGCTCATTGATAATAATTATATTAGTCAGTTATTAAGGAGTCCCTTGATTACACCGCATATAAGTTACCTGAGTACTCAGGTCAAGTATTGAGACACAACATAATATTTATATTGATTAATTAGTTAACCAAAATAGTAAATTAATAACTAACCCATTTTATGGGTAAAGAGGGAATAAATGCCTGAAGTTATAATGAAAGGACCAGAAGGACGTTTAGAGGGACAGTTTTATCCTTCAAAAACTCCTAACGCACCAATCGCAATCATTCTGCATCCTCATCCAGAATATGGGGGCACAATGAATAACAAAGTGGTTTACCAGCTCTACCAGACGTTCGTAAATAAAGGCTTTGCCACACTTAGATTCAACTTTAGAGGAGTTGGCCGAAGTGAAGGGTCATACGATCGCGGAGAAGGAGAACTCTCCGATGCAGCATCGGCTTTGGACTGGCTCCAAACTGTTCACACCGATGCCTCTCAATGTTGGGTGGCTGGTTTTTCTTTTGGAGCTTGGATAGGAATGCAATTATTAATGAGACGCCCGGAAATAAGTGGATTTATCTCTATTGCGCCACCGGCAAATATGTATGACTTCTCTTTTTTAGCGCCCTGCCCTGCATCTGGTCTTATTTTGCACGGCGACAATGACGAGGTCGTCCCTCCTGATTCTATACTAGAAATGATAGATAAAGTTGCCAAACAAAAAGACGTTGTACTTCAGAGTCAAATAATTGATGGTGCTGATCATTTTTTCGGACAGGAATTAGATCAAGTTGAAGAATCTGTCATCGAGTATCTGGAAAAACGAATGCCAGAAATTTCAGCCAAATTGGAACATGGTGAAAGTAACTAAGAAAACTGAAAGTAACGACCTCCAGTCAGAGGAACAGAAACACCCGTGGTCGATGGGCCACTTATAGGCAAACTTTTAAGACTCCTAACGGCTAAATAAGCAAATGCTTGAGATTCTATATAATCACCATTCAAGCCAAGATCTTCAGCTTTTATAACCGGAGAATGCAAATAGTCAGCTATAAGACTCATTAAAAAAAGATTATGCCTTCCTCCACCAACTACAACCCATAATTTAGGCGGTTGTGGTAAATAACTGACTGCACGTTTTATCGATTGTGCTGTGAAAGCAGTTAATGTAGCAGCGCCATCAGCTGCAGATAGTTGAGTTAAAGTAGAGGAATTGAACTGCTGACGATCAAGGGATTTTGGAGGTAGTCGATTAAAATAGTCATCCATCATTAGTCTTTTTACAATATCTTGATTTATAGTTCCTCCCGAAGCTATAGCCCCATTATAATCAAAAGGCTGCTTGTAATGAGTTTCTACCCAATCATTGATTAAAGCATTACCCGGCCCTGCATCAAATGCTAGCAAGTTTTCAAAGAGGTCATCTCTGTCAACATCTGCACTACTGCCAATCCAGGTAATATTTGAGACTCCTCCAATATTTAAAACACATAAAGGTCTTTCTTGTGGAGCTATTAATGTATGAAATAAAGGCGTTAAAGGTGCACCTTCACCTCCTGCGGTCACGTCATTAGAACGAAAATCTGCAACAACATTTATAGAAGTTAATTTCGCAAGGTTATTTCCATTCCCTATTTGCCAAGTAATTTTTTTTTCAGGTCTATGTAATATAGTATGTCCATGAAACCCTATAACATCAATATCGGAAACGCTCATTTTACTCTCATGTAGAATAGCTTTTACAGCTTCAGCGTGCTGAAAGGTTAGGCTATCACTTACAATCTGAATGGGGCCATTGCCTCCTAAAATATTTCTTAAACTCTCTCTAAATTCATCTGAATAAGGAACAGTCATGTCTGAGATAGATGTAAAACAATTCTTTCCATTGGTGTTAACCACAGAAACATCTATTCCATCCATTGACGTCCCACTCATCAATCCGATTGCTTTCAACACTTTTCTCTTTATCATTTATTAATATCATACTATTTACAAAAAAAGGTTTACCTTATGAAGTTATTATGAGTGATTAACCCCAATGTTTCTTAAACATGAAACAAAAATGCTATCGCAACAACTATTATTAAAATGTTTATATCATGACCAAAATTAAATCAGATTTTATAAAAACTATAACGGAGCGTGGATATCTGCATCAATGTACGGATTTGACTGATCTAGATCATAAAGCTAGTCAAGGCATGCTAACTGCCTATGTGGGCTATGACGCTACGGCTGATAGTCTGCATATAGGGAATCTGGTTTCGATCATGATGTTACACTGGCTTCAAAATACAGGGCATAAGCCTATAGTTCTTATGGGAGGCGGTACTACCAAAGTGGGAGATCCATCAGGACGCGATGAAACACGCAAGTTATTAAACGACGCACAAATCAGCAATAATATTAAAAATATACAACAAACGTTCAGCCAGTTTCTAAAGTTTGGTGAAAAAGACAACCTGGCTATAACTGTAAATAATCAAGACTGGCTTGACACCCTTGAGTACATCCCATTCTTAAGAGAAGTAGGCCAGCATTTCACAATAAACAGAATGTTATCGTTTGATTCTGTGAAACTGCGTCTTGAAAGAGAGCAGCCACTAACGTTTCTTGAATTCAATTATATGATTCTGCAAGCATTCGATTTTCTAGAGCTTTCTAAACGCTTCAATTGTAATTTACAAATGGGAGGTTCGGATCAATGGGGAAATATTATAAATGGAATTGAACTAGCGAGGCGTATTGAGAATGTTACACTATTTGGTTTAACCACCCCACTCATAACAACATCTTCAGGGACAAAAATGGGAAAAACAGCCTCTGGTGCTATTTGGTTAAATCCCGAAAAATATAGCGCCTATGATTATTGGCAATTTTGGAGAAACACAGAAGATGATGATGTCGAAAGATTCCTTAAACTTTTTACAACCCTGCCTCTTAAGGAAATTACTAAATTATCCAAACTCGCTGGTAGTGAAATCAATGAAGCTAAAAAGATTCTAGCTACCGAAGCAACTTCATTATTGCACGGTCATTTGGCTGCGGAAACAGCAGCTAGTACTTCCGCTAAAACATTTGAGTTAAATGAAACATCGGAAAATCTACCCACAATTCAAATCCCTAAATCAGAACTTGAGGAAACAGTACCTGCTTTTAGACTATTAACTAAGTCTGGCCTAACCAAATCAAATAGTGAGGCTAGACGGCTAATTATAGGCGGAGGATGTCGAATAAACGACATAACGATTGAAGACGAAATGACTAAAATAGGACTTAATGAAGTTGATGATAAAGGATTTATAAAAATTTCAGCCGGAAAAAAGCGCCACGTGTTGATCCAGCCCATATAAGAAACATACAATTATTTTGAAATAGAGTTCTGCGGGGCAGAAGAACTCCCTTTATCTGAATTTTCATTATCAAATTCTTTAAAAGCTTTTCGGAAAATTCCTGGAACAAAAACTGTTAAGGGGTTAACTGTTACTTTTGGTTCTTCCAAGGTGCCATCAACATCATAAGTGACAGCTATAATGCCATCTCCAATTATTTTGTTTATTACAGGAATATTAGCTAGAATAGAGTTTATCACATTTGCTGGAGCTATCTCGCCCTTTAATGCTACTGCTTCGCTCTTACGACCAATGTAGCCACTAGCAATCACTCCTACATTTGCACCCCTTGCCTTGGCACCAAGTATTTTTATCTTCTCTTTATTTACCTCAAACGGCACCTCCGCTCTGCGCATAGAAATACCCGTTCCAGTTACAGCATCTGATAAACCACTTAATGATGCCAAAGAAAGTATTCTAACACCGGCCGAGCTTTCATTGAGCTTAAAATTCTTAATTGATGAAATGCCTACGAATTGAGTTTCAGAGCTGCGATCTGTAAACTCTCCTACCAAGTTAAACTCTCCGCCATGAATGGTATTGATCCAATCTAATGAGTTTAACAATGCACCCCCGTTGTCTGTTTTTATTTTTACCTTTCTCTTCTGATTCTCCGTATGCAGATTCAAACTAACATTTCCCCCATTTGATAAAACACCAATCAAATCCACTCTTGTCCATTTATCTCCATCATTAGTTATTTGACCTATTGGTTTCAGTAAAATACTTTCTTCGCCCAAACGAACAGCCTTAAGAGGGTTTCTTTCATCAAAAAAAATCTGAACAGGCGGAATATTATTCTCGTCGTCGAAAAAAACTTTACTTGCCAATCTTCTGAGATCTAGATTTTTACCACTCATTGTTACTTTAGGTATTTGATGTTCTTCTAGAGAGATTTGAATCGAGAGATCCGATTCCCCTATTTTAACTTCTTTAAAGTCTATTTGTGATAATACAGGCTTAACCCCTTCTGTTCTAAAGGAGATATTGCCTTTTGAAAAAAGACCAGGAGCTATAACGGTAAACCTTGATGAATTATTTATCCAATTTTGATCCTTTGAAACCATAAAAGTGGCTTGGCTCATAGATCCTGATAGTTTTTTCCAGCCAAGTTGTTGTAAATTTATGGTGCTATCTGTCAAATCGAAGTTAGCATTTAATACTTCACTGCCATCACTTGAAACTTCGTAAGTTACACCCGCATTTATTGGCCCCTCAATAAATGGATTTAGCTGTAACCCAATTTTTTCTCGAATCTCTTCATCAATTATAGTATCTATCACATAGCTACTGCGTAAAGTAGCATCGTTCAAGAAGTTTTCTTCCCATAAAAAGTTAGCCGGAACACCTTCAATTAAACCTTTTCCTTTCGCACTCAAGCGCTTTTTATCTATGTTTACAATAACATCAGAATTGTAGATATCGAGGTTGAACAATCCTAAATTTGATTTAACATTATTGAGCTGTGATGAAGATGAAAAGCTTATATCGTCCAAAGAAAGTTCATTTATCAATGGAAAACCAATATGAATCTTTGTTTTTTGAAAACCTGTAGTTTCTCCTGATTTTATTCCAGTCGAAGAAACTAAGTTTAGTGGGTCATTATCCAGTATACTTATAACCTCATCTAAAGGACCTAGAATTGTCGCTTCTATGGACAAGCTTTGTTTTTCAGACCCGACCCTCAAATCGTCTATTTTCAATTCACCAGAAACAATTTCTATATTTCCGATAGATCCATTATCAATATCAAAAATTAATTTCTTACCATCATAATAACCCTTACTCTTCGATAATTTTAACGGTTTCATCGGACGCAGGTAGTGAACGTAGGCTTCTTTTAACTCTAATTCGCCCTGTGCTTTCGATATTGATATGTCTTCTAAATCTTCCAGATCAGTTAGAGCGTTTAATGAAAAGGTGGCGGTATCTATAAACCCATCTTTTATATTTCTAATTATCCATTTGCGAGAAATAGACGCCACACTCTCTGGCCAGAGATCTGCAACTCTATTCATAGAAAGTTCGGCAAGCCTGCCATTCAATTTCATTTTTATGGAACTGTCGAGACGAATTACATCTCCACTGATTTCAGCTATAGGCCCATTAAAATTTATTAGGGCCCTATCAACTAGTAATTTATTAAATGAGCCATCCACTTCCCCTCTAAACAAAAAATTATGAACCGACAGTGGATCTATAAAAAATTCTTTCGCTAATATTTCTCCCTTACCTCCTGACAAATCAAATGTAATGTTCTCTATGTCCAAAGTGTCACGAATAGACATAGACAAAGATCCTGAAACAGGAACCTTAAGTCTCTTCAAATTGTTTAATCTTGGATCAAGTGTCGCCAACATCTCAGGAGATAGATTCTCAAATGAAAAAATCACATCAGTTAAATCCTGATTAGGGTTCTTAATAGCCGAAATTTTTATTTCAGAAACACCACTATCAAATATAAGAATAGATCTACTAGTTAAATTTATTGAGTTATTGATGCTTTCAAGGTTTATGTCTGTGGGTTGCGTTTTCCATTTATAGCCTGATTTTAGGTCCTCAAACTCGACCAAAGCATTATTTATTGTCAAACGTCTTAAATAGTTTGAGTTGCTATCTGCTCCTCTTTTATGAAAAAAATCAGCTAGCCAGCCAACATCAGAGAATTCTGTTTTTGTCTCCGAAGATATTTTATTTATTCCAATAGCCACTTGTCCTGAGCGGGCTCTTTTAATCTGTAATCGAGGCTCAAATATTTCTAATTCCTTTGGAGCTACAACACCTCTTAATAATGCCCTTAAGCTTAATTGCAGTGACAGCTCCGGAACAGTAGCAATAGCTGCTCCTTCCTTATCGAAGATTGTTAAGTCGAGTGCACGTAGATCTATATCTCGTTCTAAGCCTGCCCAAGTAAGAACCGTGTGTTTCAGTCTAACATCAATATTTTTTGTCTGTCGACTTAAAGACTCTTCAATATAAGGGGTAATAAAGTTAACACTAACAGGCCCTTTACTAAGTCTCCATAAGGAGAAAGTCACAACTAGAACCCCACCAAGAAAGATGGCCGCAAACAAAATCAATAAAAACTTAGAACTTCTGACAATCACGCCGGAGAATCCTGTGCGTCATCTAATACATGTTTAAAGTAGCGCCTAATTAGAGCCAAGGCTATAACCATTCTTTCCTGTATTGTTTATAAAGGTAAATTTTACCCAAAATCATTTAATTGTTAAATCAATGCATTTACATAAAAGTACATATGAATAAATTAATATTTAAACCCTCATAGCATGGACTTATGTTTTGGACAAAATATAAACTATCCGAAGTTAATATTTATATTAAAGATAATATTTTCACTATTGCTTACATAGCAAAATATTTTTCTTTCAAAGTCGAAAAGATAACCTTAAAAGGTTAATTCAGCTACTTAGATGTAAACGGAACTGAAAAAGGAACAACTAATGGAAGTGACCGAAGGAGGCAAAGCTCCTAACTTTCACATGAAGACAGACAATCAGGGTGAGATTAAGTTTTCTGACATAAAAGATAAAAATATAGTTTTGTACTTTTATCCAAAAGACTTGACCCCAGGATGAACTAAAGAGGCCTGTGCATTCCGTGAGAATGCTGAAGAGTTTAGTAAAATTAATACTGTTATAATTGGCGTTTCTAAGGATAGTGTGAAACGGCACGATAATTTTAAAGCCAAGTACGACCTGCCTTTTTCTTTAGCTAGTGACGAAGACGGAAAGGCATGTGAGGCATATGGCACATGGGTACAAAAAACTATGTACGGAAAAAAATACATGGGGATACAAAGATCAACGTTTCTAATAGACAACAAAGGAGTTGTCAGAAAAATATGGAGAAACGTGAAAGTAAAAGGCCATGTGGAAGATGTTCTTGAAAATGCTAAATCGATTTGAATAATGAGGCTTTAAATAAATCAACCAAACACATTAGTGAAATCAGCAATAGAGATATTATCTACAGAAAATCCTGGTGAAAAAACAAGATTAACATTTTTAGCAGAGATTAATTGGAAGAATGAGTGTCTGTCTCTTGGTAGGGCTGATAATATACCGGCTAGACCTAAACGCCCAATAAAACCTACACTTAGTAGCGCTAAGAATATGCCCAGGAGAAGGATTAGCAAAAGTCCTAGCGGGAGAACTGCTTTACTACATGCAATCGCCCATATTGAGCTTAACGCCATAGATTTAGCCTGGGATCTAATTGCAAGATTTTCTAATCCAATGCTTCCAAAAAAGTTCTACTCTGATTGGCTCGAAGTAGCTGTTGAT
The DNA here is from genome assembly GCA_022449545.1 of Alphaproteobacteria bacterium. GTDB lineage: Bacteria > Pseudomonadota > Alphaproteobacteria > UBA6615 > UBA6615 > UBA6615. The sequence continues at coordinate 35,667 of JAKUPN010000011.1, read as the reverse complement.
GAGGCTAGGCACTTTACATTAATCTCTGAAAGATTATCAGAATTAAATACTGCTTATGGAGACTTTGTAGCACATGATGGATTGTGGGAAGCCGCAATAGCTACCAAAGACAATCTGATTGGCAGATTAGCGATTATTCCACTTGTTATGGAAGCTAGAGGATTAGACGTTACTCCTGATATGATATCAAAACTTCGAGCGGTGAATGACTATAGATCAGCAGACATCTTAGACATTATTTATAATGACGAGATTGAACATGTAAAAATCGGCTATTCCTGGTTTATGTTTGCTTGCGCTTCAAGGGGGTTAGAGCCTAAAAACACTTGGCAGGATTGTTTAAAAAAATTTTATAGGGGCAACCTTAAACCGCCCTTTAACATAAAAGCCAGAAATCGTGCAGATATTCCCCAATCTTGGTACATTTAAAAGCTTTGAATAACCCTTAAAAGGTAGCCCAAATCAATATTTTCCCGGCTAGACACGCATAGTTTAAAGACTGGAACCTTTGTCACTATTTACATGGCCAGCCAGAGATGCCTCAAGAAATTGATCGAGATCGCCGTCTAGAACCCCCTGAGCATTACCTGTCTCTATACCAGTTCGTAAGTCCTTGACCATTTGATAGGGATGCAGAACATAAGTACGAATTTGATGTCCCCAGCCAATTTCAGTTTTAGCACTTTGTTCTGCTTGAGCCTCTGATTCCCTCTTTTTAACTTCTAGTTCATAAAGACGGGCACGCATCATAGCCATCGCTGTAGACCGATTTCTATGCTGAGATCTATCGTTCTGGCATTGAACAACAATGCCAGATGGTAAATGAGTCAGCCTAACAGCACTATCGGTTTTATTTACATGCTGGCCTCCAGCTCCTGAGGCGCGATACGTATCAATTCTTAAGTCTTTATCTTCTATTTCAATCTCAATAGAATCATCAATTACTGGATAGACCCAAACTGAAGCGAAACTAGTATGCCGTCTTGATTGGCTGTCAAAAGGTGAAATTCGCACAAGCCGATGCACTCCTGCCTCAGTCTTTAACCAGCCATAAGAATTAACCCCGCCAACCTTGAAAGCAGCAGATTTTATACCTGCCTCCTCTCCGGTGCTCTCTTCTATCCACTCCACATCACAATCGTGATCTTCGGCCCAACGAACATACATCCTCACAAGCATTTGTGCCCAGTCTTGCGATTCTGTTCCTCCAGCACCAGCATTGATTTCTACATAACAATCATTGCTATCGACCTCACCCGAGAGCAAACTTTCCAATTCCATTTTCTCAGCTATTGGGGATAAAGAAACTATGACCGATTCTGCCTCTTTGACCACTTCCATGTCTTTCTCTTCTTCGCCTAGCTCAAATAGCTCAACAGACTCATCTAGTTTAAGCTCAATCTCCCTAACGCGATTAATTGATTTTTCTAAGAGAGTGCGCTCTCGCATAACTATTTGAGCTTGCTCCGGATTTTTCCAAAGATCTGGGTTCTCGGCCTGTTGATTCAATTCATCCAAACGTGCCAATGATTTATCCCAGTCAAAGATGCCTCCGCATAAGTGAAAGTGATTGTCTAATTGATTCTACTTGTTGACTTATCTCTGAACGCATTCTCGTGTGTCCGCTTATTTCACTATCTAGTGGTAAACATACCCTAGTAGTTACTATAGTGAATAATTCCTTCAGTATTCATTGTAACTAGAAAAGATATTTTAATAAATTCTTTGCTCTAATCTTGGCTCTCCTTCAGGCCAATATCCACCATCAATTATTGGACCGATTTCATTAGGCTCGGTTCCTGATTTAAACGCTTCAAGTACAACCCCTTTCTCACCTCGCTCTGCAACAAGGCCGGTTTTAACATTTACCCTAACCAAACGTATGCCAGTTGGCACCCTGAATGGAATTGCTGGTCTCCCCTCTAATGCGGCAGACATAAAATCTCGAAATATTGGAGCAGCAACGGTCGATCCAGTTTCTTTATAACCCATAGGACGTGGAACATCAAAACCAACATATACACCAACAGCGAGATCAGGAGAAAACCCCACAAACCATGTATCAAAAGAGTCATTTGTGGTGCCTGTTTTACCTGCCAAGGGTTTGCCTACTTTACTAACTTTAACTCCTGTTCCTCTATCTACTACTCCTTTAAGCATTGATACCATTTGATAGGCAGTCTTCTTATCCAATAGTTTTCTTCTTAAATCCGGGGGCTGAGGAGGGCGCTGGTTTTTCCAAACTACATTCATACAATTATCGCAATCTCTAGTGTCATGGCGAAAAACAGTTTTCCCATATCGGTTTTGTATTCTATCAATTAAAGTGGGCTTAATTCCTTTACCCCCATTAACAATTATCGCATAAGCAGTGACCAGTCTAATAAGTGTCGTTTCTCCAGCACCTATCGATAAACTAAGTTGTGGAGGTATATTATCCATTACACCCAGTCGTTCCGCATACTTAAGAACTTTCCTGATTCCGAGTGTTTGTGCTAATCTGACAGTCATCAGATTTCTGGACTTTTCTATACCAAGACGCATGGGAATCGGCCCATAAAACTTTTTAGTATAATTGGCCGGTTTCCATTTCGGTAACCCTGGACCCTGGTCTATTACAAATGGAGCATCCAATACAAGTGTGGAAGGTGTAAACCCACTATCTAAAGCTGCCAAGTAAACAAATGGCTTGAAAGCTGAGCCCGGTTGACGCCAGGCTTGAGTAGCACGATTAAATTGGCTTGCTTTAAAATCAAGACCTCCTGACATTGCTAATACTCGACCAGTGTGGGGATCTATAGCGACAATTGCACCATTCACATCAGGGACTTGTCTTAGTCCCCATTTATCTTCACCTACCTTTTCAACTGAATTATTAGAAGCTAAGGGCTCGACTAAAATTATATCCGCCACTGATAATACGTCAGACGATTTTTTTACCATACGTCCTAGTTTCTGGTTTTTTTTCCACGATCTAGCCCAATTGAGCTCATCAAAAGGAATTTTTCCTTTTCTTCCACCCGACAATCCTATCAAAGCAAACCCTTCACTATCATCAACATGCAACACTATTGCCAATGACCAATTCCCTATTCCGGATGGAATTGGAATCTTTGTTAGTTTTTGCTCCCAATTTTTTATAGAATTGAAAGACATTAAAGGACCCCGCCAGCCATGACGACGGTCGTAAGCCACTAAACCTCTTCTTAACTCTTTCTGGGCAATTTTTTGTAAACGAGGATTTAATGTGGTTCGGACGGATAATCCCCCTTTATAAAGAACCGAATCTCCATAGCGACCGGATAACTCCCTTCTAACTTCTTCAGCAAAATAAGGCGCAACAACTATTGGAGATGGTTTTGCTTTTATAGTCTCTAAAGGTAATTTTTTTCTTAACCTACCCTCGCCTCGGGAAATATGACCATCTTCGACCATTCTTCCGATAACATAATTACGTCTAGTGATAGCAGATTTATAATGCCTAAACGGATTATAATTATTCGGTGCCTTAGGCAAAGCAGCCAAAAAAGCAGCTTCTTCGGTTTTCAATTCATCAAGAGATTTACCAAAATAATTATTTGCGGCCTCCGCTATACCGTAGGACCCCTGACCCAAATATATTTGATTAAGATATAGCTCCAGTATTTCATCTTTAGTGAATACTCGTTCCATTCGAAAAGCAATTATTGCCTCACGAATCTTCCTTACAAAAGAAACTTCTTTTGTAAGTAGGAAGTTCTGAGCCACTTGTTGAGTTATAGTTGACGCCCCAACAGGTCTACGACCCTTTCCATAATTTCGTATATTTGTAAAAATTGCTCGGATTACACCAAAAATGTCAATTCCAGGATGGCCATAAAAGTTTTTATCTTCCGCTGACAAGAATGCATTTATAGTACTTTGAGGAATACTAGACACAGGAACGAAAGAACGCCTCTGAAACGCATATTCTTCTAATAAGCTTCCATCTCCTGTATACACACGGGTCGTTATAGGAGGAGTATAATTTTCTAACTGCCTATAATCAGGTAAGTCTCTACCGTACTTCCAAAAAACCCATACACCCCCACCTACAGTTAGTAAACTAACTAGTATTGTCAGAGATATTATATATGCAATCCAACGTAGCATTTTTTCGTCAATGATTTGTCAACTGAAGGACTTACAAGAAAAATGATGCACTGCTCCAAAAGAAGATATTAATAGACATAATATGATTATGGCAAATTTAAGACCATTAATATTAAGGAGTTTTAATCTTAGAAAAGTGAAGATCAAAATATTTCAAAATAGCACGCTTCATAACGGCACATAACTTTCTCTTATATTCAGAATTATTTAAGAGGTTTTTCTCTTCTTTATTAGTTATATACCCCAGTTCAATCAATATAGACGGAACATCTGGAGCTTTTAAAACCGTAAAACCCGCTGACCGCCATGGTCGTTTGAGTAAAATAATGGATTTGGAAGCCTCTTTGAGAAGAATATCCCGTGCGAATATAATTGAAAGCTCGTTTGTTTTAGCCTGTGCAAAATCAATAAGAATATTTTGAACCTCATCGCTATAGGGCCCAAGATTGAGACCACCTATTACATCAGACTTATTCTCTTTATTGGCTAACTGCTGAGCTTCTACATCAGATGCTTTCTCTGAAAGTGTATATGCAGAAAAACCCCTTACTGTATTATCTTTGTGAGCATTAGCGTGAAGAGATAAAAATAAATCTGCATTCATGCCCCGTGCCTTAGCCATTCGATTACGAAGCGACACGAAAGTATCATCATCTCTAATCAACACAGTTTTAATTCGATTAGTCGCTCTCAATTGCCGATCTAATTCCTTAACGTAGTCAAGTACGAGATTTTTTTCATTTACTCCTGATACACCTATGGCCCCCGGATCTACTCCACCATGACCTGCATCGATCGCAATAACTGGCAGTCTTTTGTTTATTTTTTTTCGAAGGTTTTTAGAATGGGAATATTCATCTCTTATATGTCTTTGCCTAGGCCCCATAGTCTCGATAAACTCTTCTCTTGTCGTCGATATAAAATCAAAAACCAATCGCCATTTTTTACTATCCTGAGGGGGTATCATGAAATTATTTTTAACTTTTATTGGACCTCTTAAATCAATCACCAATCGCCCATTTCCAGGAGTAAAAAATCCATAGCGCAGTCCTTTTATATGTCCGCCTGATATTTTTTCTCGATTTTGAGGAATAAAGAATTCCACTTGAGGAAGATCAATTACTATTCGATATGGATCTTCTAGGCCAAATATATTGGGGCTAACCTTTTTATTAAGGTCTATTACAAATCTCGTTGAATTATCACGAAGACCTATACGAATATCCTCTACTCTAGTAATTTCTGCCAAAGCAGTCGATGCCAAAAAGTTTATCGCAGATAATACTATCAAAACAATTATATTTGTGATTAAAAGAGACACCAACCCTGAGAAACGAAAGCGTTTTGTTAGAAAAAGATAAAACATGGCCAAATTGACGCCTTTTTTAAAAAATAGTCTATAGTCACCAAAATTGTATTCTATTTGATAATAGCATTGTCGAAGCAGCTAAGCAGCGTTATCCTAGGAAAGGTAACTAATGTTGTTTTTAAGCAGAGTGTCCTTTGAAGTTGTACACCGTTGGATAAATATAGCTTAGCATTAATAAGGTTGAGCCAAATAATCAACTGGCGATCAAATTGCGGACACTTTACAAAGCGACTATAGTATTTGTTGTAACATCGAAGTTAGTTAAGAGAGTAAACTCTTTTGACGGGATTGGCGGTATAATTCTCGCCGTACTGGCTTTTAAAGTGCCGTTCTACGGTTAGAGGACGCCAATCTAGCTTCGCACACAGCGGATAAAATTCATCTGTGATTAACGGATGAAATGATAATTTCCGCGGAGCGAGTAATATGACAAAAAAGATTCTTATTGATGCGACCCATTCTGAAGAAACTCGGGTGGTTGTCGCCGAAAATTCAGATTTATTAGAATTTGATTACGAAACAACCACTAAAAGGCAACTAAAAGGCAACATATATCTTGCTAAAGTGACGAGAGTTGAACCGTCTCTACAAGCTGCATTCGTTGAGTTTGGTGGAAAAAGACATGGATTTTTAGCCTTTAATGAAATTCATCCTGATTACTACCGAATTCCTGTGGAAGACAAAGAAGCTCTTATTGCTGAAACAGATATTAGTGATGAAACTGAAGAACTCTACGATGATGTATCATCGAACGAAGAAGAGAAACCTGAAAAAAATAACCTAGAACAAGTAGAAGTTTTAGGTGGGAATGCTGAAGAAGATATAGCTGAGCTAGGTGATGCTCATCGTAAGCGGCTGCGCCAACTCACTAGAATGTATAAAATCCAAGAGGTTATTAAACGGAGGCAAATTTTACTAATTCAAGTAGTAAAAGAAGAACGAGGAAATAAGGGGGCTGCATTAACGACATACTTGTCTTTGCCTGGCAGATATTGTGTTTTAATGCCGAACACATCTCGAGGCGGTGGAATAAGTAGAAAAGTATCAAACTTAGCCCATAGAAAACGAATGAAAACCATCTTGTCGAATTTAGAAATCCCTGAAGGCATGGCAGTTATAATGAGAACTGCTGGGGTAGAAAGGAATAAAGCAGAAATACGCCGTGACTATGAATATTTAAGAAGAACCTGGGATAATATTAGAGAGCAAACACTTCAATCTTCAGCTCCAGCGCTTATCTATGAAGAAGGTGATTTAATAAAACGTTCTCTAAGAGATATTTATAATCGTGATATTGACGAAATAATTGTCGATGGCGAGGACGCATATAAAGCGGCCAGAGTATTAATGCGTACTATGATGCCATCTCATGTCAAACGGGTAAAAAAACATGCCAATGCTAATACACCTTTATTTAATCACTTCGGTATTGAATCACAAATTGATGAAATTTATGATCCTGTAGTAAGCCTGAAATCGGGCGGTTATATTGTAATTAATCCAACAGAAGCTCTAGTCGCTATAGATGTAAATTCAGGAAAAGCCACTAGAGAACGAAACGTTGAACAAACTGCTCGTAAAACTAATCTTGAAGCTGCCGATGAAGTAGCACGTCAATTGCGCCTGCGAGACCTGGCTGGCTTGGTGGTAATCGATTTCATTGATATGGATGAGAATCGTAATATAACGGCTATTGAACGCCGCATGAAAGAAGCAATGAAGGCTGATAGAGCAAGAATTCAAGTTGGCCGTATATCACAGCTCGGATTAATGGAGTTATCAAGGCAAAGATTACGACCAAGTATTCATGAAGCTAGCGCTCAAATTTGTATTCGCTGTGGAGGAAGTGGATATGTTCGCTCAACAGAGTCTACTGTTTTACGTGTTCTTAGAGCTATAGAAGAAGAGGGAACAAAAAATCGATCGAAGATAGTTACAATTAAAGTACCTAATGATGTTGCAATATATGTCCTTAACCAAAAAAGAGATATTATCAAAGATTTAGAAACTCGCTGTAATTTTAGAGTCTTTATTACCGTTGATAGTGATCTAACACCGCCAGATTACATAATGGAGAGAACTAACTTAAACGCCCCTGATGATGAAGTAATTTCTGAGACTATCGACAGTCGATCACTTGAACCAACTAATACAAATGAAAGCCGTTCTCAAAAACACAAACAGCGGCGTCGAGAAAAATCACCTGAAGAAGCAAAAGCAAGTGATGATTCACAGACCCAGGAAAATTCTAAGACAGATGAAACAGACAAAGATACAAACAAGTCCTCTCCAAGGCGTAGAGGACGCAGAGGTGGAAGAAGAAGAAGGAAAGCTGATGATAATTCCTTAGCCACTAATGCTGAATTAAAAGAATCGTCCTTAGATGAAGATAAGAAGCCACAAATGCCATCAGATAAACCAAATGGTGAAAACGAAGTAGAACCATTAGTCGCCTCTGACAACCCAACAAATGAACCCTCCAAAGGCTTAACCGAAAATAAACCAAAGAGAAGACGTTCACGGCGGCGTCCTCAAAAATTAGAAACTGATCAAAAAGTTGTAAAAAAAGACAAGGAAAAAGATAATGAAAAACGCATAGATGCAAATAATAAACCTGTTAAGAGAGAAACCTCTGATAAGGTGCTTCAGGATAAAAAGCCGACAGAAAATGCGTTAAAACAGAGTAAGGATAAGAAAGAATCTACTATCGACATTAAGGAAACTGAAAAAAAACGACCTAAGAGGTCTGGTTGGTGGAGTCGGGCATCATAAGCTGTATTTAATAACTCCAAGCCGATAGCCTTTTGCAGGCCTCCCTAATATCACTTTCCGCGCCAGCAAATGAGAAGCGAATGAAATATTTACCATTAAGTGGATCAAAATCAACTCCGGGAGTAGCCGCCACGTTCGCTTCTTGTAGCATTCTTTGACAAAAAGATGTGCTATCACTTGTAAAATTAGAGACGTCTACATAAATATAAAACGCTCCGTCGACAGGAGCTATTTTTTTAAATCCCAGCTTAGGCAACTCTTCCAAAAGAATTTCACGGTTAGTCCGATAATTATCTACATTTCTTTCCAGTTCATTAATACAATTGAAAGAGGCAATGGCTGCATATTGTGATAATGTTGGAGGAGATATAAATAAATTCTGAGCCAGGCATTCAATAGGACGAATTAACTCTTGAGGAGTAACCATCCACCCTAAACGCCAGCCTGTCATGGAAAAATATTTAGAAAAACTATTTATTATAATTGCACTTTTAGAAAACTTGGCAACAGTGGTAGGAGGAGAAACATAGTTAATTCCATGATATATTTCGTCAGAAATCATTCTAACAGAATTTTCATCACACCATTCGACAAGGACTCTCAGTCTTTCAGAATCTATCATTGATCCCGTTGGATTCGAGGGACTCGCAATTATTAAGCCATCGATATTACCAACATCTTCCAGTAACTTTATAGTCGGCTGAAACCTTTCCTTAACCGAGGTCTCTATAATAACTGGTTCAATTCCTAGTGCAATCAATATGTTGCGGTAAGCTGGATAGCCTGGAACAGTTAAAGCAACCCTATCTCCTGGATCAAATGCCGAAGCAAAGGCAAGAAGAAACGCACCAGATGAACCAGTAGTTATTACCATTCTTTCTAATGGTACAGAAACACCATAAAATTCCCCATAGTATTTCGAAATCCTTTTACGCAGTTGGAGCAATCCTAAAGAGTCAGTGTAACCAAGACGATCTTTATCAAGTAGTTTTTTAGCAGCTTCAATAACTTTTGCAGGAGCAGGTGTACTAGGTTGTCCAACTTCTAGATGAACTATTTTAGTGTTTTCTGAAAGTTGATTAGCCTCACGCATAACATCCATTACTATAAATGGATCAATCATTCCTCTACGGGCTATCTTAAGAGTCATGTTTTAAGCAATCAAAGACTTAATAATTGGTTCATTTGTAGAAATGCAACATACTTAGTTTGGGTTCACAACTAAAGTAATATCTACCTTATGGGTAGAAACATCAACTAAAGTCTCACTAAATTAAACTAACGATGTAGAGGATAAATTGTATTATCACTACTAAAAAACCATCATTATAAGACACCTTAAGAGTTAACTATTTATTATGAAAACTTGAAATTAATTTGATATAAATATCTATGCATACTTTTTTACGATTCAATCAATCTATAATTCTGATCTACTTAAATAGATTGCTACTAGTGTTAGTTGTTTTTATCGTATCACTTACCTCGCCTGTCGAAAGTCACGATAAAACATCGGGTTTTTTCCGCGATACAGAAGTTGAAAATATCATTAAATTCTATGCTGACCCGATTTTTAGAGCTGCAGGCCTTTCAGAAGAAGAAATAAAAATTTACCTAATCAAGGATGATAGCTTAAACGCCTTCGTTACATCTAACAAATCAATTTTTCTTACAAGCGGATTGCTAACGCATAGTAAATCATTAAACGATATTATTGGAGTAATAGCACATGAAACTGGTCATCTTGCCGGCGGTCACTTAACTAGAGTAAAAGCAGAAATAGATAACGCAGAGTTAAAGTATCTTTTTGCTGCAGCCTTAGGGGTGTTAGTGGGTGCTGCTAGTAAAAATGTTAATGCGGCGAATATGATTGTCCGAAGTGGCAAAGCTATAGCTCTTACAGAATTACTTAGATATAGCCGCTCTCAAGAGTCTGCAGCTGATACAGCAGCGATAAGATATTTAGAAACCACCAAACAATCTGCAAAAGGTTACGCAAATTTTTTTAGACAACTACGTTATGATCAGAGTCTTCATGGAGGACTTGAACAACCCTATTTATCAACTCATCCACTAAACAGTGAAAGACTTAGCTTTATAGAACATCACCTGGCTCAATCAACTTATACCAACGCTCAAGCGCCAGACAAACAGATAAGAGACCACAAAATCATACAAGCAAAACTTAATGGACTTTTTTTATCAAAGAAAAAAGTGTTTGAAAAATATCCAGAATATGACCACTCAACTCACGCATTATATGCCCGTGCAATATCAAATTATTTGGCAGGGGATATCTTAGAGTCAATTTCATTAATAGATCGACTAATCAAAAAAAATAAAAATTATCCATATTTTTATCAACTTAAGGGACTTATACTTTTTAAAAATGGACACTCGGAAGAATCATTACCATTCTTTGAAAAATCAATTGAATTAGCACCCAAGGAATCACTTTTACGCATCAATTTAGTCCAAGCACAGATTGAGTCAGGCAATAACAAATACTTGGAGTCAGCCAAAACACATTTAAACATGGCTACTAGCTTGGAATACAATTCATTAGAGACGTGGAGGTTGTTGACAATAGTTAGTGGTCGCTTAGGAAAAATGGGTGATATGAATCTTGCTCAATCTGAACTTGCATTTCTTAAAAGAAAGTATAAATCTGCTAAACAGTTTTCTGTTCAAGCCATGAAAAAACTTCCACTAGGTAGCCCTGGCTGGCTAAGAGCTAGGGACATCTTTGAAAGGACAAACCATAAAATTAAGTAAATTTGAATTAGTTAGAGTAAAACCGCTATTTGAAATCATTTTTCAAAATCAGCTTGTTCTTCGGGCATTGCTTGTCTAAAGACGTTCAATGACAAACAAGTCGAGTTAATCCTCATAGACACAGGATAATCTGTCATATCACAACCAAACCGTTCAGCATTATAAATTTGAGGAATTAAACAGCAATCAGCAATTGAAGGACTATTTCCGTGACAAAATTCTCCTGTATCAGGACTGTTAGTTAACAAAGCTTCGACGCCTTTCATTCCTTCACGTATCCAGTGTTTGTACCATTTATCATTTGCTATAGATTTACCATTATCTACGTTTTGAGAGATAAAATTTAATACCCTCAAATTATTTAGAGGATGAATATCACAAGCTATCGCCGAAGATAATGACCTAACTCTTGCACGACCATGGATATCCTTTGGCAACAGACTAATCTTATTTGGGAACGCTTCCTCAAGGTACTCAATAATTACCATTGATTGGGTTATTATTTGTCCATCATCTATTTCAAGTGCAGGAACAAGTCCTTGAGGATTAACGCCTAAATATTTCTCTGATCTTTGATCGCCTTCACGTAAATGCACAAATATCTGATCCAATTCCAGACCTTTAATGTTTAATGCAATTCTGACACGAAAAGCCGCTGATGATCTGTAATATCCATATAATTTCATTTGTTTTCCCTATCTTCATTTCCAAATAAAATAAAATTTCATATCGTTTAGTCAGTCCAGATTATGAATATCAAGGTCTGTTTGCATATCCCTATTAGAGAAACCAAAAATACGGCAGTAGAATGTCAACTCCGCTAAAAGAGCTTTCTTAATATTTTCAGCTTTTCTAAATCCATGTCCTTCACCTTCAAACTCAAGATATGAAACAGGCAATCCTTTAGAGGTCAATGCACTCACCATAGACTTTGCTTGATTGGGAGGAACAACTTCATCGTCTAATCCCTGAAAAAAAATAACTGGACAATTTAGTTTCTCAGTAAAATTTATGGGTGAGCGGTCGTAATATATAAATTTATCTTCAGGCAATGGTCCGATTATGCTGTCCATATAACGACTTTCGAACTTGTGTGTATCTCTTGCCAAAGCAAGTAAATCTCCGATCCCATAATAGCTGGCTCCCGCTCTAAAAATATCTCGAAAAGCAAGAGAAGCTAATGCAGTGTACCCACCAGCACTGCTTCCTCGAACTATCAATCTCTCAGGGTCAGCAAGACTGTTCTGCACAAGCCATTTTGCTCCTGAAACCATGTCATCAATATCTGTAACCCCCCATAACCCATTTAGAGATTCACGGTATTTTCTTCCAAAACCTGTACTTCCACGATAATTTATATCCAAAAATGCGAAACCTCGACTTGTCCAAAACTGTGTTGATAAATTCAAAGCGGCTGAGGTCGCCCCAGTAGGGCCACCGTGACAACGTATAATTGCTGGGGGTAGCTCACTATCTGGTTCCATATAGTCGTCATTCTTAGGAGGATAATAGAAACCATAACAAGTTTCATCTCTGGATGTATTAAATATAATTGATTGTCCTAATGAAATATATCTTTCCGGTATAGTATTCATTCTTGACTTTTCTATAACTTCATACTTTCCTGTATTAATCTCCAGACAGATAATCTGCGGAGATTCTAAACCAGACGCGCCGACAAAAATCACTTTAGAATCACTAACCTTAACATCTGATATTTGATTAAATGGAATATCAAAAGGTTCAAAACAGTTATTATTAACCAACCCAAGACGCCAAGTGCCTGAGCTCACACAACTAGCTACGATGCAGCCATCAGCACTAAAACCATAAGTTGACTGACCAAATACCCACTGGGGTAAACCAAATTCGGATTCAGACGGACAAATAGAAAAAATCTCTTCTCCGTCATACTTGTATAGATTCCACCAATTATTTTTATCAGATATAAAAATTAAATCTCCATTAGGTGACCACTCAGGCTGAAATATTGATTCATCTTCTCCTCCAGCTATTCTTTTTTTATCAATTATAGAACCGTCTTGATCAATTGCACCTGTCCATAAAACATTCCCTTCCCAAGGCATATTAGGAAAGTCCCAAGTTAACCAAGTTATACGATTTCCAGACTTGTTTATCCTAGGATTCGATACAAAGTCACAGTTATCGTGAATGACTTTTACTTTTCCGCTCTCAATGTCCACAGAAACCAAACTGTTATTTGGTACACCTAATTTTGAATGATGTTCTCGTACACATACTAAACGTTTTCTTTTCTTATCTAAGTGTAGGTCCGCGTATCTATCTCCATTATTATTGGTTACCGGATCAGGATTATTTTTCTTTTTTTGATGATAAATTCTTTGGTCACTAAAGTTAGTAAAAAAAAACTCGTCACCAACAACCAGAGCTGAACCACCACCATATTCGTGAACGCGAGTACGTATATTATAACCAGAAGGCGTTATATCAGCTATTTCATTACAATTCTTGGCTACTAAAATAGTTCTTCCACCCTCTGTGGGCCTCCCTTCTAACCAATAGATTTTATCATTTTCTAGAGCTAGAGCTGTCAACGATTTGCTTCCACTAGCTATATCATTAGCTGTAATTTCAGATCCCCAAGTGCCATAATCTTTTTTATAATGTTTCATATTCAGCGCTCAACTCTGTTAGTATGGATTAGTAAATTCCCATAAATAATTTTTTATTCTTTTTCAAGAAAAGACAAACAAATGACAACTATAATAGCTTCATCCAAACAGAGTAAGAAAACGTTTTCAGTCGAATGGAAAAAAACACCTGGTCTAATCCCCTATGATGAAGCTGTCTACAAAATGGAAGAAAGAGTTAACTCAATAAAAAATTCTACTTCACCTGGGCTAGTGTGGTTCGTAGAACATCCGTCAATTTATACAGCGGGAACCAGCTCAAAAAATCAAGACTTTCTTGGAACAATTCACCTTCCAATCTACAAAACTGGTCGAGGCGGACAATACACCTATCATGGACCTGGACAGAGAATAGTTTATGTTATGATTAATCTAAATGAATACGGGCGAGACGTCAGAGCGTACGTAAATAATTTACAAAAGTGGATAATATCAACTTTATCTACCTTTGGTGTTTATGCGGAACAGAAAAAAAACCGAGTGGGAGTCTGGATTAATCAGCCGGATGGCCGAGAGGATAAAATAGCTGCAGTCGGGGTTAGAGTTCGGCATTGGATCACATACCACGGGATATCAATTAACGTTTCACCGAACTTGTCTTATTACCAAGGAATAGTTTCGTGTGGTGTTAATAATAGTAAATTTGGGGTAACCAGTTTAAATGATTTAGGGATAAATATAACCATGAACGAACTAGACCAATCATTAAGAGATAATTTTACTAGAGTTTTCTCAACTAAAGATAAAAATATTACTGTGTCTCAAGATAATTTGAACTGAGCTCTATATATAGTTTATCAATTACTAAAATATAGTTATGCTGCAGTCATATATCCCATTAAATATATTATTCAAATTCAAGAATAACCTGATCTACTGCTAAGCTATCTCCGGGCGCTGCCAAGACTCGTTTTACCGTTCCATCTGAGTTGGAGTAAAGTATATTCTCCATTTTCATCGCCTCAACAACAGCCAACTCTTCTCCCGACCTTACCTTAGCTCCACTCTCAACTGAGATTGATACAAGTAGCCCAGGCATAGGTGATATTAAAGACTTGCTTTCATCAAGAGTAACTTTTTCGGGCATCACACTTAGTAAAGCCGCAGCACGTTTTGAAAAAACTCTTATTTCTGATTCTATTCCGCTATGAGTAATAATATAATCAGGATTTTTTCTATCTATTTGAAATGTATAGTGCTGACCTGAGATATTAGCAACTAACAGCACGTCACCAATTTCCCAATTAGAGGTAATCTCTATTTCAATATCTGTACCAATCAATATTTTACTATCTTGGCCTAATGATACTTTTACCTCTGTAGGCTCGTTATTAATAGACACTACATATTCTTCACTTTCTGGTAAGAGATGTGTATCAAATCTATTTAATGTGTTTCTTTCTCTGTTTTTTATTCTCATATGAATCAAAACGGCTGCAGCGATTATTCTATTTTTTACTTCGCCTATAGGCTTAATAGACACAAATCCATCAGGAAACTCATCTGAAATGAAATTAGTCGAAAGCTGTCCTCCCAAAAACCTCGGATGTGAAATAATCGCTGACAAGAATGATACGTTATTAGCAGTGCCCTTTATATAATAATTATCCAAAGCTGATTTCATGAGATCAATGGCCTCCCTACGGCCCTCACCATACGTAATGAGTTTCGAGATCATAGGATCATAGAAAATTGATATTTCTGAACCCTCTATAACGCCAGAGTCTAGTCTTACTGATCCCTGTTCCTCATCTGGTGGCTTATAATGGGTTAATCTACCAATTGAAGGCAAAAAATTACGTTTGGGGTCTTCTGCATAAATCCGACTCTCAATAGCCCAGCCAGTAATCGTTACATCATCTTGAGAGAAAGATAATTTTTCACCTGAAGCTATACTAATCATAAGTTCTACAAGATCTAGGCCTGTTACCATTTCTGTAACTGGGTGCTCCACCTGAAGTCGAGTGTTCATTTCTAAAAAGTAGAATTTCCCATATTGGTCAACAATAAATTCAACTGTACCCGCTGAACGATATTTAACTGCCCTAGCTAAATCACATGCCTGCTTACCCATGGCATCTCTTGTTTCTGGATCAAGTGCCACTGAAGGAGCTTCTTCTATCACCTTCTGATGACGTCGTTGAATTGAACATTCTCTTTCTCCTAAATGCACAATATTTCCAAAATTATCAGCAAGTATCTGAATTTCAATATGTCGTGGTTCTTCAATATATTTTTCTATAAATATGCGATCGTCATCAAAACTCGTTTTTGCTTCATTCATGGCTAATCTAAAGCAATCAGATACTTCAGATTCCGAATGAGCAATTCGCATTCCTTTACCACCTCCCCCTGCCGATGCTTTGATCATTACAGGGAAACCTATGTCTCTAGAAATTTTGATTGCGTTTTCTGCGGTATCAACAATTCCTAAATAACCAGGAACGGTATTGACCTTAGCTTTCTGCGCTATTTTTTTTGATTCTATTTTGTCTCCCATGGCAGCAATAGCTTCTGGGTCTGGGCCGATAAAAGTAACTCCTGATTTTCTTAGTGAAGATGCAAAAGAGGCATTTTCTGATAAAAATCCATAACCCGGATGAACGGCATCTGCACCCGTAGAAAGAGCAGCCTGAATAATTTTATTCTGAGATAAATAACTATCTGATGCTGCTGACGCTCCCAAGTAAACAGACTCATCTGCCAATTTAACAGCTGGCGAATCCACATCTGAATCAGAAAAGACCGCAACAGTAGAGATTCCCAACTCCCTACAAGTTCGTATTATTCGGCAAGCAATCTCTGCCCTATTGGCTATAAGTATTTTTTTAAACATTTATAGAAATTACGAAAGAATCTGCTAAGTCGCAATAAAATAGATGGCAATTACATACAGAAAGTTAAAAGATGTAAATTCATTAGTTTCAAACAATTTTTTACTCCATTGACATGAAGAAAGTTAGATTATTTAAGGAAGCAGTAGATCTATAGGGGAATATTATCGTGTTTTTTCCATATGTTATTTACTTCTTTATTTTCGAGCAAACGAAGTGCTCGACAAAGCCTTCTCCTAGTATTTCGCGGAAATATAACATCATCTATAAATCCTTTTTGAGCTGCTACAAACGGATTCGCAAATCTCTTTCTATATTCTTCCGTGCGCGCTTCAATTTTTTTTATGTCATCTTTGTCTTCTCGATAAATAATTTCCACTGCTCCTTTTGGCCCCATTACCGCTATCTCTGCAGTCGGCCAAGCATAATTGAGATCACCCCTTATATGTTTAGAAGACATCACGTCATAGGCGCCTCCATAAGCCTTTCGCGTTATGACTGTCACTTTCGGCACCGTAGCCTCAGCGTAAGCAAAAAGTAATTTTGCTCCATGCTTAATTATTCCCCCAAACTCCTGAGAAGTTCCAGGTAAAAATCCAGGAACATCCACAAAAGTTATTAATGGGATATTAAAGCAATCACAAAATCGGACAAATCGAGCTCCCTTTTTGGCGGAATCAATATCAAGACATCCGGCCAAAACTAATGGTTGGTTAGCAACAAAGCCTATTGTTCTGCCTTCCATTCGACCAAAACCAATTACTATATTTCCAGCATACTCAGGCTGTAATTCAAAAAAATCACCTTCATCGACAACCTTAACTATTAGCTCTTTAATGTCATATGGTTTCATAGAATCCCGAGGGACAAGGGAGTCAAGTGATGGCTCAGCCCGATCTATGGGGTCGGTAGTTTCAATTATAGGAGGTTTTTCACGATTACACATTGGCAAAAAATCAATGAATCTGCGAAGTTGTTCTAGTGTATCTATATCATTATCAAATGCACCGTCTGCGACGCCAGATTTTGTATTGTGTGTTGTCGCTCCACCAAGCTCTTCATGAGATACCTCTTCATGTGTAACCGTTTTAACGACATCGGGACCCGTTACAAACATGTATGATGTATCTCTTACCATAAAAATAAAATCTGTCATGGCAGGGGAGTATACGGCACCTCCTGCGCAGGGACCCATAATTGCCGAAATCTGAGGCACTACCCCAGAAGCATCAACATTACGTTGAAAAACCTCAGCATAACCTGCTAACGAACCAACACCCTCTTGAATTCTTGCTCCTCCCGAATCATTAAGCCCAATAATCGGAGCCCCAACACTTACGGCCTTATCCATCATTTTACAGATTTTTTTTGCATGGGCTTCAGATAGTGATCCCCCAAAAACAGTAAAGTCTTGGGAAAATACGAAAACAACTCTTCCATTAATTGTCCCCCAACCAGTGATAACACCATCCCCCGGTATCGGATCAACGTGAGCTGTGAGCTCATTAGGCTCCTGTTCGACAAACATATCCCACTCCTCAAAAGATCCCTCATCAACTAAAAGCTCTATGCGTTCCCTCGCTGTTAACTTTCCTTTTGAGTGTTGAGTGTCGATACGCTTTTGACCGCCACCTATCCGCGCTTTTTCTCTGCGGGTCTCGAGTTCATTAAGAATATCTTCCATAAAATATATCCGACTTATAATTGTTTTGATAAATGAAAAACAAAAAAATCAACAGTATGAGAGTTTAACCTACGAATTATAGTATAAATCAAAGAATCTTGACGCAGAAACTAAATCCTTATTGATTTTTTTTTGATTATTTTCTGATTCTTTATCAGTTCCCCATTCTTTTATCTGCCACCTTTCATCAACTGAACAAACCTTAAATGCCTCGTCCGCATTAATAAAACCTCGAGAAAGGGCTAATGCCACTATCAAAGACCCGCTTGCCATCGTAGCTAAACCCAAAGCTGCAAGATCAAATAAATCCCTTTTAATTAAATTATTACTAAGAGCTTTAATAGCTTCAACTGGCTGTTTTACAGGAATAACACCCGAGGTAACCACCAACTGAGAATCTAGCACATCTGACGCCCAGTCAACTAAAGGCTGCCATAAGGAATTTTGTAAGGTTATTAAAGAAAGTGGACTCTCTGCCTGATAACAAATTAGATCAGTTTCTGCATATGATAGAATTTTATCTCTATAAGATTCAATATCATTTGCTACTATATCTACTGCTGTGATAGCAATTTGAGTCATAGGCATTTCTTGAATTTTAATAATTTCTTCTTGTATACGCCATTCATTGGCAATCTCTTCAGCCAAACCAAAACTTGGCAAAACAAGTAATTTTTTATCCGGCGTTTTGAAAGGAGTTTTATCAAGAGTCACGGTAAATTCCATTCCTCTATTAATCTTATTTACACTTACTTCACTATAAAATTTCTTCATTAGGGTTTTTGATTCACATTAAGACCAAGTTTTTCCCAACTATTTACACAATGTCCGATAAGAGGTGCAACTAACTCTAATATATGGCCCGTAGTTGGATGAGGAAAAATAACAGAACGAGCATGAAGATGTAATTTTCGGGGTAAACCTTCGATTGTTGATTGATCTCTTCCATATCTAACGTCTCCAACAATGGGTGTTCCCAATAACTTACAGTGAACTCTAAGTTGATGAGTCCTTCCTGTAAGCGGTCTTAATCTCAGCCAAGATACTTTCTGACCAATATTATCAATTACAGAATAGTTTGTAATAGCAATTTGCCCCCCACTAATAGCCGTCATTTTTTCTCCTTCACGCCCAGCTAATTTTTTTATAGGCATCTCTATAGTGCCTTCACTTTCTTTGGGTGTTCCAGACACAAGCGCCCAATAGACCTTTTTTATCTCTTGTTCTCGAAACATTTTCGTCATATGCCTTGCTGCGGTGCTGGTTCTGGCGAGCAATAAAACTCCACTAGTGTCTTTATCTAAACGATGCACAAGTTTAGGTTTTATTTTATAATCAAAGGTCAAATCATTTAGTATCATATCTAAATGAATTTTGGTCTTACTCCCCCCCTGCACTGCTAGGCCACTTGGTTTGTTGATAGCTATAAGTGATTCATCTCTGTATAAAATATTTTTCTTAATCTCAGATAAAACTTTGGATATTGAACTATCCCGATTTCTAACCACATTATTTTTGGGGGCGCTTAGAAAATGTTGGTACATAGGAGGCAATCGTACTATCTGGCCAGCTAAAAGTTTTTGTCCAGGTTTGGCCCTTTGGCCATCGATTCTGATTTGTCCTGTACGTATCCACTTCACTAACATGCTGTATGTAGCGCCAGGAATTGCCTGCTGCAGCCATCTATCAAGTCGCACTTCCACATCATCAGCATCAATCTTTAAATGCTGAACAGTCTGCTTATTACTAATTGAGGTCACCCCAAAATTAACCGCATAAAACGAAGCCCCATAAACATAGCTAACACTGATAAAACAATGGACAATAGAATATATACAATGGCACTTGTTGTTTCACCACGTTCATAAATATTTATAACGTCATGTGAAAAAGCCGAAAATGTGGTGAAGGCGCCTAAAACTCCGATGACTAAAAAGGCACGAATTTCTATTGAAGGCGTCCAAACATGAGCAAAAGACGATACTAATATTCCCATTAAGAATGAACCTATGAGGTTAACTATTATCGTACTAAACGGAAATGAGTGACCTAACAGAAACGAAATTATATTCGATATATAATGTCGTCCTAAGGCTCCTATAGCGCCGCCCAATGCAATAGCAAATATCATCTTCATGGCTAAAGGCTAACCAGCGGAAAATATAATAGCAAGCTCTTGCCAACAAGCTATATTATGTCTGTTCCTTGCTAATATCATCATCGACTCCATCGCGGATTCTTTTCCAGTGCTCAAGTCTCTTTATAACCTCACTCTCAAAACCTCGATCAACTGGAAAATAGTATCTCCCCCTAGCCATTCCTTCAGGAAAGTAATTTTGACCCGAAAAACTCTCTTCTTTATCGTGGTCATAAGAATAGCCAACACCATAGCCAATGTCTTGCATCAACTTAGTAGGTGCATTTAATATGTGTTTTGGTGGTGATAAAGATCCAGATTTTTTAGCGTCGAGTAGTGCATTATTATACGCTTTATAAACGGAATTTGACTTAGGAGCGTTTGACAAATAGATGACGCACTGAACTAGCGCTAATTCCCCTTCAGGGCTACCAACCCTCTCGTAAGTTTGCCAAGTTGCGATCGCTTGGAGCAAAGCATTTGGATCCGCTAATCCCACATCCTCAATAGCAGCTCTGGTTAATCTGCGACTTATGAAATTAGGGTCCTCACCGCTTACTAACATTCTCGCCAGCCAATAAAGTGAAGCATCAACGTCTGATCCTCTTATAGATTTATGCAAGGCGCTAATCAGGTTGTAATGTGAGTCTCCTCCTTTATCATAAAGTGGAGCTTTTTTCTGAATTTTTTCTAATAATCCAGCACTATCTAGATTATCCCCATTTGGAAATGAAAATAGCTCCTCTGCTATATTCAACAAATAACGACCATCACCATCAGACATGTCCTTCAATAATTTGCGCGCTTTAATATCAATAGGAAGTTTCCTTTTCTGGCTTTCTTCTGCTCTTTGAAGGAGGGTTTCTAGACCATTATCGGATATACGACGCAATACTAATACATGGCAACGAGATAATATGCTGCGTTAAGCTCGAAAGAAGGGTTCTCCGTTGTAGCTCCTACTAAAGTTACTACACCATTTTCAACATAAGGGAGAAACCCATCTTGTTGAGCCTTATTAAACCTATGTATTTCGTCAATAAACAACAGCGTACCCTTGCCGTCCTGATGCAGTTTAGAAGCTTGTTCAAATATTTTACGCAGTTCTGAAACACCAGAAAAAACAGCAGATAAAGAAACGTATTCATAATCACAAATAGAGGCTAATAATCTTGCTATCGTAGTTTTGCCGCAGCCAGGCGGCCCCCATAAAATAATACTAATCAAGCGATTATTTTCTGCCATTTGACCTATTAATCCATCCGATCCGAGTAAATGATCTTGGCCGACTACATCGCTTAATAATTTCGGCCGTAGTCTATCAGCTAGCGGCCTGTATGCCTGGTTTGAAAAAAGTCCTCCTTTATAATTGAGGTCAGTCATCCGGGCACCGTAATTGTCAATACTTTCGAGTTTCTACTAATAGCAAGTCTCCAGACTTCAGCTCCTCTTGAAACAACTTCTAACAGTTCTCTTACTGAACTTATTTTATTACTATTTACACTTAAAATGATATCTCCTGGTCTAAATACAATTCGAGCTGCTGGACTGCCTCTTTTGACACTAGTAATCAAAACTCCTGTTGTTAAAAGACTCATTCCTTGTTCTTCAGCTACCGCGGGTGAGAGATTGACCACAGTTGCCCCCGAGATGGGATGAACACCTTTTAGTAATGTTTTTTCTCTTTGGGGTGTTTCGGGCGATAATTCCAAAGGTAAGGAAACTAAAATTACATTATTTTTTCTTCTCACTGATAATTGTGAAACTTCTCCAACTTTTCTTGTTGCTATTCGAAATTTTAGACTCTCAGTATCGTCCACTCTTTGGCCATCAACATGTGTTATTACATCACCTATTCTTATTCCGCTACGAATTGCTGGTCCAGAAGGATGTAACTTTGTTATTAAAGCTCCAATAGGCCTACCCATTCCCATGGCTTCAGCAATTTCTGATGTAATGTTTTGTATTTCAGCTCCCAACCAGGGACGTTGTAATCTACCCGATTTAGAAGCTCCATCCACAACTGTACGAACCATATTCGATGGAACAGCAAATCCTATTCCCTGGCTACCGCCGCTTCTACTAAAAATTGCAGTGTTAACCCCAGCTAATGTACCATCCATGCGAAGTAAAGCACCGCCAGAATTACCCGGATTTATTGCTGCATCAGTTTGAATAAAAAAATTGAAGTCAGAGATCCCAACATTTGTCCTAGCAAGACCCGAAATTATACCACTTGTTACTGTTTGACCAACACCAAACGGATTTCCAATCGCTATCACAAAATCTCCAACTTCCAATTCATCGCTATTTCCCAACTCAATGAAAGGAAATAATTGATCGTTTGTGTTAATTCTCAGTATAGCTAAATCAGAACGTTGATCCTCACGGATAACTCTGGCTTGAAATTCTCTTCTATCCGATAACACAACTTTTATTTCATCAGCACCTGAAATAACATGATAATTAGTTACAATTAAACCATCTTGACGAAGAATCACACCAGAACCAAGAGATCTTTCAATTCTCTCTTTTTCCAATCTGGGAAACCTATCACCGAAAAAACGTTGGAAAAAAGGATCATTAAAAAGAGGAGGAATTTGTCTGTTAACAGCCTTCCTTGTAAATATGTTAACTACAGCTGGAGAAGCCTTTTTTACAAGTTTAGAATAAGATGGGAGCCCCGAATTAGAAGCTAAAAGTTTATTTTCATGAGATCGAACAGTCGATGATATAAACAGCGGATTAAATACAAAAATAATCAATATAGATACTGATGAAAATAATCGAAAATATTGTATTTTGAGCATATCCTAGTAGCTTATCTAGTATTAAAATTTAGCCCATATATTAATATCATTATTGATAGCGCTTTTAAATAAATAAGGCCGCTATAAAGCGGCCTTGCTTGTTTAAAGTAAAATCAAAACTTAAGCTGCCTCTTCGTCAGCTTCTTCATCGATGTTAACTGGACCTGATTCTTGACCTTTGGCATCCTCGTCTCTATCAACCAGTTCCAATATTCCAACCGGCGCTGAGTCCCCATATCTAAATCCTGCCTTCAATACTCTAGTATAACCGCCATGGCGATCATTATATCTTTCTGCAAGACTGGTAAAAAGTTTTTCTGTTAAAGCTTTGTCTTTAATTATAGCCATAGCCCGCCGACGAGAGTGTAAATCACCTTTCTTGCCAAGCGTAATAAGCCTATCTACAACCCGACGTAACTCTTTAGCCTTAGGTAGTGTGGTTGTAATTTGTTCGTGTTTAATTATAGCTGCCGCCATATTTGAAAACATCGCTTTACGATGACTAGAAGTTCTGTTGAGCTTGCGCCCGCTCTTTCGGTGACGCATAAATTATACCCCCAATTAATGTTTCCTAGAATGGTTCTTCTAGTCGTTTGGCCATATCTTCTATATTTTCGGGTGGCCAACTTGCTATTTCCATACCTAAATGCAGTGTCATCTGAGATAAAACTTCCTTAATTTCATTTAGTGATTTTCTTCCAAAATTAGGAGTTCTTAGCATTTCTGCTTCTGTTTTTTGAACTAGGTCACCAATATAAATGATATTATCATTTTTTAAACAATTCGCTGAGCGAACAGATAGCTCTAGCTCATCAACTTTACGTAAGAGGTTACGGTTAAACTCTAACTCTTCTTGAACAACTTCAATCTGCTGCGCTGGTTGAGGTTCTTCAAAGTTAACGAATAACTGCAATTGATCTTGTAAAATTCTAGCTGCTAACGCAATCGTATCCTCAGCGTTGACAGCGCCATTAGTTTCTACATCCAATGTCAAGCTATCTAGATCGGTGCGTTCCCCTATTCTTGCATGTCCCACCTGGTATGAAACTTTTTTTACTGGAGAAAAAAGTGCATCTACAGGTATAAGCCCTATTGGAGCATCAGCTGCACGATTTTGAGCGGCGGGAACATAACCTGATCCAGTTTCAACTATCATTTCCATAACCACCCGTGCCCCTTGATCTAGCTCAAGTAAAACGTGATCAGGATCTAAGATTTCGATATCTGGACCGGTTTCTATCTGGCTTGCTGTAACTATTCCAGGTCCAAGTGCTGTAAGATGAATCCTCTTAGGACCCTCACTATGCATTCGGAGAGCCATATCTTTAACATTGAGCACTATATCAGTTATATCTTCTCGAACGCCTGGAATAGATGAAAACTCGTGCAGAACCCCTTCAATTTGTATAGAAGTTACCGCTGCACCTTGCAAAGAGGACAACAAAACTCTTCGCATAGCATTTCCCAGCGTCAAGCCAAAGCCACGCTCAAGTGGCTCAGCGACTATAGTCGATTGCCGAGCAGGGTTTATTCCTGGCTCTACTTTTAATTTCTCTGGCTTGATCAATTCAGTCCAATTCTTCTGCAGCATTTATTGCCTACCTTGAATATTAAATATAGCAGTTTAACAGATATCCACTCGGTCTTAACTGGCTCAGGCACTAATTAAAAAAGCCTCCGCCTAACTAAGAAAGCACACATGAATAACTGTCATATAAACGTTTCCTGGTTAAACGCGACGTCGTTTTCGGGGACGACACCCATTATGTTGTACTGGAGTTACATCACGGATAGCTGTGATTTCGAACCCTACCGCTTGTAAAGCACGAAGAGCTGACTCCCTGCCAGAGCCTGGTCCTTTAACCTGAACAGACAAAGTCTTCATTCCGTGTTCTTTCGCCTTTTGACCCGCATCTTCTGCAGCTATTTGGGCAGCATATGGCGTCGATTTACGGGAACCTTTAAAGCCCTGATTTCCTGCAGAGGACCAAGCTATAGTATTACCCTGAGCATCGGTAATAGTTATATGAGTATTATTAAATGTCGCATTAACATGCGCCATGCCCGAGGTAATATTCTTACGTTCGCGTCTTCTTACTCGAGTTGCTGTTGCTGCTTTTGCCATTACCACTTATCCGAAATATTAAAATTAAACTTTTTTCTTACCTGTAATTGGTCGAGCCTTTCCCTTTCGGGTTCTGGCATTTGTATGCGTCCTTTGACCATGAACAGGCAATCCTTTTCGATGACGGACCCCTCTATAGCAGCCTAGATCCATATATCGCTTTATGTTCATCGCTACTTCACGACGCAAATCGCCTTCAACTTGGTAATCATGATCAATAGACTCTCGAACGCGTATTACCTCATCATCAGTTAACTCATGCACTCGTCTCTCAAAGGGAACGCCGCATTTCTCACATATTTCCTCGGCCTTCTTGCGACCAATCCCATGTATGTAAGTAAGAGCAATAGGTAATCTCTTTTGTGTAGGAATATTAACTCCAGCTATACGTGCCAAATCATAAACTCCTTCATATTAGTCCAATATACTAATGTTTAAAAACTGAATACTGAAGCCGGCGGATTATATGGTTTTCTCCCGTCCGGTCAACTACTTACGCACCAGATATAACTTCATTTATTTGTTGTCTCACTTCTTCAATTGACTTCATACCATCAATCTGCTGTAGGATGCCTTTTTCCTTATAATGTGGCAGTATAGGAGCAGTTGCCTTATGATAAACCCCTAAACGCTTTACTAAGGTTTCAGCAGTGTCATCAGTTCGTCTCTCAGACTCATTCATCTCCAGCACTCGGGCATTAATCCTATCTACTAGGATTTTATCATCAACCGAGATTTCAATCACATAATCTATACTCAAATCCTTTTCACCCAACATAATATCTAAAGCTTCAGCTTGTGCAGTGGTTCGAGGAAAACCATCAAGAATAAACCCATTCAAACAGTCCGATTTAACTATTCTTTGAGAAATTATTTTAATCATAATTTCATCAGGCATCAAATTCCCTGAATCCATGACTTTTTTTGCTTGCTTTCCTATTTGATCACCTAAGTTAACAGCAGTTCTCAGCATGTCTCCCGTTGAGAGCTGAACTATTTTATGTTCTTCTTCCAAAAATTTTGCCTGAGTTCCTTTACCTGCTCCAGGCGGTCCAAGTAATATAATATTCATGAATTTTTAATATTTACCGTCATCCTCGACGCCCTTTTAGCCTAGACTTTCTAATCAACCCCTCATACTGATGCGCTAACAAGTAACTCTGTATTTGTGCAACTGTGTCCATTGCCACCACTACAACTATTAGTAGACTTGTCCCTCCAAAAAAGAATGGCAAAGAGAATTTAGAGATTAATATTTCTGGTAGTAAAGCTACAGCCACCAGATAAATTGCCCCAACAACCGTTAATCGAGAAAGAACGTAGTCAAAATAATCTGCAGTGTTTTTGCCCGGCCTAATGCCTGGAACAAAGCCACCATTCCCTTTTAGGTTCTCAGCAGTTTCAGTAGGGTTAAATACAATAGCTGTATAAAAAAAGGCAAAAAATGCTATCAAAAATGCGAAAACAATTAGAAAAAGTGGCTGCCCTCGTCCAAGATAAGCTGAAACAATACCAAGAAAGTCATTTCCTCCTCCTCCGGAAAATCCAGCTATAGACACCGGTGTTAACAAAATAGATGTTGCAAAAATAATTGGAATTACACCAGACGTATTAAGTTTTAGTGGGATATGGGACGCTTCTCCACCAAACATACGATTTCCCATTTGACGTTTTGGATACTGTACTATTATTCGTCTTTGAGCCCGTTCAAAAAATACAATAATTGCAATAACCGCAACAGCCATGATCAAGAAAGCAATAATTGCCAGAACTGGAAGAGCTCCCGTACGTCCCAGCTCAAGTGTAGACGCTAGTGCCGTGGGTAAATTTGCAACAATACCAGCAAAAATTATCAATGAAATCCCGTTGCCAACACCTCTTGCGGTTATTTGCTCTCCTAACCACATCAGAAACATCGTGCCCCCTACAATGGTGATAACAGTGCTAGCACGGAAAAACATACCCGGATCTCCAACAGCAGGACCCTGGGATGAGTTAAGCCCCTCAAGGCCTACTGACAGCCCATATGCCTGAATAACAGCTAACAGCACTGTTAGATAACGCGTATGTTGATTAATTTTTTTGCGTCCACTCTCTCCTTCTTTCTTCATAGCCTCATAGCGAGGAGAAATAGCGGTCATAAGCTGCATTATTATAGCGGCAGAAATATATGGAATAACGTTCAGTGCAAAAATACTCATGCGTGAAAGAGCTCCGCCCGCAAACGCATCAAAAACTCCTAAAATACCACCTGATTGCTGGGCAAAGATATCTCCAATAACTACTGGATCTATTCCAGGAATTGGAACAAAGGTCCCCAACCGATACACAATGAGCGCTCCTAAAGTAAACAAAAGTCTCTGTTTGAGTTCTTTTGCTTTTCCGAAGGCCCCAAAGTTAAAACTAGAGGCAAGCTGTTCTGTTGCGTTTGCCATCAAATATATCGTCCCGATATGCTATAACTTTTTACAATCTTGCGAATCATTAGCTACAAAGCAGTTCTATAATTATCATGCTATACTAAAAATAAAATTATATTCATCATTGATATGAATCTTCTTAGGTAATCTAGTTATTTTTTGATTTATCAGACTGATTAGAATCACGAGCTCCAGAGACCTTAGTTGTTTCTTCAATAACTATAGCTCCACCTAACTTTTCTACTAAAGCGATAGCCGGATTGCTCGCACTGGAGATTTTAATATTTATTTTTGACTTAAATTCACCACCACCTATCAAGCGAACTCCATCTAGGCGTCTTCGTATAACTCCTGAATCCATCAAAGTAGCTTCATTTATCTCTTTAACTGTATCGAGTTTACCCGCATCTATAGCTTTTTGAAGCTTTTCTAGGGTCAACTCCTGATAACGGCGTCGATTGGGTTTATTGAAACCTCGTTTTGGTAGACGTCTGTAAAGTGGCATCTGTCCACCTTCAAACCCTGCCAAAGAAACACCACTCCGAGATTTTTGACCTTTCATTCCCCTCCCAGCCGTCTTTCCAAGACCAGAACCAAGCCCTCTACCAGCTCGTTTCTTTGGTTTACGTGCTCCTGGATTATCGGATATCTGATTTAAGTTCATGATAGTTTCTTTCTAAAATCTTTGCCACAAAAGTCGATTAAATAGATTCCTCAACCCGAACAAGATGACTCACTTTATCAATCATACCACGTACCGCAGGGGTGTCCTCTAACTCACTAACACGATGCATTTTGTTCAATCCTAAACCGATTAGAGTTTTTCTCTGATCCTTTTGCCTGCCGATAGGGCTACCTATTTGAGTAACCCTAATGGATTTCTTTAAATTACTTGCCACGGGCACTCTCCTGACTTGTTGAATCTTCAGTACTGCCCCTCTGTCCAGTTATTTGCGATACTTTTAATCCCCTACGTGAAGCAACCAATCGTGGTGACGCAGTCTTGGAAAGAGCATCGAACGCAGCTTTAATCATATTGTGAGGATTAGAACTCCCAACCGATTTGGAAACAACATCTTGAACACCTAGGCATTCAAAAATAGCACGCAGAGGCCCCCCCGCTATAACACCAGTACCTGCAGGCGCAGCCCTAAGTATCACACGCCCAGCCCCATAACGACCGCGCATGTCATGATGGAGTGTACGACCTTCACGCAAAGGAACCCGGACCATAGTTGTTTTAGCCTGATCTGTTGCCTTTCTTATTGCCTCAGGAACTTCGCGCGCTTTACCTGATCCATGACCAACGCGACCATGACCGTCGCCAACAACAACAATAGCAGCAAAGCCAAATCTACGACCTCCCTTTACTACTTTGGCTACTCGGTTAATACTAACTAGCCTCTCAATTAAATCACTTTCTTCTCTTGATTCTCGTCGCCGTTTTGTCGGTGCCTGTGCCATAACAGAAATCCTTTAAAAATTTAGTCCAGCTTCACGGGCTGATTCAGCCAGTGCTTTAATTCTTCCGTGATACATATAACTGCCTCGATCAAATATTACCTTACTAACTCCAGCCTTCTTAGCACGTTCGGCAACCATTTTGCCTATCTCTGAAGCGGCTTCAACATTTGATCCCTTATCACCTTTGAACTCTTTATCCTTTGTTGATGCCTGAGTGATAGTGCGTCCCTCAATATCATCGATCAGTTGAGCATAGATATGTTTGCTAGATCTAAAAACAGAAAGTCGCGGCCGCATATTAGAAACTTTTTTTAATTTGGCGCGAGTTCGTGTTCGTCGTCGTTTAGCCAAATCGGAAGAACTGATGGTCATTTTTTCTTACCTTCTTTCCGCAATATCTGTTCCCCACGGTATCTTATACCTTTACCCTTGTAAGGTTCGGGTTTTCGAAAACTTCTAATCTCGGCAGCTACTTGTCCAACTACTTGTTTGTCAGCTCCGATTACTTCAATTGACGTCTGAGATTCGCACTTAATATCAATACCATCTGGAATAGGGTAAATAATGTCGTGGCTATACCCAAGCTGTAAATTCAATGTTTTTCCCTGAACAGAAGCCCTGTAACCAACACCTGTAATATCAAGAGATTTTGAATAGCCTTCAGCTACTCCAGTCAATAAATTTGACAAAACAGCTCGAGAAGTCCCCCACATCGCACGTGAATGTTTTGTATCTGACTTAGGTTTAACCCAAATCAGGTTTTGTTCCTGTGTTATCTCAACTTCACGAGGTAAAGAAACTGAAAGTTCTCCTACCTTACCTTTAGCGGAAACAATCTGATCCATTATATTTACATCAGTTCCTTCAGGAATAACTACTGGATTTTTTCCCACACGCGACATAATTAATAGCTCCGTATATATAGAGGACTAAAAAACATGGCACAGAACCTCGCCACCAACATTCTGTGATCGAGCATCATGATCAGCGAGTACACCTTTAGGAGTTGATAAAATTGCAACCCCGAGCCCATCATAAACTTTCGCCAAATCACTGATCTTGGAATAAACTCTTTGTCCAGGACGCGAGACTCTTTGTATTTCGTGAATAACTGGTTCACCTTCATAATACTTCAGTTGAATAGTTAGCTCCGAAATACCATTTCTGATCTCAGCCTGACTATATCCTCTTATGTAACCTTCACTTTGTAGAACATCTAGAACATTAGCTCTTAGTTTAGAGGCAGGCGAAATAATAGATGACATGCCAGCTCTTTGACCATTCCGTATTCGAGTCAGCATATCACCAAGAGGATCACTCATTGACATGTTAGTTCTCCTTTACCAACTTGATTTGACCATGCCTGGAACGTATCCAGTGGAAGCCAAGCCGCGCACAGCTATACGCGACATTCGAAATTTTCTGTAAACCCCTCTCGGCCTACCAGTTAACTCGCATCTATTACGGATACGAACCCTGGAAGAATTTCGTGGTAGCTTGGCTAACTTCATTCGAGCAGCAAAGCGATCCTCTGGACCACAAGATGGATCTTTTGCAATAGACTTTAATTGCTCCCGTTTTGCAGCAAACCTCTCAGCCATTGCACGCCTCTTCTTATTTCTCTCTATCGAACTTTTTTTCGCCATACTCTATCTCTCTCAAACTTAATTATTTATTGGCATTTCAAAGCCTCTTAGTAATTGACGTGCCTCGTCATCACTATTGGCTGTGGTACAAATAACAACATCCATACCTCGTATTTCATCTATCTCGTCATAGTTTATTTCGGGAAAAACAATCTGTTCTTTAAGCCCCAATGCGAAGTTACCTCTTCCATCAAAGCTATTACGACTTAAGCCTCGAAAGTCACGTACCCGAGGTAAAGCTATGGTTACTAATCGATCAAGAAACTCATACATTCGATCTCCTCTAAGAGTAACCTTGCAACCTACGGCCATTCCCTCACGCAATTTAAAATTTGCTACCGACTTCCTAGCACGACATAAAACAGGCTTTTGACCAGAAATTAACGTCATTTCATTAACAGCCGAGTCAATTTTTTTTGCATCTTGTGATGCTTCGCCTATGCCCATGTTCAATACTATCTTTTCGATTCTTGGCACCTGATGATCATTACCATAACCAAATTCTTCTTTGAGACTGGGTTTTATTACTGAGTTATATTGTTCATTTAAACGAGTTGTCATTATGCACCTAACTGTCGATAACCTCTCCCGACCTAATAGCGTAACGAACTTTACTGCCATCTTCGAGAGATTTATAACCAACGCGGGTAGGTTGGCCTGTTTTAGGATCAATTAGCGCAACATTAGAGGCGTGCACAAGTGCTTCAAATTCATTAATTCCACCCGGTGATGTTTGAGTTGGCTTTTGGTGTCGTTTAATCATATTGACCCCCTGAACCAAAACACGATTTTTTTCCCGATCAACGCGCAAAACTTCACCGCTTTTTCCCTTTTCACGGCCTGTAAGAACTATAACGTTATCACCTCTACGGATTTTCATTTTTATCTTTTCACCTATCTTATGCTTCATTCATAGAACCTCCGGAGCCAATGAAACTATTTTCATGTAACGCTTAGCTCGAAGTTCTCGTGTCACTGGACCAAAAATTCTCGTTCCAATAGGTTCTCCTTGCGGATCAAGTAAAACTGCAGCATTACGATCAAAGCGAATTGTGCTTCCATCTTCACGTTGAATATCACTTTTTGTTCTAACTATTAGCGCACGATGAATTTCTCCCTTTTTAACCCGACCACGAGGTATCGCTTCTTTAACTGAAACGACTATTACATCACCAACTGCAGCGGTCATATGCTTCGATCCGCCCAGCACTTTGATGCACTGGACCCTTCTTGCGCCACTATTATCGGCGACCGAAAGGTTGGTTTGCATCTGTATCATAGTCGTGATCCTCTTCCATTCATTAGTTATGCGCTAACTTTTTCAATAACTTCAAAACGCTTATTTCGCGAAATAGGTCGACATTCACGAATCCTAACCTTATCACCTACTGCCAAGCTGTCTGATTCATCATGCGCAGCATACTTTTTAGACCGGGTAATAATTTTCTTATAAAGAGGATGCATAACTCTTCTATCAATACGAACAAGTACTGTCTTGTCCATCTTATCACTTACAACCTCACCAGTAAGAACACGTCGCGGCATATCTATCCTACTCCTAATAATTATTTTGAATTAAGACGTTCATTTAAAACGGTCTTGACTCGAGCAACATCTCTTCTTACCTGGCGCTGTCTCGCAGTATTTTCGAGTTGTCCACTAGCTTTTTGGAAACGCAAGTTAAATGCTTCCTTCTTTAAATCACGGACCTCTTCTTGCAATTCGTCATCGCTTTTTGATCGATATTCAACAACTTTCATAATTCAGCTAGCCCCCAACCTACTTACAATTTTTGTTTGAAGAGGGAGCTTAGCTGCTGCAAGACGGAACGCCTCTTCTGCTACATCCTGTGAAACTCCATCAAGTTCAAACATTACACGCCCAGGTTTAACTCTAACCATCCAATATTCCGGTGTACCTTTACCTTTACCCATTCTCACCTCTGCAGGTTTGGTGCTGACAGGCACATCGGGGAATATTCGTATCCATACTCTGCCTGATCTTTTCATGTGCCTCGTCATTGCTCTTCTGGCAGCTTCAATTTGACGTGCAGTAACACGGCCTGGTGTAAGCGCCTTCAGACCGTAAGATCCAAAATTTAAAGCCGTTCCAGAAGTCGCAAAACCATGCATGCGGCCCTTATGTTGTTTCCGAAATTTTGTTCTTTTTGGACTAAGCATTTAATATCTACCTACTCTTTCTTTAACGTTGAGCAGTTCCACCTGACTGTTGCTGCTCAGAACGAATATCCTGAGCCATTGGGTTGTGTTCCATTATCTCTCCACGATAAACCCATACTTTTACTCCACAAGCTCCGTATGTGGTCTGAGCCGTGGCTGTTCCATATTGAACGTCAGCCCTCAAAGTATGCAAAGGCACACTGCCTTCAAGATATTGTTCGGTGCGAGCAATTTCTGCCCCACCTAAACGACCGCCACACATAACTCGAACGCCTCCAGCTCCTAATCTCATTGCGTTTTGTACAGATCTTTTCATAGCACGGCGAAATCCCACTCTACGTTCGAGTTGCTGTGCTATATTTTCAGCTACTAAAACCGCATCAATTTCAGGCTTTCGAACCTCTACTATATTAAGACTTACTTCAGCGCCCGTTCGCTCCGCCACATCAGAACGCAATTTCTCTATATCAGCACCTTTTTTGCCAATTACTACTCCTGGACGAGCTGTATGAATAGTTATTCGGGCCTTCTTCGCAGGGCGTTCGATAATAATTTTACTTATGCCAGCTGCAGATAAGCGTTTGTCTAGAAATTTACGAAGTTCCAAGTCTTCAAGAAGCAAATTTCCATAACCATTTCCTTCCGCGTACCAGCGCGAATCCCAAGTGCGATTTATACCTATCCTAAGCCCAATAGGATTAACCTTTTGACCCATTACAAACCCTCCTCTTGTTCACGTACTACAAGCGTAATGCTACTAAAAGGTTTTAATATTCGTGCCATTCGACCACGCGCTCTAGGACGCCAACGTTTCATAACCATTCCTTTGCCTACAGTTGCTTCAGAAACAATCAGCCGATCAACATCTAACTGATGGTTATTTTCAGCATTGGCTATTGCACTTTCTAAACCTGCTTTAACAGCAATTGATATTCTTTTTCTCGAAAACTCTAGTTCTCTCAGCGCAACTTGTACGTTTTTTCCACGTATTGATTGAGCTACTAAATTTAATTTTTGAGGGCTAATTCTAAGAGATCTGACTACAGCCTTAGCCTCATTATCTTTTTCCGACCTTGGAAATGATTTTTTTCCCATGATCAGGTCCTTCTAACTTTCCGATCAGCAGTATGACCATAATAGGTTCTAGTAGGTGAGAACTCACCAAACTTATGCCCAACCATATTTTCGGTTACAAGTACCGGTATAAACTTCTGGCCATTATGAACGCCAAAAGTTAGCCCAACGAATTGAGGTAATATAGTCGACCTTCGAGACCACGTTTTTATAACATCATTTCGACCTGAACCACGAACAGATTCCGCTTTTTTAAGCAGATAACTATCTATAAATGGACCTTTCCATATAGATCGAGCCACCCTAAACCTCCTCTACTTAGTACGCCGGCGAAGAATCAAAGATTGCGTACTTTTATTAGATCGCGTTCTTTTACCCTTCGTAGGCTTACCCCACGGTGTTACTGGGTGACGGCCTCCAGAGGTCCGCCCTTCACCACCACCATGAGGATGATCAATCGGATTCATAGCTACTCCGCGCACCGAAGGTCGTTTACCTATCCAACGGTTTCTGCCAGCCTTACCCAATTTTATATTTGATTTATCAGCGTTTGAAACTGCACCAATGGTGGCCATACATTCTGCTCGCACCATTCTGACTTCGCCAGAAGTAAGTTTTAACAAAGCATAACCTTGGTCTCGTCCAACTAATTGAACGTAGGTGCCACCTGCACGGGCTAATTTGCCACCTCCCGACGATTTCAACTCTACATTGTGTATTATGGTTCCTATAGGAATGGAACTTAATGGCATTGCGTTACCAGGTTTTATGTCTGCCTTATCACTAGAGACAACAGTATCACCAACTCTTAATCTTTGAGGCGCAAGAATATAGCTCATTTCTTCATCTTGGTATTTGATCAGAGCTATAAATGCGCTTCGATTTGGATCGTATTCAATCCTCTCTACGGTTGCGGGAATATCAAACTTATTTCGCCTAAAATCAATTTTTCTATATAACCTCTTATGACCTCCTCCTCTCCTTCTAGCAGTGATTCTGCCAGTGTTATTTCGCCCACCTTTTTTGGATAAACCTTCAGTTA
This sequence comes from Alphaproteobacteria bacterium, assembly GCA_022449545.1. GTDB lineage: Bacteria > Pseudomonadota > Alphaproteobacteria > UBA6615 > UBA6615 > UBA6615. Next base: position 532 of record JAKUPN010000011.1, on the reverse strand, counting down.
AAGGCTTATGTGGATCTCCCTTCCAAAGAGCAGATCTATCAACAAGCACTAACCCGCGTTGTCCCGGAGTATTTGGTTTATATTGTTTTAGTGCCATAAATTCCCCCTATAGACCAGATGAAATATCTATTGATTCGCCATCGGCCAATCGCACTAACGCTTTTTTATAATCAGATGTTCTACCTAAACGTCCTCTGAATCTTTTAGTTTTTCCAACCTGCCTTAATGTATTCACCCCTTCGACTTTAACACCAAAGAGACCTTCTATAGCGGCCCTGATTTCTGGTTTAGTTGCATTTAGAGGTACCCGAAACACGACCTGATTATGCTCAGAAACAAGAGTTGATTTCTCTGTTATCACTGGATAACGAACGATATCATACATTCTTTCCTGTGAGATTTTTATACGACCACGTGGCTTACGTTTAACACTCATCTCAGCCGCTCCTGTAATTGCTCAACAGCCGTTCGGGTAAGAACTAGTTTATCACGACGTAAAATATCAAATACGTTAGCTCCCATTTGGGGCAAG
>JAKUPN010000010.1 GCA_022449545.1 Alphaproteobacteria bacterium | reverse complement strand
GTATTATAATTTATTAGGTGATCTGCCCCCTGCGATGAAACAATCTTCAATTTTTCGTCGCTGCCTGCGCTAGCTATAACAATAGCGCCCATTGCCTTAGCCAATTGAACCGCCGCCAAGCCCACACCACCAGCAGCTCCATGAACAACTACAGTTTCACCTGAAACTAGGTTCCCCCAATCCATTAAACCATGCCATGCTGTTCCATAGACAAGCATAAATCCTGCAGCCTGCACATAATCCATTCCTGGGGGAACCGGAAAGGCTCTTGAAGCTGGCAGGGTTATCTCTTCTGCATAACCATCATATTCTGAACCACACCACAACATTACTCGGTCGCCAAGAACAAAGTTTTTCACAGAATTTCCACATTCAATAATTTCCCCTGCAGACTCTCTTCCTGGGCTAAATGGAAATACCGGCTTGTCTTGATAAGTTCCCGCACAGGACAAAATATCGGGAAAATTAACAGAACATGCGTGTAGTCTAACCCTGATTTCTTCAGGCCCAGGAACACGTGATTCCAGTTCATCTATTTGTAAGACGTTGGGCTCTCCATACTTATGGCATCTGATAACTTTATGCATTGCTATTTTACTTTTGAGTAAAAGAGCCGCCTGATTGGGCAAGCTCTTTTAACAAGGCAGACGGTTGCCATAACTTGCCATGAATCTCATGGAATTCCTCTATACGGTCTAGAACCTCCGACAGCCCTATAACATCAGCATGGTACATTATGCCTCCTCTCCAACGCGGAAAGCCAAAACCATACTGCCACATTATATCAATATCACTTGCTCTATAGGCTATTCCTTCCTCGACGATTTTTGAACCTTCGTTCACAGCTGCATATAAACAGCGATCCAGTATCTCAGCATCATTAATTTTACGTCTTTCTATTCCATTCTCTTCAGCCACTTTTAAGGCAATTTCTTCTACTTCAGGGTCGGGTATCGGCAAATTCCCCCCTTCACTGTAGCTGTAATAACCATATCCCGCTTTTCGTCCAAAACGTCCCATTTCGCATAGCCTATCGGCTAAATGAGGATACCTCTCCTCAGAATCTCTTAAATGAGCTAAAGATTTTCTCATGCGCCAGCTAACATCTAAACCAGACATATCACTTACTGCCAAAACCCCCATTGGCAAACCAAAATCCCTAAGCACAGCATCTATTTGAGCTGGACTAGCCCCCTCCTCAACTAAAAACTGTGCCTCCCTTACTAATGGAGCACGGCTTCGATTAGCAACGAACCCATGACTTACGCCAGCAACTCCTCCCACTTTTTTAAATTGTTTGGCTAACTGCATACCTGTTGCTAGGGCCTCTGGTGAGGAGGAGGATGTGCGTACAACTTCTAACATTTTCATTACATTTGCTGGCACAAAAAAATGGAGCCCTATTATATCTTCTGCTCTCTGTGTAACAGCGGCAATCTGATTGATATCCATGTATGAGGTATTTGTGGCTAATATCGCACCACTTTTTGCAATCTCATTTAATTTAGAAAATATTTCTTTCTTTAATTCAAGATCTTCAAATGCAGCCTCTATAATTAAATCAGCATCAGACAAATCGTTGAAATTCAAACTAGTTGAAATAAGGGATATGCGATTAGCTTTTTCAGTTTCTGTTATGCGGCCTCTTTCAATCATTCGTTGATAATTTTTAGAAATTGTTTCCATTCCCGTTTCAAGGGCCTCAGAAGAACTTTCTATAGCTAATACAGGAATACCAGCATCTGCAAAACACATAAGTATTCCCCCTCCCATTGTTCCAGCCCCAATTACTGCACCTTTTTTTATCTCGCGAGGGGTTATTTCTTTACCAACACCGGGTATTTTAGATGCCTCTCTTTCAGCAAAAAAAGAATACCTAAGCGCCCTGGACTGGATGCTATCTTTACACCGAGGAAAACGCTTTCTATCAGCTTTAACCGCCTGATCGTAGGGCATTTTTAGTCCATCAATAACACTTTCAATAGCTTCGTGGGGAGATTCCTGCCCTCTCATTTTCTTTGAAGCTATATCTCTATACTTCTGAATGACCTCTTGGAAGTCTTCCGGAGAACCAATACCCTCTCGAGGTTCACTAGAGGTTTGAATTGCAAGGTTCTCATTTAAAACTTTTCTGGTAAAACTGATTGCCCCTTCAAGTAAGTCTCCTTCAACAAGCTTATCAATAAGTCCATACTCAAAGGCTGTTCTGGCGTCTATGGGCTCACCCAAAACTATTAATTCCAATGAACGATCAAGCCCTATAACTCTGGGTAACCTCTGTGTCCCGGCTGCTCCTGGAAAAATACCCAACTTAACTTCAGGAGTTCCAAACCTAGCGGTCGGTAGGGAAACACGAAAATGACAGCCAAGAGCTAACTCCAACCCCCCTCCCAGAGCCGTACCGTGAATTGCTGCGATTATAGGCTTCTTGATGGAATCGAAGTGATCAATTATTGAAAGCAGATGTGGTTCCTCAACAGGTTTATCGAATTCACGAATATCAGCCCCTGCCGGAAATGTTCGTCCAAGCCCTATTAATATTATTGCCAAGACCTCACTATCCATAGCTGCACGATCTACTCGCTCCATGAGACCTTGTCTAACACCTAAACTAAGTGCATTAACCGGCGGATTGTCTATTGTTATAATGGCGTTCCGGCCACGTAATTCAAAACCGACTACTTCAGACATGATTACTATCTCCTTGAATCAGATCATTTGTGAAAAAAGTTTGATCTGCTCTCTTCTTTATAATTCAGCTATGATAAATTTAAACAAACTGCCAGCAAACGAAAGGAATTTCTATGATTTTTGCGCATCCACACGATTTACTCAACCATATAGGTGAAGATGTAGGTGTTAGTAGCTGGGTAAAAATAGATCAGCAGAAGATTAACCAATTTGCAGATGCGACTGGGGATCATCAATGGATTCATGTAGATATTGATAGAGCCTCTTCAGAAGTGCCTGGAGGTAAAACAATTGCACATGGATTTTTACTATTGTCTTTATTTCCCGGTTTATCTGATGAATTTTTTACTGTTGAGAATAGTAGTTACACGCTTAACTATGGGTTAGAAAAACTAAGATTTACTTCAATGGTACCAGTTGATTCACGCGTTAGACTAAGACAGTCTATTGCTAGGGCAGAAATGTCTAAGCAAGATGGAGTCCGCGTAGTGTTAGATGGCATCCTAGAGGTTGAAAACTCAGAACGGCCAGCTGTAGTTGCAGAAACAATTCGTTTAATCTATCCATAATATAAAATATAAGTAGACCCCCTAGTGAGCACAGCCAAACGAACATACTCTCGAACTGACCAAGTGGTTCCAGTACTCGAACAACACAAGTTTGAGACTAACTCTCTTGTTGCTTGGCTTGAATCTCAAGTAAAAGACTTTAGGGGGCCAATTCAGATTTTTCAGTTTCAGGGGGGTATGTCGAATCCAACTTTTTTAATCTCCGATATAAATGAAAATCGGTTCGTTCTTCGTAAAAAACCTCCTGGAAAGCTGTTGCCATCAGCGCATGCAGTAGATCGTGAGTTCCGGATTACAAGTGCTTTACACAACTCTTCTGTGCCAGTCGTAAAAACTATATGCTTTTGCGACGATACGTCAGTGATAGGAACAGAGTTTTTTTTAATGGAACATAAAGAGGGACGGATATTCCATGATCCCTCGCTGCCGGATTTAACTCCTGAAGATCGTGATTGTGTATATAATTCGATGAATAATACTATAGCTTATCTTCATCAGGTTAATTATTCATCTAAACAACTTAATGATTACGGTCGTATTGGAGGATACATTGGTCGACAAGTCCGTCGTTGGTCAGAACAATATCAATCAAGCAAAACTGATGAACTGATTGAGATGGACCAATTAATGGCCTGGTTGCCAAATCATATCCCTGACGACACAGAAACAACAGTAGTACATGGAGATTTTCGTCTTGAAAATCTTATTATTCATCCAAGCAAGCCCGAGGTGATAGCAGTTTTAGACTGGGAGCTCTCAACCCTAGGACATCCGCTCTCGGACTTGGCATATAATTGCCTGCCCTACCATTGGCCTGAAGAATCTTTTGGTGACATGAGGGGACTGGACACATCGACGGCAGGAATACCTTCTGAAGAAGATTATGTGACTAGGTATTGTAAACTTACTAATCGTAATCAAATTGAAAACTGGACTTTTTACTTGGTTTTATCTCTTTTCCGTCTCGCCGCCATCATTCAAGGCGTTTATTATCGAGGGTTAAAGGGGAATGCTGCTTCTCCAGAGGCTTTATTGCGACGCGATCTGGCAAGCCAACTGGCACACAGAGCTTGGGAACTCGTAGAACGAGATGATCAAGACAAGTAAATCCGAATCAATCGCTGCTAATATCAATATTGGTGTCGTTGGAGGTGCAATTTCTGCTTGTGCAATTGCTATATTGCTACATAGGGCCGGAGCAAATGTAAAAATTTTTGAGCGATCAAAGGGAAACCTAGAAGATCGCGGGGTCGGCCTTACAATGAAAATATCTACATTGAATGAGGCGATTAGAAGAGATCTAATCGATGCGGATATGCCATATGTACCTGTATGGCAAAGGACATTCGGACGCAAACATACTTCTAAAGCAACTTACAGCACACCATGGAATGATTATTGGAAACAACCAATCGCATTTCACGCCAACCATTGGGGAGTACTTTATCGCAGTCTTCGAAAACGAGTACCTGACAATATCTATCAGGCGGGTTCGGAGGTGACTCATTTGCGGGAGAATGATGATCAAACAGTGTCCATTAGAATTAAAAACAAAAACTGGCAAACCTTTGATCTAGTAATCTGCGCTGATGGCTATGAATCGCTAGGAAGAAAAACTCTCTATCCAAAATCAGAAATCTCCGGGGCTAAATACTTTCTCTGGCGTGGTATGATAGATGAGTCGACTCTTCCAATCCCTTCAATGTATGAATCCTGTATCCCTTTTTTTGGTTACCCCTATGGCCATGGGTTTGTTTATTATGTGCCTAGCCCAAAGTATGGTGCAGAAGTTGGAAAAAGAAGAGTTAACTGGGCCTTTCATGAAACAATTGCTAATAAGAATATTCCAGGTATAACGCCTGATGATAAAGGTTTTGTGAGAAAGGGCCTTGCACCGGGAGAGGCATCAGTAGAGCAAGCAGCTTATTGCCATAAAATTGCTCAAAAATATTTTCCTACCTACTTTTCTGATGTTGTTACCGCGACCAAACAACCATTTATTCAACCTGTAAGAGACTGGAACGTGCCTAGTTACGTTCGAGGGCGCATTTGTTTAATGGGTGACGGGGCTACCCTTTCACGACCTCATATCGGCGGCGGTGCAGGAAAAGCAATTGACGATGCAATAGCTTTGGCTAACTCTTTTGAAAAACATAAAGATTTGGATGTTGCACTTTCACACTGGAACGATGAACGATGTGCTGCTGGAACTGAAGTTTGGGAGATGGGAAGAACACTGGGTTACCACCTGGTCGAGTCGACACCTGACTGGGATTCAATGGACTCAAAATCGATGGATACATGGTGGAAAAATATAATGAAAGATAGAAAATGGTTTTGGGTCGATGAAGTTGTCGATTGGCATCCAACTGAAAATGCTAGATCCTGCTCAAAACTCTGCTAACTGATTTTCTTTTATTACTTTACCTTACTTTGCATAGGATATCCTCCAAGCTGCCGCCTCAACTCGAGACGCGCAATTTGTTGACGATGTACCTCATCCGGTCCATCAAACAATCGCATGGCTCTTGTGTGAGCAGACATATATGCTATAGGAAAATCGTTGGTCATCCCCCCCCCGCCGTGTATTTGCAACGCCCTATCTATGACCTCAAGAGCCATTTTGGGTGCTCGCACTTTGTTGATAGCAATTTCTTGTCTAGCTTCTTTATTGCCTACTTTGTCCATCATCCAAGCAGCTTTCATAACTAAAAGACGGCACATATCTATATCAATACGGGATTGAGCTATACGCTCCTGAGTTATCCCCCTATCAGCCAACAAACGGCCCCACGTTTCCCGTTCAGCTGCCCGGGAACAGAGAAGCTCTAGGGCACGTTCAGCTACACCAATTACTCTCATACAGTGATGAATTCGTCCAGGTCCAAGCCTACCTTGCGCTATTTCAAATCCCCGTCCTTCCCCGAGTAAGATGTTATTAATAGGAACTCTAACGTTATTGAACAAAACCTCGCCATGACCATGAGGCGCATCGTCATAGCCCATAACAGGTAGCATGCGTTTAACCTCAACACCTAGCGTGTCTGTGGGTACTAGAATTTGTGATTGTTGATTATATTTATCCGCTTGGGGGTCTGTCTTGCCCATAAGGATAATTACTCTACAACGCGGATCTCCCATTCCAGAAGTCCACCACTTTCTTCCATTAATGACATACTCTTCTCCATCTCGTTTTATGGAACATTCGATATTACTTGCATCAGAAGACGCAACCTCAGGTTCAGTCATCGCAAAAGCAGAACGAATTTCACCAGCCAGTAATGGCTCAAGCCACTGCCTTTGCTGATCGGGTGTCCCGTACATATGCAACACCTCCATGTTGCCAGTATCAGGTGCCGAACAATTAAAAACCTCAGGGGCCCAATGAACCCGCCCCATAATTTCACATAAAGGGGCATATTCAACATTTTTTAAGCCAGCTCCATGTTCGGAATCGGGTAGAAAAAGATTCCAAAGGTTTTTTGAGTAAGCAATTTTTTTCAGATCCTGTACTATTTCAGGTAACTGCCATCTATCGCCCTGAGTATTTAGCTGATTTTCATACAGTTCTTCATTAGGATAGACATGCTCATCCATAAAGGCTTCAATCTGAGCCTTGAGTTCATTGGTGCGAGGTGATAGTTCAAAGTCCATTGGCAGAGCCTCCTAGCTATTCTAACTTTTATTTATACAGTATTTGCCTATCCATAAAGAGAAATCATCATGTCAAATAATTTTGATTTAACTGGAAAAGTTGCAATAGTCACTGGTTCAACAAAAGGAATCGGTAAGGCAATAGCAATAGCAATGGCTGAACAAGGAGCTAAGGTCGTTGTTTCTAGTCGAGATAAAGATCGAGTGAAAGAAACAACAGATTTTATTAAGGACAAAGGCCATGACGCAATTGGTCTTGCTTGCAATGTAGGGCATAAAGATCAACTCAGTGAATTAGTTGAAGAAACAATTTCTCAGTGGGGGAAAGTGGATATTGCGGTAGGCAATGCCGCAATTAATCCACATTATGGTTCGTCAATGGAAATACCTGATGAAATCTTTTCCAAAGTGATGCAAACAAATATTCAGTCTAATTTATGGCTAGCACAACTTGTAAGCCCCACAATGAAAAAGCAAAATGATGGAGTGATTATTTATATTTCATCTATTGGTGGCTTTCGCGGATCAGACGTCATTGGCACATATGGCATCTCAAAAGCAGCTGATATTCAACTAGCTCGTAACTTAGCAATAGAACTCGGACCCTCTAATATTCGAGTCAATTGTATTGCGCCTGGACTTGTAAAAACTGATTTTGCTCGGGCTTTATGGGATGACCCAGATTATGCTGAACCACGAATAGCTTCTACTCCCCTACGAAGATTTGGAGAACCGGAAGATATTTCCGGAGCAGCTATTTATTTAGCCTCTAGTTCTGGACGCTGGATAACTGGTCAAACCATAGTAATTGATGGTGGAGTTACAGCTACCGTTTAAATAATATTATCTTTTCATCTGTTTATTATCCCAATCCGCAAAACTAGAACCAGAATTAGCTAGTTCTCTAAGAAGTGATGCTGGCTCCCACTTATCGCCCCATTCTTTATGGTATTGCTGTAAGACATCACAAACCTCTCTTAGCCCTATTAAATCCGCATAAAACATTGGTCCACCGCGATGCCGAGGAAAACCGTATCCATGGAGCCAAATAACATCAATGTCAGAAGAACGAATAGCTAGACCTTCTTCGAGGATTTTAGCTCCTTCATTGATCATAGAGTACAGACATCTTTTGAAAATCTCATCATCTTGGATGGTTCTTCGATTTAAAACCATTTCTCGAGATCTAGAATTTATCAAATCTTCTACTAGAGGATCTGGGATTGCGTTGCGACCCCCCTCATATCGATACCAACCGGCTCCCGTCTTTTGTCCATAACGACCAAGCTCACAAATACGGTCGAGTAAAGGTGAATATCTCTCATCTTCTGGCCTAGTTTCTGCTCGTCGTTTTTCTATTGCCCAGCTTATATCTAGTCCAGCCAGATCGGAAACTCGAAACGGCCCCATACGAAAACCAAATTCTTCTATCACCCTATCTACATCTTGAGGCATTGCCCCTTCTTCAATTAGAAAATCTCCCTGCCTAAAATAAGGCGCTAACATACGATTTCCTACAAAGCCATCACAAACGCCAACAACAACGCCAACTTTATTTATTGTCTTAGCCATTGCCATAACAGAAGCGATAACGTCTTTGGATGTCATTTTTCCACGTACCACCTCAAGTAAAGTCATAACATTAGCTGGACTGAAAAAGTGCGTTCCTAAAACATCTTCTGGTCTATTTGTAACTCCAGCAATTTCATCCACATCCAGAGTAGAAGTGTTAGTTGCCAGAACAGCATTTTCTTTTGCAAGAAGATCAATCTGAGTAAAAACTGATCTTTTGACTTCCATTTCTTCAAAAACAGCCTCAATAACTATATCCGCATCCTTCATATCTGAATAATTGATAGACGGATTAATATTATTGAGACGGTTTTTCATTTCTTCACTACTCAGACGACCTCTCTTGGCCGTGGCACTATAATTTTGAGTAATTCTGTTCATTCCTTTTTCAAGATTTTCGGGAGACATCTCTATAAGGGTGACAGGAAGTCCCGCATTAGCAAATGACATTGCAATGCCACCACCCATCGTTCCAGCTCCAATTACCGCAGCTTTTCTTATAGGTCGCACTTTTATATCTGATGGTATATCGGGTATTTTAGTAACCTGTCGCTCTGAAAAAAAAGCATGTACTAAGGCCCGTGATTCCTCTGATGCCATTGCCTTTTTGCTAATCTCGGCTTCTGTTTTTAGTCCTTCCTCGAAAGATAAAGACAAAGTATTACTAACACTTTCCAAACATAGAAGGGGAGCTTTTACACCGCGTAACGTTTTTTTTATTTTATCACTGAAATTATTTATTATTACAGTATTTTCATCCAAGCTGCCCCCCACCTCCATATCTTTAATACGGCGGGGACCAACGCCTTCTCCTATCAGCTTCTGTACAAATGAAATTGTGTCCGCTCTCAGATCCTCGTCTAGAATCTCATCAATAACACCCAATTTTAGAGCATTTTCAGCACTTAAAGATTTTCCACTGGTTATTATATCTAGAGCTGGCGACAATCCAATTAATCTTGGGAGACGCTGAGTTCCTCCGGCACCCGGAATCACTCCCCGCAGAACCTCTGGCAGTCCAACAAATGAATCTGCTTCGGCAACCCTGTAGTGGCACCCTAGCGCCAACTCTAATCCGCCACCAAAAGTCGGGCCACGGATTTCAGCTATAACTAGCTTTTGGAAATCTTCAATTAAGTTGATTAAATCGCGGCTCATGGGCTCGACCTCTCGGTCAGGGGTATTAAACTCACGTATATCAGCTCCACCGCATAGATTTTTTCCTGCACCACATATAATTACAGCGTCTATATTCTGATCGGACTCTGCTCTCTTAAGATGGCTGGCCAGTTCCAATCTCACATGCTTGGACAAAGCATTAACTGGAGGATTATTTATTATTAAAATTGCTATGTTTTCATGGGACTCAAATAAAACCTTATCCCCAGTTTGATTATTTATCATGTCGCCATTCCTTCTTTTTCCCTATCAATAACATTTAGATAAGCAAGCAGCAAAATTTGTTTCTAATCGTAGTGCCAAATAAGCAGAGCGTGTGCTATAGGATCTTTCTGCTATTAAATCTGGCTCACCTGTTAACCTCAAAAGATCACAAACTAAGAAATATTATATATGAAGCAAAATTTAGTTTCACTTGTTGATGCCACCAAATTAATAGCTGTATTAGCTAGCTTAACCGGCATAGTGTTAGTCTCTTCGCCGCTTTGGTTGAATGACCCAGATTTAATTCAAGCAGCAGGCATTGTAATTTTTTCTGTTGTTTTATGGGCAACTGGGGCCATTCCTCTGCATGTTACAGCTTTAATAATGTTTCTTACTGCCACGGTATTAGAGATTGCTCCAACAAATGTGGTCTTTGCTGGTTTCCACGCAAGTGCCACATGGCTAGTTTTCGGTGGGTTGGTTATAACCATCGCAGTTAATAAATCTGGCTTAGCTAACCGAGCAGTTAATACGTTGGTCGAAGTTTTACCTGCAAAATACTTTGCTATGGCCCTAGGAATAGCCTTTGCAGGAGTTTTACTGGCATTTATTATGCCTTCTGCCTCAGCAAGAGCCGTATTAATGGCTCCTTTGGCAATGACATTATCAGATAATCTGGGGTTTAAAAGAAATACCCCTGCTCGATTTGGTCTGATTATTGCCGCCGGCATGGGATCAACAATCCCAGCATTTGGAATCTTACCATCTACGGTAGTTACAATGGCATTCGCTGGTGTTGCAGAAAGCCTTCACGGCGTCACTTTTAGTTACTTTGAATATCTTCTGTTGAACTTTCCGATATTAGGGATGACAGGGCTATTAATTCAGACAGCATTGATAACAGTAATATTTGGGAGCAAACCAAACACAATAAGAGAGATAAAAACCACATATAATTGGTCTTTCGAAGAACGCCGTCTTCTAACTATCTTGCTTATTGCGCTAGCTTTATGGATGTCTGATGCCTTACACGGCATCTCACCAGCATGGGTAGCTCTGGCAGCAGCACTAGTCTGCATTACGCCAGGCATTGGCCTTTTAAAATCAAAAGTATTAACCGAAGAAATAAACTACGGACCCTGGCTATTTATAGCTGGCGTAATTGGAATGGGAGCTATAACTAGCCACACTGGACTTGGTAAAGCGATCGGGAGTTTCTTATTATCAAATTTACCACTAAGTGAAAATGGTGGAATAGTTACTTTCTATCAAATCTTTGCCATTGGCGCTCTAATCAACCTGATATCTACCGCTCCTATAGTAGCCCCTATAATGACGGCTTTTGCTGACTCAATTGCGCTGTCAACCAACTGGCCTATAAAATCAATTCTTCTTGCTGAGGTGCCTAGTTTTATGATTTTTCCATTTCCCCATCAAGCCCCTCCAGTTGCCATAACGATGGCGTTAGGCGGTGTACCAATGAAAGAAGGAGCAAAAATCCTTGTAATTTACTTTGTTATAGCCTTATTGGTTCTTATGCCATTGCAGTATTTCTGGGGAAAGCTTATAGGAGCTTACCCATAATTATTGATGATTAATTTTAAAATTACTACCAGTGAACAAAATGGAGGTCAGAAAAAATTAGTTTTGTGGCCCTAACGATTGGATTTTTCTAATTTCTTTTGATACAAGCTTCCAGATTGTCTCCCCTTGAAAATCCCCAATGGCAATGCATTCTCGCGCAAGTTTGTCCGCTTCAGATAATGCATCATTCCCATATTTTTGAATTAACTCATTAGCAGACTTTTCTATATCCTCCACTTTCAGAGAAGCAATTCTGTTTTTCGAACCTCGATTTAAGACCGACCAAACCATCCACAAAACAAACGCTCCAAAAATAACTGCTAATAGGGTATAGATGATGCCTGCCAATTTTATCTCTCCAATTTATCAATAGTTCTAATATAGAAACATAATCCAACTACTGGCATTAGATTAATAACCTCTGATTTTTTCGAGTTCTCTTGAAGTTTTAAAGTGTTCTGAATACCGTTCAGATATGCGGCTTCCAGGATAAAAAGTAGCCTGAAATGACGGTCTCTTTTTTAAGGCATCAAACCAGGCGGTCATAGCTATTAAATCTTCTTTCCACAGACGCTCATAGCCCATATCACTCATGCGATCGATTAAAGGAGCAACCAGAACATCAGCCAAAGTAAACTGTTGTCCCATAATCCAAGGTCCTCCTTCACTTAATATGGCCTGGTCAATTCGTTCGCATGTTTGCCTAATCTGTTCTTTAGCATAAGAAATATCATCAGCACCAAAGCCTCTTTTTGTCATGCGCTGATAAAATCTCTTTCGTAATGGAAGACGGCCTGCATGTTTCGAAAACTTTTCATCTGAATAGTCGGTATATCGCATGGGGGCAAATAAATTCGCAAAGGAAGGAACTCTTACCGCAACCGTAGGCACCTCCTCAATATAACGCATCCATGCCCTCATCTTTGCTCGCTCAACAGGGTCTTCTGGAGTTAACTTCGGCTCAACAAACACTTCATCAAGATACTCAACAATTGCCGATGATTCGATCAACACAACTCCATCGTGCACAAAAGCCGGTACAACGCCATTCGGATTAATCTTTAGATATTCCGGAGTTAAATGATCAAAATTCCCCAAATCTATTTCATTAGCTGTCCAATCTTTATCCGGATGGGGCATTCCTTTTTCCGCAAGACACATTCTTACTTTCTGACTGCAGGTTGAATGAGCCGTATGATAAAGTTCTATAGTCATGTTTTATAATTCCTTATAAATTTTATAATCTGTCATATAAAATTAAAATTCTTCAGATAAAGTTCTCTGTTGTTTATGTCTGTTTCTGAGCAACAACCGCAAACAGAGGATCCTTATGGGCCTCCCCTGAAGATAAAGTCTCCTTATATATAAAGTTAAACAAGCCTGTTGATTCAAAGTATTTTTTTACTAACCATATATGTCCTTCATCATCTAAAGTCTGCCAAACACGTATTGCTTTTGTAGGAAAACAGCGATTTGAAAAACTTACAATACATTTACCCTCAGGTTTAAGAACTCTTGCAATCTCATTAAAAACATCAACGGGACGCGTCAGGTATTGGACGGAAAGCGCAATTAAACAAACATCAAAACTCTCACTTTGAAAAGGTAAGTCTGGATCCGCGTTTAGGTCATGTAAAGCTCTTTTATCAAGTCTACTATTGGCGTTCAGCTCAATTGCGTTCATTCCTAAACCAACAATAGAATTAAATATTAACTCTTCTGGTAGATGAGATATCCAACTAGACATAAGATCAAGAATTGCTCCGCCACTGGGTATTATCTGACGATAAAAATTGGTCAGTAATTCAATGCCCTCATCATCAAGGTGCTTAACCAGACGTGGGCCAGAGTAGAATTCCGCATCATTACTTTCATCAAAACGATAAAAGTGTGCAGGTTCGAAAGAAAAGTCTTCTTGCATAAAACTAATAGCCGCAAGCACGGCCGTCACTTCGTGGATCAGCTCCTGCTTCTATTAGACCACCAGGTTTTAAGATTAATCCCCCTGCATGCCCCATTAGATCACTATAGGGTTCGACTTGAACCACGTCATGACCCGCTTCGATTAGTGAGTCAATTAGTTCTTTAGAAAATCGACTCTCTACTTTCAGATTACTACTATCTTCTCCCCAGGTTCTCCCTAGCAACCATCTAGGCGCCGAAATTGCTTGCTGTAGATTCTGTCCAAACCAGATATGACGAGCAAAAATCGCAGCCTGAGTTTGCGGCTGACCTTCTCCTCCCATGGTTCCATATGAAAAAACACTTCCATCATCGAAACTTGCCATCGCCGGATTAAGGGTGTGGAATGGTTTTCTTCCAACTTTAAGCTCGTTTCGACTGTTTTCAACAAGCGAAAAGCTAGCCCCTCTATTTTGCCAGGTTATACCTGTGTGAGGTAGGACCACTCCCGAGCCAAATTCCCAATAAATACTTTGGATAAAACTTACAGCCATTCCATCTTTATCAATCGCTCCTAACCAAACTGTATCACCAGTTTCTTCCTCTCGTTTCCAATTCCTTGCCACTCTCTTATCAACAGCAGTCGCGAGAGAAGATATGATGGAGTCTTGAAGAAATGTCTCTGGATTAGCTTGCATATAACTGGGGTCAGTTATGTGCAGATCTCTTATAGAAAAAGCTTGTTTTGTAGTCTCGACTAAATAATGGACGAATTCAAAGCTTTCTGCACTTGAACATGAGAGTTTTTCAAATGCCCCAAGTATTAGCAATGAAGCCAACCCCTGAGTTGGGGGGGGTAAATTAAATAGGGTTCCCCCTTTGATTTTTAGGCTGAGAGGGTTTTTCAATGTTGATTGGTGATTGGTAAAATCCTCTAGTTTAATAGGGCTACCTATTGACGCAAGATCTTCAGAAATAGACTTAGCAATATCGCCCTTGTAAAAATCATCTAGCCCTGCGTCAGAAAGATACTCAATAGTAGCAGCTAATTTTTCCTGCTTAAATACTTCCCCAACCTCTGGTTGTCTTCCTTCAATTAAAAAATGATCACCGAATCCAGGAATTTTTATTAACTCATTATACTTTTCATCAGTATTACGTTTTTGCCCCTCTGTAACCGCCATACCTTTCTTAGCATATAATATTGCATCATTTAGTAGCCGTTTAAGAGGTAGTCGACCGCCGTGTTTTTCTGATAATGAGAGGGCCGACTGCCAGCCAGAGACTGTTCCCGCCATTGTTAAGGCAGCGTCAGGTCCCCGTGTTGGAATTTTTTTATATCCTTTGCTTTTGTAATACTTGCTTGTTGCTAATTTTGCTGAGGCTCCACAAGCATCGATGCCCAAAGGAGTTTGATTTGGGGGTCTGATCAACCAAAAACCATCGCCACCGATGGAATTCATATGCGGATAGACAACCGCGATTGTTGCTGCCGCCGCTACTACAGCTTCAATTGCATTTCCTCCGTCTCTTAAAACATCTCGGCCAGTTTCCGCAGCAAGATGATGAGGAGCAACAACCATACCATTATTCGCAAAAGTTGAACGAAGCATAATAAACTCTCTAGTAAACAATAATAATTGTTAGACTTAGCATTAATATATTTACGTGTTCTGGCAAATACTCATTCGTTCAAAAAAACTTGAGCGCAATGCAAAATCAAAAAGGGCGGCATTAAATATTTGCCGCCCCTTACACGATGAGATTAAAGAACCTATTCTGCAGCTTGTCCTAAATCAGGATAATCTGTTAATTCGTCTAATGCCGGCTTAACTTCTTCCATGAAGATTTTTAACTGTTTAATCATCTCTTCTTTTGGTGTCTGAGCATAATGATAGATTAAAGTTATATACTCAGCTGGAAGTTGTTTCCATTGATCAATATAGTAGTCCCGAACTTCTGACACTGTTCCATATTGGAATAGCCCCGTTTTATCCATCAACCCAAGAATATCCTCTTGAGAGGTCTTACCTTGACCTTTCTCAGTCCAATCGGGAAATAAGGGTCCATAGAAGTTCATAAATATATCACTAGACCAATCCATTGCCATTTGTGCACCCTCATCACTAGTCTGTCCAATGTGAGGCCAACGGACTATCGCCTGATTCTGTCCAGGCTTGAAATTAAACCCGTTTTCATTTGCTACTTCCGTATACCTCGGGCCATAACTTGCGCAACGGCCAATACTGGAGAAATAAGCAGGAATAAAGCCACGTTTTCCTGCGTACTCCACTGTCTCAATACTAGCGTTACTCGCTATAAAAACAGGAGGATGAGGATCACTATAGGGAGCAGGAACAACACAAATTTTCCTTAATTTACCTTCTTCATCCATCTCTCCTGGAGCCCCTAATTGCCTAGTTACATCTCCCATGAACCAACCTTCAAGACCTTCATCATGGGGATAGGGATATTCCCAGAGATCGCTTTTGTAGTCGAAAGCCTCTTCGGTCCAAGCCTTAAGCACCAAATCAACTTGTTCCTCATATATTTTTCTATTGCGCTCATCATCTTCACTACCGTCAGAAAGTGTTGCAACATTTCCCACTTTTTGTCCGAGCACCTGAGTCCATCTCGATTGGTAACCTCGAGCAAAACCCACAAAACATCTTCCTTTTGTGATATGATCCAGCGTTGCGGTTTCTTCAGCAACTCTAATAGGATCATCCACTGACATTACATAACCTAAACTGCCTACTCTGACATTCTTTGTTAATCCTGCCCAATAACCCGTATTCATTCCAATCGCGGGCCCCACCTCATATCCTTCAGAATGGAAATGATGCTCAATTGAAGAAACTCCCCAAACTCCGAGATCGTCCATTGCTTTAAGAATATCTGGCATACCTGCCATTGCTTCCTGGAAGCGTTCTACATTACGTCCCATAGGACGCATTTGTCTTCGTTCCTCTGTGCTTTCGGCGCGTATAACTGGATACATTTGTACCATGACCTTGACCATGGATTCCTCCTCTTAGACTACAGTTTTATTCTCATTAAAACTCTACAACACTTTTTTTTGCATACCAACGAACAAATTCACGTATGCAGCTTTTGTTGAAGAAACTATACACCTTTATTAAAGGTTATGTCCTCATAACCCGATTCCATAGGTATTACTACTGTATTTATAAACCTTGCTAACATACCATAGTAGCCAATCATTATTGTAAGGTCGACAAAACCATCCGGACCAAAGTTCTTTTTAAGAACGCTAACAAGTTCATCATCAATTATTTCATTATGTGTTAATAGTCTAGCATAGCGAACTGCAGGGCCAATGGGATCTGGTTCAGCCTCTAACTTTACAGACCCTATACTTTGTAACTGTTCTTTGGTCGCTCCAACCCTTTCAGCAACCTTGTAATGATGTTTCCATTCGTACTCACAACCTAATTCTTGCGCTACTGTCATTATCACAAGCTCTCTTAATATATCATCAAATTTGGTATTATATCGAACGTGAGCACCCACTGGAGTGACTACTGACATAGCTCCAGGGCTATTTGCCAATAGAGAAAATACATTGGGCATAACGTCCATACCCCGACTTCTTAATATTTCATCCCAAGCATCAATATACTCTGCAGGGCAATCTTCTCTCTCCACACGATCTAATCGTGAACCTTCTAATGGGGTTGTCATATTATAGCCTCTCAATAATTAATTTATTTTAGGAAAACATTTTCCGACTACTTGCGTCAATAAACGATCTAATTAACTAAAATGTTTTAGAGCCAAATCATCACTATATGTGCTAAATGTTATTCTTATTTAAAAATGAGGTGGTCTAGTGACTGGAGAAGCTACCAACAGAACTATCGCTTTTGCCTCGACTATTGTTGTCGTTGCAGTTACTTTTTCTCTTTTAGTACTTGGCAGAGACCTTTTAATTCCTATCGCAGTAGCAATAATGATCTGGTACCTGCTAAATGCACTAGCTAAGGGATTTAACTCATTACCTTTAAAAAAATTTCAAATTCCAGGATGGGCATCTATGACACTCGCAATAATTACAGTGTTGATAGGAGTTGCCCTTATAGCGGAGCTAATAAGCGATAATATATCTCAAGTAAGCGCTGCCGCCCCAGTATACCAGGCCAACATAGAGCTACTAGTTAAGAAAGCATCGCAAATAGCTGGATTTGAAAAGCCACCTGATATTGCTGCCATTTTTGGACAAATTGACTTAAGGCTTTTAGCAACTAGATTTGCTGCAGCTACAGCCAGCTTTGCCGGAAACTTTGGCATTGTTTTGATATATGTGCTGTTTCTTCTTTTCGAGCAGAATGGCTTTCATAAAAAGCTACACGCCCTTTTCCCTGATGAAACCCGGAGAGAGGAAATTGAAAGCCTATTAAAACGTATGCAAAAGCAGATTCAAACTTATGTGGCAATTAAAACTCTTACAAGTTTAATGACAGGGTTAATTAGTTACATAATTTTATTAATGGTTGGTGTCGATTTTGCTGAATTTTGGGGCTTTATAATATTCTTATTAAATTATATCCCCACAGTAGGTTCACTTCTTGGCATAATATTCCCAGCTCTACTTACTCTAATTCAATTTGCTAACCCAGTACCCTTCTTTATAGTCCTAGGTAGTATTGGCTCAATTCAATTTATAATTGGAAACATTATTGAACCACGGCTTACAGGAAGCTCTCTAAATATTAGCCCCCTAGTTGTTATTCTTTCTTTAGCTCTTTGGGGCAGTATCTGGGGTATTGTGGGCATGTTTTTATGCGTTCCGCTAACAGTTATCGCAATGATCATTTTTTCCTATTTTGATCGAACACGTCCCCTGGCCATACTTCTTTCAGGCAATGGAAAAATAGAAACCCAATAATCTTGAATTAACCGGTGACGCCTGCTTCTATAAGACTAGTTAAGTATTGAGGGTCTACAGGATAGTAATCGACCTCTACCGAAAATTCTTCTAATGCATTTTCTATTGCTGCAATTATTGCCGCAGCAGCAGGAATTGTACCTCCTTCGCCAGCACCCTTTACACCAAG
The DNA here is from genome assembly GCA_022449545.1 of Alphaproteobacteria bacterium. Lineage (GTDB taxonomy): Bacteria > Pseudomonadota > Alphaproteobacteria > UBA6615 > UBA6615 > UBA6615. The sequence goes on along the minus strand of JAKUPN010000010.1, from coordinate 67,424 downwards.
AGAATTCAGAGGCGAAGGAGTTTCAATATGAGTCACATCTATCCGTGGCATCTCACTTGCTAATGGCAAAAGGTATTCGCCATAGTTCATAGTTAATGGCTGACCTTGATCATCATAAATCATTCGTTCGAACAGAGCATTTCCAATTCCATGGACAACACCACCAACAATCTGCCCATGAACAATCATAGGGTTGATCATGACGCCACAATCATGAGCGACAGAATAACGTAATATTTTGACTTCACCTGTGCCTGTATCAACCTCAACCTCAGCTACATTAGTACCACTAGCTATGGGAGAACCAGACGACCCATCAAATGAAGTGGCTTCCAGTATTGGATCAAACCCTATAGGAACTCTCGTTGATGAAGGAGGAGTTAATTTTATAGCAAGCTCTCCTAGGGAAATAGACACATCGGGAGCACCATTTACACGAACGATTCCAGCCTCTATATCGAGATCTGCTTCAGCTGTTTCGAGAATCTCAGCTGCAAGCTTCAAGGCTTTCGCACGCACTTTAGAGGCTGCATCAAAGGCTGAAGGAGCTACATTAGCAGCTATGCGGCTTCCTATTGCCCCAATACCATGAGGAAACTTTCCCGTATCAGCTGATTCAAAAATAATGTCTTCTGGCGTTACTCCTAAATTCTCCGCCACAATCATCGATATCATCGTATGATGGCCTTGCCCCTGACTAGCAGCACCAGTTTTCACAACTATTTTACCTGAAGCCTCTACACGCACAGTGGTTCCCTCATAAGGTCCCATGCCTGTATCTTCTATACAAGAAGATATACCGATACCAAGATAACGTCCTTCCTTCCGTGCTTCAGATTGACGGACTTTGAAGCTATCATAATCTGAAAGCTCCAGAGCTTTGTCTAAGAGAGCCTCATAGTCACCACTATCATAAATAACCGGATCACCCCCTCGGAGTTTGGCTCCTGTCTCGTAGGGCATTTGTTCCGGCCTAACAAAATTTCTTCGGCGAACAACAGCCGGGTCGATGCCAAGCCTGCGTGAAACCAATTGAACCATTCTTTCCACAGCATATATCCCACAAGGTCTCCCTGCCCCTCGAACTGGCGAGTTTGGTACTGTATTCGTAAAAACAATATCCAAACCAACATCAATTGCAGGAATAGAGTATGCGCCTGGCAAAGGGGTTAAAGAGCTATTTGGCAAAAGGATGCCATAAGGAATATACGCGCCGTTTTCATGTGTAACTTTTCCCTTTAATCCAAGTATTTTTCCATCCGACTTGCACGCCACTTCCAAATTCCAGTATTGATCACGCTGAGTTGTGGTGGAAATAAAATGTTCTTGTCGATCCTCAATCCATTTGACTGGGCACTCCATAATTCTTGCCACCAGAGGTATTACAATCTCTTCAGGATAAAAACCAGCCTTAGGCCCAAAGCCGCCTCCAACGTCTGGAGCTATCACCCGAACCCTTTCTTCTGGTTCTCCCAGCCAATTAGCCAAAGCCCTTCGAATCAAGTAAGCCGATTGTGCTGAAGTCCAAAGAGTTAGCCCATCACCCCAAGGATCATCACGAGCTATAACTCCTCGTGTCTCCATCGAGTGACAACCTCCGCGGTGCTGCATAAATCCAGCAGAAAAAACATGATCGGCCTTGCTAAAAGCATCCTCAATATCGCCAAATTTGGAACGCATTTTACCCATTAAGTTTGATGTTGCATCTGAATGTGCTAGTTGAGCACCATCTTCAAGTGCAGTTCGAACATCTATCACCGCTTGAAGCGTTTCATAATCCACAACAATAAGGGCAAGAGCATCTTCAGCAATTGCACGGCTGTCTGCAACTACTACAGCGATAGCTTCACCAACATAACAAACTTCATCTTTAGCAAGTGGATATTGAGTTTTATTCTGCTCTATAACAGGGGCTGGATATAGTTGATTCATCCTTCGTTCATAATTAGGACCAAGATCCGCTAGTGTAAAAACCTTTTTAACACCGGACAAAGCCGAAGCTTTACTTGTGTCAATTGAACGAATTTTAGCATGCGCCTGAGACGAGCGAAGAAAAGCAGCATGCAACATATCGCCAAAAACAATGTCGTCAACATACCGACCATGTCCTGTGATTAACCTAGGATCTTCCATGCGTTGAACTTCGGCACCTATATAACGAACTCCCATAATCTTACTCCCCACGCATTTTCTTGGCAGCATCTAGAGCTGCATCAACTATACTCTGGTAACCGGTGCATCTACAGATGTTACCGGAAATAGCCTCACGTATATCACGTTCGTTAGGCTCTGGATTTTCACCTAAATAAGCCGTAAGAGAAGTCAACATGCCGGGCGTACAGAAACCACACTGTAAACCATGATGTTTCCAGAAGGCTTCTTGAAGAGGATGTAAACTTCCATCTTCCTCAGCCAACCCTTCCACCGTTGTGATTTCATGTCCATTAGCCTGTACAGCCAACATTAGGCAAGATCGTACTGCCTCACCATCTAATAACACCGTGCAAGCTCCGCATACGCCATGTTCACAACCTAAATGAGTGCCAGTCAACTCGATTTCTTGACGTAAAAAATCTCCGAGACTAGTTCTTGTCTCAACATCGAGCTCATGTTCAACTCCATTCACAACAACTTTAATATTTCTGTAATCAGGCATTATTTTCTCCCCTACTAACGCGTTCGGCAGCCTGTACAAGGGCTCGTTCAACAAGTGTCGCTGCAAGTCGCTGGCGGTATGAAGACGTAACATAGGCATCCGACATTGCATCTACTTTACGCGCTATTTCTGCAGCCGATTTAAAAACTCGAACATCTAAGTTTTCGCCTATTAAACCTTCTTCAGCTTCAAACAAGCGGATTGGACGAATATCAGCGCCACCAACAGAGATTGACGCACGGCTGATTGTTTTTCCATCCATTTCTATAAGAACCGCAACAGCTATTATCGCAAAATCACCATGACGACGAGCAAACTCGACAAAACTATATCCATGATGAGAACGCCAATATGGAACACGTACTTTTATAAGCAACTCGTCTGGTTCTAAACTTGGCATCATGTAAGCCAAAGGCCATTCTGAAAAGGGTATCTCTCGCAGGCCATTAGACCCTTGTGCAATCATAACGGCATCATAAGCTGCCATTAAGCATGGTATTTCAGCTGCAGGATCAAGATGACAGAGGCTCCCACCAAGGGTTCCTCTATTTCGAGTTTGAAAATGACCTACATTCCCTAGAGCCTCAAGAAAAATAGGTGTTTTAGTTTTTACATCGTGGCTTTTGCTAAGATTACTTTGACGAGTCATAGCCCCTATTTCGAGGGATTCTCCATTATCAAAAACACTGTCTAAGTCTTTCACGCCGTTTATATCTATTACATGATCTGGAACAACAAATCTCATGTTTAACATCGGAATTAAAGACTGACCACCAGCCAGTATTTTAGCATCCTCATGTTGGCTCAGCAGCTCTATAACCTCATTAGATGTCTTAGGGTCATGATAAGTAAACGCAGCAGGTTTCATAATATTTTCTCTCTCTACCGCTTGCCGCGGATCATTGATAATATTGCTCGAAACAACAGACTTATAACCGATAAAGAATTCTTAGGTCGGCTTTCAAGATTGATGGGTTTGCTTAATTCTTCATTAACGGAGTTCTCATTAGACCCACCATCCGACACCTCACTATCGCCAGTAATTTCTGTTTCTAGGTTCTTGGCAAAATCCGAGATTATTTGGCCCGCTATAGCATCTATTAATCCAGAGGCTCGGCCGTATTGAGCGACCGAACCGGTGAGATTAAGTGTTGTCGTTACGTCAACGCGTGTCTGACCAGCTTCGTCATACAAAGCAAAAACCACATCTGCTTCTGCCGTACCTCGGCCCTTAATATCATTGCCTTTTGCATGAACTGTAGCGGTAAAGTTTTCTTGATCTAAATTAGTAATTTCAGCTTGACCCGAAAAGGTTAACTGAACTGGACCAACACGCAGCTTAGCATTCCCTTTATAGGATTTGTCATTGATCATCTCAGTCAGCTCAGCGCCAGGCATACATGGCGTAATCCGGGGCACATCAAGCAAAATAACCCATGCTTTCTTTAAGCTAGCTGCAACCTGAAAGGTATTTTTTATTTCCATTAAATTTACAACTAAAAGCTTCTATAAAAATAATATTAAAAAAATATTCAATAAAATTGAAGTGTTGAATGACACTAAAAGTTAGACCCGTTAATAATAAATCGCAACTGAGACATGAAACCGCAACCAAATTCTAGAAAGATTATTATGAGAAATTAAATAAATGGTGCGGGCGGAGAGAATCGAACTCTCACTCTGTTACCAGAACGGGATTTTGAATCCCGCGCGTCTACCAATTCCGCCACGCCCGCATAAAGAGTATTAAAGAATTAATCTTGTCGATCACTTTCGTCAATGAGAAGATTAGAACTAAACTAATATAGAAATAAATCATAGACTCATTAGCTATAGGACTGATAGAGGGCGTTATACGTTGAAATAAATAATTTATGATATTTGTAATGTTTAGAGGAATTAATAAAAAGCTTCTCAGAATGAGCGCTCATAAAAACGCGCTTTGGGTTTTGGCTTTGGTGGCATTTCTGGAAAGCTCTGTTTGGCCGATTCCTCCAGATATACTGCTCATACCAATGATAATTGCAGCACGTAGTCAAGCTTGGAAATTAGCAGGCATATGTACATTAATGTCTGTCCTTGGAGGTTTTTTAGCTTATGTTATTGGAGCCCTTTTTTATGATTACTTAGGTCAAAATATAATTACCCTTTACGATCTTAATGATGACTTCATTCAATTCACAAAAAAGTATAACGAAATGGGCCCTTGGATTGTTGGTTTTTTTGGCTTAACCCCCCTTCCTTACAAATTAGTAGGCATAGCGAGTGGTATTACAGACTTAAATCTATTTGTCTTTGGCGCTTCTTCACTTTTATCACGCGGGCTGCGGTTCTTTCTCATAGCAGCCATTATTTGGTATTTTGGTCCTTTATTACAAAATTTTATTGAGCGTTATTTTAGCTGGATAATACTTCTATTTTGCGCATTAGTGATAGCTAGCTTTTATCTACTAAAACTATTTTAATATATATAAATTGGATAGTTCAGAAAATGAAAAAAGAAAACATGGAAGAGCAAAACACTTCTCAAAACATTAAAGATACTACCGATAGAATGATTAGAGTTAATCACGCAGGAGAGTTCGGAGCTTCACGTATTTATGAGGGCCAACTTTCTGTTTTGGCAAAAAGTACTGTAGGACAAACAATTCAAGACATGGCCGATCAAGAAAAAGATCACCTTGAAACTTTCGATAAACTGATCATAGAGCGGCGCATAAGACCGACAGCTCTTTCACCAATCTGGAGCTTAGCAGGCTATACTTTGGGCGTTGTAACAGCAAGAATGGGCGAAAAAGCTGCCATGGCATGTACAGTTGCAGTAGAAGAAGTTATTGAAGAACACTACAAAACACAATATGAAACTCTAGGGGAAAATGACCCCGAATTGTCCAAGATAATTGATAAATTTCGACTTGATGAAATTGAGCATAAATCTATTAGTAATAATTTTATTAATTTAAATAATTCTAGCGAATCTGAGCAGGATGAAAATATTTATCCCTTGATGTCAAAAGCTATAAAAGCAGGATCAAAACTAGCCATCTGGTTGTCTACTCGACTGTAAACAGCCGAAGTTAACCCTGATTTGTTTGAAATTATTGCTGAAAAAATCAAAGAATCTTATTGATCAAGCTCTGCATCCCAGTAGAGGTAATCTCTCCAACTTTTATGTAAGTAGTTAGGGGGAAATGATCTACCGTTTTCTAGAAGTTCCCATGTGTTGGGACGTTTTGGTGTTTTCTTCAAAAACATACCTGCTTGTTCTGGCGTTCTGTTGCCCTTCTTCAGATTGTATTCTGCGGATGCAGTGACCACATTATCCCAAGTCGTTTTTCCCCCACGTGATCTCGGTAGAACATGATCAAAAGTTAACTCATTGGCCGGCAGGCGTCTTCCACTGTACTGGCATGTAAATTTATCCCTGAGAAAAACATTAAAACGAGTAAAAGCGGGATGTTCAGAGGGTTTAATGTACTGTTTTAGAGATACAACACTAGGTAGAGCTATTTCAAAACTAGGTGATCGGATCACTCTATCGTACTCTGCGACAGTGTTAACTCTCCCTAAGAGCGTTGCTTTAACAGCATCTTGCCATGACCAAATAGACAAAGGAAAATAACTTAATGGCCTAAAATCTGCATTCAGCACCAGCGCAGGACTTCTTTCTAATGCTCCCAACATTACTGCTGCTCCATACTTTTCATAATTAAATTGTCCTTATATTCTATTCGAGTAATCCGCGTCGACAAAACCCTAATAAATATAAAGCTCAATTACTCCCAACCAAAACGGTTTTTAATAACTCGACTCCAGCTCGAATCCCCTCTTCATCAATGCCATGACCCAATCCAGGCCGAGTAAGCGTTTGAACATCAATCCCTGCAGACTCCAATCCTTTCCTGGCTTCTTCCAACCTAACGAATGGAACCACCGGGTCATTTTCCCCGTGAATTAAAAGTACCGGAGGCCTGTTGGTTACTTCTGATATTAGTTTATCAGGAGCCACCAAAGCACCAGAATACCCCAGAATGGCTGCAATTTTATTACGCAAACGAAACCCCACGAATAAGGACATCATACATCCCTGACTAAAACCTAATAATGCTATATCACTATGTTTGAGGGATCTTTTTTCACGATGGTATTCGATAAAATCGATTACTAAGGGCGCTGCAGCCCTTACGCCAGATTCAATCGCTAAAGCACTTCTGTCTTGTAAACTAAACCATTGATAACCAACTGGTGCCATATCACAAGCTTGAGGTGCATTGGGAGCTAGAAACTCTGCCTCAGGTAAAACCTCAGAAAAAAAAGGTGCCAAACCGATTAAATCATCGCCGTTCGCTCCCAAACCATGTAATAGAATCACTAGCTTTTTAGTATTTTTTCCTTTCGCTGGACCAAAAGTTGGACCCTGGAGGATTGTTTCATTAGACATGTTTTACTTTCCGTTTATTAGAAATTATATTTTTCCACTCTCATATCCATGCCACAACAGCAATGCCACCGAACTTCTCCAAGGCCTCCATTTTTCAGCCTCACCTCGCAACACTTTTGGACACCATCGTTCGCCATTATCAAAATATCGGCCTGCTGCAATCAATAGAGCTAAATCATCCGCAGGAATTATATCTTGTCTACCTAATACAAAAATTAAATAGTTTTCTGCACTCCAGAGTCCAATCCCTTTAAGTGCTAACAAAGCAGTTATAGCATCTTGATCTGACATTTTACGCAAATCATCAAACTCAAAGTTGCCAGTCGAGGATAAAGATATAATATTTCTACAGTAAGAAACCTTTTGCCTACTCAGTCCTATTTCTCTCAAAGTCTGATCATTTTCACTCATAAATTTTAAGGGGTTAGATACAAAACCAGCATCTAACAACCTATTCCATATAGCATTCGCTGCTTTAGTCGAAACTTGCTGTTCAATAATTATCTTTATTAAGGCAACACAACCATGTTCGCTGATAATAAAATTGGGAGTCCCAACCAGACCCCAGAGCTTTTTGATACGAATATCCACTGCTGCTAATTCACGCAAGTGTTCTTCTATACTTTCTTGATCAATCATCACGTGATAGTTAAATCATTGTATCCAAAGTTAAAAGCCAAAATAATTAATCGCCTAGAAAGATATTGTGAACAATAATAATCATAGTTCAAAAAAAGTTGTCACAAGGTTTGCACCATCGCCCTCTGGTCGCCTGCACCTAGGCCACGCCTATACCGCCCTTTTTGCTTGGCAACTTGCAAAAAGATCTAATGGAAAGTTTATCTTACGTATCGAGGATATAGATATAGGACGTTGCAATGCTCAGTTTGAAAAAGAAATATTTGAAGACTTGGAGTGGTTGGGAATTGAATGGGAAGAACCTGTGATGCGTCAATCCGAGAGAGCACATGCATACAAAGATGCGCTAGATAATCTATTAGAAAAACAACTTATTTATCAGTGCTTCTGCACAAGAATGGAAATTACTCAAGAAATAAGCAATTCTATTTCTGCCCCTCATAAAAACCACAATCAATATAAAATATATCCAGGCACTTGTCGCAACTTATCTATTTCTCAGCGTAGAAGAAAAATTTTATCGGGGAGTCCGTTTGCTTGGAGGTTAAATTTTAAAAAGGCACTGAAACACGCAGGAGACATTTATTGGTTTGACCGTTTAAAAGGGAGCCAAAAGGTCCAATCTGAAAACGTCGGAGATATAGTAATTGCAAGAAAAGACATAGGAACTAGCTATCATTTAGCGGTAACTATAGATGATGCCGCTCAGGGTATATCAGTAATTAATCGTGGTGAGGATCTATTTGATGCCACTCATATACATCGTCTACTACAAAAATTACTTGGGTTAAAAACCCCTGAATGGCACCACTCACCTTTGTTAAAAGATGAATTTGGAAAACGGCTTGCGAAAAGGGAAGGAGCGCATACCCTCAGAGAACTGCGGCTAAAAGGAGTTACAAAAAATGAAATCTGGAGACTAGCAATTCAGAATTTAGCAACAAACTCAGCAAAAACATAAAAATATTAATGGATAAGTTTTTTGTAAATTATAATGATCAAATCATATTACGACGATATAGTTCTTTGATAAGATCCTTAAACATATCTTTGATACCCCTTATAGAAACGCCAAGAGATTTTTGACGGCTAAAATCAAATTGGGTTTCCATTACTGGAGTCTCTGCAGGATCTATGTTTGGCATAGTATAGTCAGGACACGCGATTTCGATCTCTCTAAGTATCTCGCGCCAATGCCAACTCCTCTTAACTCCAAAATATCTTCCCCTAGAATCTTCATTTTCTAGAGCATTTATATGCAACTCAGCCAAATCACGAACATCAATTATAGAATTGGAACTGTTTGGAATTCTGTCTTTAAAACGTCTGCCATTAATAATATCAGCGAAACGAATAAGACTAGTTACTGGTTCGAGCTGGTATGCTGGGCCTACAATCATTGAAGGATTGATTACACAGACACGAAAACTTCCTTCTGTAATTTTCATGCTTTCTAAAACTATTCTATCCATTCTAGTTTTCCCAACTGCTGCAAATTTTCCTGCATCATATTGTTCGATCGGATCAGACCAGTGGATCTCTTCATTTTTTAGTTCAGGTTCTCCTTCGGGAGGATTAGTAGACCCTGTACTAGAGGTATAGACTGCCCGCTCTATACCTGATTCTATAGCAATTTCGGATGTGTTTTTTCCTACTGCGACCATCAAGTTAATTGTTTCTGGAGCAATTACAGGAGAGCCAGCACAAACAATTATACCGGTGCAATCAGCCATTGCTAATCTGAGTGATTCCTTATCAAACACGTCCGCCGAGAATAACCTTAGAGAGTTGTCGCTTATCGCTTTGCATGAGACATTAGTCCTCAACCACTCGGCATTAGAGCCTTTTGAATCTCTCAGAGTCCCATTAACGCTATAACCACGCTTTAATAGCTTTGCTGTAACATGACTGCCAACAAATCCACTACATCCAATCACACAAACTGTTCCTAAACTCATTTTTCTTCCTAGTTCTATTAATAGTTTAATAAGTTAATAAGAATGAGTATCACCATGTGCTATTTCCTTAGCTTTTTTGTATTAAGAAATCCTCTACCTTGGTAAACGGCCTTAAACCTCTATTAAGCAATTTATATTCGTGATGATCCGGTTTCAGAATTCCGTGCCTAATAGAAAAATCTATGATTACCAAGTTAACATTAAATTTAAATTCGTCGCCATCTTGTACTAAAGATAAGGCCTTACTGGCAGGAACTTTGATAAAATTGATATGCTCTCCATCCCGATCAACTGGTTCAAAATCCTCCGGAACAGCTAAGTCATAAACAAATAGTGTGTCACGTCGTAAACCTTCCTTTACTTCCATTATATAACCGATGTAACCAGCGGAATGAGCTTTTAACGCCAAGTCCTTATCAATCGAGGCTTCTTCTGAGGCCTCTTTGAGTAAATTTTCTTCTAGAGTATGTCCAGCAGGTAATCCCCCAGCTACCATATTATCAAGTTTTTCTGGGTCTATAAGACAATCTGGACTTCTAATTCCTAACCAGAGCTCTGGTCCTGCAGGAGTTGTCACATAACCATTTACATGGACGCCATAGGACTCAAATCCAAAAACTGAAATCCATGCGCGATCAATATTTAATAAAGGAGCATCCCCTAGTGAGGGAGCAACAGAAAATAGTTCACCCCTGCTGGGAGGAACGGCATTTTCATCAGCCAGCATTTCACAAACTTCTTTCACAGCTTTTGTTCTTGTTTCACAACTAGAATAATTATCATTCATTAATAATTTTCCCTCTGATAAATCGAAAATCTTAGGCCACCTATGTAAATGATCTGCAAAGGTATTTCTGATCCAGCCCAAATGTTTTCCAGAGATTATAAAAGGAATGAATAAATCTAAATTGTGAGCATTGCATCTAAGAACATGTCGGTATAAAGACACTTATTGACTCTCCTGGTAAATTATTAAATTAAAATACATTTTAGTTATATTTTGATATATTCACATCTTATTGAATGCGAGAATATCATTTCTTGCCAAAGCCTAGTTAGTTCTATTATTTATTTTATCTAAGAACGGAAAAAATTATGGTAAAACTAACACGTATTTATACTCGAGGTGGAGACACAGGAAAAACTTCTCTCGGGTCAGGAGAAAGAGTTTCAAAATCCATCAAGAGGGTTGAAGCTTTTGGTACCGTTGATGAAGTGAATTCAATAATAGGAATTGTTCGCCTTCACACAGGAAATAACTCTCACATAGACAATATGCTTTTTCGCATTCAAAATGACTTGTTTGATTTGGGGGCTGATCTTTGTATGCCCAAAGAAAGTCAGGAACACGAAAAGCCAGCTCTTAGAATATTAGCAAAACAAGTTGAACGTCTAGAACAAGAAATTGATGAACTTAACTCTGGCTTACCGAGCTTAAGCTCATTTATTCTTCCAGGAGGATCTGAAGCCGCGTCATACCTGCACCTTGCAAGAACTATAACTAGAAGAGCAGAAAGGGTTATGGTTGATCTGTCTAATACGGAATCAATCAATTCCAATTCCTTAAAATATATAAACAGACTCTCCGATCATTTTTTTGTACTAGCTAGACATGTGAATAATGAAGATAAAAAAGAAATTCTCTGGGTGCCAGGTGACAATCGATAACAACCTTCTGTATCATTGACTAACCAAGATTGGTTGGGCATTTTCTATGTCGTTTATAATGTTCTATTCAGACAAAATTTTTTAAAGTAATTGCTTTTAATTTCACTAAAACCAAATATGTTTAAAACAAAAACAGGTGAAACAAATCATGAAGGTTCTGGTACCAATTAAACGAGTTATTGACTACAACGTCAAAGTACGTGTCAAAGCAGATAAGACAGGCGTTGAAATAGCTAATGTCAAAATGTCAATGAATCCTTTTGATGAAATATCCGTAGAAGAAGCAGTACGCATGAAAGAAGCAGGTAAGGCTGACGAAATTATTGCTGTTTCTATAGGTGTTCAGCAATGTCAAGAAACTATACGGACTGCACTGGCTATGGGAGCTGACAGAGGCATACACATTAAAACTGACGAAGATATTGAGCCCCTAGCAGTGGCAAAATTACTTAAAGCCCTAGTAGAAAAAGAATCGCCAGAATTGGTGATACTGGGCAAACAAGCAATTGACGATGATTCAAATCAAACTGGACAAAAGTTGGCCGCTCTTTTGGGGTGGGCACAGGGCACCTTTGCATCGAAAATTGATCTACAAAATGGAAAAGCTGAAATTACAAGAGAAGTGGACAGCGGTTTAGAAATCATGGAGGTCAACCTGCCTGCAATAGTCACAGTTGATCTGCGTCTCAATGAACCTCGCTATGCATCATTACCAAATATAATGAAAGCTAAGAAAAAACCTATTGATGAATTTTCAATAGCAGAACTTGGAATAGATGCAACCTCACGATTAGAAATATTATCCGTTGAAGCACCAAAACAAAGAGAGGCCGGCGTTATGGTTGATTCCGTTGCTTCACTGGTCGATAAACTAAAAAATGAAGCGAGGGTAATATAATGGCTATACTTGTAATTGCAGAACACGACAATAAAACTCTACAACCATCAACTCTGAATACTATAACCGCAGCTATAGAACTTTCTGAGCATGGTGCAGGAGAAATTAGTGTTCTAGTTGCAGGAAAAAGTTGTTCAGGGGTTTCAGAAGAAGCAGCTAACATGGAGAAAATAGTCTCAATAATTCAAGCAGATAGCCCTTCTCATGAGCACGCCTTAGCAGAAAATCTTGCCAACTTAGTAGTTGGCCTAGCCAAAGATTATGGTCATATCTTAGCCCCAGCTACAACATTTGGTAAAAACTTTTTACCAAGGGTTGCTGCATTATTAGATACTCAGCAAATATCAGAAATTTCAGAAGTAATAAATGAAGAAACCTTTGTAAGGCCAATTTATGCTGGTAATGCAATGGCAACAGTTAAGTCAAGGGACACAATTAAAGTTATATCTGTTAGATCAACGGCCTTTGAACAAGCCTCTAAAGAGGGAGGAAACGCTGAGATTATAACTATAGATAGCAGTGATGAATCTGAGCTGTCTCGATTTATTAATACTTCTGAATCCACTGGAGATCGACCTGAGCTAACAACAGCTCAAGTAATTATCTCTGGAGGAAGAGGAATGGGTTCAGGAGAAAACTTTGATCTCATTGAACCTATCGCCGAGAAACTAGGGGCAGCTATGGGAGCATCAAGAGCAGCCGTCGACGCTGGCTTCGTCCCTAATGACTGGCAAGTAGGGCAAACTGGTAAAGTTGTTGCTCCAGAACTTTATATTGCCGTGGGAATATCCGGTGCCATACAGCACCTAGCAGGCATGAAAGATTCAAAAATAATTGTAGCTATTAATAAAGATGAAGAGGCACCAATTTTTCAGGTGGCTGACTATGGTTTAGTTGCAGATCTGTTTCAGGCTTTACCTGAATTAAATGCTGAATTACAAAAAATTCTCGATTAAGCTTATATAAAACATGATTAATAGAACTCTGGTTGAATGTTAGACAAAATCGGAATCATTGGAGCAGGCCAGATGGGCGCCGGAATAGCACACGTTTGTGCTTTGTCAGAATTTCAAGTAACCCTAATGGATATTTCCTCAGAACAGCTTGAAAAGTCTTTATCGAAAATAAATGACAACCTTGATCGTCAGGTGAAAAGAAGTTTGATCCAGGAACTAGACAAAAAAGAGGCTATCAATAGGATCGATACTGGAACCAATCTTGAATTCCTTTCCGACTGTGATTTAATCATTGAAGCTGCGACAGAAACAGAAAAAATTAAAATACATATTTTTAATGAACTCTGTCCTCACTTATCTGATAAGACTATTATAGCCTCAAACACATCCTCTATCTCCATTACGAGATTAGCGTCTAGAACTGACCGCCCTGATAAGTTTATGGGAATGCATTTTATGAATCCCGTTCCTTTAATGAAGCTTGTTGAGCTTATTCGAGGGCTTGCCACCAGCGAAGAAACTTTCAACCTTATTGAAGATTTGACAAAGAAGCTTGGCAAGATTGGAACTGTTTCAGAAGATTATCCTGCATTTATAGTTAACCGCATATTACTTCCAATGATTAATGAAGCAATCTACTCTCTTTATGAAGGCGTAGGTAATATAGAAAGTATTGACATCTCAATGAAACTTGGTGCAAACCATCCGATGGGGCCCCTAGAACTCGCAGATTTTATTGGCCTAGATACGTGTTTATCTGTAATGCAAGTCCTTTACGAAGGCTTGGCAGACTCTAAGTATCGTCCCTGCCCTCTTCTAGTAAAATATGTCGAAGCCGGTTGGTTAGGACGCAAAACCGGCAAAGGATTTTACGATTACTCAGGTGATAAACCAGTAGCAACACGATAGGTAAACTGAAACTGCATCATCTACCGTAGAATCTTTTTTATGTATAATTTTTGCCAGCTCCCAGAATTCGGGGGCTATCATTTCGCTAATATTTTTTGCTTATATCTCTCCAACTTTTTAATGGTATCGATGTTATCCCACTCTATAGCGCCTATTAGACGGCCGATTTCTTCTCCTTCGGGAGAAATAAAAATAGTTGTGGGAATAGCGGTTACTTTAGCAGCACGAGAAAAATTTAGCTTCTCATCAATAAATGTGTACTTTATTTTAATATTAAGTTTTTTAAGATATTTTTCTGTCTGACTAAAGCCTCCCAAATCCTGACTAATTAAAACAACATCGAAGCCCTTGTTAGTCAATTTTTCATTGAGCCTATCTAAAGAAGGCAATTCTTTCACGCAAGGAGCACACCATGTCGCCCAGAAATTAACAAGAAGAAACTTGCCACGAAGGTTTTCAAGGGTTACTGAGCGGTTATCCTTTGATAATAGAGGTAGGCTGGGCACTGGCGCCTTTGTCTCTAATTCGATAAAGTTTTGTAAGTTTTTTTTAACTAGCTGGTCACTGTGACCTATATGAATATAGAACGCTGCAAAGATAGAGGGCGCTAATAACAAAATAAGTGTTAATATTCGCAAACTGATATTCCTATATACACAGATTATTATACTGAAAAAATGAAACCAAAAAACAAAAATAAATCTACTAATTCAAGGTGGGGTGGACGCTATACCAGCGGTCCCGCAGAAATAATGCAAGAAATTAATGCATCAATTAACTTCGACAAAAGACTATTTGAGCAAGATATTGAGGGTTCTATAGCACACTGTGAAATGTTAGTAGAACAGAAAATTTTAGCCTCAACAGACGGAAATGCAATTATAAAGGGGCTCAAAACAATTAAAAGTGAAATAGAGAATGAAAGCTTTCAATTTTCTGAAACTCTCGAAGACATACATATGAATATCGAAGCCCGACTAGAAGAGATAATAGGAGAACCAGCAGGGCGTTTACACACAGCACGCTCACGAAATGATCAAGTGGCAACAGATTTACGTTTATGGGTTAGGGATTCAATTGATCAACTTGATTCTGAATTGCGAAATCTGCAAGAGTCACTAATCGATCGAGCTGATACATTTTATGATTTGTTAATGCCTGGGTTTACTCATCTTCAAACAGCTCAGCCGATAACGATGGGGCATCACTTATTAGCGTATGTGGAAATGTTTGGTCGTGATCGAGGACGTTTTGCAGACTGCAGAAAACGGTTAAACGAATCTCCTTTGGGCTCAGGGGCTCTGGCTGGAACCTCCTACCCTATAGACAGAAAACACACAGCAAGAAATTTAGGATTTGACAGGCCAATGGCGAACTCTTTAGACGCGGTCTCTGATAGAGACTTCGCTATCGAATTCTTATCCGTTGCGGCTATTACAATGGTTCATTTATCCAGACTGTCCGAAGAGATCGTTTTATGGTGCTCAGATGGATTTTGTTTCATAACTTTATCTGATGCTTTCACAACAGGCAGTTCAATGATGCCTCAAAAAAGAAATCCGGATGCGGCAGAACTTTCAAGAGCCAAAGCCGGACGGGTTTTTGGAAACTTATTGTCCCTTCTTACAGTCATGAAAGGGCTACCGCTGGCTTATAGTAAAGATATGCAAGAAGACAAAGAGCCGGTTTTCGATACAGCTGACTCTTTATTTCTTGCTTTGGGCGCAATGAAGGGGCTCGTAGAAGACTTTGTTCCAAATTCTGAATCAATGCTCATCGCTGCTAAAAAAGGATATCCAACTGCCACAGACCTTGCTGATTGGCTTGTCTCAGTCGCAGGCCTACCGTTTCGGGAAGCACATAGGATCACAGGGGAAATAGTTAAGGAAGCGGAAAAAAGAAATATTTCTCTTGAAGAACTTCCAATCGAAGACATGCAAAAAATTGACTCTAGTATAACCCATGATGCGCTTTCAGTGCTCTCTATAGAAAATGCAGTGACTAGCCGAGCTAGTGAGGGAGGTACGGCCCCCATTAAAGTCAAGGAAGCAGTACTATCCGCTCGCAAAAGATTCCTGGAGAAGTGAGTTGTATATTCGTTCTATTCTTATTCACATTGCAATGATAATATTAATTACCATGTCAGCTTGCGGAAAAAAAGGACCACCAGAGCCACCAGAGGGTAAAAAGGTTATTTACCCTAAAACTTATCCTTCACATTAAGCCACCCGCGTTATGGACGAATTTGCATATAAGAATGGAGAAATGCACGTTGAAAACGTTCCTTTATCTTCCATAGTAAAGGATATTGGATCTCCTGTGTATATTTACTCAACCAGAGAAATGGTGAATGCATACAAGAGCTTTAGCGAAGCTTTTAATGAACATAATGCTAAAATATGCTTTGCAGTTAAATCTAACTCTAATCTCGCAGTTATTAATACTTTTTCAAAACTAGGAGCTGGGGCAGATGTCGTTTCAGCGGGCGAGCTTGAGCGTGCACTTACAGCTGGGATTTCTGCTAAAAACATTGTTTATTCTGGGGTGGGGAAAACTAATAAAGAAATAAATGCTGGGCTAAAGGCAGGGATATACCAATTTAATGTAGAATCACTAGTCGAGTTAAGGGCTTTATCTGACATAGCGGTGAGCAGAAATGTGAATGCTGAAGTTGGAATTCGTATCAATCCCGATGTTGATGCTGAAACGCACCAAAAAATATCAACTGGTAGAAAACAGGATAAATTTGGCATTAACATTGATCAAGCCTCCGAAGCTTTCGCCATGGCATCCTCTTTACCAGGGATCAATCCTATTTCCATAGCTGTTCATATAGGAAGTCAATTAACTGATGTAGCCCCATTTAATGATGCCTTTACCCATGTCGCAAACCTTACTAGGAAATTACGCTCTGAAGGAATACCTATCAGCCGCCTAGATTTGGGTGGAGGATTGGGTGTTTCGTATGTTGGCGAAAAAACACCTACCCCAATAGATTACGCTTCTGTGGTGAATTCAACACTAGGCGATCTTAGCTGCGAGCTAATATTCGAGCCTGGACGGTACTTAACGGCAAAGGCCGGCATATTATTAACACGCATTATATATATTAAGGATAATGGTCTTAAACGTTTTGTAATTATTGATGCAGCTATGAATGATTTATTGCGCCCGGCATTATATAATGCCCCTCATACCATACAACAAGTGACAGAACCTGAAGAATCCTCGGAACTAAAAAATTACGATATTGTTGGCCCTGTGTGTGAAACAGGTGATACCTTCTTGACGGATCAACCGTTTAGTAATTTAAAGTCAGACGAATTATTAGCTATTCGCGATACAGGAGCCTATGGCGCCGTTATGTCTTCTACATATAATAGTCGACCACTTGTGCCTGAGGTGCTGGTGAATCATGAAGATTATGCCTTAATTAGACCTCGCGAAACTTTGAAAGAACAATTGAAACGAGACCGATTAGCGCCCTGGCAATAAAGAAATCTAATAGCCCAATATTGAATACAATATTGAGTAAAAATAATTCGAAAATGGCCAAATCCTTATGATTGATTCTTTACCAATCCATAAAAGAAAACCAATCAAAATAGTTAATAAGACGACCAGCAACCATAAAGAATTAGCCTTATTCACATCTGATGCACTCACAAGGACTGGGAGATTTGAGCCAGATACGATTGGAGTATTTTCTGGGTGCAATGATGTAATTTCTTCTTTCTTTGAAGAGATCAGTGGTTTTGGTTCTACGAACCAAACATGCCCGCATTTTCCACACTTAACTCGTCGACCTTCAGGCGATAAATCATTAGAGTCTATCAAAAAATGAGAAAAACATTGTAAGCATTTTAAAATCATAAAACAAAATCCAGAATTTGTTGTTTATTTAACAAAACACTCAAATGCCTTACTATAAATTTGATGCAAGTATAATTTAGTTTTTAGGCAAAATTTAATTAATCTTAGATAACAGAAAAAGACAACTTGTAGTGAAAATTTAGTAAATCTTTATGTTCTATAAACAAGGTGGCAATTTAAAAAAATGTGGTATTTTACTAGATAAAGTTTTGACTTAATTAAAATTATTACATTGCAGATAATAAGGATACTTTTACTCGTGTTGCATTTTGAAAATGTTGGAATGCGCTATGGTATTGGACCAGAAATTCTTCGAGACTTGAATTTTTCGCTTGGGGAAGGCTCATTTAATTTTCTCACTGGCCCAAGCGGAGCAGGTAAAACAACACTTCTTAAGCTTATGTACTTAGCATTAAAGCCAACCAGAGGCCTTGTACACCTATTAGGACACGATATTGCACTAACTCCTCGCTCCGAGCTACCGATGATTCGCCGCCAAATTGGTGTAGTTTTCCAAGAATTTCGTTTAATTCCTCACTTAAGTGCATTCGATAACGTTGCCTTACCATTACGAATTTCTGAAGAAAGTGAAGACATTATTGAAAAACACGTAAAAGAACTTTTAGTCTGGGTAGGCCTAGGCAATCAAATACTAGCTAAACCTTCTATCCTTTCGGGCGGACAACAACAGAGGGTGGCTATTGCAAGAGCTATAATTACTAAGCCACGACTACTATTAGCTGACGAACCTACAGGAAATGTAGATGATAATATTGCCTTAAGGTTAATGCACCTTTTTGAAGAGCTTAATAAAACTGGAACCACAGTAATTATTGCTACTCATAACCAAAAACTTATAGAGAAGTTAGATCACCCAGTTATGGAATTAACTGACGGAGAACTGAAAATACTTAATAATAACTTGAATAGATCATAGGGTATTTTTTTGTGAAACGATTTCGAAGAGATCTACCTTTTGAGGCTGACCAAATAGGCCGTTTTTTACCATGGATAATTTCTTTTATGGTATTTTTAGGATTGCTAGCTTTAGCCATCACATTATCTATTAGCGAAACCATAAATGGCTGGAACAAAAATATGAGCAGCCATATAACCATCCAAGTTCCTTCAGACAAAGCTTCATCGGATGATTTGCAAAAAGTAATTAGAATTTTAAAATCCACAAAAGGTATAGAAAAAGTTCAATTACTAGATAATTCTACTAAATTAACTTTAATAGAACCTTGGTTGGGTAAAAAGACTGAAAATTTAAGCGTACTATTACCCGAAGTAATTGAGGTAGAAACCGAAAGAAATAAGTTTGATAATATTAGTGTTCTTAAAATTAAGCTTAGAGAAGTTATCCCTGAAATAACAATAGACGATCATCGAGAATGGCTCATGAGGTTAATTTCAACCTCAGACAAGATTAAAATTATATCTATAGCAATATTACTAATAATCGGCGTTATATCCGTTACCTCAGTCATGTTTGCAACAAAAACTGGATTAGCAGTTCATACTCCAATAATAAATTTGCTGCATTTAATGGGAGCTAAAGATTCTTATATAGTAAACCAATTTCAATTAAGGGTTTTATACTTAGCGATTATTGGTAGCTTTTTAGGCAGTGTTGCAGCAATTATAGTTCTATATATATTTAAAACAATTGCTCAAGATATTGAGCTTTCTATATATTCCGAATCAATCGTACCTCTTAATAATTGGCTGGTACTAATCACAGTCCCTTTAACAGCAATCATTATTTCTGTTGTAACTACTCGTAGAGTAGTTTTAAGAACATTAGCCAGAATACCATGAAACCAAAAAGATGAGACGTCGCCAAAAAAAACACTCTTTAAACGTTTTCACAAAGTTTTTTTTACTGATTATTGTTAGCTTTTTTTCAATTTGGGGTTTTGGTTTTTATTTATTTGTAAACGAAATTCCCCGGTCTGAGTTTGATATGAACCTAGTAAAAAAAGCGGACGGAATAGTAGTCCTGACAGGAGGTGCTGGTAGGCTTGAATTAGGTCTCTCACTTTTGA
Organism: Alphaproteobacteria bacterium; assembly: GCA_022449545.1. Lineage (GTDB taxonomy): Bacteria > Pseudomonadota > Alphaproteobacteria > UBA6615 > UBA6615 > UBA6615. The sequence goes on along the minus strand of JAKUPN010000010.1, from coordinate 47,378 downwards.
TAAGTGGTAAAGCAAAAAAACTCTTAATCTCTGGTGTTGATATAGATATTGATAAAAGGAAGTTGCTTAAAAAACAACAAATTGACATCTTAAAAATTGATTGCTGTGTGATCTTAGGTCATAAGGCTAATAATACATTTGGCAACGCAATGGAGACAGCAAGATGGATGGCATCAGAGGGCTTTAGCTCTATTCATATAGTTACTGCCAATTATCATTTACCGAGAAGCTTATTAGAATTTGATAGAGTCTTACCAAATATGAAACTATTCTCCCATGTTGTTCATCCAGAAAAAGTTCACTTAAACGAATGGTGGAGATGGCCAGGAACCATACGCCTTCTGCTAGCAGAATATAATAAATACCTAGTAACAAAATTACGTATACTATTAATTTCAAATTAGTTTTAAAATTGATAATGCAAAAATTGCTCTCAATTATATTCCTTCTTCTTTTTTATTTTTGGACGGTGTTTCTTGGATTAATCTGTATTCCTTTTTTAACTTTCCACTACTCAATAGTATTGACCTTAGGCCGTGTCTGGATTCACGGTGTTTTTTTTCTTCTAAGAGTAATAGTAGGCATCAAACATAAAGTAGTTGGATCACATTTAGTTCCAAACGGTCCTGTTATTTTTGCTGTAAAGCATCAGTCAGAATGGGATACCCTAGCGGTAAATTTACTAATAAAAAGCCCAGCAATTATTTTAAAAAAAGAACTTTTAAAGATTCCCTTATTCGGTTGGTATCTAAAACGATCTGGTCATATAGCAATAGATAGGAGAGGGGGCAGTAAAACACTTAAATCAATGCTTCTGCAGTCTAGTATCAGTATAAAGTCAGCCAGATCTATAGTAATTTTTCCTGAAGGCACTCGGACGCGACCCGGAGAAAAAGGTGTTTACCATCCCGGCATCATAGCTCTTTATGAGAAAGAAGGACTTTCTGTTGTCCCTATAGCTCTCAACTCCGGCTTGTTTTGGACTCGAAACCCGTTAGTTAAGAACAGAGGAATTATCACTTTCCAATTCTTGCCTGCAATTTCTCCTGGCCTTGATCGGAAAAAATTTATTGAGGATTTAGAAAACTCAGTTGAGCATGCATCATACCTGCTTCATAAAAATGCTATGGATGAATTTTTTTCAAAAAACGCCTAGAAACAGTATAGTTACTTGTGGATAACTCTGTGGAATTGTTTATTAGGATCCCCTGCTCACTAAGCGATATAAAAAAAACAAAGTATTTAATTTTTTTACTTAAAACTTAATAGTAATAAATCCTATAAAATTTTTTACATAAAAATAAATAAGTAAAAAACCCCAGAAATAGTCAAAAGGCCATTTATTGCTAATGTAAGAGGCCTTTTAACAAATATTATTTCATTTATATGACGCTTTGTTTTAGTTGCAATTACTGTAGACAAATGTTTCAAAATATTGACAACCCAACCTAAAAGTAAGCTTTACTGCCTGTGGATAAGTTAAAAATTTTATGCCTATACCGCTCAAGCTAGAACGATCAATTGAAGTTTTCAAAAAAAGTTATCTAATTTTCTACCAAGTTTTGTAAAGACTTAAGAAAGTCGGTGTTTAATCGCATCTTTTCTAAATGGTTTATTGTTTTACGAAGATAATCTGCGTTGCTACCACTTTGGCCATGATTGCCCCTTATATACTTGGCAGCTTTTTCTAAAGTTAATTTTCCTGCATACTGAGTATGCTTCTGCATGACAATATAAGTATGGGCTAAAGTAACTAAACCACCTGCTCTAACTTTTACCCAAGAAGGTGCGTAGGCGTTGGTTACCATCTCCCTTTTAATTAGATATTCAACAACCTTCTCTGCATCAACTGCACTCACCCTGTACAGCATACCCTTACAGCTTCCTCCAAGATCCAGTCCCAAAACTAATCCAGGGAGTTCTCTGGATCCTCTATGAAAATGCGAAAAAACACAAAAAGACCTGTGATAACCGTGAACAATTCCAAAATGCTTTTCCTTATAAGGAAAACCAGGTCTCCACATTAAAGAACCGTAACCAAAAACCCATAAATCACCCTTACTTTTTTTAGACTCAATTATTGAGTTGAGTACTATTTTATGTTCTCCCTCCTTAAGTGCATATTGATCTATGACATCTGATAAACTTTTTGAGATTTTCGACATAGAATTAGACATTAAAACTTTATAGTTTATTGAGTTATCAAAAGGTAGAAGTCGATCTGATTATTTTTTTTGCAAAATATAATTTATTATCATCCAGGATAAACTTAATGCGGTCCAAAATTTTTAAAATACTGATAGGTTTTATATTTTTAACTATAATAACCTTTTCAGCATTTTGGTTCTTTTTAACCTATCAAGCACAAACTAGAATAACTGATTGGGCTGCATCTCAAAGTAATGGGAACATCCAAATTAGCTGGCAAGATTTCCATTTTACAGGATATCCTTTCAAAATCAGAATGCTCATAGAAAAACCTGAAGTAATATTTGTTAGATATAATAGAAAAACTTATTGGAAACCTTCGAACATAATTATCAGTTCATCTCTATTCTCTCCTAACAATTTAGTTATTTCAGCCCCTGGTTCCCACAGAATAAATATGAATCTCCCAGAAAACACCTTCTATACAACAATAGAAGCGGAAGAGGTTCTAGGTCGCTCGATAAACTTTTCCAACAAACAAATTAAAAGAAGATTTTCTTCGAAAATGTCAAACTTAGTCATCACCCCAAATAATTGGGAAGATGCTATTGGAATTGATGATCTTATGATTGAGCTTACTGATCATTCTGTAATTTCAGAAAATAAGGAAGCAATTCATCCAATTGGCAAGTCACTTTCCTCAAAAATAGAAATTAAAGGAATAAATATACCTAGCTTCCCAAAACTAGATGAGACATTAAAGCAATTAGGTGCAAAGGTAGAGAGTATATCGGGAAAATTTCACTTGAAAGGAGAGCTGGACTTAAGCTCCTTTTCAGTTGATCAACTAATATCGTGGCGAGATAAAGGAGGCACAATCGAATTGGACCAGATAAAGATGATTTGGGGTTCTTTAGTTACGGAAACTAATGGAACTTTAGCACTCGATAAAGAACTGCAGTTTCAAGGCTCCTTTACTACAAAAATTGTAGGCCTTGATAAAGTAGTTACCTTATTAGAAAAGGATCAAGTCTTAAATCAAACAAAAGCCTCTCTTATTAAACTTGCACTAGCTATATTTATTCAGCATCAGGAAAACGGAATATCTGATTTCAGTAAAGTGCCAATGACTCTGCAGAACAGATATCTAAAAATAGGGCCTGTTACTCTTACAAAAGTACCGGAAATTAAATGGAATTAGTCATTATCTTTCTTTTTGCTCTCTGTATATTCAAACCGCCCTGCTTGACCAGCTTCTATTACTCCTCGGCGTATATCTCTAGTACGAGTAAACCATTTTTCTAATTGTTCACCGTCACTCCATCGAATTGCTTTTTGTAGAGCTGTAAGGTCTTCGTTAAAGCGTCCTAGCATTTCTAAGACCGCATCTTTATTACTCAAAAAAACATCTCTCCACATCAGAGGATTTGATCCGGCTATTCTAGTAAAATCTCTGAAACCTCCAGCTGAATATTTTACAACATCTGCGGTCGTAACCACGTCTGTATTTTTATTCTCTGCCTGTAATTGACCCTCCATATCAGCCGCAGTAGCCACAATCGTGTAGGCTATGAGATGAGGTAAATGGCTAGTAATAGCTAGAACTCTATCATGATGAGATGCGTCCATAATTTCAACATTACTACCCAGCTTGTTCCACATTTTTTTTACCAAGTTTATAGCATTAGTATTTGTATTATTCTCAGGAGTTAAAATCACCCAACGATCAATAAACAATTCTGAGAACCCCGCTTCAGGACCAGAATGTTCTGTCCCAGCTACTGGATGGCCTGGAACCAAGTTTATCGTAGCAGGCAACTCAGCTCTGAGAGAAACTATAACTTCTTTTTTAACTGAACCAACATCGGTGATTATCACATCAGAGGAAAGATGTTTGGATATTTTCTTAGCTACTGAGGAATAGGCTCGAATTGGGACTGCCAGTATCACTAAATCTGCTCCAGACACTGCTTCAGAAATAGAATCATGGACAATATCTGCAATTTTTAGATCTCTACAGATTGCCCGAACCTCTTCGTCATTATCATAAACTGAGATGCGACCAGCCATATTTTTTGATTTAATGGCTCGTGCTAATGAAGATCCTATAAGGCCTAAACCTATGATCGTAATGTGACTAAATAAGTGAGAATCAATCATTTTTTTCGACAAACTCTTTCAATGTGGCAGATACAAATTCCATTTCTTCTTGAGTGCCCATCGACATACGTACCCAGTCAGGCAAACCATACCCCCCCACACGACGGGTTATGATTCCTCGCTCAAAAAGAAATTGGTATGCCGCTTCTGCATTCTTAGATGAATTTGGATCAAAATACACAATCAGAAAATTTGCGAACGAGGGATGTAACTTTAACCCCATGCTCTTAACCTCCTCGGTAAACCATTGTAAAATTTCACTATTATGTAATTGTGATTTTTTAGTGTGCTCCTTATCAGATAGAGCTGCAATCGCACCTGAGATACCTACTGAGTTGACATTAAAAGGAGGACGAATTCTATCAAGCGTTTCAATAACTTCTTTCGGGCCATAAGCCCAGCCGACTCGTAAGCTAGCTAGGCCATATATTTTGGAAAATGTCCGTGTCATCACCACGTTCTTTTCATTTCGAACGAGCTCTATTCCGGAATCATAATCTTCAGTCGTTACGTATTCAGCATAAGCCGCATCAATTACTAATATTACATTTCCAGGTAAACCAGCATGAAGTCTCTTAATTTCATTTTGTGAAACATAAGATCCAGTAGGGTTGTTAGGGTTCGCAAGAAATAAAATCTTAGTTCTATCAGTAACTTTTTCTAAAAGAGCATCTACATCAGCGGTTAAATCCGATTCCGGCGCAGCTACTGGTGTAGCTCCAACGGCATGCGCAGCTATAGGATACATTTGGAAACCATGAGCGCTATAGATAACTTCATCGCCTTTACCAGCATATGCTAAAGCCAAAAGATCGATTATTTGGTCTGAACCAGCCCCACAAATTACATTTTCTAGATTAATTCCATGGTGATTGGCCAAAGCCATCCGAAGTGACATAGCGTCTATCTCAGGATAGCGAATTAAGTCACCAACAGATCTCATAAAAGCTTCTTTTGCTGCCGGACTAGCATCAAATGCACTTTCATTCGAACTAATGTTTATGAGTTTTCTACCTTCAGATAGTGTTTTACCTTTATTAGCTTCACTACCCACATAAGGTTTTACCCTCAATATACCTTCTTTAGCCTGTGGACGAACCACTCTTTAAACACTCCCTTGTGTGTAATTTATTGTTTCAGAATATATGGAGTAGCATATATTCCAACCTGCCAAATATTTACTAGCGGAAATTCTGAAAGAGACTTATGTAATCTATCATCATTTTTCTCTATGAATCCGCTGAACTTAAACAAATAAGATTGCGACCCTGATTGATCTAAATTTTTATAAGAATCGATGCAAACACATTCCAAACCTGTAGACAAAAGATCGTGATGAACGCGATCAATTATAACATCAGAATTAAATTCCAAAGCCAAAAGAGTTACATCATCACCACTTAACTCTGCTTCACCAAGAGATATGATAAAAGCATCTAATTTACTATCTTTACCAGATAATAAAAATGGCACACTAGCAATCACCCGTAAAACATCATCATAATTAATATTATTTAATATCATCCACCAAGGTGAAGTTAAATTATTACTTGGCAAAGGAACTAATCCAAGTTTAGCTTTACGGAGAGCAACGCTATGCACTACTTCTGAAGGATCAGTTAGGGACAACAAGTTAGCAGAAAGACCAAAACGTTCCTGAACAAGAATCTCTTTTATAATATTATTTCCAAATGGACAGCAAGCTATTGTCAGATCTCCCTGCATGGCAATTGAAGCTCCAATAATCTCTCGCCATATTCTGACTATTGCCTGAGCTGATAGTTTGCCGTTGCTTTTATTCAAGAGGGTACGTAAAAGTATAGCTTCCCGTGCTGGTCTAAAAACACTGTGATTTTTTCGCGCTTTAAGAGAACCTATATTTTCGACTAATTCAGCTCTGCGCTGTAATAAATCTAGAAGGGCGTCATCGATGTCGTCAATCTCACCGCGAAACTTGTCGATTCCGTTTTGTTCCTCGTTCATAATAAAATTTTTCCTTGGAAAGTAATCATTTTTTGTATTTCTATATAAATTATATAAATTTTTTCACAAAGAAAACGTTGACACCTTAGCATCAGCCAACATAGAGCAGTATTTAACTATTGTATTGGCCAAAACTTAAGAACTATTTAAAAGTAATAAACAATGACCACCGTTTCAAATTCTAATAACGCTCATGAAGGTTCTATTCCTGTTGAACCTGCAGTAATCGGTATGCCTGGGCACAATATTGTGCTAGGGGAACAAGTTCCACTTTCTCTTGTTTCAGGACAGAAACTGGGCCCTTTCACTGTTTCCTACCAGACTTATGGTAAATTAAATGCTGATCGGTCAAATGCAATTTTAGTGTGTCATGCACTCACTGGAGATCAATTTGCAGCTGAAGAGCATCCTATAACAGGAAACGCTGGCTGGTGGAACATGGTTGTTGGCTCAGGGTTACCTATCGATACTGATCGCTATTATGTTATTTGTATAAACGTACTAGGCGGTTGCATGGGTACCGCTGGCCCAAGGGATATAAATCCCAAGACTGGTAGGCCATTTGGGCTGTCCTTCCCTTTAATTACCATTACAGACATTGTCGCCGCCCAAAAGCTAGTTATTGATTATCTCGGAATTGAAAAATTATTTTGCGTAACGGGCGGATCAATGGGAGCGATGCAAGTATTAGAGTGGGCTTCAAAATATCCAGACTGTGTATTATGTGCAATACCTATTGCTGGTGCCGCACGTCATTCTGCACAAAATATTGCATTTCATGAAGTAGGAAGACAAGCAATTATGTCCGATCCCGACTGGAGAAACGGTAGCTATTATGAAAGCCAAGAACTTCCAAATCGGGGCCTCTCAGTAGCGCGTATGGCCGCCCACATAACGTATATGTCAGACTCAGCTTTACATCGAAAATTTGGAAGAGAACTTCAAGATAGAGCTAATGTAAGTTATGGTTTTGAAGCAGATTTTCAAATAGAAAGCTATCTGCGCCATCAAGGTAATTCATTTGTAGAGAGGTTCGACGCAAATTCTTACCTATACATAACTAGAGCCATGGATTATTTCGATTTAGCAGCAGAACATGATAATGTTCTAGCAAATGCATTTTTGAATACGGATGTTAAGTTTTGTCTAATTAGCTTTACTTCTGACTGGCTATTTCCTACTTCTGAATCTAGGCAGATTGTCCACGCATTAAATGCTGTCGCAGCATCTGTAAGTTTTGTAGAAATCAACACTGACTCAGGACATGACGCTTTTTTACTGAAAGAACCAGAATTTTTTAGTATTTTATCAGGTTTTATCTCTGCAGCTGCTGATCAATCGAATATATAAAATGGCGAAAAAAAACGATGGTTTCTAATAACGTGCCAGCTGAAAAAATAATTGATCGTGTAGATCTCCAGTTAGTTGCTGATATGATTAAGCCGGGCAGTAGAGTTCTCGACATAGGCTGCGGTGATGGAGACCTGCTTAACTACCTCGTCAATTTTAAACAAGTTGACGGACGCGGTATAGAGTTAAGTCAAAAAGGAGTAAACAAATCTGTCAGTCTTGGACTAGCAGTTGTGCAGGGAGACGCAGAAGATGACTTAAAAAATTATCCTTCTGATGCATTTGATTATGTCATACTTTCTCAAACCTTGCAGTCTATATATGACGTTCGAGGAACTTTGAATGAGCTGCTAAGGATTGGTCAGCATGCTATTGTAAGCTTTCCAAATCTAGGTTACTGGCGAGTGCGTTTTGACTTATTAATTCAAGGCAGAAGCCCAATGTCTGAAAAATTGCCATATATATGGTGCGACTCGCCAAACATAAGATTCTGCACTTTAACCGACTTCGTTGCTTTAGCAGGTGAAATGGGTTTTGTTATACATAAGATCATTAGTATAAATCATTCGGGTCGTGCAACACCTAAAAATAGTGTCGGAATATGGACAAATTGGCTTGCTGAAGAGGCTATATATCTCCTAAGCCGTGGTTAGAGTTTTCATGTGGTCTAATTATAGCCCTCTGAGTAACCTCTCCTGTTAAGGGAACATATCTGTGGGCCTGATGTAGTTGATTAGATGTATTTCCAGCATATATCTGTTTTGTTGCCTCCACTATTATTACACCCCCAAACACTTGGAGCCACCTAGCGCCTATTCTTTCCCATGCTGGAGCCGCTGCGAGCCAATAGCGTCTTCGAGTTGGAGGTATAAACAATGCCCTTGTATCCCTGACGGGGGTAAACAAAGATTGCTTCAAAGTACTTTTAAGTTGATCGATAGAATAAGGTCGACCATGCCCAAATGGGGTAAAATCAGTATGTGACCATGCGCTCCGACGATTGGGAACAACAATTAGCAAACGCCCTCCATCATCCATCACCCTCCATATTTCTCTAAGCATGAGATTAACCTGATTTGTATATTCAAAACTATGAACCAGTAAAACTCTATTCAAAGACAAATCTAGAAATGGAAGAGAACATTCATCAGTAAGACATGAGGTGTTACCAGGGCCTAAGCGCTGATATCCTCCTCCAAACGCACCCATGCGAGAGGGCATAGCAGCAATAACGCTAGTTGCTTCATCGAGAAAAGGCCTTAAATAGGGGTTTACAAAACCTATTCCAAGCACCCGCATCCCTAGTGTGTTTTCCCAATATGTTCTGATCTGACGCCTGACCAGCTGACAAGTCATTCTGCCCAAACTAGAACTATAAAAGTCATTAATATCAACTATATCAGGCCACATAATACAAATCCGTAACTGTTCTTTAATTGGAAATCGGAAAAATATTCCAATTTTAAATCTATTAAGTTTGAAGTTAAACCTGGTAAAACTGAGCAGTGGCTAGCGCATAAACTCCAAAACCGACCAAAATAGCTGCAGATACACGTGAAACCCATTTTTGGTAACCACCATCCAGGTAAGGTCTAGCAAGATTTGCGGAAAAAGAAAGGGCAAACCACCACATAGCAGACCCAGTAAATACACCTGCAACTAAGAGTGAGGCATTCCCTATTGACTCTCCGGCGTCAGTTACTCCCAAAGTGACAAATAATCCTGCGAAAGTTAACATAGTTATAGGGTTAGTTATTGCCAGTAGAAAAGTTGATATAAAATCCTGCAGTAAACTTTCAGTACGAACCTCACCCACTCTAGACTCCGAGGATCGACGCGTTGTCACAATCAAAGTTTTAGCCGCCAATAGAAGTAAAATTATACCTCCAGCCGTTCTCAATGCTATTTGATGATCAACAATCCACAATTCTATTGCACTAATACCAAACGCTGCGATCGCTCCATAAATCGCATCACCAAAGGCTGCTCCCAATCCAGACAGTATCCCATGAAGGCGCCCCTCTGAAAGCGTTCGCTGAACGCACAGAACTCCTACAGGTCCAACCGGTGCTGCGAGCACTAACCCAAAAATAAAACCATTTATAATTATATAGTCAGTCAAATCAGAATTTAATCTGCGGTTAATATTAAGCTGGTAAAGTATTTTCTTTAGGAACCGATTACGTAATAACAGATTATAACCAAATATAAAATAACATCTTGCGATTTGATGATATTACTATCCGATCTCAAAAAACCTAATCGATATTTTCGTTAACAAGAAACAAAAAACATAATTACTAGTGAAACAACATTAAGAAAAATAGACAGATTATTTTTAAATAGTCTAAAAACTAAATTGAATTATTTTGTAAATAAAAAATATTTTATTTGACCGACGCGATTCACGATTGATAAGAGGTTTATTGTTCGAGCTTGGATGCGGAGCTAAAATTTAACGCCTAATAAAGGGGTCCGATTTCTTTGTCGGGCCTCTTTCTGGTGGTATGGCTCTCCATAATTCATTATTTGTTTTTTACAATCACAGAAAATAAGAAAGCGCCAGGTGCATGGACGCGGAGCCCGTAACGCCTGACGCTTCCTAGGTCTGTCGAATAAAGAGATGACTCCCTTCAGTCTTCAGACATCTGGTTTAGCCACATAAGAGCCGAAACTCTTAATTAGACCAAACCATTGCACTCACAAACTGTCCCGTTCAGATCTGCCTGGTCCAAAGCGACATACCCCTGGCCGACACGTCGCTTTTAGTTCCTGGCAGTGCTATATTTCTAGTTTTTACACCGTCCACACAGCTACCTTCACAAAACCCGCGCCCACAGGAGGCCGCCAACTACTTCTGCCTTCTTAACCAGCCAGAACCTATAAAAGTCCTTGCCTTGTTTCCGGCTACGCTAAAACCCCCGGCCGGCGAGTGCCCTGGAATTAAAACGCCATCGCCCCCCCTAGAGCTCGTTTTATCTACCAAGGCAGCAAAACAAACCCAACGTCAGCCAATTTGGCATAAGCCCTATCAACTGATACGACCCAGGTCCTAAGACAGGGTCGCAAGGGAGAAATGCCAACGTAGTGACCTACCTCCCGTTTCCAGTATTCCCAGTATGGTCTCCATCTCCCGCCCGAAGTTGGGTGATGGATCTCACTTATGTCTAGTTCGCAGTCCACATCAGCGCCTCTATCCGAAGACAAGGCAGCCAGACCCAAACTACACCCCAGACACGGGGTACTGGAGATCGCCTGCGTCCACATGGGCAGTTACCCACCCTGCTGCGCCCAACGACCCGGCGCAAACGATCCCTCTGAGGAAAGGGGCTCCGAAAAGCAAAACCGTTCACCGACTTGACCCACCCCCGTAATTTCATTGTTCAAGAACAACTACTCTACAAGACGCAGATGACGCTACCCCTTCGTTTCAGCTTTCCCCCCTAGGTCAGCTAAACTACCCAAATAAAGATCGCGGACGATCCCTTTTCAGGACGGCGCAATGTCTGCCGTCACGCTTGTGCGTGCAGGTACTATGTTTCACCTTTTGACCCCCGGTCGGCAACTTCAATTATCACTAGAAGTTAAGATTTCTGTGTATAATTATTAATTATAGACACAGTTCCTCCACAGGTTTTCCACAGAATTGTGCGAAGAACAATTTAAATAGCTCGCTAGGACTAATTTTTGTTCCAAAAAACACTATATTAGTAGGAGTATGATTGACGAATACAATTTGCAAGGCTAAACCAATTTATAACTATCTTTGAAAGAGCGTAAGCCCTGAGATATTTGCTTTTAAAGTTTTATTTAGTCAGCCTAAATAATAATTAGTTCGTATTGCTGTCAAAGTTTAAAGGCAAGAGAAAGCCTGGAGAAAAAACTTGATGAGAACCGAGAATAGACCGCTATCACCACACTTACAAATTTATAGACCACAGCTAACTTCCGTCCTTTCGATTATGCATCGTTTGACTGGAATTTTTTTAGCTGTTGGAACCTTAGTTCTAGTTTGGTGGCTCTTTTCAATCGCGTTAGGGCCTCAATACTATGACGACTTTAATTGGTTTATTAGCTCAATTGTTGGAAGACTTTTGCTTTTTGCCTGGACCTTCTCTTTCACCTTTCATTTAGCCAATGGCATAAGACATATGTGTTGGGACGCTGGCTGGGGACTGGATCTCAGCAAAGCTTATAAAACTGGATGGTTAACGCTTATAATTTCGATAGTTCTGACACTCGTAATTTGGATAGTTGGTTATTCTTTAATCGGAGGTGTTTGATATGAATTTACAATCTCCGCTAGGAAAAGCTAGAGGACTTGGAGCAGCAAAATCAGGCACTAATCATTGGTGGATGCAGCGTTTGACTGCAATTGGGCTTATTCCGCTTAGTATCTGGTTTATTATTGAAATATTATTAGCCGTTGGTAATGACTATAATGGAGCCAAGGAATTCATTAGAAATCCATTTACAGCCATCTTCTTGATTTTATTTATAGTTCTGACTTTTCATCACGCCCAACTAGGACTGCAGGTAGTTGTTGAAGACTACGTAAAAAGAAAACCTTTTGAAATTGGATTGCTAATCCTTATAAAAGGTGCGGCAATTTTATTATCACTAACCGCCTTATTCGCGGTGCTTTCAATAGCTTTTGGAGGAGCATAATGGCCGCTAATGGTAGTTATGAAATAATAGATCACGATTACGACGTTGTAGTTATAGGGGCTGGTGGCGCCGGTTTACGTGCAACTTTTGGAATGGCTAATAAAGGATTAAAGACAGCCTGTATTACTAAGGTTTTTCCAACCCGCTCCCACACAGTTGCTGCTCAGGGTGGCATCTCCGCTGCATTAGGCAACATGGGCGAAGATGACTGGCGATGGCACATGTACGACACTGTAAAAGGCTCAGACTGGCTTGGAGACCAAGATGCGATAGAATACATGGTTAGAGAAGCTATGCCTGCTATAATAGAATTAGAGCATCAAGGGGTTCCGTTTAGCCGAACAGAAGAAGGCAAAATCTACCAAAGGCCCTTCGGCGGTATGACCACAAATTACGGCGAAGGAACAGCACAAAGAACCTGTGCTGCTGCCGATCGAACTGGCCATGCAATACTCCACACCTTATATCAACAGGCTCTAAAATTTGACGCAGAGTTTTTCATTGAATATTTCGCTCTAGATTTGATAATGGAAGATGGTGAATGCCGTGGTGTGATGGCTTGGAACCTTGATGATGGTTCCATTCACAGATTCCGAGCCCATCAAACAGTTGTGGCTACCGGAGGCTATGGTCGAACTTATTTTTCCTGTACTGGAGCTCACACACAGACAGGAGACGGTGTCGCTATGGCTTCTCGCGCTGGCGTTCCACTGCAAGATATGGAATTTGTTCAGTTTCACCCGACGGGCATTTATGGAGCTGGATGCCTTATAACAGAGGGAGTAAGGGGGGAAGGTGGTTATTTAACAAACTCCGAGGGTGAAAGGTTTATGGAGAGATATGCCCCATCAGCCAAAGACCTAGCTAGTCGAGATGTGGTTAGTCGATCCATGACTATCGAGATGCGAGAAGGTCGAGGTGTCGGCGAAGATGGAGACTATATTCATCTACATCTGGAACATTTAGACGGTGAAGTTATAAACCAACGGCTGCCCGGAATCGCAGAAACCGCAAGAATATTTTCAGGAGTAGATGTCACAAAGGAACCTATCCCAGTTCTACCTACTTGCCATTACAATATGGGAGGAATTCCAACAAATTACCATGGAGAGGCCGTTACTCTTAAAGACGGTGATCCTTCAAAACCAGTTTCTGGGTTGATGTCCATAGGAGAAGCTGCTTGCGTTTCTGTTCACGGGGCTAACCGTCTGGGATCTAACTCCCTTCTTGACCTAGTTGTTTTTGGGCGCGCTGCAGCTAATAGAGCTGCCGAAACTGTGACGCCAGGCTCCCCTCATAAACCACTGTCAAAAAATGCTGGAGATAAGGCTTTAGAACGTCTTGATAAGTTAAGGCACGCAAATGGTAGCACACCAACATCGAATCTACGCCTACAAATGCAAAGAACAATGCAAGACTGTTGTGCTGTATTCCGAACTGGAGACGTACTTCAAGAGGGCGTTGAAAAGTTAGATGAGATTTGGGGTGGTTTAGACGATTTAAAGGTTTCTGATCAATCACTGATATGGAACACCGATCTAGTAGAAACTTTAGAACTGGATAATTTGATGACCCAGGCCGTAGCAACACTTGGATCCGCTACTAATAGGAAAGAGAGTCGAGGAGCTCATGCGAGAGAAGACTTTCCAGATCGTGATGACGACAATTGGATGAAGCATACTCTTTGTTGGGTGGACCATAATGGAAAAACGAAGATTGATTTCCGGCCCGTTGTCCTACAACCAATGTCAAATGAGGTTCAGAGCTTTCCACCAAAAACCAGGGTTTATTAAAAGTTTTTTTTAACTATAAAATTTATATTTTATTTAAACTGAGAGGAAGAACCATTCATGGCTGATTTCGTACTCCCTAGAAACTCCAAGGTGAAAAGCGGAAAAGTGTGGCCGAAACCCGAAGACACTAGTAACACTCGTACGTTTAAAGTTTACAGATGGTCCCCTGATGAGAATGAAAACCCTAGTATAGACACTTATACCGTTGACATGAACTCTTGTGGGCCAATGGTGCTAGATGCCTTAATTAAAATTAAAAACGAGATAGACCCTACCCTGACCTTTCGACGATCTTGTAGAGAGGGTGTCTGCGGCTCATGTGCTATGAATATTGATGGGTGCAACACATTGGCCTGTACATCTTTCAACTCCGAGGTTAAAGGCGATATTAAAATCTATCCTTTGCCTCATCAAGAAGTTGTCAAAGACCTAGTGCCAGACATGACCCATTTTTTTGCACAATATCGTGAGGTGGAACCGTGGCTAAAAGCGGACAGTCAACCGCCTGAAAGGGAGAGACTACAATCCATAGAAGATCGAGAAAAACTTGACGGTCTTTATGAATGTATACTCTGTGCTTGCTGCAGTACATCTTGCCCGAGTTATTGGTGGAATGCAGATCGTTACCTTGGCCCAGCAGTTTTACTTCAAGCATATAGATGGTTAGCGGATAGTCGAGACGAAGCTACCGGTGATCGTCTTGATAAGTTAGAAGACCCTTTTCGGCTTTATCGTTGTCATACTATAATGAATTGCACTAAAACTTGTCCCAAAAGCCTAAATCCGGCTAAAGCAATTGCAGAAATTAAAAAAATGATGTTGGAAAGACAAATATAACTTATACTATCACTTAAAAGGTTATCTAAATTTATAAGAGCGATCTTTAAAACATGAAACTTACCGAACAACAGCTTGATGAATTTAACCGGGAGGGATGGCTATTTCTTCAAGATGTGTTCACGACTTCTGAAATAAACGTTTTACTAAAAGAAGTTCCTGCAATATTTGCTATGGACCGCAAAGAAGTGTGGCGAGAAAAAAACGGCGAAGCAGTTCGAACGGCATTTGCGGCTCACACCTACAGCGAACCCTTTAAGCGTTTAGCATCTCACCCACGCCTAATAGAACCAGTGATGCAATTAGTTAATGGCCCTGTCTATATCCATCAATTTAAGATAAATGGAAAAGCAGCCTTTGATGGAGACGTTTGGCAATGGCATCAAGACTATGGCACATGGGCTAGGGATGACTTAATGCCTGAGCCTCGTGCCATGAATATAGCCTTATTTTTAGATGATGTTACAGAATTTAATGGCCCGTTGATGTTTATACCTCGAAGTCACAAGGACGGAATAATTGAAGCCGGGCACGACAAACTTACCACCTCATATCCGCTGTGGACCTTGGATCGTGAGACCGTAACCAGGCTAGCTGAAAGGGGAGGTATGGTTGCACCTCGTGGCAAAGCAGGCTCTTTGCTACTATTTCATTCAAATCTGGTTCATGCATCGCCTGGTAATATAAGCCCTTGGGACCGAACGATTGTTTACTTAAGTCTTTGTCACGTTGACAACCACATTAGACAATTTAAACGTGATGAATGGATTGCTCATCGTGACTTTAGTCCAATAGAGCCAATAGCAGATGACTGCCTTATAAATCTAGCACAAAATAATAGTGTATCAGTTCAATAAGGTTTTCTATTTTACCAATCTCTATCTTAAGTATTTCATGTAAATTTTACTTCTTAAAAGGGGGCCGATCTAAACCTTCTTCAATTGGTACATGCAGTGCCTTACAGAAAGTTCCTATGAGTTGATAGTAACCAACCATTATAGTCAGATCTACTAGACCCTGATCGCCTAATGACGAACGAATAGTTTCTACAAGGCTGTCATCGACCGTCTGGTTGCTGGCTAAAAGCCTTGAATATAGAAGAGCTGGCCCCCGAGGAGATGAAAGTTTTTCGGCTGCAGGAGTCCCCACTACATTGCGCATTTCATCCGGCATGCGATGAAAGTGGTGACACCACTCGTAGAAATTTCCTACTTCTTGAGATACGGTACAAATAACCATTTCCCTTAAAACTTCATCAAGAACACTATTAAAACGCACATGTTCTCCCACTGACGCAACAGATTGCAGTGCTCCCGGGCTATGAGCCATAACTGCGAATAGGTCTGCCATAAAGGACAATTTCCGGCTTTCCATAATATGGTCATATATCTCTATTTTGTCTGATGGAAATTGTTCTCGTGGAACACTTGAAAGTCTTTTATTTTCGTTGTAGTCGGACATCTAGTTCTCCCTTAAACTGATATATTGCTAACCAAAATGATTCAAAATACATATTCACCCTAATATGATTTTAATTGTATAAAAATTATCAAATAAACGGAAAGCGAATCATGAACCTCTATCGCCAATTGCTATCACAAAATTCAGAAGGTAAATCGATTCGTGTAGGATTGATTGGTGCCGGAAAATTTGGAACTATGTACCTCACTCAAGCAAGAAACACGCCAGGTGTAAGTATCACCGCCGTTATAGACAAAATACCAAGTAGAGCTGAAAAAGCTCTGGGCCATTATGGAGTTAGTAACGCCCATATAACTGATGATCCATTTGAAGTTATCCAGAATCCAGATATAGACGTTATAATTGATGCCACTGGAAGTCCAACAGCAGGAATATCACATGTATTGGAATGCTGTGAATATAATAAAAATATAATTATGGTTAATGTAGAAGCTGACGCTCTAGCTGGACCCATCTTAGCCAAAAAAGCAAACAAGGCAGGAATCATTTATTCATTGGCTTATGGAGATCAACCCGCACTAATATGTGAACAAGTTGATTGGGCACGAACCTCAGGCTTTGATGTGATAGCTGCAGGGAAAGGGACGAAATACCTAGATGGTTTCCATGAGGTTACCCCTGACAATGTTTGGGAGCACTACGGACTTACATCTGAGCAGGCTGAAAAGGGTGGCATGAACGCTAAAATGTTTAATTCGTTTCTCGATGGCACGAAGTCAGCAATTGAGATGGCAGCTGTTTCAAATGCAACTGGTCTGTCACCAGCTCCAGAAGGACTAAAATTTCCCCCAGTTGGTGTTAATGACCTGCCTCATTTCTTAAAACCAGAATCAGAGGGAGGGATGCTGCACCACAAGGGACAAGTAGAAGTCATATCCTCCCAAGAAAGAGATGGAAAAGACGTTTTAGGAGACCTGAGATGGGGTGTCTATGTGGTGCTCGAAGCCACAAGTGATTATGTTTCGAGGTGTTTCAAAGAATATGGCCTTATAACTGACAAAAGCGGACGGTACACAGCGATGTGGAAGCCTTATCATTTAATAGGTATGGAATTAGGAATATCCGTAGCTAGTGTCAGTTTAAGAAATGAACCAACGGGCTCCCCCACAGAATTTATCGGGGATGCTGTAGCCATAGCTAAAAGAAATCTTCAAAAAGGCGAAATCCTTGATGGCGAGGGTGGTTATACAGTTTATG
Source organism: Alphaproteobacteria bacterium (assembly GCA_022449545.1). GTDB lineage: Bacteria > Pseudomonadota > Alphaproteobacteria > UBA6615 > UBA6615 > UBA6615. Next base: position 29,760 of record JAKUPN010000010.1, on the reverse strand, counting down.
GAAAACTAATGCCTTCTGTTGATAGTCTCGCTAATAAATGTTTGCCAATAGGACTTGCACAAGGCATAGCACTAAACACCAATGTGCATGCAGGTTCTCCTATTACCTGGGATCAGGTAAATATTGACTTGACTAGCCAGGCCGTAAAACTTCGTAGGGAAATGGAATCTGCGGTTGCTTAATTTATTTTTGACAATTAATTACTATTAATAAATAAGTAAAAGCCTAAATCGTTCGGAAAAACAAACAACAAATTTATGAAAAAACAGAAACCTCTCGAGAGGTATTTATCGCTTTGCAAAAATGGCGAATTGGAATCAGATCAAGCTCAAAAAGCAGCGGCAGAAAAGCTGCAACACCTTCATGATTCCTTAGTAGGTTATAAACCCGATTCTGAATCCTGGCTAACGGGCTTAAAAGAACGTCTAAAAATTAATAATAAACCTTCAAATATTTCATCTGGTTTATATATATATGGTCCGGTAGGGCGCGGTAAATCCATGCTGATGGATCTTTTTTTTGAAAATGCTCCAGTTACTAAAAAAAGAAGGGTTCATTTTCATGCCTTCATGCTTGAAGTGCAGCAAAGGTTAAATATTGAACGTAAAACTACTAAAAGGGATAACCCCTTAATGGCCGTGGCTTCAGACATTTCTAGAGATACATGGTTAATATGTTTCGACGAATTTCACGTAGTTAATATTGCTGATGCTATGATCCTTGGAAGATTATTTGAGGGTCTTTTTGAACGAGGTGTAATTATATTAGCAACCTCTAACGTCGCCCCTAATGACTTATATAAAAATGGACTTCAAAGAGATAGGTTCCTGCCATTTATTGACCTTATACTAACTAACCTTGAAATTTTTGGTATTGAAACAGGAAAGGACTACCGGCTTGATCGATTAAAAGGTCAACTATCCTATCACTCACCACTAGGATTAAAAGCAACTCAAATGCTTGATAAAGTATTTTCCCTATTAACAGATAACGACGAAATCAAAGAACAAGAATTAACTGTCTTAGGACGTCCCTTGAGAGTTCCAATAACTGCCAAGGGAGTAGCCCGATTCAAATTTGATCAACTTTGTAGGGAACCACTGGGAACTCCTGATTTCTTGTCACTTGCATCAAACTTCCACACTTTAATTATTGATGATATTCCCAAGCTAGCCGCCGATGAGCGAGAAGTTGCAAAAAGATTTGTTGTATTAATTGATTCACTCTATGAACAACGGGTAAACTTGTTCGCAAGCGCAGAGACACAACCATCAGAAATATATACTTCAGGAGAAACAGCATTCGAATTCAAACGCACGGCTTCAAGACTGATAGAGATGCAAGCGGAAGACTATATGGCAACTCCTCATCAAAAAAATCAGATTTAAATTTAATCATCCGTGGGTTGAACCGCTTGTTAATTCGCGTTACACAGCGCCTTATAGACCCTAAATATTGAACTTAAAGGTAAGACTAACTTTCTTACATAGATTTATTAGGAAAACAGAGTTATGGCACGCAATAAAATCGCATTAATTGGCGCAGGTAACATCGGAGGGACACTAGCACATCTCATTGGTCTCAAAGAGCTAGGTGACGTTATTTTGTTTGATATTGTTAAGGGTATGCCTGCTGGTAAAGCCCTGGATTTAGTTGAATCTTCTCCAGTAGAAAATTTTGATAGTAATATAGCAGGTACAAGTAGTTATAGAGATCTTAAAGGTGCAGATGTAGTTATTGTTACGGCTGGGGTTCCCAGAAAACCTGGAATGAGTCGTGATGATTTAATAGGTATCAATACTGGAGTTATGCAGTCAGTTGGCGAGGGCATCCGTAAATATTGTCCTGATGCTTTTGTAATTTGTATTACCAACCCTCTCGACGCCATGGTTGGCGTTTTGCGTACAGCCGCAAAACTAAAACCAAATATGTGCGTTGGAATGGCTGGCGTTCTTGACAGTGCCAGATTTCGATATTTTCTAGCGGAAGAGTTCAAAGTTTCAGTTGAAGACATCACAGCCTTTGTATTGGGTGGTCATGGAGATACAATGGTCCCACTGGTCCGTTACTCAACTGTCGCTGGCATACCACTGCCTGACCTCATAAAAATGGGGTGGACAACCCAAAAGCGTTTAGATGATATTGTCCAAAGGACACGCATGGGTGGAGGAGAAATTGTAGAGTTATTAGGGAACGGTTCTGCTTTCTATGCGCCTGCCTCATCAGCAATAGCTATGGCAGAATCATATATTAAAGACAAAAAGAGGCTTCTTCCCGCTGCTGCTTGGTTGACCGGAGAGTACGGAGTCAAAAACCTATACGTGGGCGTACCCGTCATAATTGGTTCAAAAGGAGTTGAAAGAATAGTTGAAGTAAAATTTTCTCCTAAAGAGCGCAGTGATTTCCGTAAATCAGTCAAAGCTGTGGAAAATTTAGTAAAAATAACTAAAAAACTCCAACGCGAATCAGGGAAAAAAGCTAACAAATCCTGATAGATCGATTTGCTTGGTATTTATAGAAAAAACATTCATAAATAGAGTTATATAATATTCACAAATGAGCAGAATAAATACTAATTAATCTAACCAACGTAGTGTTTCTATTAGTTATTAACAGTAATCTTTTATAGCTGCTCCACTGGAAAAGTGCCTCTATGAACATTCATGAATACCAGGCCAAAGAGTTACTTTCTAAATACGGAATATTAGTCCCAAGAGGGGGTATTGCCGATACTCCTAATGATGCAGTAACCGTCGCTGAGGCCCTGGGTGGAGATATTTGGGTTGTTAAGTCACAGATTCATGCTGGAGGTCGCGGCGCTGGTTCTTTTGCTAATGAACCCAAGGGTGGGGGAATTCGTCTAGCTCATGATACTAACGAAGTAAAAAATATTGCAGCTGCAATGTTGGGCCAAAATCTAGTAACTAAACAAACAGGACCAGAAGGCAAAGAAGTAAGGAAGGTCTATGTTGAAGAAGGCTGCAATATAGTTCGTGAACTTTACCTCTCGCTTTTAATTGATAGAGGTGTTTCTCAAGTAACAATAATCGCTTCTACAGAGGGCGGAGTTGATATTGAAGCAGTTGCAGGCGAATCTCCTGAAAAGATATCTACTATTATAGTAGATCCTGACCAAGGCATAAGATTAGAGCATGCAAAAAAAGTCTGTATTAGCTTGAAGCTAGAAGATCATTATTTAGACAGCATTCATCGATTAATTAATGGTTTATATGAAGCCTTCCTAGAAAGTGATGCTTCACTGATTGAAATTAACCCTTTGGTTGAAACAAAAAGTGGTAAAATCATAGCCCTAGATGCAAAAATGAACTTTGATGACAATGCATTGTTTCGCCAACCACAAATATTAAACCTACGAGATGAAACTGAAGAAGACCCGTTAGAGTTGGAGGCTTCAAAACACGACTTAAACTACATAAAGCTGGATGGATCGATAGGTTGTATGGTCAACGGTGCCGGTTTGGCTATGGCAACTATGGATATTATTAAACTGACCGGAGGCAAACCCGCTAATTTTCTAGATGTCGGGGGCAATGCTACTAAGGAAAGAGTAACAATCGCATTTAAAATTATTCTTTCAGACCCAAATGTCCGAGGAATAATGGTGAACATATTCGGTGGAATAATGAGATGCGACGTTATTGCTGAAGGCGTCGTAGCCGCAGCTCGTGAGGTCGAATTAAAGGTCCCACTTGTCGTACGCCTAGAGGGTACAAATGTGAATTTAGGGAAACAAATCCTCTCCGAATCAAAACTCCCCATCATAAGTGCAGACGATTTAGCAGACGCAGCTTTTAAGATCGTTAATGAAGTAAATGAGGCAAATTAAAGATGTCAGTGCTTGTCAATAAAAACACGAGAGTAATTTGCCAAGGATTCACTGGTGCGCAGGGTACTTTTCACTCTGAACAGGCTATTTCATATGGAACCCAATTGGTAGGCGGTGTCACACCCGGCAAAGGGGGATCAAAACATCTGGATCGGCCTGTTTTTAATACTGTTTTAGAAGCAGTTGAAAACACCGGAGCAACTGCCTCAGTAATCTATGTTCCACCAGCTCAGGCAAGCAAGGCAATATTAGAAGCTATTGAAGCTGGGTTGGAATTAATAGTTTGTATTACAGAGGGAATTCCTGTTCTTGACATGGTAAAAGTTAAGTCTGCACTAAAAAAGTCCAAATCTCGATTAATTGGGCCTAATTGTCCCGGAATAATCACACCAGATGAGTGCAAGATCGGAATAATGCCAGGTCATATTCATAAAAGAGGAAGAATTGGTATTGTTTCCCGATCTGGAACCCTAACTTACGAAGCGGTTGCACAAACGACTGCGGCAGGATTAGGACAGACCACCTGCGTGGGTATTGGAGGTGATCCTGTCAATGGCACAAGTTTTATTGACGTAATATCAATGTTTCTAGAAGACGATGAGACCGAAGGAATCATCATGATTGGAGAAATTGGCGGGTCCTCAGAAGAGGATGCGGCAAACTTCATCAAAAACAGTAAAACAAAAAAGCCAATAACAGGTTTTATTGCTGGAGTAACCGCACCAACTGGGAAACGCATGGGACATGCGGGAGCCATAATTTCAGGAGGCCTTGGAACTGCAAAAGCTAAGATTGATGCAATGAAAAATGCCGGATTTCATGTTGCTGATTCACCTGCGTCCCTAGGAAAAACGATGCTTAATGTAATAAACACATAAAGAATTAGATGATTATTTCTTTTCTTAATTTGTTCTTCGATAATTTTTCCTAATAAGAAATAAAAACGCACTCTCTTATCGTTCATAATAAACATATTTATTACTGGTTCTGTTCTATGAATCAGTTTCGTAAAGTGCAAGTAATCAATTATTTTTTAATTGTTAAATATACTGCATAATATTTGCTATGAAACCTTTTAATACAATATTGATTATGTGTACCGCCCATATCTTCAGCATGGCAGGTTTTGCAACATACCCAGCTTTACTCCCTTCTCTTATTCCCATCTGGCAATTAACAAACACTCAAGCTGGTTGGATTAGCGGGATTTTTTTTGCTGGATATGTGGCATCAGTTCCAGTTCTCGTTACTTTGACTGACAGATTTGACTCTCGTCTTATCTACATATCAGGACTAGTTATATCAACTATTGGTCTGTTGGGATTTGGTTTTTTAGCAAATGATTTTTGGTCAGCTATGGTATGGCAAGCAGTTCAAGGAGCTGGTATTGGCGGTACTTATATGACTGGTCTTAGAGTAATGACCGACAGAGAAGTTGGCTCAACCCCATCAAGAGCCATTGCTTTTTACACCGCAGCCTTTTCTGCTGGCACTGCTTTCTCTTTTGTCATTTCCGGAAATATTGGGCTTTTGTGGGGATGGCAAACCGCTTTTTATATGGCGGCCATTGGGCCAATAATTGCCATAGTCATCGTTCTACTTCTATTATCCAATCAGACTCCAAATAAAGTATACAGACACAATACAAATCTTTTGGACTTCAGGCCAGTATTTAGTAATCGGGAAGCGTTTTCATACACCCTTGGTTATATCGGGCATTCTTGGGAATTATTTGCTTTAAGGGGCTGGATTGTTACCTTTCTAGTTTTTGCAGGCGCACAACAAGGGGGCGCCGGAATACTTAGCGCAGTAGTAATCGCAGGAATTGCTAATATAATTGGGGGCCCTGTAAGTATTATAGGTAATGAGCTTGCAGAACGCTTTGGACGTAAAAAAATCATATTTATAATAATGCTTTTTTCAGGCTTTGTTGCGCTCGCAACTGGAATAAGCGCAAGTTTTTCTCTATATGTAGCGGCAATTCTCGTAGTTATTTATAGTGGTTTTATTATGGGGGATTCTTCCAGCCTTACAGCCGGAGCTACAAATGCAGCGGATCCCAGTTATCGAGGGGCTACGTTGGCAGTTCATTCTGTTTTAGGTTTCAGCGGAGCACTGCTTGGACCTTTGGCTGTTGGGCTAGTTTTGGACATAAGCGGCGGGAGATCTAGTGGTTTTTCTTGGATTCTTGCCTTTGTGACAATCGGTTTTGGATCTTTAGGAGGGGCAGCTTTAATTTGGTTAACCAAACTGAAAAAGGTCAACGTCAATTAGATTATTTGGTTATTGGATGCTCCCTTGCCATAGTAGCAATTTCGGTTGGAATTCAGCAAACTTTTGGTCTGTTTATGCTCCCTATAAGCAAAGAACTATCTTGGGGGCGAGAAATACTTTCATTAGCCCTTGCCGGACAAGCTTTAATTATTGGCATAGCCGCACCATTCGTGGCAGCAATTGGAGATAAGTGGGGAGTTTCCAAAGTTATAATATTCGGAGGCCTCACCTATGTGGTTGGGATTATTTTGATGTCTCAGTCTACCACACCTATATCAATGTTTCTTAGTGCGGGGCTTATAGTAGGAGTATCTGCCGCAGCCTGCGGCATGCCTATGATACTATCAATAGTCAGCCATATTGTGACAGCTGAAAAAAGAAGTGTTTGGTTAGGGACAGTTACAGCATTTGGAACATTGGGACAGTTTTTGATAGTACCTTTTAGCCAGCAATTAATAGAACGTTTAGGCTGGGCAAATGCACTAATTGGTCTAGCATTTATAGTGGCCTTAGTGGTTCCTCTTGCCTCAATCAGTAAAAACATAAAACACAATCAGGACCGTGTATCCTCTCAAAAGCTAGGAGAGGCACTGATTGAAGCGCAAAAACACTCCGGCTATTTGATGCTAATTGTTGGTTTCTTTGTTTGTGGTTTCCAAACCAGGTTTATAGCTACGCATCTCCCAGCATATCTCGGCGATTTACAGTTTACCTCTGAACTAGCAGCGCAGTCTTTAGTCGTAATTGCTGTTTTCAATGGAATTGGTTCGTGGGGTTTTGGTTTCTTAGGAGGTCGTTACCGAAAAAAATATCTTCTATGTTGGCTTTATGCTTTTCGCGCTTTAGTCATTTATCTATTCATTTCTACCCCTCCCTCAGAAATCACTATTTTGCTCTTCTCTGGTTGCGTTGGACTCCTATGGCTAGGCACAGTCCCCTTAACTAGTGGCATGGTTGCTCAAATTTTTGGAACTCGCTATATGGCTACTCTATTCGGAATTGTATTCCTAGGTCATCAAGTGGGTAGTTTTTTAGGTGTATGGTTAGGAGGAAAATTATTCGATACGACAGGGTCATACGAAATTATCTGGTGGGTTTCGATTGGGCTTGGCGTCTTGGCAACATTAATTCATCTACTTATAAATGACACTCCGACAAGTCGTTTATCTACCCCTACTCTAGAAACTAATGCTTAGCAAAGCGAAAGGTTCAAAACGCCAACAAATTTCAAAAAAATAGCTCTGAAAAGGAAAAGGCCCTTTTTGTTTTGTGACTAGAAGAGTTATGTTATTGAATACTATGTAAAGAGTTTTATAATACTAATAAAAACTTATGAAAGTGTTAGCTCAAGAACGGGTTGAATTAAGTGGATAATATAACCGAAAAAGATATAGGATCTTCACTCCGAAAAGTAGAAAAACGATCTCTACCAACTCTTGATGTAGGCCCTGCTTTAACTGGCGACGCGCAAGCAATTAAAGACCTGTCTAAGGAATGGAGAGAGGTTTGGCAAACCCTAGGGTTTATGTGTATCATAAACCACGGAATTTCAGATGAGCTAATCTCTGATATGGAAGAAGCTGCCAAGCAATTTCATGATTTACCTCATGAAGTAAAAATGAAAATTCCTATAAACTCCCATATGAAGGGCTATACGCCTGCGCATGCCTCCGTAGCAACAAAATCAAAGTTTCATAAAAACCGAAAACTTGACACAGTTGAGTGTCTTATCGTTGCTACAGACTTCGCTCAAGATAATCCTAATGTTGTTTCGGAAAAACAATTCTACGGAGAAATGCCTTGGCTTTCAGAAGGCATACTACCAGGGTTTAGGTCAGTATGTGAAAAGTATATGAACGAGGTCACAGAATTAGGAAAAAAATTACTTCCTGTATGGGCGCTTTCATTGGACTTAAAACATGATTATTTTGATCCGTTTTTTGAAGACAACTACACATATTTTCGCGTAGCAAAATATCCCCCAAAACCAAAGCTAGAAGAAGGAGAAATGGGAGTTAATGCCCATGCTGATACAGGCTTCATGACATTTCTACCGCCGGCAAACGAAGAAGGACTGCAGGTTCTGGACACTGATGGAAAGTGGTTCTGGCCTGATCTACCTAAAAATGCCTTAATACTAAATGCGGGTCAATTTCTTGAACGCTGGGCCAATGATCGGTTTAGGGCAACACCACATAGAGTTTTGCCACCGATAAGCTCGGATCGGTACTCATTAGCCTGCTTTGTTAATCCAAGTTTTGATGCCAAATGTGAGTGCCTACCAACATGCACAGATTCCTCTAATCCCCCAAAATATGAAGCTCAAAGTTACCTAGAGTTTTTCTCATGGTATATGACAAACGCCTTCACGCATTACGGTAAGTTTGAAGTCGTTGATGGCAAGGCCATCGACAAATAATTACTCTAAGTAATATTTGGTTTTGATTCTATACGCTTTATTTGTTTATTGACTTAGACCTTGGATGTGCCCTCTCATATACATCCAGTAAACCCTCTATATCTACATCAGTATAGTTTTGAGTGGTCGACAAAGATTCATGTCCTAGTAACTCCTGTATAACCCTTAAGTCTCCTCCGGCCCCTAAGAGATGTGTGGCAAAAGAGTGCCTTAGTGCATGTGGTGTAGCTTCCTTTTTTAAGCCGAGTTTTTTTCTTAATAGCTCCATTCGGGACTGAATTGCTCGAGAATTAAGCCGCCCTCCTCTTACTCCAATAAATAATGGATCATCAAAGAGAAGCACGTGAGGACAAGAATCAAGATAGTCAGTTATTTTCTCGACAACAACTGGAAGTAAAGGTACTAGTCTTTGTTTTCCGCCTTTTCCATGTATGATCAAATCACTATTTTTTGAGAAATCTTTTACAGAAAAATCTCCACGATTAAGGTTCAAAGCTTCAGATATCCTGAGTCCGGCGCCATAAAGCAAAGTCAACACAGCAACATCTCTGCTTAAAACCCATTTTTCTTTTCCAGAACTTTCATCTTTTCCTGCACTTTCAAGGAGTTCTTTCATTTCAGAAATAGCTAGTGCTTTAGGAATAGATTTCCTCTGTCTTGGACTACGGATAGATCCTATTGATGGGTTATGTGCTATACCCTCATCATCAAGAAATCTAAAAAAAACCCGAACTGTTGATAGTGCTCTTCTAGTCGAACTCCGAGCCATGCCAGAATAACTTCTGTGAGCCAACCAAGCACGAAAATCACCAGGTTTTAAATCGGCCAGATTCTTTGTTTTGGGACTCTCGCCAATATGGACAGACAAGAACTTCAAGAACTCTAATAGATCCTTAGAGTATGCTTTCAAGGTATGATCTGAAGCTATCTGTTCATTCGACAATTGGCTATACCAGTCTTCAACCGCACGCCGGAGGTGTGCGTCTGATATGCGCTTAAACCTGTCTTTTGCTTTCAGCGGGGTAGATCCAGCCATAAAGAAATACTGTGCTCGACAATATGCGCTAAAAACGCAAATAGCTCAGTTCCCTGTCTTGAGTGAAATCGTGTTGTTTCCCTGCTGCCAAGAGCTAATAAGGCAGGGGGGCCATCTTTTTGTAGTATTAACCTTATAAAAGCAGCCGAACATATTAAACTAGACTGTTCTCCAAAAACACTGCGATCTCCTGAAATATTTTCTAAAAGAGAAACATTTCTTTCGCCGCCTAAAATATCTTGAACCATTCCATTGGGCAGTACTCTGATGCCACTACAGGTCGCCGGCACATTAATTCCTGTCTCAAAACAAAGAGCTACTGAATCTACATCTAAAAGACACAACATATCCGTTGAAATCAACTCAATTAAATGATCAAGTGACCTCGCTGAAAGAAGACGCAAAACAGTTGCGTTAATGCGAGACTGATCTCTTAGGTTTGCACGTCTAGAATCAATCAAATCGCAATTCTCACGCCTTCTACTATCTAATTCTAGTCTCAGTTTATTTAAAACGAATTGCTGAAGATCAACTATGTCTGAATCACTTTCTTCTGAGTTATTAAACTCACGGGCAGGAAACTTCAAACTCGTTAACAAACCTGGGTCCTTGAGAAAGAATTCAGGATTGTCCTTCAAATAGGATTTGACTTGATCAAATGTCATATTTTTGGATTTCAATACTTCAATACTTTTGGCTTTTTGCGTCAAACTGAATCCTTGTCTTACTCAGCAGCTTTTTTGCGGTCTTCAGCCAAATTGAGAATTGATTGTCCAGTCTTTTCCCAATCGGATAGAAAATCACTTAGTCCCCTATCCGTTAAGGGGTGTTTAAATAACTGACGCAGTACTTTTGGAGGCAAAGTTACTATATCAGCCCCCATTTTTGCAGCTTCAATTACATGATTAGGATGACGGACAGAGGCCACCAGTATTTCTGTTTCAATTGATGGATACTGGCTGTAAATATCTACAATCTCGTCAATAAGTTCCATTCCCGTACCGCCTATATCATCTATTCTTCCAACAAATGGAGATATAAAACTTGCTCCTACTTTTCCCGCAAGGAGTGCTTGGGCGGCTGAAAAACATAAAGTAACATTTACCTCTATATTATCTTCTCTTAGTAATTTACAGGTTTTTAGCCCGTCTACAGTAAGAGGAACTTTAATCACTACATTAGGGGCAATCTCACTAAGTACTTTAGCCTCAGACATCATGGCATCAAATTCTGTTGCAGTTACTTCAGCGCTAACAGGACCTGACACCAAATCACAAATATTAGCAATAACATCCAGAATATTACCCCCAGATTTTGCAATTAAAGAGGGATTTGTGGTTACCCCATCAAGTAAACCTGTGTCTGAAAGGTCTCTGATTTCTTCCAGATCAGCTGTATCAATAAAGAATTTCATCTCTTTCCAATCCTATACGTCAAAAATCGCAAAAAATTATTGTCACCTTTTATAATTCTAATAGCAAAAACATTATTAAAATATACCATTGGCCTACTCCGAGTCGATGAATAGAGTGTAACTGATGGAATGCTCTGATGCCACTGCCAGCTCACTAGAAGACTCAACACTTGAACCTCCACATATAGATGGTCAAAGGGTGGCTGTGCTTTTGCCATTACCTCTCGCAGGTCCTTATGAATATCGGATTAAAAACGGAATAAAATTAAAGAGAGGTGACATCGTTACTGTCCCACTTGGTTCACGCGTAATGACAGGGGTCGTTTGGGGAAAATCGCAAGATAACGTTGAAGCAAAAAAAATTAAAGCTGTTTTAGATCGTATAGATTTTCCAGGCTTAAAAGAAAGCCTTGTCGATTTTATTGATTGGGTGGCCGCTTATTCTATCGCTCCGCAAGGAGCAGTCCTACGTATGGCCTTAAATGTCAAAGGAGTTTTCGAACCACCAAAAAAGGAGGCTTATTACAGCCGAGCTAAAAAACAGACAACTAAATACACTAAAAAAATTAAAATCACACCAGCCCGGGAACGCGTTTTTAAAATACTTAATAATGGGGGTTCCAAAACTGCGAGAGAGTTAAGAGATGAAGCAAGTGTGAGTATTAGTGTGATAAATGGTTTGACATCAGCTGGATTAATCAAAAAGACAGAGCAGTTGCCAAAAAATAATATAAAAACCCCCGATCCGGATCATTTTAACATCAATTTAACAGTTGCTCAAAAAAAAGCTGTTTATAACCTTACTGAAATTATAAAAAACCAGAACTTTTCAATTACTCTCTTAGACGGAGTAACGGGATCAGGAAAAACAGAAGTTTATTTTGAAGCCATCGCCGAGACATTACGAAGAGGACGTCAAGCTTTAATATTACTTCCTGAAATTGCCCTCACCCCACAGTGGTTTCAGAGATTTAAACGAAGGTTTGGCAGTGAACCATTAATATGGCACTCAGATATAGGCCTATCGCGCCGTCGTTCTGGCTGGAGAGCTGTTTCAAAAGGCAAAGTCAGTGTAGTCGTTGGAGCGAGATCGGCACTTTATCTACCCTTTGACGACCTAGGAATCGTAATTGTAGATGAAGAACATGAAAATGCCTACAAACAAATGGAAGGTGTCTCCTATCATGCTCGCGACATGGCGATAGTAAGGGCAAAATTAGTTGTCTGCCCAGTAATCCTAGCCTCAGCAACCCCTTCCTTAGAGACCCGAATAAATGTGGCCAAAAATCGATATAACTGTGTTCAACTTCCTGAAAGATTTGGGGATGCCCAACCACCTAAAATTGATTTTATAGATATGCGTAAAGAAAAAACCACATTGAATAATTATTTAAGCCAAAAACTTAGAAATGCTCTTATTAATAATTTGCTATCTAGAGAACAATCTCTACTTTATCTAAACCGAAGCGGCTACGCCCCTCTAACTTTGTGCAGAAAGTGCGGTCAGAGAATTGAATGTCCCCACTGCAGCGCATGGTTGGTTGAACACAGAGCTAATCATAAATTGGTATGCCATCACTGCAGTTATAACAAAAAAGCATACATTAACTGTCCAAAATGCAATTCAAGTGGTTCATTGGTTGCATGTGGCCCTGGTGTAGAAAGAATCTTGGAAGAGGTAAAATCTATATTACCCAAGGCACGAGTTGGCCTGATGACAAGTGATACAACTAAAAGCCATAACTCAATAATAAACTTGATAAAAAAAATCGAATCAAGATCGTTAGATATTTTAATTGGCACTCAAATGGTTGCCAAAGGACATCATTTTCCAGATCTAACTCTTGTAGGCATAGTAGATGCTGATATCGGGCTGAGTGGGGGTGATTTGCGTGCTAGCGAGAGGACTTTTCAGGTTCTTAATCAGGTGGCGGGAAGAGCCGGAAGAGCTTCTAAGCCAGGAAGAGTAATAGTTCAAACATACGAACCCGAGCACCCTGTTATGTTAGCTATGGCCAGTGGCGACAGGGAAGCATTTATGAATTTGGAAGAAAAAAATAGAAAAATCGGTGAATGGCCACCTTACGGACGTCTTGCTGCTATAATCGTTTCAAGCAAAGATAGTTTGGCTGCAGATAAAACGGCACATCAAATTGGACGAACTGCTCCATCCGGACCGGGAATTAGAATATTAGGCCCTGCGCCAGCCCCTCTCTCTATTCTAAGGGGTCAACATCGACGTAGACTATTAATCAAAACCTCACGAGAAGAATCTCTACAATCATTAATCAAAGTTTGGTTATCCAAAATAGTCATTCCTTCTCGCGTAAAGGTGCGAATCGACGTTGACCCATATAACTTTTTGTAGGTTCTTTTGCGGCGCGGCGAAATGTCGCCAAATTATATCATAGCAAAAGCCCAGAATTCCAGCCTTTTCTATGACTCGCTAACTTGCAAGCTGTAAAGCCTTGTGGTACCAAACTCATGACTATTTGGCTGCTATCGCATAGTCTATGGGCGTCTTTTGCTTAACTTTAATATGAAAAGGTAGGGTTTCATAAAAACCCATAAATTAAAATTATCAGGAGGCTGTCAAAGTGGCAACGGGATCAAGTGAAATAAGCATAATTGCCGAGCGCTACGCCTCAGCAATATATGAACTAGCTGATGAAAGTAAGATTTTAGATGATATTGCCTTAGATCTTAGAAACCTACAGAATATGCTAGAAGAGAGTGAAGATTTAACTAAGGCTACTAGATCACCCTTGATTGATTCGCATGATAAAGCTATGGCCATGCAGAGTATCTTGGAACAGGCGGGTGCTAATCAACTAACTCAAAAATTCATAGGTGTTGTTGCTAGAAACAATCGCTTATTCATACTACCTGCAATGATAAGGGCATTTCTTCTAGAATTGGCTAATCGCCGCGGTGAAATAACTGCAGAAGTTACTTCGGCGAAAAAACTAGATGCACTTCAATTAGAGGATGTAACTAACGTTTTACGAAACACTTTGGGCAGCAAGGTGACCGTGGATGCTAAACTTGATTCTTCTCTAATTGGTGGACTAGTGGTTAAAATAGGTTCGAGAATGATAGATGCGTCAATTAAATCAAAACTGCAAAGGCTGCAGTTAGCCATGAAAGGGGCTCAGTAATGGAAATACGTGCAGCAGAAATTTCAGCGATCTTAAAAGATCAGATCGCTAATTTCGACGCAGGTTCAGATGTGTCTGAAATAGGACAAGTCTTGTCGGTTGGCGATGGCGTAGCAAGAGTCTATGGCCTTGATAATGTACAAGCTGGTGAAATGGTCGAGTTTCCAGGCGGGATTAAGGGTATGACCCTTAACCTAGAAACTGACAACGTTGGAATTGTTATTTTTGGTGATGACCGAGACATCAAAGAAGGAGACACTGTTAAAAGAACCGGAGATATTGTTGATGTACCTGTTGGAAAAGGCCTTCTAGGGCGCGTTGTAGATGCTTTGGGAAACCCTATTGACGGTGCAGGACCTGTCGAATCGACTGAAAGAAGGCTGGTAGAAGTCAAAGCTCCTGGCATAATTCCACGAGAGTCTGTATCTGAACCAATGCAAACAGGCCTTAAGGCGTTAGATTCACTTGTGCCCGTTGGCCGCGGGCAAAGGGAATTAATTATCGGCGACCGACAAACCGGAAAAACTGCGGTCGCAATAGACACCATTTTGAATCAAAAAACCATTAATGATTCAGGAGATGAATCTAAAAAGCTTTATTGTATCTATGTTGCCATTGGACAGAAACGATCAACAGTAGCACAAGTAGTAAAAACCCTTCAGGACTCGGGAGCAATGGACTACACCGTGGTGGTTGCCGCTTCGGCTTCAGAACCCGCTCCTCTTCAATTTCTCGCTCCCTATGTTGGCTGTGCAATAGGCGAGTATTTTCGCGATAATGGCATGCATGCAGTGATAATTTATGATGATTTATCAAAACAAGCCGTTGCCTATCGTCAAATGTCCTTATTGCTGCGTCGTCCGCCCGGCCGAGAGGCTTATCCCGGTGACGTGTTCTATGTTCATTCTAGGCTGTTGGAACGAGCTGCAAAAATGAACGAAGAAAATGGAGGTGGCTCTTTAACCGCCTTACCAGTCATTGAAACACAGGCAAATGACGTGTCTGCATACATTCCAACTAATGTTATATCCATAACTGATGGTCAAATTTTTCTTGAAACTGACCTCTTCTATAAAGGAGTTCGTCCAGCAATAAATGTTGGTCTATCGGTCAGTCGTGTTGGATCTGCTGCCCAAGCTAAAGCCATGAAGAAAGTGGCCGGCACTATAAAGTTGGAACTAGCACAGTATAGAGAGATGGAAGCCTTCTCTCAGTTTGCTTCCGATCTTGATCAGGTGACGCAACGACTGCTAGCGCGTGGTGAAAGACTAACAGAATTACTGAAACAGCCGCAATACTCTCCAATGTCAGTTGAAGATCAAGTGATAGCTATATTTTCAGGTGTAAGGGGTCATCTTGATAAAATTGATGTGAATCAAATTAATAGATTTGAGGGTCAATTGCTTGAGCATATTCGTTCCAGTCACCCAGAAATTATAAATGCAATTAAAGAAACAGGCGATCTTGATGAATCGACAGATGCTAAACTTGATCAAGTAGTTTCAGATTTTGTAAAAACCTTTGCCTAGAATTATTAAGGTAACGCACGGACCAAACTAAAGATGGCAAACCTAAAAGACCTAAGGGTCCGTATAGCTTCGGTTAAATCGACCCAAAGAATAACTTCAGCAATGAAAATGGTGGCTGCTGCTAAATTAAGGCGCGCACAAGAACAAGCTGAAGCAGCTAGACCGTATGCTGAAAGAATGGAGCGAATGCTTGGTTCTGTTGCCGCAAGCGTTAGCGATATCTCAAGCGCACCCAAATTATTAGCAGGAACGGGGAAAGATGAGGTTCATCTCATAGTTGTTATGACTACTGATCGTGGTCTATGCGGTGGTTTCAATACAAATATAGGTCGCTGGACAAGACAACAGGTTAACAAATTAACCAATGAAGGAAAAACCGTAAAACTATTGATTGTAGGCAGAAAAGGACAGGGAATTTTAAGATCAGAATTTGGCGAAAAAATCATAGATACTATTGAGGATACAGCTAAGCCCGCCCCCCTGTTTAATACGGCAGCCGAAATTGCCAAAAGAATAACTAGTATGTACGAGAACGTTGAATTTGACGTCTGCACAATAGTTTATAATCGTTTCGAGTCTGCTCTTACACAGATAGTAACCCCTCAACAACTTATACCTTTTGCATTAAATACATCTTCTGATGAAAACTCAGAGACATCAAATCAAGAGAATCAAAGTGACGACATACCAGTCTCCTATGAATATGAGCCTGAAGAGAATGCTATTCTTGCGGAGCTTCTTCCAAAAAATATGTCGATACAAGTTTTTCGTGCGATGCTGGAATCTTTTGCCTCTGAACAAGGGGCTCGAATGGCAGCTATGGACAATGCAACACGTAACGCAGGAGACCTCATTGACCAGTTAACGATTAACTATAATAGAACTAGACAGGCGTTTATCACCAAAGAATTGATTGAAATTATTTCCGGCGCAGAAGCTTTATAGCCGTGATCTAGAACAACTAGCTAAGGCAGGAGAAAATAGATGGCAAAAAACATAGTGGGCAGAATTACGCAAGTCTTGGGCGCAGTCATAGACGTTCAGTTCGAGGGTGATTTGCCTCCCATTTTAAATGCCTTACACACCAAAAATCAGGGCAACCGTCTAGTGCTAGAGGTAGCACAACATCTTGGAGAAAGTACGGCAAGATGCATAGCCATGGATTCTACAGATGGTTTAGTGCGTGGAGGTGAAGTGGTGGACTCAGGAGCTCCAATAAGCGTCCCTGTCGGTCCAGAAACACTTGGCCGTATAATAAATGTTATAGGTGAGCCAATTGACGAGAGGGGACCTCTCGGCACAGACAAAACTCTCCCTATTCATAGAGATGCCCCTGAATTTACTGAACAGTCAACTGAAACAGAACAACTAGTGACCGGCATTAAAGTAGTTGATCTACTTACACCTTATGCTAAAGGGGGTAAAATAGGCCTTTTCGGCGGAGCAGGTGTGGGTAAGACTGTGTTGATTATGGAACTGATAAATAACGTTGCTAAAGGACATGGTGGTTATTCAGTTTTTGCCGGCGTTGGTGAACGGACTAGAGAAGGAAATGATCTGTATCACGAAATGATGGAATCAGGAGTAATTGTTCCAGATGGCGAATCCAAAGCAGCATTGGTTTACGGACAAATGAATGAGCCTCCCGGTGCAAGAGCTCGTGTCGGACTTACTGGTCTAACTCTTGCTGAGTATTTTCGTGATGAAGAAGGACAAGATGTGCTATTTTTTGTCGATAATATATTTCGATTTACTCAAGCTGGATCCGAAGTTTCAGCATTGCTTGGGCGCATACCCTCTGCAGTCGGCTATCAGCCAACACTAGGAACAGATTTGGGAACACTGCAAGAGAGAATTACGTCTACTAACAAGGGTTCTATCACTTCTGTTCAAGCAATATATGTCCCTGCAGACGACCTAACTGACCCTGCTCCAGCAACTACTTTTTCGCATCTTGATGCTACAACCGTTTTATCAAGACAAATAGCCGAACTGGGGATTTATCCTGCTGTTGACCCACTGGATTCAACAAGCCGAATTCTTGATCCTAGAGTAGTAGGAGATGAACATTACGAAACAGCTCGTCGTATTCAAGCTACTCTACAGAGTTACAAGAGTCTGCAAGAAATAATTGCTATTTTAGGGATGGACGAGTTATCTGAAGAAGATAAATTAACTGTGATGCGTGCAAGAAAAATTCAGCGCTTTATGTCGCAGCCGTTTCATGTTGCAGAAATATTTACTGGTACACCAGGCAAGTTTGTAAATCTAGAAGACACAATTAAAGGGTTTAAGGAAATAGTTGAAGGCGTATATGATGATCTGCCCGAAGCGGCATTCTACATGGTAGGAACTATTGATGAAGCCATCGAAAAGGCCCAAACAATGGCTGCCGAAGCGGCATAGGTAATTTGTAAATGTCTGAATCAAAAGTCAAATTTGAGCTAGTATCTCCCGAGCGATTAGTTTTATCTGAAGAATTAAATATGGTTGTCGTTCCAGGCGCAGAAGGTGATTTTGGTGTTCTTCCCGGACATTCACCGATGATATCTAGTGTTCGACCCGGAGTTATAAATACTTACGTTGACGGAACAATTACCTCTAAGATATTTGTAGCTGGTGGTTTTTCAGAAGTTACAGGAAGCCGATGTACTGTATTAGCTGAAGTAGCCCTACCTGTCGACGAAATTGATAGAACACTTGTAGAGGCAGAGTTAAAAGAATGTCTTGAAGAAATTAATAGAAATAACGATCCCTTAAGTCAAAAAGAAGCTAAAACAAACGTTGAAATTGCCCAAGCTAAGCTGAAAGCTCTCGATTCTCCCGTTTATCAATGAGATTTTACTAGGTTCGGGCAATATTTAACTAAAACCCTGCTTTCATCAGACAGTAATTTTTCGCTATCATAATCATTATTTATTAGGCTACACTGAACTTGAATGCTAACCTGTTTTAACCTTCGGGATTGCTAGAAGTACAATTACGTCTTATCTGGATTAGGGATTGAAGATTTAACTGTTTTAGGATTAAGAAGGCAAAAGATAATTTGATGACGGAATATCCCAAACATTGGACACTCGACGATATTTCCTGGGACAAATTTGATCCATCTGCTGTTGACCCAGAAATGTTACGTGTAGTTAAAGGGGCAGCTCTAGTTGAGAATAATGGTGCAGCTTATGCTGACTATCTTAGCAGTGTTTTTCATGATGACCCCGATTTTCAGAACGCAGCAAAAAGATGGGGAGAAGAAGAAGTTCAACACGGCAAGGCCCTTGCTAAATGGGCCAAATTAGCTGATCCCGAATTCGAATTTGATAAACGTTTCGATGATTTTTGTTCTAAAATAACTCTCCCGACTAGCACAAAAAAGTCTGTAAGAGGTTCTCGTTGTGGTGAGTTAGTTGCGCGCTGCATGGTCGAGGTAGGCACTTCTTCATACTATACTGCCTTGGGTGAAGCTACGAATGAACCAGTTTTAGAAGAAATTTGTCGTAATATAGCCCGTGATGAAATACGTCATTATAAGCTTTTTTATAGTCATATGGCTCGTTATCGTAAAATTGAAAAGTTAGGAGTTATTAGACGCATACTTGTTGGCATTAGTAGAATTAGCGAGAGCGAAGATGACGAATTAGCGTATGCGTATTATGCAGCTAATAATAATGGTGAAATTTACGATCGGCGTAAGTGCGTTCGAGCTTATATGTCTCGTGCCTATGGATTCTATCGGCCTCATCACGTTGAAAGAGGAATAACATTAATTTTTAAGGCCGTAGGACTGAAACCCCATGCTAAGCTTGCCGGTTTAACAGCAAAAGCTGCTTGCATTTTTCTTAATTCAAAAGCTAACCAGAGAATCTCCCCAGCACATTAAATTTTAAAAATATAATCTATAACTTTGATTAGGTTTTTGAATTTATTATCCAATATGCAAAGAACGTTTTCTTTCTTTGACATTTCTTAATTTAAGGTATTTACACTCTGTTATTTTCACTAACGGCAAAAGAAAACTGTTTGCCAGTACCAACTACTTTTGGCATGACGTTAAAGCTCAATGTGATACGGCCCTCTCCCTTTTCTGGTGTTTTGACACCATGAAGCAAATGGCTTTTCCAAAGTAAAACCATGCTCTCATCACATACGATTGTATATTCTTGTTTGTTATAAGGTGTTGGTTTGGAAGGATCCGCCTCAAGCTTTATAGAGGGTGCATGACTAGTGATGTGTCTGTCATTGACAAAAACTAGTGGTGAATTAATTGAATTGTCATAATCTATGAAATAATTTCCCGAAATATATGAATTTGCGTGCCTATGATTTGGTAGAGTAGATTCAAATGGATATTTGTTAATCCATGCATCTGTGATGATTACTTCATCACACAGGTAACCAGATTCCTTTATGAAATTAAGTGCCGTATTTTTGAGAATAGAATGAAGTTCTGTTAACTCGGGAAAATCTAATAACACATTTTGAAATCTGTCATTACCTATACTCTCCCTTTTACTCTGATGGTGGCCTCTATATTTATCATCGGCAGTATTCAAAATTTGTTCTATTTTTATTTTAAATTCCAGATGCTTTTCTTTGGCTATATGAAAAACTCCCATTGCTTCCGGCATAATAGGTATAATTTGAAAATTTTGAATAGAATTATTGTCTACTTCATCTTCAATATTCATCATATGCTTCCAATGTTGTTATTTTCTTGCTTTTCCAAAAGCCTGTGTCTTAATTTGTCTTGTAAAGATAGCCTAACTTAAATCTTTTGAGAGACTATCTGAATAGTGCCTAAACTCAGACACTAAAAGTTTATAAACTGGTCGCTTAAAATCTACTACAAATTCATCCAATTTATATATATTGGTCCATTTCCATTCACTAAACTCAGGTTTTTCTGTTTTAGCCAAATCAAATTCTTTATCATCACCTTTAAAATGAAAAACAAACCACTTTTGAGCTTGACCTCGAAATTTTCCTCCCCAGCTCTTTTTAACCAGAGCCTGAGGAAGATCATATAAGATCCAATCAGTCGTTTGGCCAACTAGCTCTACACTTTGACATCCAGTTTCTTCATACAATTCTCTATAAGCTGCAGAAATGGGACTTTCACCTGTATCTATCCCACCCTGAGGCATTTGCCATGAATCTTCGACATCCACCCTTCTTCCAGTCCAAACCAAACCGATTTCATTGAATAACATAATTCCCGCACATAAACGGTATTCTCTAATATCGGGATTACTTGTTCTAATAACCATCTATTTATATATAACTATTTTGAAGAAGTTCGTATTTTATATAATGAAATACCTTTGAGAAGATCGATTGCTCTTGAAAGCTGGTAATCATTAGGATCGAAGGTTTTGTTTTTAGTACTTACCTTCCCTACCTTTTTATTGTCTTCGTCACGGGCATTCCTAAGATCTTTTTCACGTAATTGAGGCAATTGACTAGAGGTCTCAATTTTAGCCTGTTTTACTTCTATATCTGGCGTTACACCCTTTTTTTGGATTGACCTGCCACTCGGCGTAAAGTAAGCCGCTGTGGTCAGTCTTACAGCTCCGTGATTAGGTATAGGCATAATGGTTTGCACAGAGCCTTTGCCAAATGACTGTGTACCCATTATTACGGCTCTTTGATGATCCTGTAATGCTCCAGCAACAATTTCTGAAGCAGATGCAGATCCACCGTTTATCAATACAACCAATGGCAAGCCATCAATTAAATCACCAGACCTGGCATTATATCTTTGCGACTTCTTACCTTTTCTGCCGCGGGTAGATACAATTTCACCTCGTTCCAGAAACGCATCGCTTACTTTAATAGCCTGACTAAGTAAGCCACCTGGATTGCGTCTTAAATCTAGAACTAAGCCGATCATTTTATCACCTAACTGACTTCGGATTTTCTCAATTTCCCTAGAGAGACCCCTGTATGCCTTCTCATTGAAAGAAGTAATTCTTAGGTAACCTATATTACCTTCAATACGAGACTTTACAGATTGAATTTTGATAATGTCCCTCGTAATTGTTACTTCGAATGGATCCTTTTCCTCACGAACGATCGTTAATTTAATTTTTGATCCTACACGACCACGCATTTTTTTAACTGCGTCTGACAGATTCAAACCAAGTATCGATTTATCATCTAAATGAGTTATTAAATCACCTGTTTCAAGACCGGCTCGAGCTGCAGGCGTACCATCAATAGGAGAAACGACCCTTACGTATCCCTGCTCCAAAGTAACTTCAATTCCAAGCCCGCCAAACTCTCCACGTGTCTGCACCTTCATTTCTCGATAGCTATCTTCATTAAGATAACTTGAATGAGGATCTAGAGAACGTAACATACCATTTATGGCGGAATCTATCAATTTTTGATCATTGGTTGGTTCCACATAATGGGTTCGAACGCGCTCAAATACATCTCCAAACAGTTCTAACTGACGATAAGTCTCTTCATTCGCTTGAGACGGTAAAGATAAGAGTAGATTCACTGATAGAAGTGCAAAAAAAACCAACTTAAATAAATAACCCATCATCCATTAATCCTGTTATCCCTAGTTGCCATCCATGACAAAGGGTTTATTGGTTGTCCGTGTCTAAGAAGTTCAACATAAAGAGTTGTACGTAGTTGTTTGTTTAATTGAGATTCTGATTCTTGATTTATTTCAAAAGAATCTTCTGAAACCATTACACCAGCTAAACCAAGTGGTTCACCTGTTAACACCCACTGATCTATTTCGACAAATGATCTTTTTAAACCAGAAATCAAAGAATGATATCCTTCACCATGATTGATAATCAAAACACGTCCGAAATTTCTAAAGTTTCCAGAATATACAATTTTTCCTTCCCATGGCGATATAATAACTGCTTCTTTTCTTATTTCCCAAATTAGCCCTCGAGTTTTTCTCCCAGAAGATGTCTCAATGCCAAACTGTTGAATTATTAGACCTTCTACTGGGCGAATCAATCTTCCCTGGGCTGAAGAAATTTTAGTTTTGTTAAGATCCAGAAGCTGGTTTTCCCTGTTGACCGATTGATACATCCTGCTGGTACTATGATTAGGTAATAACTCTTCGATTTCATTTAACCTAATAATTAGTTCATTTAAAGATTTTGCACTTGAGGTTAGTATAGCTATCCGTTTCTCAATGTGTTTTCTTTTCTTATTACTTTTTTCTAATATTTTTTTGTTTGTAGCCACTAGAACTGAAAGTTTCTTTTGCTCAATGATTAATGATTTTCGTATAAGCCTCTGCTTGTCCTTTTTATCGGTCATTGTATTTCGTAAAAGGTTTAGTTGATTAATCTGCTTTCCTAACCGCTCTGTTTCTAATTTAATTCTGGGAATAAGTGTCCTAAGCAAAAAACCACCGCGCATCAAATCATTTATATCACCGGTTCTAATAATTAGAGCCGTTGCAGGCCTTAATGACATGCGTTGAAGTGCCTCTAACGAAGTCCTAAGATCACTTTTACCTGTGTTGAGTTCCCTATTTTTGTTTTCACTTAAAAAAACTAATTTTTCAATATCGGAATCAAGAGTGGAAATTTTTGCTTCATATTCTTGAGCTTTGCCTGCTACTTTTCTCAATTTTTTTCTTAATTCATTCAGCTCTTTTGACTTTTTTAATAGTTTTTTACTCAGTGATTTCTTTCTTTTATTATCAACTTCAATTGAGTTGTGTATATTTTCCAGTTTTTGACGTGCCTTTTCTATTTCCTCAGTAGCATTTAGCTCTACCAGATTTATCATCAAAAATATTATTGGTAATAAAAAATAAATTAATTTATGCAAGAGCTTAATAATTTATTCCTCCAAATAATAATGATTTTTCTTTATTCCACTTTCAATTTCGAAGATAAGTGGCCGTCCAGTCGGTAGTTCAATATTCGGAATATCTTCCTGATCATATTCTCCGATTATAACTAACACCGCTCTGAGGCTATTCCCATGTGCGGCAACTAAGATATTCTTACCTAATACTACTTGCGGCCAAATTTCATTTTCAAAAAAAGGACGGACACGATTCACTACATCAGCCAGACTTTCCCCTGATGGAGGCCTAACCTCATAACCACGACGCCACAAGTGGACTTGTTCTTTGCCATACTTTTCCGCTGTCTCTGTTTTGTTTAAACCTACTAAATCACCGTAGTCACGTTCACGTAATTCTTCATACTCAAATAAACACCAACGCCCGTCTTGTTTAATATTATTAACATTAGCACCAGCCAACTCAGCCTTTTCAAGAGCCAACTGTGCTGTTCGACGAGCACGTTTCAATGTTGATGTATAAACTCTATCTAAAATGATATCCTTAATTAAAACTCCAGCCTTCATAGCCTCGCTTTCACCCTGCGACGTTAGGTCTACGTCATGCCAACCTGTAAATCTATTTTCTAGATTCCACTTACTTTGACCGTGTCTTAATAGAATCAATTTATTCATAATAAATCCCAATAAATAAAATTACCTTCTTGATATATAAAGTAACTATTAATAAATGTCGCGACTAACCACGATGGTAAGGATGCCCGATTATAATCTGTTGAGCTCGATATATTTGTTCTATTAATAAAACTCTTGCCAAAAGATGTGGCCAGGTTAGGCGACCAAGTGATAGAACCAGATCGGCTCGTGTAATCAAAGTGGGCGACAAACCATTAGCACCACCAATTAAAAATGTTATCTCTCCGCACCCAAAATCTTTTTGATGAGAGAGTATGTTAGCAAACTCTTTACTGGATACTTGTTTTCCATTCTCATCCAAAGCTACTAAAAAGGAGTCTTTGGGAATAGCCCTTGATATCAAGTCTCCTTCAGCACTAATAGTCTTATTAGGTGCGACCTGCTTCCGGACTTCTTTTTCAATCAGTGTTATTTTCCACTGTGTAAGTTTATCCGAATAGTACTCAAAAAGCTTTGCTTCAAAGCTAATCCGGGCTCGGCCTATGGCCACTATACTAATTCTCATGACCAATATCGTTATTGAGTAAGGATGACTTGTTTTAATTTTTTATTTGAAGTCTCAGGCCCCCAGAGTTTTTCGAGGTCATAATGAGCCCTAACTTCAGGTCTAAATATATTTATTATTACAAAACCTGTATCAATAAGGACCCAGTCACTATTTTCTCTGCCTTCACTAAGCAAACCTTTTATACCTGCGTTTTTGAGATTAGTTATTAGATGATCTGAAGTAGCATCTACATGACGTGCAGACCTACCACTGGCAATAACCATATTTTCAGCTATATCGGTCTTTCCGGCCAAGGATATGATAATAATATCTTTTGCTTTATCAGCCTCTAATGATTCCTTAATTACATTTAATATGTTCTTTGTTGTTTTCGATTTAGTTTTCTTCAAATCAGTCAAATTTCTCAATCCCTATTTGTATATACATATAAAAAACAACTCTGGTCGTTCAGCTTACCATTCGCCAGATTGGCGAATATCTCGAGAAGCTGCTGGATGCCAGCGCAGTGGAAGAAAGGTCCACGCCGGTGGCTCTCTATTAGCTAAATCAGTTGCTCGGTCAGCAGAAACCCGGCTCAAACTATACCTATTTGAAGCAACACCTGCTAAAGCGCCGAAATCATATGTTTCTCTTGCAAAAACCGCTATGGGAATCATGTTAAAAATCTTATTCCATCTCTTCCAGTAATGCATCTGCATCAAATTATCTGATCCCATAAGCCATACAAATCTTGTCATGGGAAGTTGTTGTTTAAGACGATTTAATGTATCTACGGTAAAATTTGTACCTAGCCGACTTTCAATAGTAGTAACATGAATTCTAGGATGGCAGGCAATCTTGTTAGCAAGACTAACACGCCGATTTATTGGTGCTGTTTCTGATTTAGGTTTAAGTGGATTTTGTGGGGTCACTAGCCACCAAACCGCATCAAGCTGCAATCTTTTCAGGGCTTCAATACTAATATAAAGATGTCCCTTATGTGCCGGATTAAATGATCCACCTAATAATCCAATCTTTTGACGATTGCCCCGAGAAAAATTAGGCTTTTTATTGGTCACTGCTAGGGCCGTAACTGTCCGTCGCCACTAACGACGTATTTATATGTTGTTAACTGTTCAGCACCCACCGGGCCTCGAGCATGAAGTCGCCCTGTGGAAATGCCTATTTCAGCCCCCATACCAAATTCACCCCCATCAGCAAACTGTGTAGAAGTGTTATGCATAACAATTCCGCTGTCTACCAGGTTAAGAAAGCGATCCGCCACATCCATATCATCAGTTACAATCGCATCAGTATGGTTAGAACCATAGTTGTTTATATGATTAATTGCTTCTTCAACTCCATCTACTACCTTTATAGATATAATCGAGTCTAAATATTCGGTTATCCAATCTACATCAGAGGCTAATGATATTCGATCATCAAGTGATTTGGCTACAAAGTCACCACGAACTTCGCAACCACTATTGATTAAATCACTGATCAAATCCTTTAACATATTATTAGCTGCATTTCTGTCAATTAGGACAGTTTCGGTTGCTCCGCAAATTCCCGTCCTTCTCATTTTTGCGTTGATCACTATCGATCGCGCCATATCGGATTGTGAATTTTCATGTATATAGGTGTGACAGACACCCTCTAGGTGGGCAAACACAGGCATTCGTGCCTCCCTCTGTACTCGTTCTACAAGAGATTTTCCACCGCGAGGAACGATAACATCAATAAATTCACTCATGGCCAACATGGCACCCACAGCAGCACGGTCAGTTGTCGGTGGCGCCTGAAGTATTTCGGATGGTAGACCAACGCTAACAAGTCCCTCTTGCAAACAATTCAATATAACCGAGGAAGTATTAAACGTATCTGAACCCCCTCTCAATATTGCCGAATTACCTGATTTTAGACATAGACCACCCGCATCAGCGGTAACATTAGGACGGGATTCATATATTATTCCTATAACGCCAAGAGGTACCCGAATACGGGAAATTTTTAAACCATTAGGCCTATCCCATTCACTTAGTGTTGTTCCCACTGGGTCAGGAAGCTCTGCTACCTCATCTAAACCTTTAGCCATCCCTTCTATTCTATTTTCATTAAGAAAAAGTCTATCGATCAGTGCCCCACTCAGACCTTTCTGTGTAGCCGCTTGTATATCTTTCTTATTTGCGACTAAAATACTATTTTTCTGTTCTAGTAAATTTTTAGATGCTTCTCTGATCGCTTTATTTTTATCTTCACTGTTACTAACAGCTAAAATGCGGCCAGCTTTGCGAGCAGCTAACCCCATTTCATTAATGATGCCATCTATTTCAAAATCTTTACTAGTTTTATTCTTTAAATTCATATTCTTCTTATCTTTTAGGTGGCGAATATTACCAACTTACTAAAAACTCGAACAGATACCAACAAATTGATAGTTAAAACCAGCAAGCATAATCATTAAGTGATCACCAAATCATCACGGTGAATCATTTCTTCTCTTCCACGAAAACCTAACACTTTCTCAATCTCACTACTTTTAAGGCCCCTAATACGAACAGCATCTTCATTAGAATATGCTGAAAGTCCACGGGCTATTTCTAAACCGTTTTCATCCCGAATTATGACTGGGTCTCCTCTAAAAAAAACACCATCAATTTTTGATACTCCGGCCGGAAGTAAACTTTTTCCGGATGCTAACGCTTGGGCTGCTCCAGAATCTACAAACATTGTACCGACCGGATTTAAACTCGCAGCTATCCAGAGCTTTCTGGCTGACTGCGGTTCTCCTTGAGCCATAAACCAAGTACATTTAGTATCACTCTCGAATGCTTTTAAAGGATTAAGAGTTCTTCCATCTCCTATAGCCATTCTGCAACCCGCTTGCATTGTTATACGAGCTGCTTCGATTTTTGTAACCATTCCTCCCGAACCATCCTCATTAGATGTCGTGCCAGCCATAGCTTCTAACTGGTCATTAATTGTATCAACACTAGAAATACGAGTAGCATTTGGATCAATCAATGGATCAGCGGTATATAATCCATCAATATCTGTCAAAATAACACAGGTGTCTGCACTAATCATCTGTGCAACACGGGCCGCCAAACGATCATTATCACCAAATCTAATTTCTTCAGTTGCGACTGTATCATTCTCATTTATTACGGGAATAACACCCATTTTTAGTAGAGTGGTAATAGTCGAACGAGCATTCAAATAACGCCGGCGATTTTCCGTATCTTCAGTGGTTAAAAGTACTTGAGCTGCTCGAATATGGTGTTTTTCTAAGGCTTCCTGCCACGCATGAGCAAGTCGGACCTGTCCGATCGCTGCCGAAGCCTGACTTTCTTCAAGTTTAAGAGCCCTGTTGCGTGGCCCCCCTGACAACCCAAGTATTCGTCGACCTATAGCAATAGCCCCTGAAGAAACAATTATTATTTCTGTTCCAGAATTGTACATTTCAACTGCATCAGAGACCAAAGCATTAATCCATTGAGATCTGAGATCGCCCTCGTCATCAACTAACAATGCAGAGCCAATTTTTATTACTAATCTTTTGCTATCTCTTATCGTCAATGCAGCCATTTTAGAACTCTTATAGAAATTTATTTACAAACTTTTTCAGCTTGATTCAGTATTATCTAGATCATCTATGTCTATATAATTTCGAGTTTTTCGGAGAGCCATAGTAACACCATCGCCACTCACTGCAGAAATTGTTAATACTTCTCGATTACTAATTTTGTTAAGAGCCGAAACTATTTTTTTTAAATCTTCAGAACTTATAGCATCTAGCTTATTTAAGATTAATAACTCAGGCTTTTCGGCCAACCCACTGCCGTAATTCTTCAACTCATCTCTAATAGCTTTATATGCAGCAACAACAGAATTACTGCCAAGAGTGGCATCAATTAAATGTAAAAGCACACGACATCTCTCTATATGGCCTAAAAACCGATCTCCTAACCCCTTGCCTTGGCTGGCACCCTGAATAAGGCCGGGAATATCAGCTATAACAAACTCTCGATCATCTGATTTTGCTACGCCTAATATGGGATTTAGGGTTGTAAAAGGGTAATCAGCAATTTTCGGTTTTGCACGACTGACAGCAGATAGAAAGGTTGACTTGCCAGCGTTAGGTAAACCGACTAATCCAGCATCAGCAATTAATTTTAGTCTTAGCCAAAGCCAGGCTTCTTCTCCTGGCCAGCCCTGATCCGCCTGACGGGGTGCTTGATTGGTAGAAGTTTTAAAATGTGTATTACCCCTCCCTCCTTCTCCACCATTAGCTATCACCACCTTCTGCCCAACTGCAGTCAAGTCTGCTAACAATGAGCTCTTGTCTTCGGTAAAAACCTGAGTTCCAACAGGCACTTTTAGCACCACGTCAGAGCCGGACGCCCCACTGCAGTTACTACCTTTTCCGTCTTGACCCCGTTGGGCTTTAAAATGCTGTCTATACCTATAATCTATTAAGGTATTCAATCCTCCAATACACTCAAGAACGACTGAGCCTCCCCTGCCTCCGTCACCGCCGTTAGGACCACCAAATGCTATATTTTTTTCGCGACGAAAAGATACACAGCCATTACCCCCACTAGCTGATTGTACATGCACTTTCGCCTCATCAAGAAATTTCATCCTAGTTAAGCCCCAAAAAAAGGGAGATTAGTTTCCCAACCTCCCGAATTTAATTCGACTTCGTGGTAGTCATTCTCAAGATGGCGGCAAAACCGAAACGAAAGCCCGCCCATTTCTTCCTCGAGTAAAAGAAACTTGTCCATCAACTAAAGCGAAAATAGTATGGTCTTTTCCAATACCAACGTTGTCACCTGGGTGAAACTTTGTCCCCCTCTGACGAACAATTATGTTTCCGGGAATAACTTTTTCACCACCATATTTTTTTATACCAAGTCTCCGACCCGCAGAGTCTCTGCCATTTCGGGAACTACCCCCTGCTTTTTTATGGGCCATATCGATTTACTCCTTATCGCTACTTTTAGCTGCTGGTTTCTCGGATGCGGATTTGTTAGCTGCTGGTTTCTTGGCTGGTGGTTTCTTAGCTGCTGATTTCTTAGCTGCTGGTTTCTTAGCTGCTGGTTTCTT
>JAKUPN010000001.1 GCA_022449545.1 Alphaproteobacteria bacterium | reverse complement strand
AGTGGCGCAAATTTTATATAAACACAGAGAAAATGACTCTCGCTAAGGGCAAAGATCACAAAAATCATAAGTCTACATATAAGGGGATGAGTTCAGACGGTGTAACCTTCATGATGGATCCTGTGGAGCGTGAGACTGAAATTTGTGGTCCTATTGCTGCCAAACTATTTGTCTCATCTGAAACTATAGATGCCGATATGTTTTTGGTATTAAGGATGTTCTCGCCAGACTTAACAGAAGTTACTTTTCAGGGAACACTTGATCCTCATACCCCCATTGCGCAGGGATGGCTGCGCGCCTCGCATCGTAAACTTGATAAGAAAAAATCAAAACCTTATTGGCCCTGGCATACGCATGATGAAAAACAACCGCTTAAACCAGGTCAAGTTTACGAACTAGATATTGATTTACATCCCACTGGAGTGGTTATACCAGCTGGGTACAGGCTTGCGCTTACGGTTCGTGGAAAAGATTATGTTTGGCCGGGTGCAAAAACACAGGATGAGCAATTTACGTTGTCAAACCTTGCTAAACCCATGACTGGTTGTGGACCATTTTTGCATGAAGATCCACGTGATAGGCCTAAAACAGTGTTTGATGGCAAGATTACCTTGCATACAGGTAAATCCCATGGGGCTTGGCTTATGCTGCCTATAATTCCACCTAAATAATTTTATAATTAGACCAGGTAATAAGGTTACTCTTAAAATAAATTAATATATTAGAACAAAACTAGAATGAGTATAACGTGGCATCCATAGCAATTTATATCGGAGCTGCTTTTGCAGAAGTCGCAGGGTGCTTCGCGTTTTGGGCCTGGCTTAAACTAGGTAAACCAATATGGTGGATTTTTCCCGGCGTATTTAGCTTAGTAATATTTGCTCTGCTTCTAACTAAAATTGATAGTGATTTTGCTGGACGAGCTTTCGCTGCGTATGGCGGTGTATATATTTCTGCCTCTTTATTTTGGCTTTGGATCATAGAACAAAATATGCCTGACCGCTGGGATTTTATTGGCTCGGTTATTTGTTTTCTCGGAGCAGGAGTTATTTTATTTGGGCCACGTGCTTAATAATTTACACAATATCGGATGGAGCCTAAAATTATTAATTCTTTATGGCGGAGGGAGTGGGATTCGAACCCACGATACAGTTGCCTGTATACACGCTTTCCAAGCGTGCGCCTTCAGCCACTCGGCCACCCCTCCTAGTCGAAGTTGCAATGCATTTAGACTGATAATAGTTAAAGTGCAATTTGTAAAAAGATAATAATCAGCGATGAAGAGATTGCAACAGCGAAGATTGACCATAAGTCATTTGTTAGGCTCAATTCTTGAGCAGTTCCTAAGAACATCTTTTAATAAGAAATACTAGAGATGATAAAACTAACCCGTATGATTGGTGCGACCCTAGTCTTGACAGGAAGTTTTATTTTTATAGTTGATCTATTTAATGTTTTGGAATCAGAGTTTATTTTTATTTCTTTAGGCGAAATTTGGTTTCAGATTAATAAAAGTAGTTTGATAATTTCTGAATCTTTCATATCACGTTACATCCCCTTAATAGGATCATGGCTTTGGCACCCTATTATTTCATCTATATTGACCCTACCAGCTTTTTTATTATTCGCCGCAACCGGACTTAGTGTTCTCCTTTTTTCAAGGAAACAAAAATAATTTGATTGAGTTAGAGGTTTAATATAAGGAGAGAAACATTCGACAAAATTGGCTAATTGTCATCCATTCTTAAGGCCTCAATGAACGCAGTTTGAGGAATTTCGACATTACCATATTGGCGCATTTTCTTTTTGCCTGCTTTCTGTTTTTCCAGAAGTTTCCTTTTTCTAGTAATATCGCCTCCATAACACTTAGAGGTAACATCCTTTCTCATAGCCCCAACTGTTTCGCGGGCTATTATTTTACCTCCAATTGCTGCCTGAAGAGCTACTTTAAAAAGCTGCCGAGGAATTAACTCTTTTAACCGCGTGCATAATGCGCGGCCCCTGGTTTCTGATTGAGAACGGTGAACTATCATTGAAAGTGCATCTACTGGATCACCATTTATTAATAAATCTACCTTGACTAAATCACTCGGTCGATAACTTTCAATTTCATAATCGAAACTTGCATAGCCGCGGCTTATAGATTTTAGGCGATCGTAAAAATCAAAAACTACTTCATTCAAAGGCAGGCGATAGACAGCCATTGCGCGATTACCAACATATGTTAAATCGATTTGTTCTCCGCGTCTATCAGTGCAGAGTTGCAATACGGCTCCTAAATAGTCGTCTGGGACAATTATATTTGCCTTAATCCACGGTTCTTCAATTTCTTTAATCCTTGTGACATCAGGAAAGTCAGATGGGTTGTGTAGGTCTATCTGACTC
Organism: Alphaproteobacteria bacterium; assembly: GCA_022449545.1. Taxonomy (GTDB): domain Bacteria; phylum Pseudomonadota; class Alphaproteobacteria; order UBA6615; family UBA6615; genus UBA6615. The sequence continues at coordinate 371,457 of JAKUPN010000001.1, read as the reverse complement.
TTATCTGTTAAGTGAACACTATAAACGACTGATGGTGCAGTGGCGACTAGTTCTAAATTGAACTCCCTCTGAAGCCTTTGTTGAACAATTTCCATATGTAAAAGCCCAAGGAACCCGCATCGAAATCCCAACCCCAAAGCAGCGCTACTTTCTGCTTCAAAATGGAAGCTAGCATCATTCAAATGAAGTTTTTCTAAACTGTCTCTAAGATCCTCGTATTCAGCAGCATCTGAGGGAAAAACAGAACAGAATACGACGGGTACGGAAGGTTTGAACCCTGCCAACGCTGTGTCCACAGGCCTTTTATCATCAGTTATAGTGTCTCCAACTTGGCAGTCCGCAACAGCTCTTATAGAGGCCGTTACAAACCCTATTTCTCCAGGACCTAACTCGCTTTTTTCTGTCCGAGCAGGAGTAAAAACTCCCACACGATCAATTTGATACGATTTTCCTGCAGCCATCATTCGGATCTTTTGACCCTTAACTATCCGTCCATTTTTAACTCTTACGAGGGCTACAACGCCAAGATACGAATCATACCAGCTATCAATTAGTAATGCTTGCAATAGGTTGTCTTTATCGCCCTCTGGTGAAGGAAGGTTATTGATTAGGCTTTCTAAGACATCCTCTATTCCCAGGCCGGACTTGGCTGAAACTTCAATTGCGTTGTTTGCATCTAGTCCAATTACCTCTTCTATTTGTTCACGAACTTTCTGAGGTTCCGAAGCGGGTAAATCGATTTTATTGAGTACAGGTATGATTTCATGGTTAGCGTCTATTGCAAGATATGCATTAGCCAGCGTCTGAGCCTCCACTCCTTGGCTAGCATCGACAATTAAAAGAGAGCCTTCACATGCTGCAAGAGATCTTGAAACCTCGTAAGAGAAGTCGACGTGTCCGGGTGTGTCCATAAGGTTAAGTTCATAGGTTTGTCCTAATCTTGATTTATAAGTTAGACAGACTGTTTGAGCTTTTATAGTTATTCCGCGCTCTTTTTCCAGTTCCATTGAATCGAGTACTTGTTCACTCATCTCTCGTTCGCTAAGCCCACCACAATGTTGGATGAGCCTATCGGCCAGAGTTGACTTTCCATGATCTATATGAGCGATAATTGCAAAATTTCGAATATGTGATAGATCAGTCATTTGGATTTAGAAGTTAATCTTTATAAATATATGTTGATCAATCATTTATAACCTTGTGGATAACTAAAGTTTTATTTTCTTAAATATTTTGAGTGGTTATGTGTTTTCTAATATGTAGTATATTATTCATAAACTTATTTAAATAATTAGTTGATATTATCTTTTAAAAACAATTAGTTGCCATATCATTAAGGTTTTTTAAAAATTATATCCCAGTTATATTACATAGATTAAAAATTTCATAAATTATTAATGTAATTAATAATCAGATAATTAATATCTATGGATAACTTTATTGTCTCAGAGTGCCGCCTGTTTTATCGAATACAGTGGAAACAATCAGTTGTGAAACTTGATCAATTTCTTCTTCGGTCAGAGTTGAGTTTTTAGACTGTAATTTTACTTCTACAGCTAAAGATTTTTTTCCCGATTCAACTCCTTTTCCACTATAAACATCAAATAATTTTACGTTGGTGATTAAATTTGGCACAGCGCTAACCACAGCATCTAAAACATGTGATGCGTAAACATCATCATCAACAATAAATGCAAAGTCGCGATTGACGGGTTGGAAAGGTGATAAATTAATCGATGACCTTCTGGATTTTCCTTCTTTGCCCTCTGGTATATTATTAAGAAAGACCTCGAATCCAACCATAGATCCTTTAGCGCCTAATTTACTTAAAACGGCAGGATGTAATTCACCAAACCAGGCTAAGGTGTTTTTTCCTAGTGACAGGCCTGCCGACCTACCTGGGTGATAGTATGAGGGAACTTCGTTTATAGTTTTTAAGCTTTTTATAGACATGCCGGTTGCTTCTAGTGCCGCGAGTGCATCCGATTTGGCGTCTATTGCATCAACTGCCCTAGACTGAGATGACCAGTGTCGTGGAGACATATCGCCTTGCCTAACCCCAGTAGCAACTAATAGCTGCCCTTCGGGGTTATTATCTGTATAGGCTGGTCCTAGCTCAAATAAAGCCAGATCGTTAAATCCTCGGTCAGTATTTCGGATAGCAGCTATAATTAGATTTGGTAAAATAGATGGACGAAGCACATCTAGGTCAGAGCTAATTGGATTGACCAGATGTAACATGTCTGGTGATCCCCCGAACAAATCGGCGTTTTTAGAGGCCATAAATGACCACGTGATTGCTTCTTGAAGCCCTTGTGCCGCGAGAGCCCGTCTAACTTTATACTCTTTTCTTTGTGATCTACTTAATGCTGGTTGCGGTAAAGCTTCGTCGCGTTTTAATGAAATCGGGGGTATATTATCAAATCCAATAATGCGTGTAATTTCTTCAACAAGGTCTGCTTCCCCATGCACATCTGGACGCCAAGAGGGAGGAGAAACATTTATAATTTTACTTCCGTTAACAAGAAAGCCCAGGTCTTGGAGTGTTGATTTTTGTTTATCTAGGGAAACGTTGATCCCTCCTAATGTCATTACTCGTTCAGGATCCAAAGCGATATTTAGTTCATTTTTTGGAAGGTTGCCGGCTTTAACAATATTGCTCGTTTCACCACCACAGAAATCTAATATCATTCGAGCTGCCATTTCGGCACCCCAATTGGCAGATTCGGGATCAACGCCTCTTTCAAAACGATAACGCGCATCCGACTCAATTTGGAGGGATCGGCCAGTCGTTGCAACTTGAATTGGGTCAAATAGAGCAACCTCAAGAAAAACCTCTGTAGTGTCAGGTAGGCAACTAGAGTCCATACCGCCCATAACTCCTGCAAGGGCTTCGACTTTGCCTCCGTCAGCAATAACCGTTTTTTCTGTATCAAGTTCAAACTCTTTATCTATTAGAGAGTAAAAGCTTTCTTTATTTTCTGCCTTTCGCATAGTCAGCTTTTTACTTTTAAGTTTACTGGCGTCAAACACGTGTAGCGGGCGACCCACATCTATAGCAACATAGTTGGTTATATCAACCAGCGCAGAAATAGGCCTTAGGCCAATAGCTTTTAAACGATTTTGTAGCCAGCCAGGGCTAGGACCGTTTCTAAGACCTTTAAAATGACGGCCAACCACGTAATTACAAGCGTTTCCGTCATCAGCTATTTCCCAGGCTAGGGGGCTTTCGTAGCTACCTTTTAATGGTTCTGAGTTGCTAAGGGGTTTTAATTCTCCGAGGCCAGCAGCTGCAAGGTCTCTAGCAATACCTCTAACTCCAGTGCAATCCGGGCGATTGGGAGTTAACTCAATGTCAATAACAGGGTCATCAATCCCTAAAACTCTCGCTATTGGAGTACCTAACTGAGTGTCAGAAGAAACCTCAATTATACCATCATGCTCATCCGAGAGCCCCATTTCCTTTTCAGATACGAGCATTCCATTTGACTGAACACCACGGATTTTTGTTTTCTTAAGTTTTAATTGAAGACCAGGAATGTAACTACCGACTGGAGCAAAAATACCCAGCATGCCTTCACGTGCATTTGGTGCTCCACAGACGACCTCCACCTCCTCTTGCCCAGTATCAACTTTACAGACTTTCAGTCGATCGGCATTAGGATGCTTCTCAGCTTTAATAACCCGGGCAACTTTGAAATCAGATAGGTCCGAGCCTGGGTTATCTACTTTATCTACCTCGAGACCAATTTTGATTAAGGTCTCAACAATTTCATTGAGGTCCTTCTTGGTATCTAGGTGTTCTTCTAACCAACTAAGCGTAAATTTCATTTTTAACCTTTAAAGCCCACGAATCATAGATGGGATTGAAAGCGGATCAAAACCATAATGTGATAGCCATCTGAGATCTGCATCAAAGAAGGTTCGCAGATCAGGTATCCCATACTTCAGCATTGCGATTCTATCTATACCTAAACCAAATGCGAATCCTTGATATTCTTGTGGATTTATACCTCCGAATTCCAGTACTTTTGGGTGTACCATTCCGGAACCCATAATTTCTAGCCAGTTGTTTGCTCCATCACCAAAATTTCCTATCTTGAGTTCATCGTTTTCTCTAGAGCAACCAATATCAACCTCCATAGATGGTTCTGTGAAAGGAAAGTGGCTTGGTCGGAATCGTACTGGTAAGTCTGGAATTCCAAAAAAAGCCCGACAGAAGTCTATAATACAGCCTTTAAGGTGCCCCATATGAGTTTCTTCATCTATCACCAGTGCCTCTATCTGATGGAACATGGGCGTATGTGTTGAGTCTGAGTCACTTCTATATGTTCGACCGGGGGCTATAATCCGGATTGGAGGGCTTGAATTTTCCATGGTACGGATTTGGACAGGAGATGTATGGGTGCGCAAAACTAATTTTTCACCTTCATCACTCTCGGGAAGATAAAAGGTATCGTGCATTTGCCTAGCAGGATGTTCTGGAGGGATGTTGAGGGCGGTAAAGTTATGAAAATCATCTTCAATATCAGGGCCTTCAGCAACAGAAAATCCCATCTGACCAAAAATAGCAACACATTCTTCCATAGCTTGGCTTACAGGATGAATACTTCCTTTAGTTTTGGGACGTATTGGCAGGGTAACATCGCTCTTTTCTTTTAAGAGCCTTCCTTCCAGCTCTTCGGCTTCCAATTCATTTTGTCGAACAGAAATAGCCTCGATTATAGATGATTTTAACGAATTCAGATTTTGTCCGGCTTTTTTTCTTTCGTCATTACCTAAAGCACTAAGAGATTTCATATACTCGGTAATTTCGCCTTTACGTCCTAAAATTGAAACTCTGATGTTATCTAAGTTTCTAAGACTATCAGAACTTTTCACTTTATTGAGAAGCGTTGACTCTAGTTCCTTTAAGTCTGAGGGCGTCATTCTAGGGTCCGTATTTACTTGAAGGTCAGGTTAAGCAGATGAATTAAGAGCATCCTGAGCTTGATCAACTATAGCTTTAAACGCTTCTGGTTCTCTAACAGCAAGGTCTGCTAAAATTTTCCGATCGAGGCCTACTCCTGCTTGTTTTATCCCATTCATGAACTGAGAGTAAGTTAAACCATGTTGACGGGCACCTGCATTGATCCTTTGGATCCACAGTGCTCGGAAATTGCGCTTTTTAACTTTACGATCACGATATGCGTATTGTAGCCCTTTTTCAACTCGTTCTTTTGCAATTCTATAATTACTTGAATTACGTCCCCTGTAACCCTTGGCTAGTTTGAGAACTTTTTTACGTTTTGCGTGCCGGTGTACGGAGCTGGTTGCTCTAGACATCTATCAACTCCTCTTTTTAGCATATGGCATTGTTGGCATAATTATACGGCTATCTGAGTCAGACATAACACCAACTTTTCTTGCTTTTCGTTTCATGGACTGAGAACGTTTGCTCATTCCATGCCGCATACCTGATGGCTTAAAGCGAATTTTTCCAGAGGCAGATAGTCGAAATCGCTTTTTCGTCGACGATTTAGTCTTCATCTTGGGCATTTCATCCTCGCTTGTTTATGAGGTGTATATTTAACGGTTAGGCATGCCCAGAGTTTTTCTACTCCTTGCCGTACCATCAGTTTATTGGCGCGCGGTTTATAACTTTCTCTTGAGCTAAACGCAAGCTCTAGTGGTCTATTATAGTTAGTATAGACTAGTAAACACTAAATTTATGCTAATTTGTTAACAAAAAGTATCAAAAGATATATTCCAACTGAAGGAAATGATTATGGATCTAGAAATAAATAGTAAAACTGCTTTGGTTACAGGGGCTTCTAAAGGAATTGGCAGAGCAGTTGCCAAGCTATTAGCGGCGGAGGGTTGTGACTTGCATATTGCTTCTCGAACTGAAGCAGATTTGATGTCCCTTCGTAATGAAATAATATCGACTGAGGACGTTGAAGTGATTGTCCACCCAGTTGATTTGTCAACAGAAAAAGGCATAAGTAGTTTGGTCAAGGCTTCTGGAAACATTGATATTTTAGTAAATAATGCTGGCGCTATTCCGGCTGGTGATTTGGAGCGCCTTGACAATGATAAGATAAAACAAGCTTGGGATTTAAAAGTTTTTGGCTATCTCGGCCTTGTAAGAGCTTTGTACGCTCAAATGAGAGAAAACAGTGCCGGTGTGATAGTCAACATTATTGGGACGGCAGGAGAGAGGCCAAGATCCTCTTACATAGCTGGTGGGATGGGCAACGCAGCATTAATGGCAATGACGCGCGCATTAGGTTCTGAAAGTATAGACTATGGTGTTCGAATTGTTGGTATCAACCCTGGACCAATAGAGACAGATCGACTGGTTGCTCAGGCTAAAACCACAGCAGATATGAATTGGAGCGATGATTCAAGATGGCGTGAAACCCTAAAGGGTCTTCCTGGTGATCGTGCGGGATCCGTTGAAGAAATCGCTTGGCTCACTGCTTTTTTAGCCAGCCCTAAAGCATCTTGGCTTTCAGGAACCGTTATAATGGCAGACGGCGGTGAACATTCACGTCCACCTGGAAGATTATAAAACTGGCCCGCGTTTGTGTATTTTAGCGAGGGGCCATAACCATAGTGAGTTGCCTTCCCTCAAACTTTGGCATCTGCTCTACTTTAGCTATTGTTTCTAGCTCGGTTCTTACCCTTTGTAATACCTGGGCTCCTAACTCCTGATGAGCCATTTCACGTCCTCGAAAGCGCAGAGTAACTTTAACTTTATCTCCGTCATCAATAAACCTACGTGCACTTCGCATTTTTACATCATAGTCATGAGTATCAATATTGGGCCGCAATTTTATTTCTTTAACGTCAATAGTTTTTTGTCTCTTTCTCGCTACATTAGCTTTCTTCTGATCTTCGTACTTAAGTTTTCCAAAATCTATTATTTTACAAACAGGAGGGGTTGCATGTGGCGACACCTCAACAAGATCAAGGTTAACATTGTAAGCTCTTTCTATAGCAAGGTCGATGGAAACTATTCCAACTTGCTCGCCGTTTTCGTCAATTAACCGCACCTCGGCATTGTCGATATCTGTATTTACCCTGGGCCCCGATTGTTTAGGGGGGGCAATATCTACTGGTCTTTTATTGATCTATCTATCTCCCTGTAATTAATATTATTTAATTTAAATTAGTGTCTATCTTACACTGGGACTTCTTCCCTCGTCTATAAGTTGGCTGACAGCGTCGGTTAAAGCAAGTATTTCCTGATCTTTTGACCCAAGCCGCCTTATATTTACTGTCTCACTTTCTGCTTCACGTTGACCTACGACGATAATAACAGGCACATGCGCTAGACTGTGCTCACGAATTTTATAATTAATTTTCTCACTTCTTGTATCTTTTATAACTCTAAGGCCGGCCTCGATACAGGCTTCCTCAACTTTTTTTGCATACTCATCAGCATCATTGGTTATAGTCGTAATCACAGCTTGAACTGGCGACAACCATAAAGGAAAACGCCCTGCATAATGTTCAATAAGTATTCCTATGAATCTCTCAAATGATCCGAGAATCGCTCGGTGCAGCATAACTGGTCTATGCTTATTTCCATCTTCCCCAATATATGAAGCATCTAGGCGTTCAGGTAATACAAAATCGACCTGCAGGGTTCCGCATTGCCACTCCCTACCTATTGTATCCTTTAAAATGAATTCAAGCTTTGGCCCATAAAATGCACCCTCTCCAGGATTTGAAGAGTAATCTAGCCCTGCGTTGTCGGTTGCCTTAATCAGGGCTTGCTCAGCCCTATCCCAGGTCACATCATCGCCAGCTCGAATTTCAGGCCGGTCTGCAAATTTAACTTGCACATCCGTGAATCCAAAATCACGATATATCAATAATAATAAATCACAGAAAGACTTTGTTTCAGATACAATTTGATCTTCGGTACAAAAAATATGGGCATCGTCTTGTGTAAAGGCTCTAACTCTCATTATTCCATGGAGAGCGCCCGATGGTTCATATCTATGACATGAACCAAACTCCGCCATTCTAATAGGAAGGTCTCTATAACTAGTGGTGCCTTGCTTATAAATTTGTACGTGGCAGGGACAGTTCATAGGTTTAACAGCTAGAACGCGGTCATCATCGTCATTGATTGTGAACATATTTTCACGAAATTTTTCCCAATGACCAGATTTTTCCCAAAGTCCTCGATCAACTAATTGAGGAGTCTTTACTTCCGAGTATCCAGAATTTTCTAGCCTCTCACGCATATATTGTTCGCAAATCCGGTATAATGTCCATCCTTTTGGGTGCCAGAATACTGAACCGACAGCTTCTTCTTGAACATGAAAAAGGTCCATTTCTCGTCCCAATCTTCTATGATCCCGTTTTTCAGCCTCCTCTAGACGCGTTAAATAGGCTTTCAGCTCTTTTGTGTTTCTCCAAGCTGTTCCATAAATTCTTTGTAATTGTTGTTTTGTAGGATCACCCCTCCAGTATGCTCCAGAAACTTTCATAAGTTTGAAGGCTGATCCGAGTTTTGCTGTTGATGGCAAGTGCGGACCAGTACAGAGGTCAAGCCAATCACCTTGTCTATAAACTGATATTTCAATGTTTTCTGGCAATGTACCAATGTGCTCAGCCTTATATATCTCACCGGCACTAGTAAAAAATTCAATGGCTTCATTTTTCTTCCATATTTCCCTTGATATAATTTCGTCTCTTTTAACTATTTCTTTCATACGGGTTTCGATTTTCTCGAGATCATGGCTTGTAAAAGGTGTCTCGCGAACGAAATCATAGTAAAAGCCATTTTCAATGGCAGGTCCGAAAGTGATTTGAGTATTAGGAAATAATTCTTGGACAGCTTCAGCCATAACATGAGCTGCGTCATGTCGTATTAGATCGTAAACTGTATCGTCATCACTATTTAATGTAACTATTTCAATAGACGCGCTATTTTCTATGGTTGTTGATAGATCAAGTAAACGACCATCGATTTTGACCGCAAGTGCAGCTTTTTCCAGACCTGGCCCTATGTCTGCAGCTATCATTGCGGCGGTTATCGGAGCATTAAACTCGCGTTCACTTCCATCGGGCAGTGTGATTTTAATTAAGTTATTTATATCAGCCTCGGACATTTTTTCTCCATTATACGGGCGCTCTAAAAATTTTTATCAATACAAGTGTTGGACTTAACGCAATCTCATGTTTGCTTCAACCTCATCAACAGAAAGCTTTTCAAGAGATTCAATCCTCAGTATTTTTACATTTTCTCCACGTTGTCCACAAATAGCAGGATCCGAACTATGAGAAAATAGCACAAGTGTTGGCGTACCTGTGGCACCAATAATATGCATTGGGCCCGTATCATTACCTACTGAGCCCGAAGCTTTTCTAGATAGACCTATAATATCTATCATTGATGTTTTTGTCGTTAGATCTTTTGCTCCTGGGCAATAGGCTGTTATTGCTGATCCGATTTGTGTCTCGGCTGAACCACCTATTACTACTGGTGTGATTCCCCTAATTAATAAGCGTTTTGCTAACTTAGCATAATTTTTTTTTGGCCATCTTTTTTCTGGCCTATGCAAGGAGCCACCGGGAGCTAGTAAAACGTAGGGTTCAGGCAAAATAAATTTTTGACCTTCAGGGCGAATATTGTTCAAGTTTGGGGGGGGGACGTTAGTCACAGAGGCTAGGGATAATTGTTCGGCTTGTCTTTCTAATGTATGCATTAAATCCCTTTTAGGGTTACCATGATAATGAGAGCATCCTGATGCAGAGCCACACCAATCTACTTTATAAAAAAGACTCAGCAAATGATAAATAATTGCTGTTCGATCAGATGTTTGTAAATCGTATATTCTATTATATTTTTCTTGTTTGATTTTTAAAATTAATTCAAACCACGATCGCCATTGATGCCATGTTGGTCGTTCATCTATCAATATCTCATCAAACCATCTACCAGAATTAGCAAAGTCTTTATAAGGACTAGTTGTTAAAAGTGCGATATGTGAATCACTGTGGTGATTACGTATCGCTTGAAAAGGGCCGGTCGCCTGAACCATATCCCCCATGGCCCCTAATTTAATAACAAGAACGCGATGAATTTTTTTACAGGTTTTCATTAGATTATGATTTATTATGAAATTAGTTCAGAATAAACTTTTAATGTTGCCGAACACATCTCCTTTTTTGTGTACTTCATGCGGACATGAGTAATAGCCTTCTGACTTATCTCAAACCTATCTGATTCGGTCATAGAAAGAATATCGGATATGGAGGTGGATAGTGCCTCTGCGTCATTTGGCTTAAATAGCCAGCCTGTTTTTCCGTTTATTATTTGCTCAGCAGCTCCTCCATGATCTGCAGCGACAATCTGGCAACCCATCGCTTGTGCTTCGGATACCACTCGTCCAAAAGCTTCAGGTCTAGTTGAGGCAGATATAACTATATCAGTAATACTGTATGCAGCAGCCATATCATCACAATGGCCATGGATTTTTATGACGTCCTTCAAGTTTTTAGACTCAATAAGTTTTTCTAACTCCATTCTATACGATGAACGGCCTTGGTCTGATCCGAGAAGCAGGCATACTAAGTTATTATTATTTTTGTCATCCCTATCTTTCAGAATAGAAAATGCTTCGATTAGAAGGGATTGACCCTTCCATCTGCTAAGGCGTCCAGGAAGAGTTACAATTATAGAATCCTTATTTAACTTCCAAAGTCCTTTTAACTCTACATCTCTTGTTGAGGAAACGTTTTCAGAGGTGAATTTATCTAGATCTACGCCTCTTGGAATAACCCGTATTTTATTTTTAGATAAGTTATATCGGGTAATTAGGTGTTCAGCTATAAAGTTTGAATTAGCTATTACTAGGTCTCCGTCTGTCATAACTGAATTATAGTATTTCTTTAATTTTCCTAAAACACCTGGGCCATAACTATAAGTACCATGGAATGTTGTTAAAAACTTGCAGCCCGTGAGTTGTGCAGCCATTTTGGAGCTCCACGCAGGAGCGCGGCTTCGAGCATGAATTATATTGATATTATATTTTTTAATGATTTTTTTTAATCTGAAAACATTCAGAAATATAATAAATGGGTTTTTGCTGGCTAAAGGTAAAGTAATATGAATAGCCCCAAACTGCTGAATTGCTTCAGCCAGTCGTCCCCCAGACGAGGTAACAAATGCGGGTGTTTGTTCTTTAGTAAGCGCTTCAGCAACGTCGAAAGCTGTTTGTTCAGCGCCCCCTCCACCCGTATCAAGAGATGGCAGAACCTGCAAAACGACTGGGTTCATACTAGTATCTCCTAGGCTTAAAGATTTGTTAGGAATAATATATTGTATATTATACTAAATATTAGATTAATTTGAATGACTGAAATAAATTATATCACGACAAGTGAAGGCATAAAATTAGCATTTGCTGTCTCACAGGGTTCGCCTAACCAGGAATTGGGAATTGTTTTTCTTGGAGGGTTTATGTCTGATATGAATGGAGAAAAGGCAACTGTAATAGAAAAATGGGCGATAGCCGAGGGTTATTCGTTTTTACGATTTGACTATTCGGGACATGGTTTGTCTGAAGGTGATATACGAGATGGGACTATAAGTCGATGGACAGAAGATTCGCTTGAGATAATCGGGCACGTTCGTAAAACTGTAAGAGGGTTTAATGGCTCCCTAGTGCTTGTTGGTTCATCAATGGGTAGCTGGGTAATGATTAGGGTTGCCGATAAATTAGAGAAGTCTGGGTCTAAGCAGAAGGTGGCAGCTCTGATTGGGGTTGGAGCAGCACCAGATTTTACTTACGATTTACTACCAGAGATTTTAGGGCCAAATTTAATGTCAAATTTATCTGAGTTTGGATTTTGCGAGATAGAATCAGAGTACTCAGATCAACCTTATATAATAACAAAAGAAATGATTGAAGATGGAAATAGGAACAGAATACTTAATTCTTTAATAAAACTTAATATTCCTGTGTCACTTATTCACGGTCAGGCTGATAAAGATGTTCCATGGTCGCAGTCTTTAAAATTAATGGAGATGATTACTTCCGATGACGTTGAGTTAATTCTAATAAAAGGGGGAGACCACAGGCTATCTAATAAAGATAACTTACGAAGAATTATATCTGTGATAAAGAATAGAATCCAAAAAATTAAGTGATGTTAATATTTTCTTCATTAAATAAAGCCTGAAGACCCAATCGATAATTAGGATAGGCAAGAGTAACCCCCAACTCTTGTTTTATTAAGTCATTTTTAACTCTTTTGTTTTCTTCGTAAAAACTTTTTGCCATCTCTGAGATTTTTGCTTTTTCGTAGGGAACAGTTGGTGGTATTTCTTTTCCTAATAAATTGCAGGCGTATGCAATAACCTCTTGTGTTGATGCTGGTTCGTCATCAGATAGGTTATAGATTCCTCCGGGATTTGGTTGGTTCATTGATGCGAGGAGAGTATTGACAATATCTTGTATGTGAATGCGGTTGAAAACTTGTCCTTGCTTCATAACTTGTTCTTTTAATCCTTTTTTTAAAACTTCAAATGTATTACGTCCTGGCCCATATATTCCTGACAACCGAAACAAGTGAACAGGCAACCTATTGTGTTTCCACAAGCCATACCATTCATCTTCTATATTTGCTCTTCTTTGGCTGCGAATTGATTTAGGGTTTCGTTCAGTGTTTTCATCAACGTAACCACCTCCTTGATCGCCATACACCCCTGTTGTTGAGAGGTATCCAACCCATCTAAGGTTTTCCATTTGAGAGACTAAATCTATTTTGTGATGATCGATTACTGGATCCCCAATCGAGTCTGGAGGTATGGAGATAAGTAAATGCGTCATTCCTTTTAGGGCTTTATCTGGATTACTTAGTGGCTTATTGCGATCGAAAAAAAACATTTCATCGCTAGAAACATCTTGTTTTATTTTGCGGCGAGTTGTTCCTCGAACCGACCATCCTTTTAATCTGATGGTGTTTGAAAGAGCCTTAGCAGTATACCCAAAACCAAAGCAAAATAAAGTTTCAGCATTAGACATCTATTTAGAAGTCAAGGTTAGCATAGTGTTTTGGCGGCGGCACGCCAGGAATACGATCAGCAAGAAGAGATCTTAGGCTTGGACGGGATTTCAAACGTGAGTACCATGACTTGGCTTCTGGATAATCTTCCCAAGGAACATCGTTAATATAATCGAGACATGATAAATGCGCTGCTGCTGAAACATCAGCCAGAGAAAATTGTTTTCCTGCTAACCAGTTGCGTCGGGTCATAAGATATTCGATATAAGACAAGTGGGTAGTAATATTTGAGTGACCGGCTCGTATGGCCATTGAGGAAGGTGCTCCTAAGCCGAGAAATCGTTTATTTATTTTTTCGTCGACCAGATTCTTGGTTACTTCTCTATGAAACTTAAGGTCGAACCAAGCTATAAGTCTCCTTATTTCCGCTCGCTCGGATGCACTTCCTGCTATCAGAGGAGGCTCAGGGTGCTCGTCTTCAAGATACTCACATATGGCGTTTGAATCGGCAAAAACATTGTTAGAGCCTTCATCTGTTATTTCTAAAAGTACTGGCACTTCACCTGCTGGATTTAGGGCCAAGAATGCTTCCCGGCGTTCCCATGATTTTTCCACTACCAAGTCGTAGTTTAGTTTTTTTTCTCCTAGGGCTATACGTACCTTACGTGAAAAGGGGCAGAGCCAAAGGTGGTATAGTGTCCACATTTTATATAAACATCAGGTTATTGAATTTTTAGTTTTTAGAGGTCTAGCCCGTACCGATTGTTTCATGTAAATAATCACATATATCACTAATACAAATCTTTGCTTGATCAATCATATTCGATTGAGTGAAAAATGTATGCATAACGCCTGGATAAATTTTAAGATAATGAGGATGTCCTTTTTCTTCCATTATTTTGGCTAACTTTATAGAATCATCACGAATTGGATCTAACTCAGCTGCTGCAATGAAGGCGCTAGGCAAACTGGTCACGTCTCCTTTTACGGCGAAAGCTCTGGGATCATTCCTATCGGAACTTTGAACATAGTCAGAGTATACCTGACTGACGTAATTAACATCAAAGATGAAATCTCCATTTCCAAGCTCATTCATGGAATCCGAGTTTAAGTTGTCATCAAGAACACCGTATATGGAAACGACCCCTTTTATTAGATTAGGTCTTCGAGTGCAAAGCTCAAAAGCAACCCCAAATGATACACTGGCACCAGCGGAGGCACCCCCAATCACGATTGAATTACCGTCCAAACCCCAGCCCTTTGCCTCTTTTGACAACCACTCAACAACTGCTGTGATTTCAATAACTGGATCGGGAAAAGAGTGTTCAGGCACGTGGACGTAATCGCAACTGATGACTGCTCCCCCCCATTCTTTAGCTATTTCTCTCATTTGCCTGTCGTTAGATAATTGATTTCCTAATTTAAACCCTCCTCCATGCAAATATAAAAAAATAGGTAAATTAGGTTTGTTTTTCCACTTATAAAGGCGCATTGGGACGTCTCGGAACGGGCCAGCAATGCTTTTGTCCTGCTGGACATCCATATCGGGGCCGCCCTTATTCCAGATAGATCGAGCTTTATTTGTGCTTTCTCTAATTTCATAGAGGGTTTCACCAGCTCCTCCCAAGCTTTCCACTATTTCTATATTTTTCTTTAAAGCTGCGGCCTGTTGAGGGTGGACTTTATCAATCCAGATGTTTTTTTTATCTTTGGTTTCATCAGCCATAGAACTTTCCTCAAATTATTGTTATTAGCGATGTTAACATTTTTAAAATTTATTTATGAGCTTACTTAAAAATAACAAATTTGGTATGAGCAATTATGAAATTTATCGAGGTTAGTTAGAAATATAATTTATTATTACTAATTTTTACATAGCACAAATAAACGGAAATAGAATTTTATGGGCGCTATAGAAATATCTATTTTGGCTTGTTTACAAGGTATCACGGAATTTTTACCTGTAAGCTCTTCAGGTCACCTTCGCGCTGCTGCTGAAATATTAGGGATACAAGGAAGTACCCTCGCGATTGACGTTTCAGTTCATGTAGGAACTCTTTTTGCGGTAATAATTTATTTTTTGAAAGATATTACAAAAATAGCTAGTGGTTTGATAAGGCTTCTTGGTGGCAGAAATAATGAATACGCCCAACTTGGGATTTATGTTGGAATAGCAACAATACCTATTTTTTTGGTTGGATTGATAGGACGTGAATTTATTGACGGTAATCTAAGAGGGCTGGAGGTAGTAGGATGGATGTCAATTGTATTTGGGATACTTTTATTTTGGGCTGACCGCTATGGTATGACAATACAAAAACTAAAACACCTTAAGCTAAGTGATTCCTTAATAATTGGGGTTGCTGAAATCTTTGCATTGATTCCTGGCACCAGTCGAGCTGGAGTAACAATAACTGCTGCTAGAGCCCTAGGTTTTGAACGTTCTGAGGCTACTCGCTTTTCAATGTTATTATCAATTCCGGCAGTAGCAGGAGCAGGGTTTTTAGTTTTTGTTGACTTACTAAATTCAACCAATACTTTTGTTTGGACTGAGGCAATCGTTGCAGGCGTACTAGCTTTTCTTACCGCTTTAGGGGCGATACATTTGCTTCTGAGGTGGCTTAGAACTGCCAGTTTTTTGCCTTTCATCGTCTACAGATTATTAATGGGGGGGGCCATCCTATTTTGGATTTATTGGGCTTAAGAATCTGACCTTCTGCCAAGCCTTCCGCCTTTACGATATCTTTTTAAGTAAGTTGGAAGAATGGTTTCTAAAGAAGTGGGTTCAACACCCAATTTCTTTATATTTAGGGCGTCTTCATGAACAACATTATTAACTCTAAGAGAAATCATTTGATCTCTAGTTAGTATTGGTTTGGGCAGCAACTCTACTAGCGCTGCCTGTAAATCCCCCACTTTAAATGGAACTGGTAGCAAAAGTCGATTGCGATTGGTATAACGTAAAATCACTTCCATCAATTCAGTGTATGTATATATGGTGGGGCCTCCTAGCTCGTAAGTATTGCCATATGTTGATTTGTCATCGATCGAATTTACAATAGCTCTAGCGACGTCGCTGACATAAACTGGTTGGAATAACGTCTTCCCACCACCGTAGAGTGGGAGCATAGGTGTCATTCGTAATAGGCTAGCGAATAAATTGAAGAACTTATCTTCGGCACCAAATAAAACTGAAGGTTTAAATATCGTAGCCTCTGGGTAATTTTGAGTTAGCTTTAATTCTCCTTTACCTTTCGAACTAAGATATTTTGATTTTGCTTCAACATTTGCCCCTAAAGCTGAAACTAATGAAAAGCTTCTTACGCCTTCTTTTTTGGAAAGCTCTCCTAATACGTCCAGGGCATCAATATGGACAGATTGAAAAGTTTGATTTCGTTTTTCATACAAAATCCCGACAAGGTAAATAATTTTATCTGTTTCCTGAACCATTTGTTTTAAACTCGATTCATCACGGATATTTATTCGAATTGGAGTTACTTGGCCTACTTGGCCTAGTGGCTTAAGAAATTTTGCTTTTTCTATATCGCGTACAGCAACCTTAACAACTGCCCCTTGATCTGCGAGTAGCTCGACTATATATCGGCCTAGGAAGCCTGAACCACCAATTACTGTAATACGCTCTTGTTTCATTACTACTGGCTTTCATTTTTTTAATCGTTGACTTATGGGTTAGAAAATAACAAGCCTTAACTTGCTATCTATAACTCTTGTTTGACGATATTGCCAAGGTCACAAATGTATTATTCGGATTGACAATGTTAAGTGGCAAATATTACCTAATCCTATGAATTTATGGTAAGGCTCAAGAAAGCATTAAATAAATAGAGAGATTTGACAGTGGAAATAAAGCTTTACAAAAATGACATTCCTGATGATGTTGATCTTGGAAAGGTAATTGCTATTGATACTGAGACACTCGGGCTTAATTTAGTTCGTGATCGTCTTTGTTTGGTTCAAATGTCTAGTGGGGATGGTTGTGCTCATCTAGTTCAGTTTGAATCTGGAGAGCAAGACTCTTATTCTGCACCAAATTTAAAAGCAATATTAAATGATACAAGCTGTTTGAAGCTATTTCATTATGGTCGTTTTGATTTGGCAGTATTGAAGAGGGACTTGGGCGTAATGTGTCAGCCTGTTTACTGCACAAAAATAGCTTCAAAGCTAGTACGTACCTTTACCGATCGGCATGGTTTAAAAGATTTATGCCGTGATTTGTTAGGAGTTGAGCTTTCTAAGCAACAGCAGACTTCTGATTGGGGAGCTGATCAGCTAAGTGAACAGCAGTTAGAATATGCTGCTAGTGATGTTTTGTTTTTGCATGATATAAAAGATAAATTAGATGCGCTCTTACTTAGGCAAGATCGATTGGACCTTGCTGAGAGATGTTTTGAATTTTTACCCTATCGAGCCGAACTAGATTTGGCTGGTTGGATGGAAGCAGATATTTTTTCACATAGCTAACTCTTTAAAGATATGAAAAAATTAGGTTGTTTAAAAGAACAATGAAAAACCATAACCGGATTAATGAGGAAGTGAACGGAGTGAATGATATAGCGGTAGCTCGCAAGCTGCTAGATTTAGAAGCAGAAGCTATAAAGAAACTGTCCAAACAACTCGATGATAATTTCTTGAATGCTACAGAAATATTATTGAAAGTAAGAGGACGGGTGATTGTAACGGGTATGGGAAAGAGCGGGCATATTGCTTGCAAAATTTCCTCGACACTGGCAAGTACTGGTTCGCCCTCACAATTTGTCCATCCTGGTGAAGCCAGTCATGGTGATATGGGGATGATTACTAGATCCGATGCAGTTTTAGCCCTTTCGAATTCAGGGGAAACTCCTGAATTGGGTGATTTGTTGGATTATTGTAGAAGATTCAATATCCCACTTATCGCGATTACAAGTAATTGTGATAGTACATTAGCAAAAAATGCAGACTGCTCTCTAATTTTGCCTGAAATGCCTGAGGCTTGCCCTATGGGATTGGCTCCAACAACATCTACTACATTAATGTTAGCGATCGGTGATGCCTTGGCTGTTGCCCTCTTGGAACGGAGAAAATTCACAAAACAAGATTTTCAGGTGCTTCACCCTGGAGGAAAACTAGGACAGGCACTGTTAAGGGTAGACGATATTATGCATGTGGGTGATGATTTACCATTAACTGGGCCAGATGAGTTCATGTCGGATGTTATTTTAATAATGACAAATAAGATGCTTGGCTGCGCAGGTGTTGTTAATAGCCAGAAAAAACTTTTAGGAGTTGTAACAGATGGCGATTTAAGACGGCATATGGGGAAAGATTTGCGCAACACCTCTGCAGCAGAAGTTATGACAAAAAATCCAAAGACCATTAGAACTGGAGCGCTTGCTGCAGAAGCACTTGGTATAATGAACGCTAACTCAATAACTGTTCTCTTTGTTATTAATGAAGGGATTCCAATTGGAATTGTTCATATGCATGATTGTTTGCGTGCCGGGATTGCCTAAGGGTCATGAAAGATACTCCACAATCAACCTCATTGGAGGGCGCAGCCGTGGATGATCGAAAATCTTTATCAAAAAAGTTATCGGAGATGGGTCCTCGAACACAGACGGGGGGATTTGCTAGGTCTCGCGTAGTTTCAGCAATGAAATATATTCTCCCTGGATTAGCGATGGCACTACTCGTGGTTGTCGTTGCATGGTCAGAATTCGATAATGATAATAATAGGTTTCAGGCCCCTGAAGCCGTTGGGCCCATAGGAACCTCTAGGCCCCAGGTTATTAATGCAAGAGTTGTAAGTGTTGATTCTAGGCTAAGACCCTATCAAATAACCGCTGATTCAAGCGCGTTAAAGAAGATCGAAGGTAGGGAATTTTATTTTCTAGAACACCCTAAAGCAGACTTTGTTTTAGAAGATGGTTCTTGGGTTGCCCTTACCGCTAACGATGGAGAATATGAAGAGAAAAGCAAAAATCTATTTTTGGTCGGTAATGTCAGCGTATACCATGAGAAAGGTCACGAACTTAAAACACTAAAGGCTATGATAAATCTTGATGAAAGGTCAGCTTTGGGAGACGAGAGTGTCATAGGAAAAGGTCCACTTGGTTCACTAAGCTCAGAAGGCTTTCGGATTTATGAAGGAGGGAGTCGAGTTATATTTACTGGTAAATCAAAAATGATTGTTCGCAGCGGATCGAGAGATATTAAATGAAGGTTGAATTCAAAATTAGTTTTTTTACTTTTTGTGCTTGGATATTTTATTCGGTGATTTTAGAGTTTAATGTAAATGCGCAGACCCTAGGCTTTGGCCTTAATAATACAGATCCGATACATATCGAAGCAAGCGAGGGCATAGAGTGGCATAAGAACAAAAAACTATATATAGCAAGGGGTGATGCAAAAGCTCGACAAGGAAGAGTTACGGTCTTTGCGGATGAGTTATTAGCTCATTATCGATCGACCGAAACTGGATCTGAAGAAATATATAAAATAAATGCTAACGGTAATGTTTCAATTGAGTCAGATAATGATAAAGCCACCTCTGATAAAGCAGTCTATGATGTATTAAAGGGGGCATTAATCATGACTGGTAAACGAATTCGATTTACAACCCCACTGGACACCATCGTTGCTCGAAAGAGCCTTGAATATTATGAAAAAGAGAATTTAGCTATTGCTCGAGGAGATGCTATAGCAATTCGTGATGATAAACGCCTGCGAGCTGATATACTTAAAGCTCATTTTATCGCCAATCAAGGCGATAATAATTCCACAAAAATTGATCTAATTAAAGCAACTGGGAATGTTCATCTTTCAACTGCCACAGATATTGTTACTGCCGAAAATGCGGTCTATAAAGTTAATGAGGGGCTCGTGTCTATGAATGGTAGCGTAAAGATTACCCGAGGGCAGACACAATTAAACGGTGACCGAGCAGAGGTTAATCTTAATACGGGGGTAAGTCGTTTACTCACGATGGTTAAAGGTCAAAAGAAGTCAAACGAGAGAGTTAGGGGTATTTTTATGCCTTCAATACTAAATAAAGACAATGATTTGCGCAGGAACAAATAATGAGAGAGAGAGAAGTAGCTCAACAAGATGATTCTTCAGCTCCTAGACTTGTACTGGAAAATGAGGGTCTAAACGCAGCGAACATAGGAAAACGTTTCAGTAAAAGGCCTGTTGTACGAGATGTTAGCGTGCAAGTTCGACGCGGTGAAGCGGTTGGACTTTTAGGGCCTAATGGTGCTGGTAAAACAACCTGTTTTTATATGATTACTGGTTTATTATCTCCTGATACTGGCACTATTTATCTAGATGGCCATGATATTACCGATCTTCCGATGTATAGAAGAGCCCGTTTGGGAATTGGATATTTGCCTCAAGAAGCCTCTATTTTTAGAGGTCTAACGGTGGAACAGAATATACGAGCGGTTATTGAGGTCGTAGAGCCAGAAATAGAGCGCCGAGAGAGCCTGTTGGAGGACTTGATGGCTGAGTTTATGATCAGTCATCTGCGCAGAACACCCTCTTTAGCATTGTCCGGTGGGGAGAGAAGGAGGGTTGAAATCGCCAGAGCATTAGCTTGCCGTCCTCATTTTATTCTTTTGGATGAGCCATTAGCTGGAATAGATCCAATAGCTGTTTCTGATATTAGAGACTTGGTTGGTCATCTAAAACATAGAGGTATCGGTGTTTTGATAACTGACCATAATGTTCGAGAGACTCTAGATATTGTGGATAGGGCGTATATCTTGCATGATGGTGCTGTTCTTATGAGTGGCAGCCCCTCAGAAATAGTTGATCACAGTGATGTTAGACGTGTCTACTTAGGGGAAAAATTTACACTCTAGAACACTCAAATGATTGAAACTCTTTCAAAATTATATTTGCGGAATAATAGATTACTATATTATGCCCTAATAGTTTGCATTGTTAGATTCTAAGTACTTTAAACATAAAATTTATCTTTTTTTCATGAATTTTTTTTAATATCTTTATTATACGAATATTCCCCCTTAAATAGAGAGATCATATCAATTAGGAGTGTTCTAAAAACAACATATATAACAATGAGTTATTTGATTCCTCTGTTCTTGTGTGTGCATTTCTTATGAGATAAAGAGGTGTTGACATGTCCCATTGCCATAACTATGTTCCGGCCTCCTAGATAAGGGGACCCTAATAAGGACTTGCTCTCAATATTCTGGCTGAACAGAAACACGAGATTAATAATCTCGGCACCGGGGCATAAAATAATTGCAAGAATATGACTATTAAAAGTAATTCCAACTCGAGTTTTGGTCTATCAGTTTTTGTATAAATGTAAGTGAGAACTCTTTAATGGAAATATCAGATTTGATTACTGTTGAAAGCGTCATTCCTGATCTGCGTGTCACAAGTAAAAAACAGACTTTGCAGGAGCTATCGAAATATGCGTCCAAAATAACCGGTCAAAATGAGCGCGAGGTCTTTGATGTTTTGCTTGAGAGGGAGCGGTTGGGTACTACGGGCGTAGGAGATGGTCTTGCTATTCCTCATGGACGCCTACCAAACTTAAAAAGAATTTATGGATTATTTGCTAGGTTGGAGAAGCCTGTTGATTTTGATAGTATTGATGATTGTCCAGTTGATTTGGTGTTTTTGTTGTTAGCTCCCGAAGGCTCAGGAGCTGATCATCTTAAGGCGCTTGCAACTATATCAAGGCTTTTACGCGGTTCGTCTTTTTGTCAGAAGTTAAGAGGCGCTAATAATCGTGAAGCCATATTTGCGTTATTATCTCAAGAACCAGAGACAGACCAAGCCCTCAAGGCCGCTAGTTAGGGATTAATGCACGCTCAAGGGATTTAACTCATTTTGCGTTATGGTTGCAAAGGCAACCTCACGGCCTTCGACTACAGCTACCTCACTACCATCCGCTGTATGTATTGAGTACATGTTTTTTCCTATAGTGTTTTTTAATTTAACATAGGCCATGTCATCAATTCCAAGTGATGCAAATTCTTCTTCTGGTATTAGCTCCCATGTATCTTTATTTACTGTTTTCATTTTATTTTTGCCTTCTAATTCCTGACTTATTCTTCTTTAGGGCTAATATTAATAGTTTCATTATCAATTGATGGGTTTGCTAAAGTGATTTTTATATTCTTAACCACTTTTTCTGGTTTGGGTTGTCTTAAATTAATATGCAATAAACCTCCGTCTAATAAAGCACTAACAACCTTTATACCTTCTGCTAAAATAAAAGTCCGTTTAAATTGTCTGTTGGCGATACCTCTGTGAATGAAGGTGCGCTTATCTTGTTCTTGTTTATGTCCCTTAATTATTAGCTCACTGTCCACTAAATCAATTTCAAGATCCTCAAGGGGAAAACCTGCTACAGCAATACTTATCCTCAGTTGGTCGCCGCCTATCTGTTCAATGTTATATGGCGGATAACCTTCAGCAGAAGTTTTGGCGATACTTTCAAGTCTTCTTTCAAACTGGTCAAATCCTAATAGTAAGGGGCTATTTAGCAACGAAATCCTTG
This sequence comes from Alphaproteobacteria bacterium, assembly GCA_022449545.1. Lineage (GTDB taxonomy): Bacteria > Pseudomonadota > Alphaproteobacteria > UBA6615 > UBA6615 > UBA6615. The sequence goes on along the minus strand of JAKUPN010000001.1, from coordinate 348,908 downwards.
TCATAGCATTACTCCTCTTGTTATGAGCGAGTTAAGGCCGTGCATAAGTAAAGCACTTTCAGGGTCCTGAAATGGCACCCAAATAAGAACATTAATATATTAAGAGTTTAGAAGTAATTATTGTTATTTCGAGTTTCAAGAGCCTCGGATCTAATCACAATAAAAGTAGACAAATTTCTGATTATTTTGGGAACCTTGTTTCAGGGACTCCCTTAACGCCAACATCTAAAGCGATAAGATCTCCTGCATGAGGCTCTTTAATAATTTGTTCTTTGTTCATCATGATTTTTGCTGTTGTAACGAAAAGCGTTTTCATTCCTTCGCCACCGAATGCACAACAAGTTGGACGGCTAACAGGCAGATCTATTTTTTGATTTACTGAACCATCGGGGGCAAAGCGAATCAAGCGACCACCGCCAAATTCGGCGCACCAATAATGATCCTCTATATCTACTGTTGCACCATCAAACGTCCCTTGTGTTGAATCATTATGTATTGTGGCAAAAGTTCGACATTCACCTATTGAACCATTAATAGTGTCATATTCTATGGCCCAAATTGTTCGACGAGGTGAATCAGTAAAATACATAGTTTTTCCATCGATTGACCAAGCTATACCGTTTGATACAAATATATCAGTTTTCATACGATGACATGTATAATCACTGTCTAAGCGATAAAGCGTTCCTATCGGTTCACGATCAAAATAGGTTTTAGGTGGACCGATTGGATCGTACATGGTACCTGCCCAAAAACGGCCCTGTCTATCGCATTTTCCATCATTGAAACGGTTTAATGGCTTATCCGCTTCTGGATTGTGTATCCATTCTATATGATCTGAGCTAGGGTCAATAAATGCGAAGCCATCTCTTAACGCACTAATAAAACCTCCAGACTTACGCAGCGCTATCGACCCAATTTCTTGTTCTACTGGCCATGACTTATCAATTTTTGATATAGGATCATAGCAATGGATTGCTGGGTCTTTTATATCTACCCAATAAAGTAAATTATCTTTAACTGACCAAACAGGACTTTCTCCTAGAATTGCATTAGTTTTAATTATATCAATAATTCTTGCCATACCCAATATCCTAATGCTTTCTTGTTGGAAGCCATATTAATACGATACACAATAATATTATCAGTTAGTTAGCACCCAAACGACGCCATTAAATTGGAGAAACGCTTATTATGATTGTAGATGCACGGACATATACTATTGCTGCAGGAAAAATTAATGATTATTTGAGTAATTATAGTACGAACGGATTACCCTTACAACGCAAACATGGCTTTGATTTAGCAGGTTATTTTACTGTTGAGACAGGAGCATTAAACCAAGTTGTACATTACTGGAAATGGGAGAGCGCTGCTCACCGTCAGGATAGTAGACAGGAACTCAACAAAGACCCTGAGTGGATCGATTACAGATCTTCAAATTCTGAGGGGGTAATTGTTAGTCAGAAAAACCGTTTATTGATGGCGACTGATATTGTTGAGCCCTTTAATTTTTCAGGCACTGGTAGTGAAAAATCTTTTATAGATGAACGGACCTATACATTGAGTTATGCTCAAGCTCCTGCCTATGTTGAAATTACAAAGAAATTAGCAATGCCAATTATTGAGAAAGCTGGTTGGAAGTTATTGGGGTATTTTACCTCAATTACCGGGACTATAAATGATGTCGTACACTTATGGTATTGGGAAAGCCAAGAGCAGAGAGAGAAACTGCAACCAATAGTAACGAATGATCCAGGGTGGCAAATTTATCAAGCAGCTAATGGACATAGAATTCAAAAACAGGAGAATCGGTACTTAATTTCAACGGATTTTTCTCCAATCAAGTAATTGTGGGCTTTCTATGAAAAACAAAACTCTTCGTCCTAAAGATGCGGCAACGCTTATTCTTTATAAAATTGACGGCGATGAACTAAGAGTTTTACTTGGTCAGAGGCATAAGGGGCATATTTTTATGCCTAATGCGTATGTTTTTCCAGGTGGTCGAGTTAATTCTGTTGATAGCAGAGTTCGTCCATCTTCTTCACTTAAAGCGGATGTGCTGGCAAAACTAGAACGAGCAGCAAACCCTGCCCGCGCTCGTGCTATAGCCGTTGCTGCAATAAGAGAAACTTATGAAGAAACAGGACTATTAATCGCAAGAAATATCAACAAAGAAAAAATCTGGCACATGAACATTGGTCCAAAATTAGGAGAAATTAACTATTTTTTTAGAGCGATTACCCCGCCAAACCGCGTTCGCAGATTTGATGCAAGATTTTTTTTCGCTGACGCTTCAGTTGCGAATGGAACATTAGGAGGAGATGGTGAATTGACAAACCTGGATTGGTTTTCATTAGAGCAAATTCGTGATTTGGAAATGGCGGGTATCACTCGAATAGCTCTTGCTGAGTTTAGAAGAGCGTTATTAGATGACAATTTTTCTAGTGAAAATAACTTAATTCCTGTTTCTCGCTTTATTAGGGGTCGCTATCAGATAACGCTGGAATAGGGCTAAGTACAAAATTCGTAATCTTTTTCTATTGTTGGGTCGCCAGTGCATTTTGCACGATTTGTTTCAACCAAGTGAATCATGTGCGCTAATACTGACCGACCAGCAGCTTTATGGAGCTTCGGGTCAATTCCTACATACATTCGTTTTACCATTTCAGGTATAAGAGAAATACCGTCTTTTAGGCACTGAATTATCTGTTCTTCTCTTTCTTTTCGGTGAGCTACCAACGCGACAATAAAAGATTTTGGATCTGAGATGGGCGCCCCATGAGTCGGATAGAAAGTAATTTCTTTTCTATCAGCTACTTTTTTTAGTGAATCCATATATGATTTCATATTGCCGTCTGGGGGGGACACAACTGTTGTGGACCAGCCCATTACATGATCCCCACAGAAAAGAGCATTTTCTTCTTGAAACGAAAAACACATATGGTTGGAAGTGTGGCCAGGTGTGTGAACTCCTTGCACTGTCCATCCCTCCCCCGGAATAATTTCACCATCATTAACAAAATGGTCAGGAGTAAAATCAAAATCTGCCCCTTCTTCTACAGTATCACTTTGTAAATTTCTCCCATGAGGACCAAACGCATAAGAGGGGGCTCCTGTGGCAGCTTTTATATGTTCAACAGCAGGAGAATGATCTAAATGGGTATGGGTGACTAGTATATGACTTATTGATTCGCCACTTAAAGCACTAAGGATGGCATCAACATGCTCGGGTATATTAGGTCCTGGATCAATCACCGCCACCGAACCCGAACCAATTATATAGGTGCCAGTGCCATGAAATGTGAATGCGCTTGGATTGGGAGCCATAATACGTCTAATATCTTTGGCAATGTGTTGGCAAACACCGTACTCAAAATTTAACTCACGGTTAAAGGGAATTTTTATAGACATTCCGACTCCGAATTTTCGTTATCAATATTATGAACGTCCTACAACAGCTTCTTCTTTAAGACTAGAAATTTCTTCTTTATCAAACCCCCACTCTTCCAATACTTCTTCTGTGTGTTCTCCGGGTTTAGCAGGAGGAGCATGGACACGTCCTGGAGTGCGGCTAAACCTTGGTGCAGGAGCAGGCTGGGTAATTCCAGAGACTTTAACAAAATTTTCTCTTGCTAGATTGTGCGGATGGGATGGAGCCTCATCTAGCGATAAAACCGGAGCAAAACAGACATCTGTTCCTTCCATTATACTTACCCATTCATCCCGGGTTTTTGTCTGAATTTTTTCTGAAATTTTTTCTTTCAGTGTAGGCCATTGACTACGATCCATCTGAGGCGGAAGTAGCTTAGGATCAAGACCTAATTTTTCCAGTAAAATTTTGTAAAATTTTTCTTCTATAGAACCTATTGAAATAAATTTTTCATCGGAGGTTTTAAACGCTCCATAAAACGGGGCAGCGCCATCAAGGATATTTTTTTCACGTTCATCATTCCAGTATCCCGAGGCGCTTAAGCCATATATAGGTGTCATTAAAGATAACGCTCCGTCTACCATGCCTACGTCTACGACTTGGCCTAGCCCACTTTTTTGTGCTTCATAACTTGCGGCCATTATTCCAAAAGCGAGATACATTCCACCTCCTCCATAATCCCCAATCATGTTAAGTGGTGGAACAGGATTTTCTTTTGGGCCAATGGCATGTAGGGCTCCAGTGAGGGCAATATAGTTGATATCATGTCCGGCTGCGTGAGAAAGGGGTCCAAAGTTTCCAAATCCAGTCATACGGGCGTAAATCAATCTCGGGTTACAAGCTAGAGCGTCGTCAGGTCCAAGTCCTAGTTTTTCAGTAACCCCTGGGCGAAAAGGATCGATCAGAACATCAGCTTTTCCGATCAATTTCATAACCACTTCTGTTCCTTCAGAACTTTTAAGATCCACTGCTATTGATCTTCTACTTCGATTCATAAGATCAAACTCAGATCCCCTCGGTACTCCTAAACCCGAATCTACACGACGGTCGACCCGAATTATATCTGCTCCTAAGTCTGCCAAGAGCATTGCAGCAAAGGGTGCAGGGCCAATGCCCGCCAGTTCTATACATTTAAGACCGACTAGAGGACCAGACCTAGAGTTATCTAACGAGTTAGACATTTTTTATAACTCCTCTGTACATGTAATTTTTATTTTAAATAATTTATTTATCCATTTCCTTGGGAAAATCTGGTTGAGCTTGAGGTCGAGCATTAAAAACAGCAGGGACCGTCATGCACTCTTCAAAAATACGGGAAATGGTAGGAAAAGCGCTAGTATCAATTTCAAATAGCTTGGCTGCACCAAACTGGGGAACTACGCATAGATCAGCCATGGTTATGTTATCACCATGACAATAGATCCCGGTTTCTCTATCTTTATTAAGGATTTCTTCAATTGCTGTAAGCCCCTTTGTGACCCAGTTTTTTATCCAAGCACTCAGTTCTTCTTCGGTATGCCCCATTTCTTCCACTATGTATTTTCTAACTCTCGGAACGACCAGTGGGTGAGTGTCGGCAACAGAAATAAGGGAAATTGATCTCACTCTTGCTCGACCTAATTTGTCTTTTGGCAATAAAGCGGGTGATGGATAAGCTTCTTCGATATATTCTAGTATGGCTAATGACTGAGTGAGTACGGTTTCATTATCGACAAGTGTTGGTACTACCATTTGAGGATTAATTTTGCGGTAGTCATCGTTAAACTGTTGACCTTCTATTAGATCCATTGAGGTAACTTCAAAAGGAATTTCTTTCAAATTAAGTGCAATTCGAACCCGAAATGCAGCTAGAGAGCGCCAGTAACCATAAAGTTCCATAAAATTTCTCCACTAATTTAAAAAATATTATATTTCATTCTAGTTGGCCAGTCGTAGAACATTTCGTCAAGATCAGGGCTGATCGTTGAAGATTGTTTTTTTATATTTTTGTCCATAAATCAATTTTGTAATGTTGGTTGCTATTAAAAATGCAATGAATGGCAGTAGCATTTGCATTAAAGCATATGTCCCGATTATTCTTCGATTGCCACTTGCTGCCAGGCTAACTGCTTCTGTTGTAAGGGTTTCGAATCTTCCTGCTCCAGCGAAAAGAGTTGGAAGATAGAGGCTAACGCTGACTGCAAAACCCACAGCAAAAGCTATCAGAATTGGCTTCAGCAACAAGGGTAATTTTATGCGTAGCATAAATTTAATGTGGCTAGAGCCTAAACAGACCGCTGTTCTCCTGTATCGGTCGTCTAAAGAACGATAAGTGTCTTCTAGAGATAGAAACACATAAGGTAATACAAAAATCAGATGGCAGAAAGCAACGGCTGACCAGCTACCATCAATATCCATGATGATAAAAAAAACCTGGGTTCCAAATAAAAAAGCAATCTGAGGCACTAATAAAGGGATATAAAGTAAAAACCTAAATCGATTTGAAACTTTATGTCCTGATTTGGCTTCACTTTCCAGACAACTAATTACCAGTATTAAAGAAATTGATGCGGAAAGAAGGCCAATCGATAAAGTATTCAAGAACGCATTCTCCAGCTGGATTATTCTACCTATCCAGGCTGAGATGGATAGACTGTCAGGGAACGAAGAAGGAAAACGCCAACTGTTGGTTAGGGACCAAAGAGTCATGCTTAGAAGACTTAACAGGGCAAAACAAAACCCTGTCAGCAAAGCTATTGCTGCATAGCCTCGTAAATAAGTATCGGCCCTGCCTCGGCTTCCTTTAATAAGAGCTTTTCTGCCCAATTTAATCAGAATAAACTCACACAAGTACCAGAAAATAATTGCTATTATTACAATTAGGAGTTGAACAAGCGCACCTGCAGATGCGACGTAGTGCATATTTATATCGGGATCATAGAACCATTTAACCAGTTGCACTGCTAAGGTAGGAGGGGTTGTCGGGCCGAGTACAATAGCTACATCCACTGTAGATGAGGAGTAGGCGATAACAGCAAAGATGGGAAGTCTAATTTGTGGATATATTAATGGTAAAACTGTTTTACACCATGCCATAACTGGTCGGTAACCCAATGTGCGAGCTATATTGCAGCTGGCTGTTGCATTGATTTGATTAATTGCAGCCAGAGTCATAAGAAACAGAAATGGTATTTCTTTAATGACTAGTCCGAAAATTAACGATAGTCCTTCCGCGTCCTGTAAAATTATTATGTCTGGCGGCCTATTAAAACCTGTTGCCCAAGGAGATATTAGACGAACAATCCAGCCACTAGGGGTCAATAAGAACGCTAATCCTAATGCTACAGTAACGTGTGGAACTGAAAGTAATGGTGATAAAAATCGCTGAACGTAAACAAATAACTTTGTATCTTGCCAACCAGCGAAAAAAGAGATTACCACTGTTAGTGATATAGCTGTTGTTATAATGCCAGTAAAAAATGACAACTGGATTGACTTAATAATACCTGGAATGGCAATTAGCTCTTTCCAAGGAGCTAATGAAAATGACTCCTCTCCTATCTCGGGAATAAAACTAAAAGAAGGAAATAATGTCCCTAATAAGCCCGCTACGATTGGACCTAGAAATAAAACTGTAACGATTATTGGTACCAACCTAAAAATAGATTTTTGCTTTTTCAAAAGCTTACTTAGGCTCATTAAGGGTATCTCATTTACCGGTTGAATAGCGTTGGAGCCAACCTTTCTCTAAGGCAGAAACCCAAGAAGCATGGGGCTCTAGCAAAGTATTTCCTAGTGTCTCAGGCCTTAGGGTTGCCACTCCATAATCAATATTTTCGAACCAACGCACTTCGTGCGGAGAGAGTTTATTGAGATCCAGCACAGTAGCGTTTCCCCAGTATTCAGGGTTTTGTTTTCTTGCTTGAGCCTCTGGAGATAGAAGGAAATTAGCTAACACCATTGCCCCTTCGCGTGATTTAGAATTAAAAGGGATAGCTAGAAAGCTAGTGTTTCCTACTGTTCCCCCCTTAAGGATGAAAGTCCTTACGGTGTTAGGTAGTGTTTTCTTGGCAATTAGACTAGAAGCTTCTGAAGGTTCAAAGGATAGTGCGATATCAATTTCCCCATCATCCATTAGGGGGTGCTGAGCTGGCCCATTCTGAGGAAAGATTTTTCCTGATCTCCATAAATTTGGGTGAATTATATCTAGATAGTTCCACAAAGGAGTTGTTACCTTTGTAAATGTTTCTGGATTTACCTTCTTTTGTAGGAGACTTGTGTCATCTATCAGCTCAATTAAAACTTGTTTTAGAAAGGTGGTTCCAAGAAAGTTTGGAGGTTGAGGATAAGTAAACCGGCCTTTATTCATTGTAGACCACTCTAGCAATTTTTTCACCGTTTCTGGCGGATCAGATACAGATTTACTGTCGTACATAAATACGAGTTGTGCCATACCCCAAGGAGCCTCAAGCCCTTCAACAGGAACAGAAAAATCTATGGTTGTGGTTTTTTTATTAATAGTATCAACGAGTTGATAATTAGGAGCTTTTGATGTCCAAGGCCCATACAATAATTTATTACGCTTCATTGTTGCGAAGTTTTCTCCATTAATCCATACCAGGTCAATAGAACCATCTGTATGTTTTCCAGCTGCCTTTTCTGCGATTACTCTAGATACGGCTTGTGCAGTATCAGTCAACTTGACATGTTTTACTCTTATTCCAAATCGATTTTTAACCTGTTCTCCAGCCCACTTGATGTATGAATTGGTCCGCTCGTCTCCCCCCCAGGCATTCCAATAAACTGTCTGTCCTTTTGACGTATTTAGTGTTTGGTCCCACGATTGAGAATGGGTTTCTTTTTGCCCAGTTATGAAGAAAATAAGTAGAAAGGGGATGATAAATTGGTATAAATTTTTTTTTATCTTCATTTAAAGTACTCTGTTTTTCGAATTTTTGTGACTTGTTATAAGTTTCATTTTAGGTGGCTGCCGAATAGTGAAGAAAATCAGTTAGTGAATTATTAGTAAGCCATTCTTTCCTAACATTCTCGATAGTATTTGGGTCTAGATAATGATCAACACGATTTCTAACATGGGCAATAACAGATGAGTCAGTTATTTCTTCAGACCAATCCTCCGTTGATGCGCCAGATTGGTAGGTCCTATTTGCTGGCGCTTTTGAACGAACTCTCCATTTAGCACACCAGGTAACTGACCATAACCACATTGTACGCCTCAGATCGAGCAACCATGGCCTTAATTCAATTGCTAGTTCCTTAGGAATTTTCTCAAGCCAATTTGAGTAAAAATTTGCCACTTGATCAGGGCTAAGTATAAAACTGTTATCTTTTTCCCAAGTAGTAGAGGTATAAAGAGTTGCGTGCGCCAAGTCGTATGCCGGTATTCCGTAACGTGCTTTTTCTAGGTCAACCAATATAGCTTCTTGTTTTGGGGTAATTAGAAAGTTTCCAGGATGAGCATCAAAAGTTATTAACGATACCGGTGGATTTTTCTTCCGGGATAAAAGATTACCAGCATAGGATAACTCTTCTCGGATTTGATGCTCAGAATCGTATTCTAAATTTGCGTTGGCAAGAAATGCTGATTGTTCCATCACTTCCATAAAAGTTTCGCTGACTGCATTTCGTGGATTTATTAGTGGGGCTCGATCTTTTTCTTTAGGGACGGGTAGCGAATGTATTGATGCTAGAGCTGTTGCCATAGCGCTGCTGAAGTCAGGAAGCTTAAGAGACTCTCCCTGAATTTCTTCAACTATTAATGCTCCCATTGGCAGATTCGTCGAAGGATATATTACATGATGTAATTTGGGTGTATGCCCACTGGGTGTTGCCTTTTTAAAACAAGCCGCCTGGTAGGTTAAATTTTTTTCAGCGTCGAACGCCATCTGACTTTGTTTGGGGATCCTTAAAAGCAAGTTCCTGCCACTTATACTAATATGATCATGAGCAAGTCCCTTTGAGGGAAGAAGTTTTAAATCATGTTCAGTAACTATTCCTATATCATCCAAGTCTGATAGAAGTTTAGCCAAAACTGGTATTTTAGTCTTAATTGACATATTCGTTCTTCCTGACTCGAGCTGTGTAATTACTATTTTTTATTCCGAGGTTTTTAGGAGAGGACCTTCCTATCCAATCTTGTGTGAATGTTTTCGAATCTTCCATCTACGCCATGAGCCTCCATGATCTATATCTGAAAGCTCTCTTATAAATCTTATAGGAATGTTTTTTGGTAAATTAGACAAAGTATCATCTAAGGCATTGGGGGTTGACCATCTAACTTCACTAAATATTTTTTCTCTGATAATTGAGGGGTTTTTTACTCCTATTAACCAAAAGCCTCCATCTGAAGACGGACCGAATACAAGTTTATTTTTTTGTAGAGAGCGAAAAGCTATTAATATATCGTTCCGATTTATCTCAGGAATATCACATCCTATTATTACACAAGGTTCATGTGAAAATGATTTAAAAGCTCTATACATTCTATGTCCGATATCCCCTGTACCCTGTTCCATAATCGATATTTTAGAAGGGACTGGCCAGACTTTTTTATTGGATGCTGACTGGTCTGGACTAGCAAATAAAGAAGTTCTCCATCTGGGATCGTTGCCAAGCTTCCAAGCCAGGGTCATGAGATTTGATCTATAGAAATTGTGTGCAGCTGCGTATCCGATATCTTTTGCCAATCGTCGTTTTGCTGCCCCCAATTTTGGCTGGCGAGCAAAGAGAATAAGATTTTTAATCAAGTTATCTTTATCCGTATATGAGTCGAATAAATTTCTTTGGAACCCCTATATAGAACAACACAAGACAAAAAAGATTCCTAATTGATCTAAACAGATATCCGTTGCGTTTAAAGCGGATTGCGGATGTCTCTAGATGTGCGTTAATACGCTTTGTTCTTCTTTTTGTAAGTCTTCTAATGATATCTACATCTTCCATTATTAACATAGGGCGGAATCCCCCTATTTTTTCGTAGAGGCTGCGGCTTATGAGTAAGCCTTGATCCCCGTAGGGTAATCCAAATAATTTAGACCTCCATTTTACAAACTTCTCTAATCTCTTGGCTCTCGACGATTCGTCATCAAACTTAAGAAGAAAATATCCAGCACTTCTTTTTGCTTCATAGGAGTCAAAGAATTCATTCACTCCACTATTCCAATCGTCGAGTAGGGTTGTATCTGAGTGTAAAAAAAAGATCCAATTCCCTGATACTACTGAGGCTCCAAGTGCTAGTTGTTGTCCGCGATTGGGTTTTGAAGTCAATACTTTGATGCCGTAGGTTTTAGCTAGACAGACTGTTTTATCAGTTGACCCCCCATCTACAATAAGAATCTCAATGTCGAACCCTCCACTAAACTTTAGTACAGAGTCGATAGTTGTACATATTGTCTTTTCTGCATTTAAGGCAGGTATAACAACTCCAATGGAGATTTGTTCCGGCATTAGCTTAAAAATTATTAATTTCGAATAGCCTAAAAAAAACCAATTATTTTAAGTTCTTTTATTTGCTCCAATCAAAACGAAGAGCATTAAAGCGGGCTTACCTGAGCGGTTAGACCAGGCATGGTTGGTTCCTCTCTGAATTAAAACATCATTGGCAGAAAGCTTCGTTTCACCTTCTTCCATTACAGCCCACATTTCGCCTTCTAAAACAATGGCATAATCTGTGGTCTGAGTTTCATGCATTCCAGGTACATCTGAATCAGAATCGTGTGCATCACTGCTACCCATTTGGGCAAAAGCGTCTGCATCATCCGCATCTCGAATATCTTCATCAGGGGGAAACTCAACATAACGGAATATTGTACCAGCTGGATCATGGGGTTCAATGCTATTGTCGCGTATTGCCGTATCCGTTTGCCCTGTGTTATCTGCAGGAGCAGAAGTTTCCCAGATTTCGTGAAGAAAAAGCTGAGGTATTGGTTCTAAAACTTGCGGAGGTGCCCCATCCATTAAAATTATGGATTTACCTTCCGGGTTATGTCCTGTTACTACTCTTCTAAATTGTCTCGCCATTGTGTTCCCCTCCTGTGTATAAAAGGCTTTTTTATTTATAAACACTTGCTTACGGTTTACATTATCTTAGTATAATTCGCTAACTCCTATATTACACATGGCAACATCCATCAATCTACAGAATAAATTCAAGAAAATGAGACATCATGATTGATCCTAAAAACCCTTCAGGTGCTTTAATTGGAGACCCTCGTTATGGCTTAAATGAGGAAGAGTTAAAGCAATATTACATGAAAAAATCACCTTGTTGGTATATTCACTTTGAACTTGATTTAATTCGTGGACAGGCCGTTCGATCAGAGTTTAAAGAGGAACATTTGTCTTATTTACAAAAACATGCCGATCAAATTCGATTTTCCGGACCCTTATTAAATATGGATGGGGATGAAGTTACAGGAGGCATCACCTTATTAGATGCTCCCGATCGCGATAATGTTACCTCTTGGGTAGAAAATGAGCCTTATTATTTGGCTGGTGCCTTCAGCCAAACTGAAATTGTTCGATGGTCTTCGAGTATGGAAATACGCCAACTAGAATATCCAAGAACAACAGGGTGGCAACAATTCTGTATCACTGCTCTTGATGGCCCCGAAGCCGATCAGAAAAGAAACGCTTTCTCATCAGAGCACCACAAATATCAAGCAGAGGTAATGGATCGATATGTTGCTAGGGGGCCACTTCAGACTGATGATGGGTCTGGAATTATAGGAAGTTTGATGATCGTAGAGTATCCCAATTTAGAAGCCTGCAAAGAGTTCTGGACTAATGAACCACTCAACTCGGGAAAAGTTTTTGACAAAGTCAAAATAGAAAGATGGAGATATGGTCAGGCAATAGGATGAAAGACATAAAAAACTAATTCTTTTTCAATTTTTTGAAAAAGTTTTCAGATGCTTCTCTACGAACGATTGATGCCATTAAGTGATATAGATTTATATATGAACTCCTTTCATGCCTCCTGCAGGGTAGCGAGTTCCCGCTGCAGAACCTGCAGGAACAGTATCGGATATGTTTTGAAGATCATCGTTTGAAAGGCTTACTTGCAGGGCACCCATGTTTTCTTCCAGACGAGTTTTACTTTTTGTTCCCGGAATCGTGACTAAATCTTGACCCTGAGCTAATAACCAAGCAAGACATAATTGTGCTGGAGTGCATTTTTTCTCTATGGCAATATCGGCTAGTTTTTTTGCCAACATAAGATTATGAGTAAAGTTTTCCTCTGCATAACGTGGATGTCTGGCGTGAGGATCATCTTTGGGTAATGAGTCCATATCAAGAAAATGACTCGTTAGTAATCCTCTTCCAAGAGGCGAATAAGCCACGAAAGATATTCCCAAGTTAAGAGTCATTTCTCGAGCTTCTTCAGCCTGTTCTCTATAAAGTAACGAAAATTCGCTTTGTATTGCTGCAAGAGGATGCGATGAGTGGGCTTTCTTTATTGTTTCTGGGTTTCCTTCACAAACACCAATTGCACGAACTTTTCCTTGTTCTATTAATCGACCCATTGCCCCTACAGTTTCTTCGATAGGCACATCAGGATCTATACGATGTTGAAAATATAAATCTATAACATCCGTATTAAGGCGCTTTAGACTTGCTTCACATGCTTGATACACATATTCAGGACGTCCATTTACTAGGTTACCCCCTCCGTCTGGATTTTGAACCTGCCCAAATTTCGATATAAGGACTACTTTATTACGTCTTCCAACCAGAGCCTTTCCTAATAATTCTTCATTGTGCCCCCATCCATACATGTCTGAGCTATCTAACGCATCAAGCCCATCATCTATAGCTTCATGGAGTAAGTTAATTGCAGATTCGTCTTCACTTGGTCCGTAAACACCTGAAAAGGACATACATCCTAATCCAACAGGAGTCATCTCAATATCGCTATTTCCTAATTTTCTCTTTGGGTGATCGCTGTAATTGGACATATTCATCTCGCTCTTGCTAATTCTACTATAAAAATAATTATTTATTTACTTAACTGCCCTGATTCAGATGATCTTTTCGATGTCTGAAAAGTTCTTGATCCGAGTAACCCATTGTATCTGGTGTACCGTGTCCAAGAATTACTTGGAACCAAACAGGCTCAAGGCTTTTATTCTCATAACCATGTATAATTCCAGGTGGGCAAGCAATGCAATCCCATTGCCTTAATTGTTTTTCTCTTCGATTGCCAACAGGATCTTCTACGAAAACATCAAGCAGGCCTTTTAGGACAAAGAAGGTTTCCTCTACCTCATGAGTGTGTGCTGCATTTCCTTGCCCCGGCTCTACATACATTAATGATAAAGTATGTGCGCGAGCCGGAATAGCGTTAGGATCTGAATGCTTCCCTGAACCTCCTGCGCCAATATAGCGGTGCTGTGCTCGCTTATATCCTTCTATTTTTGCATCCTCAAAGGCCTCCCAATCTGGTATTCGATCAGTGTAGAGAGCAACATAGTTATCCATAATCTCATCCAGAGATGAGTTTTCTAGTTCGGGAGGTCTAGGATGGCGAGCAACTGACATTTCTTACTCCTTAGTAGTAGAATGACCTTATTGGTTGTGTCGTCTAACAAAGTCTAAAGCGGCAAGACGGCCTGTAACAGCGCCTCGCATTACTGAAGTAGAACCAGGGTAGTTACGGTAATAAAGACCTACAACCTCGCCGGCTGCGTATAGGCCAGGAATTGCTTCTCCATCCATATTTACCACTTGTGAATTATTATTTACTTTAATTCCTCCAAAGGTAAAGCAGTTAGCAGCAATAATAGGCCAAGCTCGGAAAGGAGGCCGGTCTAATGCTCTAGCCCAATTGGATTTTATGGGCTTTAAACCCCTTGTAGACAGCCCATCAGCTTGAATGGGGTCAAACTTAGCAGGATCAGGACAAGACTTATTGAAGGAATTAATAGTCCTAGATAAATTATCAGCGTCAAGATCCATCTGGGACGCAAGATCAGAAATTGTATCAGCTATAATGGGAGGAATATCTGAACGGACTGACTTTTGCCAATTAGGGATGTCATCCAAGCGTCCATCAAGTATTGCGTAAGCTATTCCTTCAGGTTGTTGCATTATAGCTCGAGTTCTAGATTCATAACTTGCATCAACAGTGGTTGGAGCCTCATCAATAAATCTTTCTGCAAATTTATTTACCAAGATACCGTATGTATAAATTAGCACTATAGGTTCTTGTTCTCCGGAACGAGGGTCTATTGGTTGAGCATGGAAACTTCCATAATCTCCTGCTGGTGCTCCACCAGCTTCTAGAGCCATACGAATTCCTTCACCACGATTGTAATAGCCTCCACGCGCTACTGGGCGAATGTATAGTGCCTTGGGTCCTAGATAATGGCTTGCCATTTCGGGATTACCCTCAAACCCCCCACTAGCTAGCACGACACCTTTTCCTAGTATTTTTAGTGGCTTGTTTCCTTTTCCAACTGCGTTTACACCTATTATGCCCCCATTATTGTTGTGAATCAGAGATTTTGCAGTCGTCTCATAATGTATTGTAACATCTCCGGGTCCCGTTTCAGCAAAAGTTGCCAACGCTTCTACCAATGCTAGGCCTCCACCAATAGGAGCCATGCGTGTTGTGGACTCATTAATAAAATAATTGGGCAAAAAATCAAATTTTATACCGAATGTTTCTAGCCACTGGAGTGCATTAGGTGCCTCACTGGAGATAGTGGAAATTAGATCTGGGTCTGTGAATGAGAGGGATTTCAGAATAGGGGGCCAATTTTCATAGGACCTCAAAACATCCTTAGTTATTTCAGGGTCGGGATATCCACCTGAGTTTGAAATAAGCTGTTCTTCAAAGTCATCTGAAACAGAATCTCTTGATTTCATTCGCCAGTATGACTCTGTATATCTTGTATTGCCTCCGCGTTCATCTTTAGTTGCTCGTTCGATGATTGCGACCCTAATTCCGTTTTGTTGGGCCAAAACTGCTGCTGACAAACCCGCTATACCACAACCAACGACAACCAAGTCGTAATCAAGCTGGTCGTTAGTTTCTAGTACACTTTTTTTAGTTGTCAACTTTGTATATCCTTTTTTTCTTATTTTAATTGTTAGGTTTAAAAACAATTATAGAGCTTTCTCTTGCCATCATTCTATCAATCCAAGAGTTAATGTTACTAGTGTCTTTAAGCAGTTGAACCCCTTCATTAGTCATCTTTAGATAATCTAACGCAGGTAAGATAAAAAAGTCTGCTAATGACACCTCACTATCAGCAATATAATTTGATTTTTCTAAACACTCATCGAGTAATTTTAGAGGTTTTTCTGCATCGGGAATGGTGTTTTTTATTAAATTTTCATCTGGAGACTTACTTAACAATCTTTGTATTACTATTACTCTTATGATTGGGTTATCCATATAACAGAGATAAATTGATAGCCACTTATTCATTAAAGCAAGTTTAGAGGGATTGTTAGGTTTAAGTTTTAGCCCAGAGAATGAATCATCTATATAATTTATGATTGCCAGAGTTTCATGTAATAGGATTTCTCCATGTGTCAGAGTAGGAATTTTCCCCCACGGATGGCGTTGCAATGCTTCTGGTGTTTGGGGAACGGTTGGGTCATGTTCAAAATCAACTTCTTTTTCATTAAGAGCTAACAGACAAGTTCTGACAAGGTTGCTACGTGGATTTCCGTGAAGAATTAATTGAGGCATGAGTTTTCCCAGTTGAAGGTGGTCTTGTAATTAAAGTGATACTATAAAATTTGTTATTTACGAATTTAAAGTGTCATTTAGTGTTCATAGTTTGCTATTTTTTATTATCACTGCAAGACTTTTAAGTTTTATTATAAATGATACGACTTATTAATTGGTGTAAATTACTCTTTTAATCAGACTAAGGAGTAGAATCCCATGGGAGAAATTCTTGGAATTGGGTGTACTCATAGACCGTTAATGCTTGGGCCAGATGAAACTTGGACAAGGTTTATTAAAATGGCACTTCAGGACCCAGATATGCCTGATGAATGGAAAGATAGTTCTAGGTGGCCGGTTGAGATGCTCGAAGAGTTGGGAAAAGATTTTGGACTTTCATCTGCAGGAAAGGCACGAAAAGTATTTAAACAAAGATTTGCGGAAACTCGTAAGATCATTGATGAGTTTGACCCAGATGTAATTATTATATGGGGGGATGATCAATATGAAAATTTTCAAGAAGACCTAATACCTCCTTTCGCTATACTAGCTTATCAGGACCAAGAAATTTTACCTTGGAGAGATAGTAATCAATTAGAAAACCCTTGGTCAGAGAAAGAAGATTTTTCCTATAATGTATATGGACATCAAGAGGCGGGAAAATATTTGACTGAGGAGCTAATTAAAGATGGTTTTGATATGTCTTATGGTTATAAACCTTTGCATCACCCGCTGGGGCATTCATTTAAAAACACAATTCTTTTATTAGATGATGATCGATATGGATTTAAATATCCTATACTTCCTTTTCACGTAAATTGTTATGGGAGAAGGGTCAATTTTGCTCGTGGCCTGCGTCTTCCGTTATCAATGCGAGAAAATCTAGTTAATCTCGACCCTCCATCGCCTAATCCATCACGTTGTATGGAAGTAGGAGCTGCGACAGCAAAAATAATGGCTAAGAGCCCTTATAAAACTGTTCTGATGGCATCCTCCAGTTGGTCTCATTCTTTTCTTACAGAAAAAAACTATCAACTGTGGCCCGATGTGCAGGCTGATAAGACTTTATATAAAGCCCTTAAGGTAGGAGACTATGATCTCTGGCGCAACTATCAGACCGAAGAGATTGAAGATAGTGGGCAACATGAACTTCTCAACTGGTTTTGCCTAATGGGAGCGATGGAGGCTTTGAATAGAAAGCCTAGTAAAAGCAGCTTTATTGAAACATACGCTTTTGTTTCTTGTGCTGTTTTTGCGGAATATAGTCCTTAAAGTTTTAACTTGTTAGTTTTGTTTTCGTATAACTTGCATTTGAAAGTATAATAATAAGAGTTTTGATTCAAATTTTACTTAATTTATAGGAGAAAAAAGTGGCTATACCAGTTCATAAACCTGAAAAGTCAGAGATACTAAAATGCGTAGCAAGATTTGATGATATTAACCCTGCTGATACTGGTCTCCCAGACCAAGAAATGGATGGTTACAGGCGAACCTTTTATAATGCATTGGGGTTTTCTCAGCCATCAGGGGAGGGTTCGTATTCGCCTCTAGGCGAGGATGCTAGGCCATTAATTAGTCATATAAGTCCTGGATTTAATCTTGGTTATGTGGAGGCAGCTCCTGGTCAAGGTGTCATGATGCATACACATGACACTAATGAAACATTTGTAGTTATTTCTGGAACATGGATGTTCGAGTGGGAGGGCGCTGAGGGAAATGATAATGTTGTTTTGAAAGAGCGGGACGTTGTTTCTTTTGAGCCAGGATCACAGCGTCGTTTCGAATGCATGAGCGCCTCCGAAGGATTAACAAAAGGTATGATTCTAGGTGTCATTGGCGGCGACACGCCGGCAGCTGAGTTTTCTCCTGAATCTATAAAAATATTAAGGGACGCGGGCATAGAAGTACAGCAAGCTGATTGATAATTTTGATATTTGCAATTCGAATTATTAGATTGCAACAGGAAATATATTAAACCAGATGAGTGTTTTAGAAGAAATTATTCATAGTGATCCGATTTTGATATTGACTGGCGCAGGGATTTCAAAAGAATCTGGACTTTCTACTTTTCGTGATCCGGATGGAATCTGGGCGAAGTACCGTATAGAAGATGTAGCAACTCCAGAAGCTTTTCAAACAAACCCTAAGCGGGTGTTGGATTTTTATAATGTGCGACGTAGTCAGATGAATAATCCGCTGATAAAGCCTAATAAAGCTCATACGGCTCTGGCTGAATTAGAGGCATTTTGGCCGGGTGGTGTTTTACTTGTTAGCCAGAATATTGACGATTTACATGAAAGAGGCGGGTCAAAGAAAATCATTCATATGCATGGAGAATTAAGTAAGTCACGATGTAATAATTGTGACGAAATAACTTATTTCCAAGATAATTTAAGTCCTGAATCGAAATGTGATCATTGTGGGTTTATTGGCAGCATTAGGCCAAATGTGGTCTGGTTTGGTGAAATGCCTTTGCATATGGAGTTGATACTTTCTGAGCTTGGCCTTTGTAGGCTATTCCTCTCTATAGGGACGTCTGGAAATGTTTATCCTGCGGCTGGCTTTGTTCAAGAGGCTAGACAGAATGGCGCCTTCACAGTTGAGTTAAACCTAGAAAAATCGGAAGTTGGAAGTTACTTTCATGAATCTCATTACGGACCAGCAACCGATCTAGTTCCAGAGTTTGTTGGCAAACTTCGAGACCTACTATAATTATAATTTTTAGATTTTTTATAAAGAAAAGAGGATAAAATGGCTCATTTACCTTTAATTTCTGATGAAGATGCTAGTCCAGAAGCACAAATCGTCTTCAAACATTCCAAGAGGATGTTTGGACGTGTCGCAAACGCGTTGAGGGTTGCAGCGCATTCCCCCAAGCTGGCTCAGTCTATTTATGGATTTGCTATGGCGGCTTTAAGGGAAGAAATAACAGGCAAACTTGCTATTCGTATAAAAGCATTGGTGATTTTAAAAACGTCAATACTTAATGGGTGTAAATACTGAATTTCTCATAATGTAACGCTCGGTCGAGGGTTAGGGTTTGATGAGGAATTAATTGCTGATTTAGAAGATGATTTTGAAAATTCTCAGAAATTTACACCTGCAGAAAAGGCAGCAATTAAATGGGCAGAAGTCTTAACTGAAAAAACTTACAGAGGAGAAAACCCTCAGGCGATGCCAGATTTGAAGAAGCATTTTTCAAATGAACAGATAGTTGAAATAACTATGGTTTCATGCATGTTTAACTTTTGGAATCGGTTTACTGACAGCTTACAAATAGATGTGGAAGAGCCACTAGTTGTGAGTCGTTTTTCGAAATCAAAAAGCCTGAATATAACGGACTATGTTTCTTTTATGTGTGATTGTTGGTGGAATAGACATTCCACTCGAACGAAAAACTAGATTAATGAAGCCCTAACCTAGACAGGTCATATTTGAAAGTATCGAATAGCCTTTAGCGAATGAGCTAAGTGCTAAACTTTCGGACTTAGTCCTGCCGCCTCGATGCCAGCTATAGCACAAGTTTCATCATTGTCAGAGCTATCTCCGGTTACACCTACAGCACCAGCAACGTCTCCATTCTGATCAACTATCAGAACTCCTCCAGCAACTGGTATAATTCTGCCATTTGATGCCGCAGCTAGTCCTACACCAAAATGTTCTCGGGTAATTATATCAGCTTCGTTAGCTCTTGAAGAGCGACCAATAGCCAGGCCTCCCCAAGCTTTACCAAAGGCGATTTCAAATCTAAGGATACCGCTCTTGTCTTCCCTTTGCATTGAAACAAGATGGCCTCCATCGTCAAGTACAACTATAGTCAAGGGGCCAATATCCATCTCTCGTCCCTTTGCCTGACCGGCTCTTATAATTTCATTAGCTTGTTCGAGTGTGACTTTAGCCATTTTTTGTTTTCCCGATATGAATAGTTTAATTATTGTTAACTTTTGGCAGAAAATTATCTTTTTGCCAATCCACAAACTTCTTCTAGTCAGCCTTTTTTATTAATAGTGGGCAATTTTTATTAGTAAAGACCCATTAAAAAATGCATTTGTTTTATTCAGTATTATAACCATATTGGATGCGTTAGTGCCTGCGTATAGAATTGTATATCTAAAAACAGTATTTACATATACATCGCTAGGATTCTATTTCTAGTCTACTACCAAAATCGTCCTTTTGGTCTCTCTAGATCATAGTGATCTCGTAGTGTTGAGCCTTGATACTGCTTACGAAAAAGCCCTCGTGATTGAAGTATTGGAATAACCTGCTCTATGAAAGTGTCGAGCATACTCGGAAGAACAGGCGGCATTATATTAAACCCATCCGCTGCGGAATCCGCATGCCAGTTTTCTATAAAATCAGCAATTTGTTCGGGAGTGCCGGCTAAAGTATAGTGACCACGAGCCCCTGCAAAGCGAGCTAAAAGTTGTCGAAGGGTGATTTCTTCTCTTTCGACTAAGTCCACTATAAGCTGTGCCCGACTACGCATAGTTTCGACTTTTGTTGGGTCTGGGAAATCCTTAGCTTTTAATATTTTATCTAGTGGCAAGTGTGAAAAGTCTTCTCCGCCAAAACGACCTGATAATGTTCTTCGTCCAATTTCTGGATCCGTTTGTCTGTTTAGATATTCCTGAGCTTCTTTTGCTTTTTTTTCTGTTTGAGCTATTACCGGACTAAGTCCGGGCAAAATCAATACTTGATCTTGTTTACGACCAAATCTGGAAGCACGCTCTTTTATATCTTTGTAAAAACTTTTTGCTTTTTCTTTGTCTAGGTGTGCTGTGAATACCGCTTCGGCATGCTTCGCTGCGAAACTTCGACCGGCATCAGACGATCCGGCTTGCACCAGAACAGGTCTTCCCTGAGGACATCTTGGTAAATTTAGAGGCCCTTCAACTTTATAGTGCTCCCCATTAAAGTTGATTGGGCGTATTAGTTCAGCTTTTGCATATTTTCCATTTTCCCGGTCATCTACTACTGCTTCGTCAGCCCAGCTATCCCATAAATCTTTGACCACCTGTATATACTCTTCAGCTAATATATATCTATCCGCATGAGAGCTTTGACCAGAATTTCCAAAGTTTCGAGCAACAGGTCCTCTCCAAGATGTAACAATGTTCCATGCAGCTCGACCCTCACTGATATGGTCGATTGAAGCGAATTGCCTAGCTAGGTTGTAGGGCTCTGAGTAAGTGCTAGATCCTGTGGCTATAAGACCAATCTTTTCTGTTACTACAGCTATTGCAGAAAGAAGTGTAATTGGCTCAAGCCATATCCTACCTGAGCATGCTTCATCTTGGGTTATTGCTAACGAGTCGGCAAAAAATATAGAATCAAAAAGTGCTAATTCAGCCTTTTTGGCTAGTTCTTGATAATATGTAATGTCAGTTAGAGATTTTGTTGAGGCATCAGGATGATTCCAAGCGGCTTCATGATGTCCCCTAGATTGTATAAAAAGATTTAAATTTATATATTCTTTCATTTAACTTGATTGTTACTGAATAAAGAAAAATAAATTGAACAAAACTGTAATGTAAGGACACTAGAAATTGGTGGAGCCGGACGGGATCGAACCGACGACCTCTACAATGCCATTGTAGCGCTCTCCCAACTGAGCTACGGCCCCATAAATTATGTAGATTCTGACGATAGCTAAGAAAACATCGAAGGCAAGTGATAATTTGTATTCAAAAACAATTAAGTTTCTTCATTTTTAAAGTCTTTAGGTACGATAGCTACTTCTGCAGCTTCATCTTCTTCATCGTCTTCTATCTCAATTGTGGTGTCGTCATCATCTGCGTCCTCTGTCTCCTCAATACTTTCATCGGCAAGAGCAGCTAATTGTTTTTCTATATCTTCGCTGGATTCGCTTTCTTGAATCGCAGGTTTCGGAGCTTGCTCATCTGCAGAAGCTCGGGTACGTTTCGGTCGGAATATAGTTTCAATATCAAATTTTGCTCCGCAATTAGGACAAATAATCGGATCCTTGCGCATGTCGTAAAAGCGGGTCGAACATGCAAGACATGTGCGTTTTACGCCCCATTCAGTTTTAGCCACTGATTTTCCTCCATAGGTTCTAATAATTGCCATTTGCCATGATCTTGGCTTTCTGTCAAAACGAAATCACAAAAAATCTACTTTACTATTACTCTTTTACTATCCCGAGTAGATGATCAAGGTCTTTTATGCTATGGGAGCATCTATTAAGAGATAGCTTATGAATGAATTAAACCATATTGATAAAAATAAGATTATTTCCCGTCAAGGGGGGTCGCTCACTGGGAGTTTAATTATTCCTGGAGATAAATCTATTTCTCATAGAGCGCTTATATTAGCTTCTTTATCTATAGGAGAAACCGAAATATCGGGTTTGCTTGAGGGAGAGGATGTATTTCGAACTGCTGATGCTTTACGAGACCTTGGTGTTATTATTGTCAGAGGAAGTAATGCAAAGTGGAAAGTAAATGGGGTTGGAATAGGTGGATTGTCTAACTCCGAAGGAGTAATTGATTTAGGTAATTCAGGAACCTCTGCAAGATTGCTTACTGGTATATTAGCTGGCTATGGCTTTCAAAGCATTTTAACGGGCGATAGTTCTTTAATCACGCGTCCTATGGATCGAGTGATTAATCCCCTCAGACAAATGGGGGCAACGTTCCATTCTAATAACGAGAAACTGCCACTTACGATAATTGGCAGCGACAATTTAATGCCTCTAAATTACGATTTACCTGTAGCATCGGCTCAAGTAAAATCGGCGATTTTGTTAGCGGGACTTCATGCGCCTGGTGAAACTAGTATTATTGAACCAACAATAACCAGGGATCATACAGAGCGAATGCTTAAGTATTTTGGAGCTGATATACAGCTAGAAGATAAAAAAAACGGGCGCCTAATAAAAGTTAGGGGTCAACCGGAGTTAAAGCCATCTCCGATATTAGTACCATCTGATCCAAGTTCTGCTGCCTTTCCAACTGTAGCAGCTACATTAGTCCCAGACTCTGAGGTTATAATGCCTAGGGTATGTATTAATCCCACACGAATGGGTTTTTACACAACATTGTCTGAGATGGGAGCCTCTATCAGATGGATAAACAAGCGAACTGAGTCAGGAGAGCCTATTGCAGATTTAATAGTAAAATCTAGTCGTTTAAACTGTATAGAGGTTCCCGCTGACAGAGCTCCTTTAATGATTGATGAGTTTCCGGTGCTGGCTATGGCAGCGGCATGCGCAAAGGGTAAAACAGTATTTAATGGTATAGGAGAGCTTCGTCATAAAGAAAGCGATCGGCTTTCAGCTATAGCAGAAGGCCTAAAGAATAGCGGGGTAAAGGTTGAAGAAAGCGAAGAAGAGCTGATCATATATGGAGATCATGTGCCTCCAGAGGGGGGAAGTAGAATCTTTTCATCTCTAGATCATCGAATCGCAATGAGCTTTTTAGTTCTTGGTCTAGTTAGCGAGCAGCCTATTTCAATTGATGATGGACGAACGATAGAAACTAGTTTCCCCAATTTTGTCGGACTTATGAGATCAATTGGCGCTAATATTATTACTGATGCATGATTTGGGATATTTATGATTATAGCTATTGACGGTCCAGCTGCCTCAGGTAAAGGTACTTTGGCTAAAAAATTAGCAACTCATTTTAATTTGGCTTGTCTTGATACTGGCCGGTTATATAGGGCCCTAGGATCTACGATTTTAAAGGACAGAAAAGATCCAAAAGATTTGAAAGTAGCAGTTAATGCTGTCAAAAAAGTGGATCTAAAAAGCATACAAGATATTGAATTATATACGGAAAAAGTGGCAGAGTATGCTTCGATAGTTGCCTCATTTCCTGAGGTTAGAAAAGAGTTACTTGGCTTTCAAAGAGAATTTGCTAATTACCCTCCTAAGGGTAAATTAGGCGCCGTTCTAGATGGTAGAGACATAGGCAGTGTTGTTTGTCCGGGAGCTGATTACAAATTTTTTGTAACAGCCAGTCAGGAGGTTCGGGCGTTAAGGCGCTATAAACAGTTGCAGGAAAATGGTTTGAAGGGTACATATGCGTCCGTTCTGGCCGATATTGAACAGAGAGATGAGAGAGATCGAACGAGAAAAGTATCTCCGCTCAAAGTTGTGGATGCTTTGGTAGTTGACACCTCTGATAAGACGCCAAACGAGGTTTTTACAGACGCGTTGAGTTACATCAACACTAAATAGCCTAATTAGTCTTTTTTTGGTTATTTGATTTTTTGTCGTTAGTATGTCTGGATAAGCTAGGCAGGCGGCGTAATTTGACTAAAACTTTTGCCTAAGGGCTAAAAATGTTAAGTATTGAATTGAAGGATCTAAATACAAATGAATGAAACTGTAGCTTCAACCGATAGCATGCCAGTAATAGAAGATTTTGGCGCAATGCTAGATGAAAGTATGGGAGAGAGCGGCACCTTAGAGCGTACCGTAGTTAGTGGCACCGTTATAGCTATCGAAAACGATTCAGCACTTATCGATGTGGGCTTAAAGTCAGAGGGAAGAGTTTCCCTAAAAGAATTTACTAGTCCCGGTCAGACAGCAGAAATAAATGTTGGTGACAAAGTAGAGGTTTTTGTCGAAAGGTTTGAAGATTCTAATGGCGAAGCCGTTCTTAGTAGAGAAAAGGCTCGTAGAGAAGAGTCTTGGGAGATACTCGAAAAAGCTTTCGAAAATGGAGAGCGTGTTGATGGTTCGATTTTCGGCCGTGTTAAAGGCGGTTTTACCGTAGATCTATCAGGTGCTGTTGCATTTTTGCCCGGAAGTCAAGTCGATATCAGGCCTGTTCGTGATGTAAACCCATTAATGGGTACTGCTCAACCATTTATGATTTTGAAAATGGATAGGGCAAGAGGAAATATTGTGGTTTCTCGACGGGCTGTTTTAGAAGAAACTCGTGCGGCTGAGAGAACGGAGCTTGTTGCTAATCTAGAAGAAGGTCAGATACTTCAAGGTGTAATTAAAAACATTACTGATTATGGTGCATTTGTAGACTTAGGTGGTGTAGATGGTTTGTTACATGTAACAGATATTTCATGGAGGCGTATTAATCATCCTTCTGAGGCACTTCAGGTGGGTCAATCTGTTCAGGTTCAGGTGATACGTTTTAATTCTGAGACACAAAGAATAAGTTTAGGAATGAAACAGCTTGAGGAGGATCCATGGAATTCAGTTGGAACAAATTACCCCCTCGGAAGCAAGTTTACGGGACGTGTTACTAATATTACTGATTACGGGGCATTTGTTGAGCTGGAGGCTGGCATTGAGGGATTGGTGCATGTTTCTGAAATGAGCTGGACTAAGAAAAATGTACATCCTGGAAAAATTGTTTCGACATCACAAGAAGTTGAAGTTGTTGTACTGGATTTAGACTCCAGCAAAAGACGCATAAGCCTTGGGCTAAAACAAACCATGGATAATCCGTGGGATAGTTTTGCAAGTAAATTTATGAAGGGCAATGAAGTTGAAGGCGAGATCCGTAATATAACAGAGTTTGGATTATTTGTCGGATTGCCAGGAGACATAGATGGAATGGTGCATCTTAGCGACATTTCTTGGGATAGGGAAGGTGAACAAGCTCTAGAGGGCTTCACCAAGGGTGACAACATAAAAGTTAAAGTACTAGATGTAGACGTCGAAAAAGAACGCATATCTCTTGGCATTAAACAACTAAAAGAAGATCCATTCTCCTCTGCAACTAATAGTGTTAAAAAAGATGAAGTTCTTACTTGCACTGTTTCTGAGGTAAATGACGGAGGCATCGAAGTAACAACCAGTGGTGGACTTACAACATTCATAAGAAGAGCAGATTTGTCTCGAGATCGCTCTGAACAGCGCCCTGATCGGTTCGCTGTTGGAGAGAAGGTAGATGCGAAAGTCATTACTTTTGACGCTGTAAATAGACGGATATCCCTTTCAATCAAGGCTAAGGAAATGGATGAAGAAAAGGAAGCTATGCAGCAATATGGATCATCTGATAGTGGCGCTTCTCTTGGGGATATTCTTGGCGCAGCTCTTAGGGAAAGGGAACAACAATCAGCTGAAAGCAATGAGTCTCTAGACGAAAATGGGGATAATGGCTCTGAAAAAACGATAGGCTCTGAAACACAGAGTGGTAGTGATGAAAAATAAGGATGAATAACCTTAATTTTCAAATACAAAAAGTAAATAAGACGTAATTTATATCACTTTTATAATTTATTAGTAAAAAAAACTGAATGACACTTGACCCCAATTTATTGATTGATCGACGCATCTTAAAGCGAAGATTGAGGTTGTGGCAGGCGTTGTCTGTTTTAGTGGTTGTATTTCTGGTTTTCTTCTACTTGGAGGCTACTGATCAAATTTTTACTAAATATAAAGTGGCTAAGATCCAAATTAATGGAATTATAGTTGAGGATCCTAAAAGAGATGTTCTTCTTGCAGATATAAAAAGAGATAATTCTGTTCGTGCTTTGATTGTTACAATTAATAGCCCAGGAGGCACTGTAGTTGGAGGTGAGGATCTCTACAGATCTTTAATATCTGTGGGAGAAAAAAAGCCGGTGGTATCGATAATGGGAACAGTTGCAACTTCAGCCGCTTATATGGGTGCTATTGCTGGTGATAAACTGTTTGCTCGCGAGAGCACAATAACTGGCTCTATTGGTGTCGTTTTCCAGACTATAGATCTTACTAATATGCTTAATAAAATCGGAATAGTACCAGAAAGCTTAAAATCTGGACCATTAAAAGCTGTTCCTTCACCTTTAGAGCCATTAACAGACACAGGTCGCGAGGCTACTCAAATATTAGTTAAAGATTTATTTCGTTATTTTATTGACTTGGTTAGTGAAAGGCGCCAAATGGATAGAGCTAAAGTTTTGGAGTTGGCTGATGGCCGTGTTTTTACAGGTAGACAGGCTTTAGACAATGGTTTGGTAGACTCAATAGGCAATATATCAACTGCACGAGAATGGCTTGACGAAGAAAAAGGGATTCCAAAAACTTTACCCATCATTGATATTAGCACAGAAAGAAAAAGTTGGAATCTATCTAAATTAATTTTTGGACTCACCGATAAATCCCTATTTCCCAACACTCTAGCACTTGACGGCCTCTTATCGGTTTGGCAACCTGACAAGTAGCACGGGGTTTGAAATTTGCTTATTTGCGGGGACACAATACAGCAGCAAAAATTTCTTAACGCAGTGTTATAAAACCTAGTTTATGAGAGTAAAATGACTAAGTCCGATCTGATTTTGATATTAGCAGAAAAAAACCCTCACCTTTACCAGCGCGACGTTGAACGCATTGTAGCAACAGTGTTGGATGAAATTACAGCAGCCCTAGCTCGTGGGGATCGTGTTGAGCTTCGTGGATTTGGAGCTTTTTCTGTTAAACATAGAGGAGCTAGGATTGGGCGTAATCCCAGAACCGGTGAATCCGTAAGGGTATCTGAAAAGGCTGTACCCTACTTTAAAACTGGTAAAGAACTACGAGAGCGTCTTAATGCGATTTAAAATATTTCAAAATAGATAGAATTATTAATCTTTTTCTAAACACACTCTAGGTATTTCCTTTATAGTCTAATTGGGCACAATAATTGGTAACTTCTAAGGTTAGATCGTGAAAAAGATTCGTTGGCTAATTAGCTTGCCGGTAGCGTTGATTTTGGTTGTTTTTGCAATAAACAATCGTAATTTTGTCGATGTGAGCCTATGGCCATTTGACTTGGTTGGTCGTGCACCAGTTTTTTTGGTTGTTTTTTTAGGGTTACTAATTGGCTTTTTCGTAGGCGCTTTTATTGTTTGGTCGTCCAGGTCTTCTAAGCGACGACTTAATAAAGAAGGGAGAAAGCATTTATCGAATGGGAAGAGTTTGTCTACAAGATCGAATAAAACTTTAGACAAAAAAAAAGAGATAGTAACCACATCGCATGATTTGCATATATAGAGAATGCCGCACGAATGCATAAAGCCTTCCAGTGCAATAGATTAAACGTTTTCCTGGATTTATAATGGGCGTCAATAGTCATCGAATTACCTCCTGGCTTTTTGAATCAGCTTTACCACTATGGTCAAACTCAGGCTTAGATGTTACGGCAGGCGGGTTTTTTGATAGCTTGTCGATTAATGGAATACCTATAAAAGATGAAAACAAGAGACTTCGAGTGCAGGCTCGTCAGGTCTACGTTTATAGTCATGCATATTTAATGGGATGGAAACCGGTATCTGGTGGTATATCTCCTCTTGAGGTAGCCAAGCATGGGTTTGAATTTATAACTAGTTACTATTGGAGAGACGAACCTGGAGGTTTTACTTATTCAGTTGATCGCGATGGTACTATAAAGGATTCAAGGGTTGAACTTTATGAACAGGCTTTCGCAATTTTTTCATTTGCTTGGTATTATCGCGCCACGGGTGATGAAAGAGCCATAGAGATGGCCATTAGAACACTAGAATTCATAGATCTTTATTTGAAAGATGCTAAATATGGAGGATATTACGAGAATTTATCGAAAGATTTACCACGGCGCCAGAATTCACATATGCACTTATTCGAAGCTCTTTTGGCTCTTTTTAAAAGTACTGGTGATTCAGAATTTGTAGACAGAGCAGTAAGTATTTATGAGTTGCTATCGTCTCGATTCATAGACAATAAAACTAATACATTAGGAGAGTTTTTCGATTACAATTGGGCACCGGCTTCTGGAACGTCTGGGCTCATTGTTGAGCCTGGTCATCATTACGAATGGGTTTGGCTTCTATATCAGTTCGAATCTTTGGGTTGTATTACTGATCGGTCTTTAGCAGAAAAGTTATATCAATTTGCTGAAAAATTTGGAGTCGAACAAACTACAGAACCTACAAAGGGGTTAATTTTCGATTCTGTAATGCGTTCAGGCATTGATCTTGATGATAATAAAAGATTATGGTGCCAGACAGAATCTATAAAGGCTCAGACGGCCAGATTAGAATTAGAGCTGGATAAGACCTCAGAAACTAGACTAGAATTTTTACTAGATCGTCTTTTTAAACTCTATCTTATCAATGATACAGGGCTTTGGCGAGAACACATAGCAAGAGACGGAGAGCCCATAAGACATTCTGTTCCGGCAACCTCATTTTACCATTTGTTCATAGCTTTAACCGAGGTTTTAAGAGTCCGTGATGGTGTGGACTCTATTTAGGGGCCCTTTAAGACGCTTTGTAAAAAATTGGTGTTATAAATTCTTTTAAAATGGATGATTAGTTTGATGAAATATAAAAACCCTATATTTGTTGCGATTGACACTAGTGATCTAGATCAGGCATTAGCTTTGGCAAAAGAAGTTCGATCCTTAGTTGGGGGATTTAAAGTCGGGTTAGAGTTTTTTAGTAGTAATGGCGCTGAGGGTTTAAAAAAAGTTATCGAATTAGGTATTCCTGTTTTTCTTGATCTCAAATTTCATGATATTCCAAATACAGTTTCTAAAGCAGTTGGTGAAGTAGTTGATCTTGGTGTATCGATAATTAATGTCCATGCTAGTGGAGGTAAAGCTATGATGGAGGCTGCAGTTAAGTCTTCAAAAAATAAAACACATAGTCCACCGCTAATGGCGGCCGTTACTGTTTTGACCAGTCTAGATGAAAATGATCTTGTTACGGTAGGACAAAATACTCCTGTTGTAAGTCAAGTTGAACGTCTATCTCTATTAGCTAAATCATGTGGACTTGATGGCGTTGTTTGCTCAGCAAATGAGATTACTCACTTACGAAAAGTTTGTGGAAACGACTTCTTTCTAATAGTTCCTGGAATTAGGCCAAGATGGGCTTCAAGTGGGGATCAAAAAAGAGTAATGACACCAGAAGAGGCTTTTACACTTGGCGCCGATATTTTAGTAATTGGAAGGCCAATCACTGGATCAGAGCGCCCAGCTTTAGCGGCAGAAAGAATAGTTAAGGAGTTAAATATAAGACAATGACCGTGTCTGCTAAAATTTGTGGAATAACAGATTCCACCTCAATGAAAAGCGCAGTCCTACATGGAGCATCATTTGTTGGTCTCGTTTTTTATTCACCAAGCCCCCGGCATGTTGAACTAGAATTAGCAAGACATTTAGTTTCTATAGTACCTGGAAACGTGAAAAAAGTAGGATTATTTGTGGATCCTGATGATAATATATTAGCTCAAACACTGACATATGTTCCGATTGATTTGTTACAGTTACATGGCGATGAAAGCCCTGAAAGGTGCAGTGAAATTCGAAGAAACCATAATGTCTCAATAATGAAGGCAATTAAGGTAGCTAATGAAGATGACATAGAAAAAGCTTCTACTTTTAGTGATTCTGTTGACTGGCTAATGTTTGATGCTAAAGCCCCAAAATCATTAAAAAATGCTTTACCAGGAGGAAATAATATTAGCTTTGATTGGTCGTTATTAGCGGGAAGAAATTTGTCAGTCCCGTGGATGTTAGCTGGAGGATTAAATACTGAAAACGTATCAAATGCGGTTAAGCAATCCGGTGCCAATGCAGTGGATGTTTCATCTGGGGTTGAATTAAGGCAGAATAAGAAGAATCCAGCGGAAATAGAACGGTTTTTAAAAGTTGTTTCAGAACTTTAGTTACATTTCTTTAAATTGTCTTATGTTATGTTTGCTAACGCTGATGTATAAAACAGCTTATTATGACTAATAAATTCTCAAATTCATACAAATCAGTCCCTGATAAAGAAGGGCACTTTGGAATTTTCGGCGGACGTTACGTTGCTGAAACACTAATGCCTTTAATACTTCAGGTTGAAGAATCTTATGCCCAAGCAAAGTCAGATCCGGAATTTTCCAACGAATTGAAATATTATTTGGAGCACTATGTTGGTAGGCCAAGTCCTTTATATTTTGCTTCACGTTTGACCGAGTTCTTTGGTGGAGCCAAAGTCTACTTTAAAAGAGACGAATTAAACCATACCGGTGCTCATAAAATAAATAATTGTATCGGTCAGATTCTTCTAGCACGTCGCATGGGAAAAAAAAGAATTATTGCTGAAACTGGTGCGGGACAACATGGAGTCGCTACAGCCACTGTTTGTGCTTTATTTGGACTTGAATGTGTCATTTACATGGGAGCTAAAGACATTGAGAGACAAGCTCCAAATGTTTTTAGAATGAAATTACTCGGTGCTGAGGTTATTCCTGTAAAAAGTGGAACTTCCACTTTAAAGGATGCAATGAATGAAGCTCTGCGAGACTGGGTGTCTTCAGTCGACAATACCTATTACTTGATTGGCACAGTTGCAGGTCCCCATCCCTATCCAGCTATGGTTCGTGATTTTCAATCTATTATTGGGCAGGAAGTCCGAGAACAAATTTTAAAAAGTGAGGGAAGGTTACCTGATACCTTGGTGGCTTGTATTGGCGGAGGCTCTAATGCTATTGGCTTGTTTTACGATTTTCTAGATGAAACCGACATTAATCTCATTGGTGTGGAGGCAGCAGGACACGGAATTAAGACAGGCAAGCATGCTGCGTCATTAAATGGCGGTGTTCCCGGAGTATTGCATGGAAACCGCACATACTTATTACAAGATGATGATGGTCAAATATTAGATGCACACTCTATTTCTGCCGGCTTAGATTATCCTGGTATTGGACCAGAACACTCATGGCTGCATGATGTTGGAAGGGTAAATTATGTTTCTGTTCAAGATAGTGAGGCTTTAGAATCATTTAAACTTTGTAGTCGCCTTGAGGGCATAATTCCTGCTTTAGAACCAGCGCATGCTTTATCTCATGTGGGTCGTATCGCTCCAAAATTACCAGGTGACCATATTTTGGTAGTAAACATGTGCGGGCGAGGAGATAAAGATGTTTTTACGGTAGCTGATTCACTAGGAGTGGTAATATGAATGAAGTTACAACTGGACGAATTGAAAAAAAGTTTAAGTTTCTTAAGAAGGAAGGGCGGGCAGCCTTTGTTCCGTTTATAATGGCCGCTGACCCAACATTAGATTTAAGTCTGGATATACTTAAGGGTTTGCCCGCTGCTGGAGCTGATATTATTGAGCTAGGAGTCTTGTTTTCGGATCCTATGGCAGATGGACCATCAATTCAGGCAGCTGGGCTCAGGGCAAAAAGTGCGGGAGCAAATCTCCGTCAAACTTTATCAATGGTTAGGGAGTTTCGTAAAGTAGATGATGTAACGCCGATTATTCTCATGGGCTATTACAATCCAATATACATATATGGCAACGAAAAATTTTTGATAGACGCGAAGAATTCTGGTGTTGATGGTTTGATTGTGGTGGATTTACCACCGGAAGAAGATAAAGAACTGTGTCTACCGGCCCTGAAAAAAGGTTTGCATTTTATAAGGTTAGCGACTCCTACAACTGATGAGAACAGAATTTCAACTGTACTTAATAATACATCAGGGTTTGTTTATTACGTGTCTATTGCTGGCGTTACCGGTAGTAAATCAGCCAGTAGTGAAGAAGTGCATTCAGCAGTTAAAAACATAAAGAAATACACTGAACTACCCATTGCTGTTGGTTTTGGTATCAAAACCCCCGAACAGGCAGCTATCGTTTCTCGTGCTGCTGATGCTGCTGTTGTGGGCTCAGCTATAGTTAAGGTTATAGAAGACAATATTGATGAAACAGGTACACCCTCGGATAACCTTGTTGATACTGTACTGGAATTTGTTAGTTCTCTTTCTAAGGGTGTTCGTGAATCCAGATAATATGTAGTGGATTGAAGATAAAACATGAGCTGGCTAACAGACTTCGTACGACCTAAAATACAGGCTTTAGTAGGCAAAAAGGACGTACCAGAAAATTTATGGCGTAGGTGTCCATCTTGCGATCAAATGCTATTTCATCGAGAGTTATCAGAGAACTTTTATGTTTGTCATCACTGTGACCATCAGATGCGCATATCTGCTACTCAACGGTTAGATATGCTTTTTGATGATAGTGAATATGAAAGGGTTGAAATACCAAAAAAAGTTATAGATCCACTCAAATTTCGTGACACCAAAAGATACAGCGATCGTCTTCGTGAAGCACAAACTAAGTCAAACGAATCGGAAGCTATAGTTGTTGCTACCGGTTTTCTGGGTGGTCTTCCAGTAGTAATCGCAGCTTTTGATTTTGATTTTATGGGCGGGTCTATGGGGCAGGCAGTGGGTGAAGGGCTGACCATTTCTGCTAGAATTGCTAACGAAAAAAAAGCGGCGCTTATAACTATACCGGCCTCAGGAGGCGCAAGGATGCAAGAGGGTATGCTAAGTTTAATCCAGATGCCCCGCACCGTCATCGCCGTCGAGCAGGTCAGAGAAAGCGGCCTGCCGTATATTGTTTTACTTACCAATCCTACAACGGGGGGGGTAACCGCATCGTTTGCTATGCTTGGAGATATACATATTGCTGAACCGGGGGCCTTGGTTGGATTTGCAGGTAGAAGGGTAATAGAAGACACGATTAGAGAGGAGTTACCTGAAGATTTTCAACGTGCTGAGCGCATGCTTGAACATGGACTCATTGATATGGTTGTGGCACGACGTGAGATTCGAGACACTTTAATAAGAGTAATATCTTTACTGCGCCAGAAAACTCCCGACGATTTAGAAAAGAATAATTTTAGTAGTAAATTAAATGAAGAGACAGAAACAAACTTTTCTGATTTAGAAAATGAAGACAAAACAGTAATTGGGTAAATAAGCCATTGGATTCTAAAAGCTCTCTGGAAAAAATTATTGCTAGATTTGATCGTTATCATCCTGAGCGAATAGATCTGACATTAGAAAGAATAGTAAGACTTCTTGATAAGCTAAATTCACCTCATAAGGACTTGCCTCATGTTATTCATGTTGCAGGGACCAATGGAAAAGGGTCAACAATTGCATTTCTAAGGTCAATTTATGAAGCTGCTGGATTAGTTGTGAGTACTTATACCTCTCCTCATTTAGTGGGTTTTAATGAACGTTATGTTTTGGAAGGAAATATTATACCAGAAAGTGATTTGTGTACTATTTTCAACGAAGTCGAAGTTATTAATAACGGAGAGCTAATTACTCAATTTGAAATTCTTACAGCTGCAGCATTTCTTTCTTTATCAAGGACTAATTCTGATATTGTGCTGATAGAAACAGGACTTGGAGGTCGTTTTGATGCAACAAATGTAATTGAAAATCCCATGGCTACGATAATAACTCCGGTTTCGATGGACCATGAGTTTTTTTTAGGATCGGATATTATTACTATCGCTGGTGAGAAGGCAGCGATTCAAAAAAGGGGAGCGAAGTCTATTGTAGCCCCCCAATCATCTGAGGTTATGAAGGTTATTGAACGCCAAGGAATTGAGGTTGGAGCAAAGATTTATCAAGCCGGTGTAGATTATGAGTTTGAGGGGGTCCAAAATGGATTTTCGTACAAATCAAAAATGCTAAGTATAACAATACCTAGAATGTCCCTTGTTGGGCCGCATCAAATGATTAATGCGGCGACTGCGATTGCGTGTGTGGAGCAGTGTGAACAAATACAAATAGATAAAAAACACATAATCTCTGGAATTTCTAATGCTAGTTGGTCGGGTAGATTAGAGCTGTTATCTGATGGTCTTCTTAAGCAATGTTTGCCTCAGGGTTGGGACGTATGGCTAGATGCAGGTCATAATGAAGCGGCTGGAAAAGCGTTAAGTGGTTCTCTATCTGAAATACATTTAGGTCATAAAAAACCACTTCATATATTTTTTGGAATGTTAGAAGATAAAAACCCAGCAGTGTTTCTTAAGCCACTTGTGAAGTATGCAGCCTCCTTAACCGCCGTGCCATTGGTTGATGAACCCCGTGGTCATGCGCCTGATGATTTGTTGGCTCTTTTAAGAGATGAGGGGATTAATGCTATGTCTGAATCCTCTATAGAAGAGGCACTATACAACCTGGCTAAGAAATCTCATTTAGCTACAATATTAATATGTGGTTCTCATTCTTTGGTTGGCAGAATCATCGGTCTTAATACACCTATTAAGCTTAAGTGATAATGCCTACTGCGGTTAAAGAACTATTCTAAAGAATAGAATCGACCCAATCATAAATCTGACTTTTAGGAAGACTTCCAACTTTCATTGACGCAACTTGACCGTCTTTAAATAGCAAAAGAGTTGGAATTCCACGTACCCCATATTTGGAAGGAGTCATTGGGTTTTCGTCTATATTAATTTTAGCGACTATCAGTTCATTAGCCTTGTCATCCGACAGTTCTTCCAAGCTCGGACCTATTTGTTTGCATGGGCCGCACCATTCGGCCCAAAAATCTACTAGAACCGGTTTCTCTGATTGAAGAACGTCTGTCTCAAATGTGTCATCTGAAATTGATTTGCTGGGCATGTTTTTGTCCTTGTAAAGGGATTTTCGGAACTGATTTTAATAACTCTTTTCTAACTAAGAAACTAGATATGACCAGAATATAGGTCAAGTCATCATGTTAACAATTATTCAAAATCTGTAGCTATCCAATTTTCTAAATACTCGTCGAGTAACTCATCGGGTAATTCCATTAAATGGGGGCCATTTGTCCATAATAGATAGCACTTTATAGACTTTTCTGGATAAACGTTTTTTAAAATCTTTCTATAAGCCCCCATCTGCATAAGATATTTTGAATCTGTCTCTTCCGGTGTATTTGGTACTTGGCGATTTGTTTTGTAGTCAATAATTGAGAGAACATATTCATCGATAACTAGTCTGTCTATTTGCCCGGTTATTACTTGTTTATTTCCGTCCGGGCTAGCCATATTACCTGTAATGGGCACTTCAGCCAGACTATCCCCTGAAAAAAGATCAAAGAATACCTTATTATTTAGTACACTAAATATTTCTTCTGATAGTTTACGTTTTTCATCAATGGATAGAGAAAATGAAGGTAGGGAGAGATATTTTTCTACTCGGGTAATATGACTACTTACAGGCAAGTCTGGTAACCATTGTAAAAGATGGTGAATAATTTTCCCACGTTTAAATCTGTTCATGTCATCTTCAATTTCCAAAGGCGATGAAACGGGTAAGTCAAGCCCCACTGCTGAGGGTGTTCGATACTGTGTGCTTCTAGCTTCTGGCGATGGGTTGGAGTATGACCAAGCTGGTAAAGGTCTGAAAACCAAACCCTCTAACCTTTCTGGACTAGCACCAGGTTTAACATCTTGAGGAGACGAAATATGTAGAATTTTTGAATCGATTATTTCCGAGTCATTTTCTAAGAATTCACTTGTAGTCTCTCTTCCGATGATCTTCATTGCCTCAAAAATTAATTTATACCAACAATCTTTTTGTGCTTCGCGTCTAGGTCGTTCCCATCCACACACATAGAGACGATCTCTCGCCCTTGTCATTGCCACATATAATAAACGCCTATATTCACCAGATTGTGATCTTTTTGCATACTCAACCGCTTGATCAGAAATTTCATCTCTATCCTCGGCCTTTGGAGCCCATAAAAATGTGTTGTTATCTTCAGACCAAAGAAGACCCGAAGAACTAGTCGGAACTTGCACAGTGTCAGGTAGAATAACAATAGGTGCTTGTAAACC
Organism: Alphaproteobacteria bacterium; assembly: GCA_022449545.1. GTDB lineage: Bacteria > Pseudomonadota > Alphaproteobacteria > UBA6615 > UBA6615 > UBA6615. Next base: position 312,236 of record JAKUPN010000001.1, on the reverse strand, counting down.
TTTAGCTCCATGAACCGTCATTATTCTTACGGTGTCATTTCCTTGGTCTAGATCACGTTTTACTTCCGCTTTTCCGGCATTGATCCAATCTATAAATGATTGCAGGCTGGGTGTGTTATTTTTCTCAAAATCAAGACACAAAGATAAAAACTCATCTATCGGGTCAGCTGCTTCAGGGCCCAATTGGGAAAGTATAAGCTTTCGTCCACCTTGGTTCAAAACTCTTGAATACAACTCGTAGGGAAGCAGATTATTTGCTTGATCCAACAGATCCGATAGGTAGGTAAAGGCTCTGGTATAGGATGGGTTATTATTTTGTTTACATTTTAATTCTTCCCACAGACTCTCTTTACGCAAGTAAGCTAAATGAAAGAGTTCATCTTCCTTTAATCCTATTAGAGGTCCTTTTAAAACTGTAGCTAATGTAAGATCATCCTTAGGAAGTAGTAAAAACTGACCGATCGCTATAAGATCCATTACTGCCATTTGTTCAGTGAGTATCATTCTATCAAGGCCAGCAACTGGAACTCCTAAATTTTTGAGAGATCGCACCAAAGTATTTACAAAGCGGCCACGCCTTTGAACTAAAACCAAGATGTCTGAAGGTTCTATAGGTCGATTTTGGCTAATTAAAAGCTCATCATCATTTAACCATGAAGCTATTCTTCTGGCGACCAGTCCTGCCAAACGTTCTCTACCATCTGAATAAGAAACTCTTTCTAAAGGTGGTTTCCAGTGCTCTGGTGAAGAGAGGCCTTCAGATTTTATGAGAGACCAGAGCTCCACAGTTCCTGAAGAACCTGCCCTTACAGGATAATGCTTTAATGTCGTTTTGTCCCCAACGACCCCATTTTTGGCAAGTTCTTGACTAAATACTTCGTCTACAACTTTTAGTATAGGGCTCGTTGAACGAAAGGAGACATCAATTTGAATATTACCCCAGTCATATTTGGAATCCTCAGCATTTTTTTGAAAATATTCTCGCATTTTTTCAAATGCTTCGGGTTTTGCTCCTAAAAAACTGTAAATCGACTGTTTAGTATCCCCAACAGCAAATATGCTGCGTTTAGGCAAAATGGTATTTTCTAGCTTCTCATCTCTTGAGCTAAAGCCAGTAAAAAATTCATCCGTGATTGCCGCGATAACTCGCCATTGATCCGGATTAGTGTCTTGAGCTTCGTCAATAAGTATGTGATCTATTCCACCATCAAGTTTGTATAATACCCAAGAAGCATTTCCTTCTGTATCAAGTAATTCTCGAGTTTTTACTATCAAGTCATCATAATCTAACATTCCTCTAATGCTTTTATTACGTGAATACGAATCAATAATAGCTTCAGCGACACGCACAATTGCTGATGTCGAACTAGCAATATTTGCGCTTTTAATTTTTCGACAGACTTTCTGAACTCTGGCAGCTTCTTCATTTAAAACATTAATAATTATAGGGTCTTCTGAAAGGGCTCCCTGAGTTATTAAAGTTACACGAATATTATTATTTTTAGTTAAATATGCATTTTTATAATCGTTAAAAACTTGTTTTCTATTTTCAGGATCGTCAATCCACTTTTTTATCTTCGATGCTCGGTCTCGATCAGTAGGTTTTCCTTCAGAAAGAATAGAAATTGCCCTTGTTAGGCCGTCACGATTGATTTTTTTGTCTTTGCAGGCTTCTGTAAGAATTGTTTCTGGAGTGTCACCTGGATTGAGTCCTAATGTTCTTTTTGTTTCCTTTAGGAGAGATTCAACACTGCCATATTTCTTTATATGTTCCTCTATTTTGACACGATTGTCTGTTAACTCGGACATCAAATCTATGAAACTAGTTTCATGAATCCTGCTTGCAATAAAAAAAATTGCGAGCCCCAATGAACTATCCTCAGGATAATCTTTTGTCATTAATTCTAGCAAGACTTCCCTTAAGAGATCTTTGGAATCATTGTCGTCAATAACAGAAAAATTTGGTGGGACACCTGATTCAATAGGAAAACGCTGAAGGATTGATTGACAAAATCCATGTATAGTCATGATTTTTAAGCCACCGGGTGTATCAAGTACTCGTGCTAATAAGCTACGTGCTAGTTTAAATTGGGTTGGCCCAAACCTTTTACTAGAGATCGAGTCTAGTTGGATTCTTAATTCTTCGTCATCACTTATGGCCCAGTGCCCAAGCTCATTATTTATCCTTTGAGCCATCTCTGCTGCTGCAGCTCTAGTGAAGGTTAAGCAAAGGATTTTTTCTGGTTCCACACCGTTTAATAATAGATTTAGCACTCTGTCAGTTAATACTTTTGTTTTACCTGACCCAGCCGAAGCCGATACCCAGGCACTGGAATACGGATTTGAAGCTCTCTTTTGATTAGCTTCAGTTCTTAGAAGGAGTTCATTTTCTAGTTTTAGGGTCATCTTATTTTTTTATTTTGTAAAACAGTTTCAGACCACTCTTTTACTCGGGCTAGATGTTCATAGTCGGAAAAGCGTGGAGCTACGTTTGCCCTGGGGCGACTCTCATAGGGGGTCTGGGGATCATCAAAAGAGTTGATTAATTTTTGGAGACCTTCTTTCGCATCATTTGCTAAATTCTCCGGAAAGTCACCGCCAACTGAAGATATAGTTCCAGGATCATTTCCACCTCTAAGTCGCCAAAACTCTAAGGTTATAACAGCCCCTTTAGGAACACCCTTGAAGTTGCCATTTATGGCTATTGCTGCCTCCAATGGTAATTGGGGAGAAAACCCTGCTTCTACTTCTACGTTTCGAGGAATTGGACCAGTCTTAAAGTCAATTATTTCTAGTTTTCCATTTTTTAAATGATTTATTCTGTCTGCTCTAGCCGTTATTTCAAATAATCCCGCAGGGCCGTTTAATAAAAGACTGCCCGTCTTTTCCGGATATGACGTTAAAATTTGTTCTCTTCGTAAGTTCTCCATTTCAATAAACCAGGGAGCAATTTTTTCAAAACGCTTCGACCAAAATGACCACAAAGTTGGAAATGACCTTACTTGTGATAGCACAGACTTACCTATATCTAACATTTCATCTATTGCTTTTTCAGATAACGGACCCGAGGGGTTTTTTCTAAGAAAGGTATGAAGAATTGAATGAATAATATTGCCATAATCAGACGGATCAGGCGTATGATCGATTGGCATTAAAGCTCTTAACCCTAATATATGCTTGGCATAAATGGAGTAAGGATCACGCATCCAGGTTTCTATTTCTGTAACTGAAAGTTTTCTGGGTCTTGCTTCTAAAGGCGGAGTTGGTTTGGGCGGGAATGTTTTAGCGAAGATACTTGTAGAGTTTTTAGATTCGGTAAAACTGAGACTCCTTTGCCACTTCAACCACTGAAATCCGTCTTTGGTTACATTATTTTGGTTGATTTTTCTATGTTTGATAAAGAACTCCATTCGTGTCAGCCATCTAGTAGGAACTGTTGGGGCTCCATCAACTCGTTGAGAACGGGTTAGGAAAACTTGAGGCGCCCCTAACGCTTGTGTGAAATCATGAGCGCTTAATCCGGTTCGTCTTTCTGGCTGAGATAATCCAAAATCAGATCGCATCGGACGACTCATCCACGGATCGGGGTCTGGTGCATTGGGCCAGGTTCCTTCATTAAGCCCCCCCAGGATCATCACATCATAAAAATGGAGCCTAGATTCTAATGGGCCTAAAATTGCAAGACGTGGATGGTTGTCCTGGCCTGATGGAACGGTATGGCCCGAAAAGAGAGAGTTAATTAAGTTCAAGTACTGATTTCCTGAAACAGTCCCAAGTATGTGACCAGTTTCTATTAACTCGGTCATTAAAGTTGAAAGAACAGAAGCAGCGTCGCTTTGCCAGAGCCTCTCTTTCCCTTCAAGTAAATCGCTTTTAGCTAATAGCTCTGTAAAGCGGATATGCTCAATAATGAATTTACTTAATAATTGCGGTGGACCATTTAAGATTTTTCTAAAGGGCGATACAGATGATGAAATAAAATCAACCATAGTTGCAAGGCGCTCTAACCCATTCGAGTCTGTTTTTGATTTCTGATGGATTTCTGAAGCAAGACTTTGAAGGTTTAGCTTAGTACGGGGGCCACGTAGGAATTTTATTTCCAATTCTTGAACCAGCTGGTTTAGTTCTGTTTTAGAACAACCGCATGCTGCTAACTGATGTTTTAAAACTGATAAAAGTGGCAAAGAGGTTGCATCCCTAAGCGCCATTTCAGCAGTTAGTCGAAAAAAAATTGCTGGAGCTGTCTCTGATAATGAAATTCCACCACTGTCCTCTACTAACAATTCCCAGCGGGCAAGTGCGCAAGTTACTCTTCTAGCCAAATTTCGATCGGGGGTGACAAGAGCGGCGGTTCGGTTCTTGTTTTTGTCATTTAAAACGCTGCGCATTATTAGGGCTATAACCCCAGCTTCTTCATCAGAACTCATACAGTCAATGCGCGTGAAGTCTTTAAGAGATTTTGGGTCAGTGGTTTGATCTTTAGACCAATTTACTGTCTCCGAGGCTGGTATTAAAGCCATGCTAACTAGCTTAGATCGGCTTTGAACATAACTTCGGGGTTTAATATTTTTAACCCATGGAAAAACTTTTTTCCTAGGGATTCCAATATGTGCAAGTGTTTTTTTTAAGCCGTATTGTGGGTGGGAAGGTTCAAGTAAACCCCATGACTTTTCATCCAGGTTATTATCAAGTCCAGGAAGAACGACAGCCCCATTTGGCAGTCGAGCAATAACAGATAAAAGATCAACTGTTGCTGGGATGCTGCCTGTGCTGCCAGCAGCTATAATAGGTGATATTGGTCGATGCTTTTTCCACTCTACTAAGCAGGCAGAAAGAATCTGGTTCCAACGATTAACAGGATCAATTGCCTCTTCCTGAGCTAAAAGTTTAGGCCAGGAGCCCGTTAGCACACTTAAGAACTCTAGAGTAAGCTGCCAATGGGTTGCGTAGTCATTAGGAACAAGATTTATCAAATTTGCAAAATCTAATCTTTCGGTCTGAACCTGATCAAGTAATTCTGCTAACTCTCCGGCTAACCTTACCATCCTGTCAACAGGTATATTATAGCTACGTTCTGTTCCTATACGTTTTTTTTGCAGGCTTTCTTGTAATAATTTTGTTAGCAACAGCCGACGTTTAATATCGCCCACAGAGGGCAAGATTTTATCTTCGATTTTAAAATCACTGATAGCTAACGAACTTAATTGAATAATATTCTCATCGATATCACCTATAGGAACCATTTTGGGTAAAAGAATCGCTTGTCCATTTGTATGCTTTAGAAAGACCTTTCTAAGGGTTCTACAGGCGCGCCGAGTTGGTAAGAGGATCAAAACCTTTGCTAGGCTTAATGGATTATTTGGATCCTGATATTTATTAGTAATCCCGGAAGCCAGTATGTCTAAAAACGGAAGTTCAGATGGAATGTTATAGACTGAAGGAATATCAGCTGTCTTTTTAGAAGGCATTTTGTACCTCTCGGATACGTGTTGCCCAACTTCCATGACCAGTTAAAATTGCATGACGTTTTTGTTCCTCTTGGTCAAAAGAAAGCTTTATTTCAAGCCTCTCCTCTGGCGTAAAATGCCCCATTCTGTCTGGCCATTCTATTAATGAAATTGCCGAGTATAATGCTTCGTCGAGATCAAGCTCGAGTAATTCGTCTGGGCTGTTTAGGCGGTATAAATCGAAATGCCATATCGAAACTGGCTTAAGATCATAGTATTGCACTAGCGTAAAAGTTGGGCTCGGCACTTCTTGTGTGTAACCAAGTCCAGAAATTATCGCTCTTGCAAGAGTAGTTTTTCCTGCTCCTAGCTCTCCACTCAAGGCAATCACATCTTTTATTTTGAGCAGTCTAGAAAGTGATTTTCCAAATTTTTCTGTAGCTCTTACGTTTTCCAAAGATATTGAGAAAGAAGTAGTTTCTTTTGAAACAGAAGATAATGACATATCGGGTAAGCCACTCTTCAGAGTGCAAATTTAATTGTTAGAAGATATTTTAACATATAGAGATTAAGTTTAATGATTAACTCCTCTGAAGCATCACTTCAACAGATTAAATTATTTCGATTTTTAAAATATTAATTAAAGCAGTCAATGTATAATATTCAATACAATTTATTAGTAACATTATATATTATTAACCCTAGCACTACTAATCAGGATTCGAGAAAAGGATTTACCTAGGCCTAATTAGCGCCCTGAACTTTATTTTAGAACTTTTATTTTTATTACATAGAGCTTTAAAAGACTAATATCTGTATGCGTTAGCCTTGAAAGGGCCAGATTCTGATACCCCAATATAATCTGCTTGCTCCTTAGTAAGCTTAGTGAGCTTTGCTCCTATTTTATTTAAATGCAAATAAGCAACTTTTTCATCTAAGTGTTTGGGTAGAACATACAGCTGATTTTCATAGGCTTCATGATTATTCCACAACTCGATTTGAGCTAAGACCTGATTTGTGAATGAGGCACTCATAACAAAACTTGGATGGCCCGTTGCGCAGCCTAGATTAACTAAGCGTCCTTCTGCTAGTAATATGAGTCTTTTTCCATCCGGAAACTCAATTTCATCTACTTGGGGTTTAACGTTATGCCAGCGATAGTTTCTTAAAGCTGAGACTTCTATTTCTGTATCAAAATGTCCAATATTGCAGACTATGGCTCTATCTTTCATTTCTCGCATGTGGTCTAGCTTTATTACATCAACATTACCTGTTGTGGTTACAAAGATATCAGCTATAGGTGCAGCGTCTTCCAGTGTCACGACTTGATAACCTTCCATAGCTGCTTGAAGAGCGCAGATAGGGTCAATTTCGGTTACTAGAACTCTACAGCCTGCATTTCGCAAACTTGCTGCGGATCCTTTGCCTACATCACCAAATCCACAAACTACTGCTGCTTTCCCTGCCATCATTACATCTGTCGCTCGACGTATTCCATCGACTAGACTTTCTCGACAACCGTATAAATTATCAAATTTTGATTTAGTTACACTGTCATTGACGTTGAATGCTGGAACAAGAAGAGTCCCTTGATTAGCCATTTCTTGAAGGCGATGCACTCCAGTAGTAGTCTCTTCACTCAAGCCGCGGACATCGCTTAATAGATCGGGATATTTATCGTGCATAACAGCTGTTAAATCACCACCGTCATCTAATATCATATTCGGTCGCCAGCCGTTAGGTCCTTCTATAGTTCGATCTATACACCACCAAAATTCTTCGTCACTTTCACCCTTCCAAGCGAAGACAGGTATTCCAGATTTAGCTATTGCTGCGGCAGCTTGGTCTTGCGTGGAAAATATATTGCAAGAAGACCACCGTATTTCTGCGCCTAATTCAATCAACGTTTCTATTAGTACTGCTGTTTGTATAGTCATATGCAAACAACCGGCAATGCGTGCACCCTTAAGAGGTTTAGAACCCAAATACTCATCTCTCAGAGCCATCAAACCAGGCATTTCAGTTTCAGCTATTGCAATTTCTTTTTGTCCCCACTCTGCGAGAGAAATGTCGGCTACCCTGTAGTCATTTTCTGAGAGATTATCTGCGCCGATACTCATTAGAATTCTCCTAAACCTGCTTGTCGTAAGTTACTCAAAATAGGATGCTCATTGAAAGATTGCTCCTTAATCAACACCTTGAATATTTTTTCAATATAAATAACTGGTTTATGCCAGAGTTTTATATACGAAGGTATGATTAGTATCAGTTTTGAATGTCATAAGATTATATTCGTTCAAACACTTTTATTATAAAATTAATATTCAGTAAATAACAGAATACTTAACTCATACTTTAGTGGAATTATATGCTTTTGTTTGGGATTAAACTGCTAACGCAAAAAATTTATTAATTTAGATTTCCACTGGGATTTCTAGTCCAAGGATACGACAGGCGTTTTCTCCAATAATTGCCCTTTTTTCTTGATCATTAAGCCAATCATAACTCTTAACGTTCTCTACAGGTTTTTCATGACCCATGTCGAAACAAAAATCGCTGCCCAGGAGAACTCTGTCATAGCCAACCAGATCAGTTAAGTACTTCATAACGTAGTTTGCGTGTCCTATCGTGTCATATGAGAATCTTCTTAAATAGCTTGATGGGGCATTGGCCAAGTGTTTGCATTCCTGGCGGACGCTCCATCCATGGTCTATTCTCCCAATTAGTATGGGGAAAGTGCCTCCTGCGTGGGGAAGGCACACTTCTAATTTTGGGTGTCTATCCAATATACCACTAAAAATCAGAAATGTTGCAGCTACCGCAGTGTCTGTTGGATTTCCGATGGTATTGATTGTGTGATAATGAGTAAGCCTGTTAGCACCTATTACATTTCCCGGGTGCAAAAATATTGGAAGATTTAGTTCTGCTATTTTATCAAAAATGCTCTCGAACCTCTCTTCTGATAAATTATGGCCGGCTATATTGGTTCCCATGTAGACACCTTTAGAACCAGGCAGTCTTGCGGCCCTTTCTAATTCTGTTATTGCGTCATCTGCATTAAGCATTGGTAATGTTATAAGGCCAACAAAACGATCGGGATGCGCTATATGAAACTCTGATGTCCCATCATTATATGCTTGAGCCAAATCAAGATTGAGCGAGTCGTCGCTGAAATGGCACATTGGATTAGTTAGAGAAAGAGCATGAAGATCTGTTTCTTGCCGGTCGAGTCCTTCTAATCGGGCGTTTATGTCAAAATAACTAGGGTCAATTGGGCCTACAGGTCTATTGTCTTGGGAACTCATTATTACTGAGCCATCATTCTTATATTCGACAGACCAATCTACTTTATGACCATACTTATTAAGCGTATCTATGTAACCTCGAGTAAAAAAATGGGCGTGAATATCAACTGAATACATTGCCAATTACTCCTAGAAAATCTAACTTGATTAAAATAGATTTATACCTAAGCGGTTGGTCTCTGCAACCGTAATTAATCAATTTGTCGATATATAAGACTTTAAGATACTTTATACGGTCTAATTCTAGTAATACAGACACTGAATAAATCTCTATTATCAAAGCCTTATATTATGGAGGCAGCAGGGGAAAAAAATTGGTGCTATTTATTCCAAGAATGGTTAAAGAGATATACCTCAAGTATATTTATGAAAGAGGAATTAATTATAATGACAGGCGCGCGTAAAGAAATTGGTTTGGCTATAATAGGTTGCGGCACAATAGGTCGAATTAGAGCTGAAATGGCTCGCGATTACCCAGGGATTGGTTGGCTAGGATTATGTGACCTCAAAGAAGACTTGGGCCAAAAATTGGTTGAAGATACCGGCGCTGATTTTTTTACGACTAATTATGAAGAACTTGTGAAACGGCCGGAAGTCAATGCTGTTATTATCTCAACTGATGAGAATCATCATGTGCTTCCTATACTTTCTGCAGTCGAACAGGGTCATAATTTATTTATAGAAAAACCGTTGGCAACAGATGTTAGAGAGTCCCAGAAGGTTTTAAATGCTATCGAAGAAGCTGAAGTAGATGCTGTTGTAGGGTACACAAATAGATTTCGAAGGAGATTTCTAGCCATTAAAGAACGTCTTAATACAGGCCAAATTGGTCAGGTTACAGGCGTGGTTACGAGGGCAATAATGAATCGCATGGTGCCTATTGCAACTGTACAGAGAACTAATCAACGCCAAAACTTAACCCCAATGGTTGTTTCAGGAACGCATGCTTTGGACATGTCTATGTGGCTAATGGAAGGTAAGGTGCCAGTATCAGTTTATGCTCGTTCTAATGATTTAGCTCTTTCACAGTATGGTACCAAAGATTCAACCTTTGGCGTGTTCGTGATGGACGATGACACAATGTTTTCCATGAATATTAGCTGGGCAGCTCCAGTAGTGTGGCCAGGAGCCGTATATGGCTTAGAGATAGGCATTATTGGCAATAAAGGCGTAATAGATGTTGAAGACACACATCGTGATTTGGTCTTAGCCACAGAAGTTCCTCAAGGTGGAGGCTACGTACCAGATGGATTTACGCCTGAGTTTCAACGACATGTTGATTTTCTTACCAGCTATCCTGCTGGAGATGTTTATGATGGACAGTTTTGGGGGCCTATGAGGGAAGAAACGAATTCTTGGTACCAACATTTGTATACGGGGATGAAAACACCACATGCAACAGCTGCTGAAGGACATATGAACCTCCTTTTGACTATGGCTATGGATCTATCTTCTAGAAGACGGCAAGAGCTTGAATTACCGTTAAGCCTAGATGAATATTATCTATGATCAAGAAGGCAAGTTTGCTGAGCTAGGTACACTTTTATAAAATCAGAGTGGAGTAAATATTTATGACTAAAGTTTCAGTAGGCGTCATAGGTCTAGGAAATATGGGGCGCGGCGTCGCAATGAATTTTGCCGCGGCAGGTTATTCAACAGCTGTCTGGGATATTGATAATTCTGCTTTAAAATATTTTAAAGATTGGGATAATGTTTTTATTATGTCTCCTGATAAAATGGCATTTGAGGGTGCCACTTTGTTTTATGTGGTACCGGCTACTTTAGAAATAGAAAAAACATTGCTAGGTGATGAGGGTGTATTAGCCAACGCTCTTCCTGAGACTGCCATTTTTGATTTAACAACTTCATTTCCCGAAGACACGAAACGGATTGCGGAATTAGCCTCTGAAAAGGGAGTTTATTACATGGACGCAGCCATGAGTGGCGGCGCTACAGGAGCAGATTCCGGTGAACTTACTCTAATGATTGGAGGTGATGAAGATGTTTTTGATAAACACCGAGACCTATTGGGATCGATTGCAAAAAATATTTATTATCTTGGTGAAAGTGGGGCCGGGCACGCCATGAAGCTCATACATAATATGGTGGTACATACAATATTTCTCACGAATTGTGAGGCTGGACGTCTGGCGGAATCTGCTGGTATTTCTCTTAAGGACATGATTGATGTCTTTAACAATTCTAATGCTCGAAGTTATTCGAGTGAGTTTCGTTTTCCTAAACATATTCTATCAGAAAAGTGGGATGCGCGATCTAGGGTGTACAACCTAAATAAAGATCTTGGGATGGCAGTACGAATGGCCGATTCTATGGGTGTAAAAGCACACTATACAAATCAGACCTATAATTTTCTTGAAAAAGCCATAAATATGGGGATGTCCGAAGAAGATTATAGTTTACTTTATCCGCAATTTGATACTATTCGTGATTCTGATCCTATTTGAGATGGTTTTGTTAACATATGCCGTTAATGGGTAAGAAATTCAAAAAGTTCATTTCGAAAACGACTTACTGTTTTTTCAATTATTGGCTGAACTTTATTTGAAAACGCCTCTATATCATTTACATCCAGTGTGTATATCTCATTTTTAGAAAGATCAAATTTTTCTATAACTTCACTTTCTTCCAAGGCAGCAAGTGTTCTTTGATAGTCTGTTGCTTTTTCTAGCTCTGATAATATGATTTTTTTTAGATCTAAAGACCATCCATCATAAGTATTTTTGTGACATAAGACCACTGCTGGTCCGAAGAAATGATTTGAGAGAGTTATCCATCTATGGTGCTCATGAAACCCAAAATTTAAAATATTACTTAAAGCGTTTTCTTGTGCATCTATCGCACCAGAGCTGACCAGGGATTTTATTTGACTGACATCACTATATATTGGGTTAAAACCTAGGACGGATAAAGTTTCGGTATATATATTGCTTCTTAGGGTCCTTATTTTTAAGTCCAGACAATCTTCGGGTTTTTTGATAGGACGAATATTGTTAGAAAAGTGCCGGAAACCGTTATCCCACCATGACAAAATACGAAAGTCACAAACATCGGCAGTTTTATCGGATAAAAACTTTCCTAAGGGGCCATCCATTAATGCATATGCTTGTTCACGATTATGTATGGTAAACGGGAGGTCTAGAAGTTCGAATTCAGGCACTCTGTCTGCTAGATAACTCGAGGCCAGATAGCATAACGTTATCTCCCCGGAGCTGACCATTTCAATAAGGTCAGTTGCGGGTCGACCTAAATTGATTATACTATCTGTCTGACAAAAATTCAGTTTGTTTCCCAAAATGGAACTTAAATTCTCTTTAAACATAGTTATAGCTTTACTATGTACAGAGAATTTACCCTGATACCCTGCAAAGTGTATATTGATGTTATCCATTTTTCAAAGGAGGCCAAATTCTCTGAGCAACAATTGGTGAACCAGGTGTATGCATAGTCGATCTTATAACTTTTCCAGACCATTCTTTTTCATCTAAATTTAAAGCTTCTTGCTGCTTTTCGAAATTTTCAAGTCGAGCTTCTAACGAAGTAAACTCATAAAGTACGGAGTATTTAGCCCAACCTGCAGCTGATAACATGACTCTAGCGCCGATACATCCGGACATTTTTGCCATGGTAGGCAGCCTATCTTGCATATACCATGATCCTAGATCGAACTCTTTATCGATTTCATTTATTCTAAAGCTTCCCATCTGGATAGCTGGGCCAGGCGTGGTCCCATTAGGCCTAGTTTCTATTTCTGGGCCATTAACTCGTGCAAATTCGGAAAAAATACATACTCTTTCGCCCTCTCTCATATTTAGCATTTCTCTAGTTGCTCTCTCGCTCGAGTTTTCTTGATCAACAACGTTAGGAGCAAAAAAAGTTGAGGGAGTTGCAGCGCCTATCAAAATGAGAAATTCAGTTCCTTTGCCAATGTTTTCCATATCCACTGATTTTGGAAAAGTATTACGTACTTTATCCATGTCCGGGCCACCCCCATTACTTTGATAGTGGGCTGCCCAGGTGAAACCCGGTCTGGAAATGATTTCTGTAAGATACGAGCTATGTAACCAATCAATATGCTCTTTTTGCACATTTTCGGGTAAGTCATACCAAACGGCCCAAATTCCATTATCCATAATTGAGTTTTCCCCATTCCTTTAAAGATCAGATTGCGTTAACCAGTATTAGTCAAACAACCTTTACGATCGGAAATCTTTTACGAGACCTATTATGATGCTTTTAAATCAATTACATGCTTTTTTATTTATTGTTAGGCAGGTTCGGGATCGTTGCGCGGTATGGTTACAGGCTCTCCGAGTTCATCTGATAAGTCAGCAGCCGTGTACACATCCATCACAAGTCGTGCTTCATCAGGCTTTACCATAACTGGTCTGTCATAAACTACTGCTTCAATAAAGTGTAATGTTTCATTCGCCATTGGGCCTGCGAAAACGTGATCAACTGGCTCTCCCGGCATCGAAGACATCGGGTAGCGTATACCATTTTCCGTCGTATTGAATTGAACCTCTTTATTGGTGTCATCAATTGTTAGTGCCCCATCTGACCCAATGACTTCTATCCAGCATTGTGAGTAATTTGGATAGCCAATTGGAAGTATCCATCCGGCTCCTACGGTAATTGTTGTGCCGTCATCCATTGTGACCATAATCCATTGATGGTCGGGAGTCTCACTTGTTCTCCTGAAAAGTTTTCCTGAGGATTGTGAGTAAACACGAACAGGTTTTCTAGGTTGAAGACACCATAATAGGAAGTCTAAATCGTGTGTGGCCTCCATGGCAGCAGGAGAAAGTTTAGAGCGGCCAGTTATTTTAGTTCCCAGTTCCCGGGTAACATTTCTGCTAACAAGGCAGGTTACCGGTTCGCCAACTAGTCCTTCTTTTAGGGCTTTATTAACATAAGCAAACTTAGGCTTAAAACGTTGGGAGTACCCGACCGTAAATTTTAGATTATTAGACTCTGCTAGGGCTATTACCTCATCTGCTTCGGCAATAGTGGTTGATATTGGCTTTTCTACAAAGACGTGTTTACCAGATTCTAGCGCCGCTTTAATCATAGGATAATGTGTTGATTCTGGGGTTGCAGAAATGACAATAGCTTCTAGTTCATCTTTTTTGAGCAACTCCTCCCAATCAGTAGTCGAAAAAACAGGATTGGTTTCTTGTTTTACTTCAGCCAATCTCGTCGGATTTATTTCAGCAATGTGTAGCTCATTTATTAAAGGACTTGTTGCACAGGCATTTGCACGTATGCCTCCAGTCCATCCAGTTCCAATCACCCCAACGTTGATTTGCTTCATCATTCCGTCCCTTTTTTACTCAAATAACTAACTATTAATAATTTAGTGATGCTTAAAATGTATTATCTTGTTAAAAAAAAATAATTATAACACATTTATTACACTGTATAGACAGGGTAAATTAATTGTTTATCTATTCTAGAATAACAATAATTTTTCTTAAACTAACTCTTCGTTTAGCAAATAGATCCTTATATCAATTGATCCAGTTGTTTATGCCGACCAAATTTACTAAATGATAGTATTTCTAATTTTTCAATTTTTATATTCTGGGGTCTTTAGGATCCAATCCAAGAGAAACCCTTCCATAAATGCTTCCCGCAATATCCCAGTTTAAAGCCATATGAGCACTGATGGCATTAATATCACGAAACTTACGTTGCATATCATTGTTTAAAAAAATTCCACTTCCTCCAGCTGTAGTAAATAATCTGTTTACTGCTCGTCTACATAAGGTAACCATATAAGCCTGATCTCTTCTACAACGAGCTCTTTCTATCATTGTCATTTCTTGTCCTTTGTACATCGAGGCCATTGCCTCTCGACAATCTCGCAACATTAGTATTTTTGCAGCGTCTATTTCAGCTGAGGATTCGGCAATATGCATTTGCATTGTTCCCAGTTCACTTAAACTGACACCTCCCATGCTTTGGTGATTTTTTACGTAATCCATGTGAAGTTTGAGGAGGCCTTCTGCTACTCCTAGGGATGGAGCCGCTAGCATAAATGGGATTACTGAGGTGCGGGGCAAACAAAAAAGAGGCGAAACCTTGTTCATTAGTCGATTGGCAGAACCGTTATTTGTTTCAATCATGGAAAATGTAAGGTGGTCAGGAACGAAAGCATTCTCAATTACTAAATTTTTTGATCCTGTACCAACCAATCCCATTACTTGCCAGTTATCCTCAATTTTAACGTCCGATCTGGGAACCAGGCAAAAATAAGGTGTAGGCTTATCGTTTCCTTCCGCAGGCAAAAAAGTAACCACCATCAGCCAGTTGGCGTGATCACAACCGCTTGACCAGCCCCAGGTGCCACTTAGATTCCAACCTCCATCGGTTCGTTTTGTTTCCCCTGCAGGATTGAACCCTGCAGAAACAAGAGCGTCTGGATTGTTACCCCATATATCTTCCGCAGCTTGGGAATCAAACATTCCGATAGTTATTGCGTGATCATTATAAACTCCACAAACCCATGCCGTTGAGGCACAGCCTCTTGCTAATCGTGATATGGCTTCGACCGATTGCTCAATCGGAAGTTCATGACCTCCTAAATATTTAGGAACCCCCATTCTAAATAGTCCTGCACTTTTTAAGTCTTCAATATTTTTCTTTACAACTGAACGAGCATCCTCAGTTGCTTCCGCGCGTTGTTGTATAATTGGGACTAACTTATCTGCAGCACTGACTGCGTCGTAATCATTAGTATCTAATCTTGTTACGGTCATAGTTTACTCCGAACCTTTTAACAAATTTCTGAGGGTCAATTGTTAGTAAGCGTATCAATAGACCAGAGAGAAAAGCCAGGGTTTTTATCCCATATTCTTGGCTTCCAATTATCGTCCATACAGTCCATATCAGCAAAATATTCTGTATTACCACCGCTAGGATTCGAGAAATACCAATAAAGATTTGATCCTAAAATATGTCTACCAGGGTTAGTTGCAGCCATCCATCCATGTTTTTTCATATATTCACCGCCCATCATGATTTCATCGAAATCCTTAACTTCAAATGCCGCATGATTAAATTCAGCTGAACCACTTCTTTGTAACAAAAATAAATTGTGGTGATCACGGGATTGAGGACACCTCATAAAATCGCCTCGGCCAATTGTACGATCCGACAGACGAAAACCTAGACGATCAATATAAAAAGAAACTGCTGTGTCTGATTGCTCTTTTGGGATGAAGTAGACCACATGTCCAATGCGAAAGGGCTTTGCTTGAGAGATATGACTTATAACTTTATTTAATCGTTTAGAGTTTTCGTTCGTATTTACTTCTGGGGGAGCAATATCTACCTGGATTGGTTGGCTCAAACAAAAACCTATTGGAAACCCACTTTCATCTCGCGTATAGAAGGAATTACCTTCAGAAAGGATAATTTTCCTATCCCTTGATAGCTCAACGGAAATTTTTTCTAATTCTTCTTCTGAATCTACTCCCCAAACCGTCTTACGAACCGTTGATTTATTATCACTTGGAGCAGAAGGAAGAGAGGAGTCATTTTTATCTAGCAGGTAAATAGTTTGCCCTACAGGAGTGGCGAATATAGCCCCTTTGCTATTTTTTTCTAGAATTTCGAGACCCCAATCCTGATAATAATTAATACCAGCAGCTAAATCATTAACTCCATAAACTAAAGATTCTACCCGAGTGATCGCCATTATATTTTTCTTTCTAGTTTATTCTTGAGTAACCAAGCGAATATGATCTAAAAAATCCATTAAAGCTAGTTCTGATTGCTGGCAGGCAATTTTACTATAATTCTTGCCCCTGCTATCTGATTCCTATCGTTTCTTAGGTTTTCAGCCCAAATTTGTCCGCCGGCAGCTTCGACAATTTGTCTGGATATACTTAAACCAAGCCCTGAATGTACTTCATACTTTTCAGGTTTTCTTTCTAATTCCTGAATTGGCCTATCTGTATAAAATCGTCCAAATATTGATTCAAGGTTTTCTTCTGGAATACCTTGACCTTCGTCATCTACCGTAACTATCACATGGGCGTTTTCATCAGTTAAAATACGTTTAGCGTTAACAGTTACTTTTTTCCCATCTGGAGAAAAAGATGTAGCATTACTAATTATATTTAGAAATACTTGGCCTAAACGTCCTTCTGATGCGTCAACAGTTAGGTCGGCACCCTCTTCGAGATGGCATTCGATAAAGGTTGTTTTGTTGGAATTTTTATTACACTCAATTTCAATTAACGTGTCTAAAACCGATCGTAGGTCAATTGGCATTGGTACGTCCCGGCTAAGCTCTGCATCAAGTCGTGAGGCATCAGAAATATCACTTATTAAACGATCTAGTCTATGAACATCATCGATGATGATCGATATCAACTGCTTCTGTTGCTCTGGGTCATTAATACGGGCTACGGTTTCAACGGCGCTTCGTAAAGACGTTAAGGGGTTCTTAATTTCATGTGCAACGTCAGCAGCAAAGCGCTCGATTTCGTCCATTCGTTTCCAAAGTGCTTCGGTCATACCTCTTAAGTCTCTACTCAACTCGCCTATCTCATCTCTTCTGGAAGAGAAATCAGGAATTTCTGTATGTCGTCCGTGACCCGTTCGAACCAATTCGGCGGCAGAGGCTAGTCGGTTTATAGGCCTTGCAATAGTTCCCGCAAGATAAAGTGAGAGAAGAACAGTAATCCCTAATGCAAAAATAAATACCTGGAGTATATCAAGACGAATTTTTCTCATGGCTAACTCGACTGCTCTGCCGTCAGTTGAGAGCATTAACGCGCCAATGACCTGACGGTAGCGTTGAACAGGGGCCGAGACTGAAATCAATATACCACCAGACTCTTGCCTTCTTATTACGGCTGAAGAAACTCCAAACAACGCACTTTTAGCTTCTGAATAACTCAGTGCATGTTGGGGAATAGTTTCTCTATAAATCGGAAAATCACTTTGCCCGGGTAACCAGTTTAAAAGAGAGCCGATTTTTATTTTTAACAACCTCAAAATTTGGCCCTCTTCTTCTTGCGATGGCAAAACCTGAATAGATACAGGTTCTCTAGATAATCTTTGATGTTGAGTGTCTACAATTAAAGATCCATCATATGCGAATAGTCGTGCTCTAGTATTAGTAGAGCTTGTAAGACGACTTAGCATTAAACTTGCTCTCAGAGGGTCAATACTTTGCCCAAAACCAGGCAATACCCTTACTGCCCCTGCTCCCACAGCACCTGCAAAGACTTCTGCTTTTGAGTTTAGGGTGTCAAGTTCTGATTCTATAAGGCTCCTTTGATATTGATCTAAAAAAAAGAAACTTCCAATAGGTACAATTAAAACGAGTAAATTAATCGCTAATATTCGTTTTGTAAGAGAGGTTGAAGCCCTCAATTGTCCAAGCCATTTAATCAGCTTATAAAAGCTTTTAAATTTATGCTTTTCAGAGCCATTGTTTTCTGAGTTATCTAGTATGAATCTCTTTTCGCTTTGTTTAGCCATGGCGGTGTCAAGAACATGTCTTGATCCTGTGAATAGTTTTACAAATTATATTAGCTGTCTTTGTAGCGATAGCCTATGCCATAAAGAGTTTCTATTTGCGAGAAACTAACATCTACTTCCTTAAATTTTTTGCGAAGCCTTTTTATATGACTATCGATAGTCCGGTCGTCAACATAGATGCTATCTCCATATGCCGCATCCATAAGTTGGTCTCGACTTTTTACGTGTCCAGGACGTTTTGCTAACGCTTCTAGGATCAGAAATTCTGTTACTGTTAATGCTACGTCCTTTTCTCTCCAGATACATCTATGCCGATTAGAATCCAGCAGTAATCCCTTCTGACTGATAATTTTTTCATCGTTGTCTAAAATATTATCTGATTTTTCCCGTCGTAAAACTGCTCGAATTCTTTCAATAAGTAATCGTTGGGAAAATGGCTTGGTAATGTAGTCGTCTGCACCCATTCTAAGACCAATTACTTCATCAATCTCATCATCTTTAGATGTTAAAAATATAACCTTGATTGAAGATTCTTTTCGCAAACGACCCAATAGTTCTATGCCATCCATCCGTGGCATTTTAATGTCTAAGACAGCTAGGTCAGCGTGCTGTGAGCGTAAGCCACGAAGCGCCTCATCACCATCTGAGTATGTTTGAACGTTAAAGCCTTCTGCTTTTAAGGCAATAGAAATAGAAGTAAGTATATTTCGATCGTCATCGACTAACGCTATTGTTTGCGCCATCGAATTTTCCTCATTTTGTTTTAATAGACTCTTATTCTTATATTCGTCGTGCTATTATGGCAGTTTTAAGGCCGCATATGGACAGAAGTAAAACAAAAAAAGAACCATATATTTTATATAATATTTGCCTTAAACGCTTAAATTCATTAATTACTGAGTTTTGTTATTTATCAGAGTAATCTATGAGCCACATGTCGTCTAGCCAATGAAAAAATCGACAAGAATCGGTTTAATTTTAGCCATCATTTTAGTAGCAGCCCTTGCTGCCTTGGCTGAATGGCTGGTAATTCGGGACGATGATATTACCAAAAACCCCAATGGACTAATTACAAGTGTAAAAATGGGGGGTGCCTTTAATCTTATTGATCATAAGGGAAACACTGTTACAGAGAAAAATTTCTTAGGCAATTATGTTTTGGTATTTTTCGGATACACTTTCTGTCCAGATGTCTGTCCAACAGCACTGGCTGATGTGGCCTTGGTTTTAGATGAACTAGGGCGTGATTCTATGGCAGTTACCCCTATAATGATAACTATAGATCCCAAGCGTGATAAACCAGATGTTTTATCAGAATATATAACATTGTTTCATGATCGCATTATCGGACTTACTGGAACAGAAAAACAAATTAAAGAAGTGGCTGAAAAATATCGTGTATTTTACAGGCGCGTAGATGATCAAGAATACAGCTTTTATTTGATGGACCACACTTCATTTATATATTTAGTTGATCCAAAAGGCACTGTAATCTCTTTATTTCGTTATGGAACTCCGCCATCTGAAATTGCCGATACAATTCGCAAACACATGAAGGGTTAGTTTTAGATAATTCATTCACTATTTTTTGGGGTGAGCATGTTTTTAAAAATTTTATTTTCTTTTATTATGATTGCTTTTATTCATAGTTCTGCTGTGGCCAGTGAGTTTCAGTTAGGAAACTTGACGATATCGGATCCCTGGTCACGAGCAACTTCTTCACATCAAATGTCAGGGGTTGTTTATCTTAGAATTTTAAACTCAGGAAATCAGACAGATCGGTTAATCAAGGCAGTGTCTATCCATTCAGAAAAGGTAACTTTGCATGACATGATTCTTGATGGGGATATAATGAAAATGCAATCAATAAAAAATGGTGTTGAAATACCGGCTAATAGCGAAGTAGAGCTAAAACCTGGCGCTAAACACATTATGCTAATGGGCTTAAAAAGAAGACTCGATAGAGGACAAACCGTTAGTGTAACTCTTCATTTTCAACACGCTGGTATGACTGAGATAAAAGCATTAGTTTTTGATGCCGGTTCTCGAGGGCCCAAAGGAAAAAATTTAAAAGGTAATATGCCGGGTAATAACAGTAAAAACGGGCACAAAAGCCATTAAGTTGATAATGGATTTTTATATGAAAATTTGTCCATTTCTTTGGTTTTGAAGTAATTATGATAATTGACGACCGAAATAAGAAACCCGGCAGTGTTGCGCGTCGTTTGATGCGTACTACCAGACAGGTTAGTTTGGCAACTATTGACAGTGCGTCAGAAGGAAGACCTTATGCAAGCTTATCATTGGTGGCGTGCGGGCATGACGCGGCGCCTTTGCTTCTTCTTCCGGCCTTTGCCCAACACAGCATTAATATAAGAGGCGATAATCGTATTTCTATTTTATTTTACAAGGCCCGAGACGCTATTACTCAAGGACGAGTTTCAATAATTGGAAAAGCTATACCGACTGAAGATCATTTATTAAAAAAACGTTTTTTGTCACGTCATTCTTCCTCTCAAATTTATCAGCAGTTTAATGAGTCAGTTCTTTATCGAGTGTCCCTAGAAAGTGTTAATTTTGTTTTGGGTGATGACCAGGTGCATAAACTTGAAATGTTGGAAGTAATCTTTAATGCAACTGATTACGAGAAGCTATCGATTGATGAACCCGAATTTATTGAAGATATAAATCTGAATTTTTCTGAACTAATTAATCTATGTGCGAATAATGCAGTTGGCCGTCCAGGCATGGACTGGAGACTTACAGGAATTGATCCTGAGGGAGTTGATTTGGCTCGCAACGATGCTGAAGCCCGTTTTGACTTTGACAAACCCGTGAATAGTAAGGATTCTCTCATGTCGGAACTATTCAAAGCTATTCAAACTGATGGAGGCAAAGAATAAAAAAAATGCCTTGTATAAAGCAATCTGGAGCAGAAGTTTGGTTTGAGTGTGAAGGAGAGGGTTTGCCCATCATCCTTCTTCACGGTAGAGGGGGCAATAGCATCAGTTGGTGGAGACAATTAGCTGCTTTTCAGAAAAACTACAAAGTAGTTACTTTAGATCAACGCGCATTTGGTAGGTCGAAATGTGATGCTGGATCTTTTCAAATACAGTTCATGGTTGAGGACATATTAGCCATCATGGACATTTTAAAAATTGATCGTGCAGTGCTCGTCTGCCAATCGATGAGTGGTATAATTGGCATGAAATTAGGTTTATCACATCCGGAGCGTATTGCGGGCATTGTTCTATGTTCGACCTTAGGAGGGATCAGCACACCCGAAATGCGTGAGAGACTTCGAGAAAATGAAGCTAAGAATAAAATAAGCCTTCCTGATCGAGCTTTTGCTCCCGGTTATAGTGTACGCGAGCCAGAGCTATACAAGCTTTATGAAAAAATTTTGAATTCCAATTCGGGGTTTAATCCAGATTGGCAGAAGGGTCTTTCTGGAAAAGGGATATCTATATTACCTGATGAGCTTGAAGGATTCTCTGTTCCAACCATTTTTATAGTTGGGTCGGAGGATATGTTTTTCCCGCCAGACATGGTCTATCAAGCAGCCTCATATATTTCCCATGCTTCGGTTATCGAGTTGGAAGGACTAGGACATTCCCCCTACTGGGAAGCTCCAGAGCTATTTAATCAGATTCTATCTGATTGGCTCATAAAGCATCAGAGTTAAAAGAAGTCTATTAAATTACAGTCTTACTATTTAACTGAGGTCTAAAGAATAGATTAGATAAGTTCAACTACCACGGCCAAAGGACCTTTATCACCCTTTTGAGTGCCTACTTTTACCCTTGTCTCAGGCTCTAAAGAACGCAAGCCCCCACTGGCTACAACTCGACCAGAAATGAAGATATCAGGACCCCCATCATCTGGTACTATAAAGCCATATCCCTTATTAGGGTCAAAAAACTTAACCACTCCCTCAATTAAGGGTCCATCAGGTTCTGCCTGTTCAGCTAGTTCTGAACCACCTTCCGGTTCAGTAACACTGAAAATAGTTGTTACTGTTGGGCCTTTCGCGCCGTCACTTATCTCGCAATCTACAATCGCTCCGTCAGGTAGATCCCTGTGTCCAGCTGCTTCAAGTACTGATACGTGGACAAAAGCATCTCCGGTTTCATCATCTGGCTGCACAAACCCATAACCTTTTATCGGATTAAACCACTTAACGACAGCTGATGTTCTTACGCCCTCTTCGCTATTTACTACACTTGTATCACTCATTGATGTCGGTCCCTCACCTCAAATCGGCATCAAGCAACTGTATCCATGTTATTCAAGGTATACAGTTTAAACACTTTTTACCTTCAAACATCTATCTTCTAGGTTACTTAAGCATTTTGCAATAAGAATAGTATAAATATTAATAATAATTAATATTTAAATAAATAACCAAACTACACCTTAGTATTTAGTAAAAACATAGACAATTTTAAAAGGTTTATTTTAGGAAGTATATGATTCTAAAGGATTTATTTTAAAACAATACTATTTTAATTATATAACTATTGGTTTTTTTTTAAGAATTACAGATAATTAGTCTGGACAACTTGAAGGGTTTTTTCAGGTTTTAAAAAATAATGTTTTTTATTAATGGGCATCATTCCATGTTTTACCAATGCCTGCATCAGCTACCAGTGGTACAGACAGCTTTGTTCCTGGCTCTGCGGCGCGTTCCATTATTTGCTTTATAACTTCAATGGATTTATCAATTTCTTGTTCGGGGACTTCAAATAATAATTCATCGTGAACCTGAAGTAACATTTTTGCGTGTAAGTTATTTAAATTTAGTAAGTTAGGTATTCTATTCATTGCTCTCTTAATTATATCCGCGGCAGCTCCCTGAATTGGTGCGTTTATGGCCTGGCGTTCTGCACTACCTCGAATTGCCTGGTTTTTATCTTTCATACCATTTAGATGTATTCGGCGGCCAAATATGGTTTCTACGTACCCATTATCTTTGGCAAATAAAATTGTTTCATTCATATAGTCCTGAATTTCAGGAAATCTATCAAAATATGCCTTAATGTAGTCTTGTGCTTCCGATCTACTTATTCCTAAATTTCTAGCTAGACCAAAGGCAGAGATTCCATAAATAATTCCAAAATTTATGGCTTTTGCTCGTCTTCGAAGATCAGGAGATAGACCGTTTAGTGGTACCTTGAAAACCTGACTTGCGGTCATGGCGTGGATGTCTTGTCCATCTTCGAAGGCAGAAATTAACGATTTTATTTTGGCCACATGGGCTAGGACACGTAATTCAATTTGAGAATAATCTAATGATAG
This sequence comes from Alphaproteobacteria bacterium, assembly GCA_022449545.1. GTDB lineage: Bacteria > Pseudomonadota > Alphaproteobacteria > UBA6615 > UBA6615 > UBA6615. The sequence continues at coordinate 288,670 of JAKUPN010000001.1, read as the reverse complement.
TAGTTTGTGTCCTTTTTCAGCGATAAATGTTTCACGAATTTTACGCCCTTCCTCTGTTCTGATTGGAATGTTCTGTAGGTTGGGCTCATTTGATGAAAGGCGGCCTGTTTGTGCGATTGCCATACCATACGAGGTATGAATACGACCGCTTGAGGGGCTAACTTGATTTATCAAGGCGTCTGTATAGGTTGACTTAAGTTTTGCTAGTTGTCGCCAATCTAGTACAGTTTTGGCCAAATCGTGACCTTGTGCAGATAACTCTTCTAAAACATCTGCCCCTGTAGAAAATGCGCCGGTTTTTCCCTTCTTTCCCCCTGTAATTCGCAATTTTTTGAAAAGAATATCTCCCAGCTGTTTGGGGGAACCAATATTGAAAATTTCTCCAGCTTGACTGTGCGCTACCTTTTCTAAGTCTGATGTTCTTTTAGCAAAATCTTTTGAGAGATTTTTTAGTGCGATAGTATCGACCTTAACTCCATTTCTCTCCATTTCAATAATAACTGAAATTAATGGGCGCTCTATAGTCTGATACACTGTGTTCATGTGTTCTTCAGCCAGACGTCTTTTAAAAATCTGATGAAGCTTTATGGTTATATCAGCGTCTTCAGCTGCATAATTTAGAGCATCTTGGATGGGAACTTCAGCAAAACTTATTTTCTTTTTTCCACTGCCTGTTAGATCTTTGTACTTAATAGTTTCATGATTTAAGTGACGTAAGGCTAAGTCATCAAGATTATGTTTTCCTCTACCCCCATCCAGAACATAACTTAATAGCATTGTATCATCGATTGATGTGGGCACGATTTCACAGTTTTTTTCATTTTCTTGTCGAAAATACTTTTTATAATTATTCGAAAGAACCATAAGATCATACTTAGCATTATGGGCCACTTTTAATACCGAAGGATTCTCGAGAAGAGACTTCAGTTTAGATAAGGCCTTTTTTATAGGAAACTGCTTTTCGGGCTCATTACTATTTTGGTCGTTTTCCTCTTCTAACTTCAGTTCCTCTGAAGCTGATTGGGTGTGGGCAACAGGAACATAGCAAGCTCTTCCAGGAGCGGTGCTGAGAGAAAAACCAACCAATTCAGCTTCCATAGAGTTTAAAGAAGTTGTTTCTGTGTCTATGGCAACTATCCCCTCCTTATAAGCGTCCTTAAGCCATTGGTTTAGCGCTTTTTCCTCCTGAATCAATTCGTAATTAAACTCTTCAGAGGATTTTTCAATTTCTTGAGATTCGTTATTGCTTAATATCCCTTTGGCTATAAGTCGGCTTTCAATGCGTGAAGTAAGAGTTCTAAATTCCATCTTTTTTAAGAAAGATATTAGTTTTTCTGGATCCGGATCTTCTAGTGAGAAAGTATTTATCTTATCTTTCAGAACTACATCACTCTTTAATGTAACTAGCTGACGACTTATGCGGGCCAGATCAGCGTGATCTATAAGGTTCTGTCGTCTTTTGGGTTGTTTAATATTTTCCGCATTTGAGAGAAGAGAGTCTAAATCACCGTACTCATTGATCAAAAGTGCCGCTGTCTTTACGCCGATGCCTGGTACACCGGGAACATTGTCTGAACTGTCTCCAGCAAGAGATTGGACATCAACAACCTTGCTAGGAATTACTCCGAACTTTTCTAAAACATCAGGTTCATTTATTTCTCGTTCTTTCATTGGGTCAAACATTGTTACGCCTTGCTTAACCAGCTGCATTAAATCTTTATCCGAAGATACAACAACGACGTCGAGACCTTGCTTAATAGCATCGTTGGTGTAAGTGGCTATCAAGTCGTCAGCTTCATACCCTTCCATTTGAATTGCCGGTAAATTAAATGCTCTGGTTGCTTCGCGAATTAGCTCGAACTGGGGTACTAACTCTTCGGGAGGTGCTTCTCTATTAGCTTTGTACTGCGGGTAGATATCATTCCGAAAGGTTTTTCGGGCAGCGTCAAATATTACTGCTATGTAATCTATACTGCCTTCTACCTGGGGTTTTTCTATTAATTTCATCAGCATACTACAATAGCCTGCAACGGCATTTGTATAAATACCGTCTGATCTGCGAAAGGCATCTAATGGCGAAGAGTGGAATGCGCGGAAAATAAATCCTGACCCATCAATTAGATATAGCTTTTTATTGTGTTGCACTTAATTAGATCCTATCTCTGCGTTCACTCTCTCTACCGTTATCTAATATAAATTTATTGATTCTTGTTATGAAATTTTCAGCGGATTGAATAATATTTTTAGACAGTAGGCATTAACCTTGACTGTATTCCAAAACCTGGTAGTGACTGGAAATGTTCCATCCATAAAGAGATTCCAGAAAAATCAGACGTTTCATATCCTCCATCTGTGAGGTAAGTCATCACAGGATAAACTGAGATGTCAGCGATTGTTGGGCGATCACATGCCAACCACTGATGTTTTTTTAGATGAGCCTCAAGTAAAGAAAGCCCTCTGTCAGCGGAGGTTTTAAAATAGTCATAAATTGGACCTTTACCACTCCCAAAAAGTAGCTCGAACCTTAATCGAGCTAATCCATAGCTAAGAAAGTCTACCGAAAATCCAATCCAATCCCCAATTCTAGCTTCTTCATCCCAGTTATTGGGCCCAAAAAGCTTCGTTTGAGAAGCCAAATACCTCAATACGTCATGACTTTGTCGGAGCAGGAGTGATCCGTGACGAAAAACTGGAATCTTCCCGAGAGGGTTCATTTCTAGAAATTCTGGATTTAAATTGGCTCCAGCTGGTAAATCAACGATCTCAAAATCATAATCTATACTGCAAAGGGATAGCATTAATGCCACTTTGTATGTATTCCCTGAAACTGGATGTCCGTAAAGAATATAGTCTGAGCTTTTTTTTCCCATATTTTTTCCCCTTGATAGGAGTGTAATAAAACTTTTCTATTTGAGCTGAAATTAAACTAAAAATGCCAGTTATTTCTTGTTAAACCCCATTTTAGTTGTTCAGCATTATTTCCAATTATAGTGAAGCCTAGTTTTTCGAGAGTGTTCACTGATGCGATATTATCTGATGCGCAGTCAGCAACTATTCGAAGCGTGCGTGAGTCAAAAAAGGCCCACTCGATTAAGGCCTTACACCCTTCATATGTCAAACCTCTGCGACGATGTGCTGGAACCACTTGATAGCCGAGCTCTACTGCTCCATCCAACGGAGGGCCATTAAAAGAAGCTGCGCCCACTGTAAGGCGCTCTAGTTTGTAAAAAAAAAGCCAGAGACCCCAGCCGCGAGGATCTGGAGGTGCTGTAGAACCGAGGGCGGGATTAGCGGAGTCTTCTAAACGCTGTACAAAAGCTGGTAACTTCGCCGAAAGATCTTCATCTGGAAAGTCACCGTGAAGTAATCCAGAAGTTAGCCTTTCTGCGTGTGATCGATTCTTTAAAAGTGCACGGCCTAAAGTTCGATCAACTGGTATTAAAGTCAAACGTTTTGTTTCTAAACGAGATATTAAGGACTGTTTATTCAGTTTATTTTTGCTCCAGCTTAACTATATTGAACTTCGTTTCTCAACATTTAGTATATATCTGCGGCCGCAATATGGGCAGTCTACTTTATTTTCTCGGCCTATATTGAGAAATACTCGAGGGTGTCCCAGGACTTTATTTCCACCATCGCAGTGAAAAGTTTTTTGATTGATCTGCACAATTTCAACCGGTTCCATATATTGCACTCCAATTGATATTACTTAAAAAATCATTTTGCTGATGTCATCATAGATGCACAGGAAACAATAATCAGCATGATTTGTGTTAACTTCCAATAAATTTTTTATATAGTGGTCACAGTATGAATGAGAAAAACTCTAAAGATAGAAATAACTTGATAAAGGATAAATCCTTTTTGCCCGATAAGGCCATAAGCACGAGAGGTTTAGAAAAAATATACAACGTAAAGGGTGATAGGGATATACATGCCCTTAGAGCGTTTGACCTAGATGTGCCTCGTGGAGTGATATTTGGACTTTTAGGGCCGAATGGGGCTGGTAAATCAACTTTTATCAATATTCTAGCTGGGTTAGTTATTAAGACAGGTGGAAAAGCTAGTGTTTGGGGAATTGATATAGATCAAAACCCCCGAGCTGCTCGCTCAGCAATTGGGGTCGTCCCTCAAGAGCTAAACCTGGACGCTTTCTTTACCCCCAGGGAATTACTTGAATTGCAGGCTGGCTTATATGGGGTGCCCCCCATTGAAAGACACACAGATGATATTTTAAAAAGGGTGGGTTTAATTAGTGTAGCAAACACCTTCTCTCGAGAGCTCTCTGGTGGTATGCGACGGCGGTTATTAGTTGCAAAAGCATTAGTTCATAATCCTCCAGTCTTAGTTTTAGATGAACCCACTGCAGGCGTTGATGTAGAATTACGCCAATCTCTGTGGGAATTTATAGTTGAACTTAAAAATAATGGGACCACTATAATATTGACCACACATTATATAGAAGAAGCAGAGAAGCTGTGTGATATAGTTGCAATAATAAACGATGGTCAATTAATCGCTTCAGAGCCTACAAAAGAACTTGTGGCGAGGCTCGATAATAAAGAGTTAAGAATTTCTATATCAGAAAAAATCGAGTATATTCCATTTTCTTTGAAAGAACACAATGCGTTTTTAACTAATAAAAATGAACTTATATTTCGCTACCAAACAAGTAAAACTGAAATAGGTTCTGTTCTTAAAGCAATCTCCGAAGCAGGACTCACTGTAAATGACATTTCTACTAAGGAACCAGATCTTGAGCAGGTTTTTTTAGACATTACTCGGAAGTTGAAGTAGTCATAGAAAAGACAGCATACTAATTGATTTTTGAGTCTAAAAGTTTTAAGTCTTTTATAGAACCTAGTTAACTTTTTTACTTCTTTTCAGATTTTTCAAAAGCTAAAGATAAAGAATTCATACAATAACGCAGTCCGGTAGGCGCTGGTCCGTCTGGAAAGACATGCCCAAGATGAGCTTCACATTTAGAGCACACTGTTTCAATTCGTGTCATCATTAAACTGCGATCCTCTATCTCCTCTATTGCATCTTCTGAAATAGCTTCATAAAAACTAGGCCAACCAGATCCTGAATCATATTTAGTCTTCGAATCGAACAGCGGATTACCGCAACATACACATTTATAAATTCCAGTTTGTTTGTTGCTATTGTACTCTCCACTGAATGGTCTTTCAGTGCCATGTTCACGAGTGATATGATATTGTTCTGGTGTCAATTGTGATTGCCATTCTTCATTACTCTTTTGAATTTTATTTTTATTCGCCATCTATATATCTCTGTGCTGTTTTATCTTTTTAATCTTTGATTTCCCTGATCATTAGAACCAATAGGTTATTTCTTTAAGCGGGTAATTACTCAGTTAGGTAGATTTTTACCCAAACGGATTATTATGTACTCTAACTACATCGAGCCTCTTAAAGTTAATTTTTCCTCCCATTTATTTAACCACCTAAGAAAAATTTTATTCCATTTTGTTCACAAAGCGTTCCAGCCTTATTTGGTAATATATATTTTATATCCATGAGTAGAATATTTCCATCAATACGTCCCGTAATCCACTGAAAAATAAATTTTCCATTTTGATCTTTTTTTAGAGGTAATTTTCCTCCAAATGTGCCGTTTATATTAATCGGCCAATCATAATCGACTCCTTCACCGGCCATTCCATTTATATGACCGTCTTGAACACGCCCTAAAAAATACTCATTAAAAACAAATGGACAATTTTGTGGGTTTACTCTGCCACTAAAAGTTTTTTGAGGTCTTTCAGCAGGAGTTGCGTTGATTGCTGGGTTTTCTCTATCTATTTGAAAGGTTGTTAAAGTTTTACCTTTAACCTCTGTTACGATAAATAGAGACAGAGTTATGTATAAAGTACTAATTATGAGCAATGAATTATTCATCGATTACTCTCTAGATTAAGAGTTTTTTCTCAAGAGCTAACTATTGAGCAGCAGCATTAACTAAAAAATATAATTTTTTAAAATCTGTTCTGAACAAATATGGGCCGGCAGAACAGCCGGCCCATTTTGCAAAAACAAGATAGTTGGTAGTGGCTATTTGATTACATACCTTACAGGCCATTTGTGTCCTAATTTTTCTGCAACGTCTACAGCCATACGAACCACGGTAGAACCTGGTAACCCTTTGGAGTCCGCTTCTTTGGCTCTCATATTAGGGAAACCTGCTAAAGTTTTTGCCCAAGCCAATCTCGCTTCAGGAGTTACTCGAGTTACTATAGCACCAGCCATGACCATCCGACCAAGATTTGTTGCTTCTAGCTCGTCAACCCAAGGGCCAGTGAAGTCTTCAGTTTCCTGACCGGCTTCTAACATAGCCTTTTGGACATCAGCAGGGAGTTTTTTCCATGTATCTAGATTAATAGTAACACCATGGAATGTTTTCGAACCAAAACCTGCAATTTTATAATGAGGGGCTGGTTCAAAGAGTTTATGACTCCATCCAACTGATGGGAAGAGTAGTACTCCTTCATAGACACCAGTCTGAAGAGAAGGATAAACATCTGGCAAAGTTGTGCCAACAGGTATTGCGCCAACAGCTTCTACCCAAGGTAGGTTTGGACCTGCGCCAGACAATTTTCTTCCTTTAAGCTCTTTTACATCGGACCATGGAAAAGTGGTGTAGAGACCGTAGTTATCAAAGCCGAATAGACCTAGCAGCTTTTGGTTATATTTTTTTTCAAAAACGCCATTCATGTGCGGCACTTTATTATATACCGTACGAGCTACTTTAGTTCCTAGAACGGCATTTTGTGCATCAAACGGCATCCACAAGGGGTATGTATGCACAAACAGATTTGATGGTTCAAAGCAGAAACAATATCCACCAAGATCGACGATGCCGTCTTTAACGCCTTCAAGTGTTTCAGCAACTTTAACTATTGATCCACCGTAAGCTTCATTGAATGTCGCCTTGTGTCCCATAGCTGCAAGCTTAGCTTTTACACGTGGGGCGAACTGCTCCGACATCATTCGTACATAGCCTGTAGCTGGTGCATGACCAGAAGCCATCCGAAAATTAAATTTATCTGCGCTTGCGGGAATAGCTGCAGTTGCAAGTAAACCTACCGCAAGAGCGCCCGCCGCAAGAATTCCAAGTGATTTGGACAATTTATTCTCCTCTCTTCATTGAGACCACGGTGTCTCTGTTTATTTTTTCTATACCGTGTTTCCGCGTTACGATACAGACTACAATCATATTTATCCACTTTATCCTATGTAAAACTTCGAATTAAGTAGATTATTTAAGCTTAATTTAACACCGACAAAAGTCGAAGTATTATTTTTAGCCTTCTTATTGGGGCGTGACAAGTCGGCTTGTGCTTTCTATACTACTTATCTCAAAGACGCAGACCCACAGATTATGTAGAATAATCAGAACGAAACTGGCCTATCAGCTATTTAGCAATGCAATCGTGTGCTATAGGACTGTGAATAAACGAGCTTTATGTTTTGCAACATGATGTAAAGTGAGACCAGAAAAGGAAATAAGTTTTTGTCCATTATAAACATTCCTATAATCCGTCAGATTGATATATGGTCGGCCAGACTGAGCCGCTGGCTTATGGTTATTGCAGCCATGTGGGCCTTTCTAATCGCCTTTTATATTTTAATAGACGTAGTTGGGAGGTTTTTTGGCTTTCCTTTAAAAGGAACACATGAATTAGTGAAAAACGCAATTGTAATGATTGCTTTTATGCAAGCTGCCTATTGTGTTATGTCCCGATCAATGCTTCGCGCTGATTTTATGCTGCATATGATTGGAGGAGTTCCAGAGAAAGTAATTAATTGTGCAGGATATATTCTTGGTGCCCTATTCTTTGCAGCTCTGTTTATAGGAACAATAGATCCTGCCTGGCACGCACTTGTCACAGGAGAGTTCGAAGGGGAAGGTGCTTTGAGAGTGCCAACCTGGCCGGCTCGGGTTGTTGTCTTGCTCACTAGCGGCTTGTTGGTTGTAAATTATGCAATCCTGGCGCTTAAAGAGGTTTTACCATCTAGTCTGGTGGAATACCAATCATCGGTAGATGAATAGGTTAACGGGGGAGAGTTTGTAATGTTTTCTGCGGATGTAGCTGCTGTTGTTTTGATTTTGCTTTTGGTGCTCGTTTTTTCAGGAATACATGTCGCAGTTGCTTTGGGTATTACAAGTGCAGTGGGTATTTATATGGTTACGGGACGAGAGAGTGTTGTTTTAGCACTAATTCAGAACACCTTCTATGATGCCATACGAGACTATATTTTTGCTGTTATTCCACTATTTATGTTAATGGGTGAGTTTATAGGAAGGTCTGGGGCTACAAGTGACCTTTATGTAAGTTTACAAAGATCCTTCCGCAGAATACCGGGTCGTCTGGCCCTCGCAACGCTGTTTGGAAACGCAGTGTTTTCTTTTGTTACAGGGGTAAGTATTGCTTCTGCCGCTACTTTTACAAGAATTGCTTATCCCGAAATGAAACGTCATGGCTACAACAGAAGTTTTGCCTTGGGCTCGATTGCAGGCAGCGGTTGTTTGGGAATGCTAATTCCTCCTAGTGTTTTAATGATTGTCTGGGGAATTCTTACCGAACAGTCGATTGGTAAGCTGTTCTTAGCGGGCGTTCTTCCTGGGTTGATTCTAGTTTCATTTTTTGCCGTATATATTTTAGTCGCAGCAATTCTTAGGCCTCAGTTAGTTGGGAACTCAGCCGATACTTTGAAAGCAGGAATGAACGAGGATGGGATATCTGCTGTAAACTTAAATCCTGACGAAGTCGATAAAGAAATTAGTTCTGCTTCCATTTGGACAAGTGGATTAGGTCTCTTAGCACTTATTGTTACTGTATTAGGAGGAATTTGGGCAGGTTTATTCACTCCGACTGAGGCAGCTGGCATGGGAGCACTGATAGCTCTACTACTTGGAATAATAAAAGGGATGAGATGGCCTGATATTTACGCAGGTATCCTAGCCGTTGGAAGGACGGCCGCTCCGCTGCTTATACTGCTTATAGCAGCTCAGTTATATTCCCGTACCCTCACTATGACGGGGGTTGTTTCTGCAATTCAAGGTTTTTTCTCAGACGCCGGTCTAGATCCATGGCAAGTTATATTTGTAATGGTAATAGTTTGGTTCATTTTGGGTATGATAATCGATTCGGTTTCGATTATGTTGTTAACTGTCCCGATATTTGCTCCGATTGCGGCTACTATAGGGATTGATCCTCTTACCTATGCATTGATAGGTATATTAGCTATCGAAGCTGGTATATTGACACCCCCATTTGGGCTTTTAGTTTATACTGTTAAGGCTTCGATCCCGGATACGGGAGACGGCGAATATGTGACATTAATGGATATATTTAAGGGATCCACCCCTTACTGGATATTAATGCTGGCCTTGATTATTTGCATGTATGCATATCCTGGCATTGTAACCTACCTACCCAAGTTGGTATTTGGTTAGGAAGGCTTGAGGATAATCTAAAACCGATTGATAGAATAAATAGTCTTGGGTGTCGCTTTAAATTTGTATTCAAAGCGCAGTGAGCAGCACATTTTTGTTTATCTAATAATTTTGTCTTGGCAGAAACAGCATAGTTAACAAAATATGAATGAAACTAACTCCAAACTGCAGGCTCAAGGAGAGCAAAGGTCTTATGCGGCTTTGCGATATCCTGCTTCTCGTAATTACCTTTTGGGTGCTGCTTTAGCCATGATGGCCGATAGCGTTGAGCATGTAATAAGCTATTGGATAATTTTTGAAAAATTTCAATCTCCATCACTAGCGGGTTTTGCAGTTGTTTCACACTGGGTGCCATTTATCCTCTGCTCATTTTGGGCAGGAGCGCTAGCTGATCGTTATGATCCGAGACGGGTCATTCAGGCAGCAATGGTTCTATTTATGATTGTTTCCTTGGGATGGGGTGTTTTACTAGCCACTGACAGTCTTGAGAAGTGGCACGCCGTAATTTTATTAATTGTGCATGGTATGGCTGGCGTTCTTTGGGCTCCTGCTGGACAGGTGCTAGTACATAATATTGTGGGTGAAAAACAGTTGCAAAGCGCTATTCGCTTGATGGCTACCTCAATAACCCTTGGACTTCTTTTGGGGCCGGCAGTAGGCGGTGTTCTACTTTTTTTTGTTGGTCCAACCTTAGGTATTTTTATTAATATTCTTATCTATATGCCTTTGACTCTGTGGTTAATATATAACCCAAAATCCTCAAATGTTGATGCTCGCCGACCAGCAGTGGCTATGTCGAGTTGGAGAGATTTAATCGAAACTGTTCGTCAAATTTCGAGCGTACCAATCGTCTTTTCTATGTCTGTTTTGGCCGGACTTGCTGCTGCTATTGTGGGGAATGCTCATCAGCCACAAATTCCAGAGTTTGCCAGAGATCTCGGTTATGGTGGAGAAGGTTTATATTATAGCTTGCTGCTCGGAGCGAACGCAGCAGGTGCTTTAATCGCTGGGATTATTTTAGAAGGAAGAAGCATGTTACCGGCTAAGACCAGAACATCTTTTATACTTGGGATGCTATGGGCGGTGGCTATTTTTGGTTTTGCTTTGTCGCCCTACTATATTTTGTCATTTATTCTACTAGTTTGTGCTGGTTTCTTCGATTTATCTTTCAATTCAATGACACGGACTCTTGCGCAGCTTCACGCTCCAATAGAACTAAGAGGAAGAGCAATAGGACTATTCAATGTAGGTAGTTTGGGGGGGCGCACTTTTAGCGGTTTTACGGTTGGTTTTGGAGGTGGCCTGATTGGCATACATCTTTCATTGGCTTTAAGTGCTGCTGCGCTATTTCTTGCCATAATATGTTTGTTTATCTGGGCTAATAGACGTGGAGTGGCTAATTCATAAATTTTTTCTACTAAGACGTGTCCGAAATGACCTTATATTTCCGTTAGAAAATAAGCCTAATACTTGAAGAGTTCTTCCGGCCTTAGTGGGCAAACTTTGCCATTCCGCCATCCACACGAATCACTTCGCCGTTAATATATCTTGCTATAGGAGAGGCAAGAAAGGCTACTAATACAGCTAGATCTTCCGGTTCTCCAAAATAGCCACTGGGAATTTCACGTTTTATAAATTTACTACGTTCGATAGGGTCTGGATGTAACCTCTCTAAAATTTGTTCGCTATTTATACGGCCAGGCGCAACACAGTTTACAGTAATCCCATCGGGGCCCAACTCACGAGATAAACCTTTTGACCAGATGTGTGTTGCTGCCTTTCCGGTTGAAGCTGCGTTTAAACCACTTACCTCCATGCCTCCAGTGATATTAATAATTCGACCCCATTTGTTTTTTTTCATTATAGGAATTAGTGGAGTTGTAAGACGACGCGCGGCATGAAAATTCAGGTTAAATGATTTAGCCCAAAGATCATCATGAGAATCCCAATTTGCTGAAACTGATTGTCCTGCATTGTTTATCAATATATCAATTTGACCAAACTCTTCTATAACTTTTTTAGCTACATTCTCAGGCCCTTCTTTAGAGGATAAGTCCTCTGTAATTAGGTGTGTTCTTATAGCCCCCATTTCCTCTACCTCATTTGAAAGATCTTCAAGTAGGTTAATTCTGCGTGCAACCGCAATGGTTGTTGCGCCCTCTCTTGCTAGCACTTTTACAATTCCTTTTCCTATGCCTGCACTAGACCCTGTTACGAGACATATACGGTCTTCAAGTTTTAGATCCATGGTGAAAAGCCTCTAATGTGTTATTTTTTAGATTATTTTATTATGGTTATAGAATATAATTATCATATTTTGATATATGAATTCTGCTAACTTATATGTTTAATAGTTTTAACCAATAATTAAATTCAAAGGTAATGATATGGGATCGCCTAAAGTTATTGTTCAGTTATATCCAGTAATCCCCTCCGAGGATGAAGATGATCGTCGGGAAAAACGACCTATAGGACGTGACTCAGACTTGTATAATAAAATAGTTCATGAATGGACAGACATAGTAAAAGCTGCTGATGAGATGGGCGTTTGGGGAATGTCTACAATTGAGCATCACCTTCATTCTGAAGGTTATGAAGTTGGTCCTAATCCTGGGGTGTTAAATGCCTATTGGGCGGCCCATACAAAGAATGTAAATGTTGGAGCATTTGGATATGTTATGGCAACCCAAGATCCGATTCGTGTAGCTGAAGAAACAGCTATTATAGATCACCTAACCAATGGCAAGTATTTTGTTGGTTTTGCCCGCGGTTATCAGTCTCGGTGGACTAATATACTTGGACAAAGTAGCGAGGCCGTAGCGACCGGATCAGATGGCAGTTCAGGAGATTTGAAGAATCGAGAAATTTTTGAAGAACGCGTAGAAATGGTACTTGATTGCTGGACGAAAGATTCGGTTGAATTGAAAGGTAAGTATTATGAGGCGCCGTATCCTCTTAAAACTGGTATTGAAGGCTATGAAGGTCATTTAATAGCAAGGGAAGCTGGTGCCGAAGGGGAAGTGGACGATAATGGAGTTCTTCGTCGTATATCTGTAGTCCCTAAACCATACCAGAATCCTCACCCGCCTTGCTTTGTTGCTGTTGCTCGAAGTCGTGCCACCATCGAGTTTGCGGCAAAACATGGTTTTCGGCCTAGCTACTTTAATCCTACCGATAGTGTCGTTGAATTAGCTAAAGTATATGTAGAGGAGTCTGCTAAATATGGCCGGCATCTATTATATGGCCAAAATCAAAACCTCGTTCGTCACACCAGAATAGCTAAGTCAACGGATGATTTTGATAGAAAAATTAGAGGGTACGATCTCGATATTTTTAAGAACTTCTACAGTGTATTCGGTAATCATAACGTTGATCCTGTGAATCAGGACGCTGAAAAAGCTTTTGCAGAGATGAAGAGGACTAAATTTTTTCTGGGTGGAACAGTTGATGATGCGATTAAAGATTGGAAAGAAATATATTCGAAAATACCGTGTGAATATATCACTCTGATTTGGCATTGGGCTCAGCATCCTAAAGATGAGTTGTTGGAAGAAATGCAGCTATTTATGGAAAAAGTGATTCCTGAACTTGAAACGCCAGACTACTCTCTTGCAGCAGAGTAGGAAGTTATTATTTCTTATGCTGCTGCGGCTTATTTGAGATCTTGTTGTTGGTACTTAATAAAATTGACTATTAAAAGAGATTAAAAAATGTCTAATAAAAATTTATCGCTTACTGAGAAAAATCAGACAAATGCTAAACAAAGTCACTATGAAGTGATCCTCGATAACGAAACCACATGTATTACCTTTCATCACATAAAACCTGGTGAGGGTACAGGTTGGCATCGACATGAAAAAAATTATGCTGCGTTTCACATACAGGCAGGTGAATTAATTCACGAGGATGCAGATGGGACTAAGGGCTTTATCAAATCAGAATCAGGAAAGGCTAACTTTTATGACGTTGGTCAGGGATTTGAACATAATGCGATCAATGTTGGGGAGGAAGACATTATCGCTTTGGAGATCGAGTATAAATAAAACAGATCTTATGGCAAAAAACGAACTTGTTGGAAACATTGAGTTAGCGGCAAACTAAATGGGCACAAATGATAACTGGCTGTCACTGGTCCAAGAAGATGCTCTCGATCCTAAGCAGCCTATTTGCGATTCCCATCATCACCTATGGGGCTTTCGTACAGATCAAACTGAATCTCGTTATTTATTAGACGAATTGATGGAAGATATAAACTGCGGTCACAATATCGTATCAACTGTATTTATTGAATGTGGGGCTATGTATAGAAATAGCGGCCCAAGAGAATTAAGTCCAGTTGGTGAGACGGAGTTTGTTAATAGTTTGGTTTCCGAAAGCTCATTGACTAAACATGATCCGGTAAAGGTAGCCTCTGGCATAATTGGACACGCTGATTTGTTATTGGGCGATCGAGTAAAAAAAGTATTAGAAGAACACATCCTAGTAGCAGGTGATCGATTTAAAGGAATTCGTCACAGTGTACCATGGGATCCCAGCGACGACGTGCCGGTAATAAGAGGCAAAAGACCGCCAAATTTATTGGAAAGTGATTTATATCGGGAGGGTTTCTCAAATTTAAAAAAATTTAATCTAACTTACGAGGCTTGGCTTTATCATCCACAGATTTCTGAGCTTGTTGAGTTGGCGCGCTTATTTCCAGACACAGTTATAATTTTAAATCACCTTGGGGGGCCATTAGGTGTTGGTCCTTATAAAAATAAGGGTGAAGAAGTTTATAGGACTTGGAAATCAGATATCGCAGATTTAGCGACATACCCTAATGTATTTTCTAAATTGGGGGGGATGCATATGGAAATAAATGGTTTTGATTGGCATAAGAGGTCAAAGCCCCCAACTAGTCTAGAGCTGCTATCCAAAACTCGCCCCTGGTATGAATATATCATAGAAAAATTTGGGGTTGAGCGCTGCCTCTTTGAATCAAATTTTCCTGTTGATAAACTTAGTTGTAGCTATTCAGTGCTTTGGAATTCTTTTAAACGGCTCACAAAAAATTATTCAGAGACTGAAAAATCACTTTTATTTCATGACACAGCAGCCCGAGTTTATCGTCTTTAAGGCAGATCTTAAAATGAATTTTATATTATTCTCTGTACTTAGTGATCTAAAATAGATAGACAAATGGAACTTTCTTATACTGTTTTCCTTTTAAGTAGGGTAATAGATAGAATTTTAGTTTTAGATAAACACCCTATGACCTGTTTACTGTCCTAAGTTAAGAGATATATTTAACAGACGGCGAAATTGCCGGATAAATAGGAGTTGATAGTAAGATGTCCACTAGTGACAGCGATAAAAGGACTATACCTCTTGCTGCTCGACACTTACCCGACATACCTCCGCTGCGCAGAGATGGCGAAAGTCTCTCTCAGACAATTTCGCAGGGAAATAGGATGTCTGTTGGGCCTGGTATCGAACTAAAGGGTGAGATTAGCAATTGTGCCATATTGGTTGTTGAGGGTAATGTTGAGGCTTCTCTTGACGCCGAGAGTCTGGAAGTGCTTCAGCGAGGGGTTTTTAAAGGCGATGCTCGTGTTGAGACAGCGGACATTCAAGGCTCTGTTGAAGGTGACTTAACAGTGACTGGTTTGCTGCGAATCCATAGTACTGGCTCAGCCTCAGGAAAAATAACTTACGGAAGAATAGAAGTTGATACCGGTGGCGGCCTGCATGGAGAAATCAAGCAAATAGCAGAAGGGAATACCACTGTTCAGACCAGAATTCAAAAAGAAGAAGTCGGCAGCAAATAAGTCACTTGGGTACCGGAAGAGGTTGATCATTCTCAGGAATATTCCAAGCGAGCTTAGTTGCGGGGCGTTCTAGAATAGACATATACCAGCGTCTAACATTTGGAAAATCATTAAGATCAATTTCTTGCCAATTGTGTCGTGCTGCCCAGGGCCAAACAGCCATATCGGCAATTGAGTATTCATCTACAATGAATTCTCGCCCATCGAGACGTTTATCCAAAACTCCATAAAGCCTTCTTGCTTCTTTTTCGTATCGATCTTGAGCATACTGGGCTTTGCCGGGATTATAGTGTGTAAAATGATGAACTTGACCCAGCATGGGGCCTAGCCCTCCCATCTGCCACATTAACCATTCCATAGTCCGCCAATATGAGTCACGGTCAGTTGTATTTAAAAACTGCCCGGTTTTTTCGGCTAAATAAAGAAGTATGGCCCCGGTTTCAAACAGGGGATAACTACTGTTTTCATGATCGACAATGGCTGGGATTTTATTATTAGGACTAATTTTAAGAAAATCTGTATTAAATTGTTCGTCTTTTCCTATATTAATTGAAATTGTTTTATACTCCAATCCAGTTTCTTCCAGCATAAGAGCCACTTTTCGGCCATTTGGAGTAAACCAGGTATAAAAGTCAATCATTGGAAAAAACCTCCTAAAATAATGTGTTTTAAATTCGATACTTTGCATCTTTGGATCAGCAGCCTATGAGTTGCTATGGCTGTGGTCAATCGAACATTATAGAATCTTTTTACAAAGTTGCGTACAATTAGCTTAATAGCACTTTACATATAATTCTAGGTGTGATGTCACTTTACAATAGTTAGCTCATAAAAATCTTCTTAGGACCATCGAAAAAGATGATTTTTAATAAATAAGTAATGAGGAAAAAATTGCCCCATAATCTCATTCTTCGATCAAGAAAAAAAACGATACCAATAACCATAGTTTCAGAAGAAAAACTATCAGATTGGCTAAAAAAAATAACACCCTTTCATCGTAAATGGCTCTCAGAAAGCGGCTTTAAAGGGAAGATAAATTCTTTTTCCTTATTACCTGATTCTGATGGCGGTATTCAAAGGGTCGTTTTTATTGACGGAAATGATAGCGAAGTTTGGTCGTGGAGCCTACTAGCGAGTAATTTGCCTAGTGAAAGCTTCCATGTTGAGAGCCCAGTAGATAAGGATACTTCAAACGATATTGCCTTGGGGTGGGGGATGGCCAGTTATGAGTTTACTAGGTATCGAAAAGCCCGTCTAAATAGACCAAAACTAATTTGGCCTAAGAGAAGTGATAAAAAACAGATTCTCGCCACGCTTGATGCTGTAAAACTTGTGCGGGACTTAATAAACACTCCTGCCGAAGATATGGGGCCTTCCGAGTTAGCTTTATTTGCTCGTTCAATGGGGAGGAATTACGGAGCTAGTACCCGGGTAATTGTTGGCGAATCTCTTTTGAAAGAAAATTATCCAATGATTCATACTGTTGGACGTGCGTCAGATGATAAACCAAGACTAATCGATATACGTTGGGGGAAAGTTGGACCAAGAGTAACCCTTGTGGGCAAAGGTGTTTGTTTTGATACTGGTGGTTTAGATATTAAATCGGCTGCAGGTATGCAGCGCATGAAAAAAGACATGGGAGGTGCTGCTCATGTATTGGGTTTGGGGGCTATGATCATGTCTGCAAATTTGCCAATACGTTTGCGTGTCTTGATAGGGGCTGTGGAGAACGCAGTAGCAGGGAATTCCTATAGGCCCTTAGATGTTCTGTCTACTCGCAAGGGGATTACAGTTGAAAATACTAATACTGATGCAGAAGGGCGGTTGGTATTAGGTGACTGTCTCTCAGAGGCTTCTCGTGAAAAACCAGATTTATTAATTGATTACGCTACTTTAACAGGAGCATCGCGTGTAGCTGTTGGGGTGGAAATTGCTGCTTTATATAGCAATAATGATCAATTAGCGAAAGATATAGAAAAACACTCTGACGTCACCTCTGATCCAGTTTGGCGTCTGCCTCTTTATCAGCCGTATAGGAGAATGTTGGATAGCAAGGTAGCAGATTTGTGTAGTGCAAGTGAGGGGCCATTTGGAGGAGGTATTACAGCGGCTTTATTTCTCAAGGAATTTGTCGATGATGATATACCCTGGGCTCATTTTGATATTATGGCTTGGAATACGAGTACCAAACCTGGTAGACCCGAGGGAGGCGATGCACAGGCTATGAGGTGCATTTATTCTTTAATTTGTGATCGATTTGGAATTTAGTTGGGAAAGTTTGCCTTTGGCTTATAATATTGGCTATAGTAATAACCTATTAAGATTATCGAAAAACATAATTTGAAATTTACTAACAGATCCTTTAGCAATAGTGTTTATAATACTACAACTTTTAATTGAGTCGATAGGGAGCATTCTATGGTTAAACCGATTTTACAGACCTACCCAGTGATCTACGCTGAAAGTGAGGAAGAGCGCGCCAAACTTCGTCCTATAGGTCGGAATAAGGATCGATACCAGGAGACGGTTCAGGGGTGGCATGAGGTAATTAAAGCTGCTGATAATCAAAACTTTTGGGGTGTAGCGACTATTGAACATCACTTCTGGTCTGAGGGATATGAAGTTGGGCCAGCTCCAGCCATTATGGATGCTTACTGGGCGGCTATTACTAAGAACGTTCGTGTCGGACAGCTCGGGTATGTTATGAGTATTCAGAATCCTCTCAGAGTTGCTGAAGAGACAGCAATTATAGATCATCTAACACAGGGAAGAAGCTTTGTTGGTTTTGCTAGAGGCTATCAGAGCCGATGGACTAATGTGTTTGGGCAGCATTATGGGACCACATCTACTAAGTCACCTACTGCCGCTAAGAATAATCAGACAGCTGTTGGAGCAGGGTTTGCTCAGAGTGGTTTTTCGATATCTGATAAAGACGTAAAGAACGACCAGCATAATCGTGATGTTTTCGAAGAGAATATCGAAATTGTTTTGAAGGCCTGGACCCAAGACTCGATGAGTCATAAAGGGAATGCTTGGCAAATACCTTATCCAGGTGACACAGGTGTTGATGATTGGCAGTTAGCTCAAGTTGGCGTCACTCAGAGATTGGGCGCTTTAGACGAGGTTGATGAAAACAATAATGTAGTTAATATATCTGTGTGTCCTGCTCCGTATCAGGATCCACATCCTCCGGTATTTGTTTCAGGAAGTGGGAGTCCGGAAACTATTGATTATAATGCTAGAATGGGTTTCATTCCGACTTACTTCACTGATATAAGTACGGCGGCGCCTCTCGGTGTTCAATATGCCGAAACAGCTGCCAAAGCAGGTTTTAATTGGCTGCCTGGGCAAAATCAAAATATAGTACGTTGGTTGCAGATTGCCGAAAGCGAAGATGCAGCTATGGATGCTGTAATGGCTCATGATTATGATATCTGGAAAAACTTTTATGCAGCTATGGGTCGAAGAAAACTTGACGAAGATGATGTTATAGGGTCGATGTTATCTTCTGGGCTTTATGCGATTGGAACGGCTGAATCAGTGCGTGATCAGCTAGTCGCTCAGTGGGAACAAATGCCTGCTGAGTACATTACATTAATATATCATTATGCGCAGATGCCTAAGGATAAGGTTATCCAAAATATGACTGAATTTAATGAGGTGGTTAAACCTGCTCTAGATGAGATTACAACTCGTACGGGTCATGATATGGCTGAAGCGGCAGAGTAAATAAGAAAAGTTACGATTTATAATGTCACATGGAGCCGTTAATCTACGGCTCCATTTTTTTTAATTGGAAAACTATCTTGCTTAAAATACTAGGTCGTGCAACATCAGCTAATGTTCAAAAAGTACTCTGGCTATGTGAGGAAGAGGGCATAGAGTATGAACATGATAACGAAATTGGCGGTGCTTTTGGTCGTAACGATACGAAAGAGTACCTCTTAATGAACCCTAATGGGAAGGTTCCGACTATCATTGATGATGGCTTTGTAATGTGGGAATCAAATAGCGCTCTTCGCTACATTGCACGTAAATATAAAAGCGAGCTTTATCCTCCAGATTTACGAGCTAGGAATTTGGTTGAACGTTGGATGGATTGGGAGTTGTCAGTTTTAGCGGCCCATCAGGGCACGGTGATGGTTGGAATTGTTAGAACTTTACCAGAAGATCGGGATGAAGAAAAAATTGAAACCTCCAGATTAGCCTGGATCAATGGAATGAAGATTCTAGATGATCAGCTTGGGAAAACCAAATTTGTTGCAGGTGAGAAATTCTCGTTAGCCGATATACCGCTTGGGCCAATAACACATCGTTTTTTTAATTTAGATATTGAGCGACCCGAATTATCTAATCTGTGGAATTGGTATGAAAGACTCGCAGATAGGCCCTCAGTTAAGAAATGGGTGCTTATAGAGATGGCCTAATTCTATAACTCTAATATTCTAATCTACGATTGACAGTATTTAATAAGGGTATTTTTTGCGCTTCCCTGCGAATATTTTCATAAATTTGTTTAGACACACTTTTTGGGTCGGTGATTGAAGCGTTGTGTGGCGTTATTGTGATTTGTGGGTGCTCCCAAAAGGGATGTTCAACTGGCAAGGGCTCTTCATTAAATACATCTAATGTAGCATATGATAGTTGACCAATATCAAGCGCACTCAAAAGATCTTCTTCAACAAGGTGTTGTCCGCGTCCGGCATTAATAAGATAAGCTCCCTTGGGAAGTTTGGAAAATAGACAAGCATTTAAAATACCCTTGGTCTCCTTTGTTAGTGGTAACAAACAAATTAATATTTTTGACTTTTGAAGAACCGTTTTAAGTCCTTCTGTCCCATGAAAACATGACACGCCAGATATATTTTTTGGAGAGCGACTCCAGCCGTATACACTGAATTTCATTTCTGCAAGTATTGTAGCGCAAGCTTTTCCGAGCTCACCCATTCCTAGAAACCCTATTGTCTGATCTTTTGCATGAATTTGTTTATCTGATAGATCATTCCATGTATGACTTTTTTGCTGTTTCTCGAGCTCTGGCTGATTTCTATGATACCTAAGTGTATGCAGAATAACATATTCACACATGGCATCGGTTAGAAGTGAGTCGACGACACGACAGATAGTCACGTTTTCCGGCAAAGTAGAATCTAAAAAAAAATGATCAACACCGGCGCCCATAGAAAAAATTATTCGTAAGTTTGGTAGGGATGAAAGGATCCCTTTAGGCGCATCCCATACAAGTGCGTAGGTAATATCATCTAAATGATCTACATTTGGCCAAATCCTTACATCCAAATTTGGGTCTAAAAGTTTTATCTCTCTAGCCCAAATTTTTGGACGAGCATTAGGTGCTAGGATCAGTAAAGTCATAACAAGAATCTTTTTATCATTAAACTTTATTTTCTTTAATCACTTCTATGTCGAATGCAGCTGCTAACAGGGATTTTGTATAGGAATTTTCTGGGTTTTCAAAGATCTTTGATGAGGTGTTATTTTCTATAATTTTACCATGACGCATAACTATTACACGGTCAGATATTGCCCTAATAACTTTTAAATCATGACTGATGAATAAGTATCCGAGACCATGTTTTATCTGAAGGTTTCGAAGTAGATCTATAATCTGTGCCTGCACCGAACGATCAAGAGCTGAAGTGGGTTCATCAAGTACTATAAATTTTGGTTTTAAGACGATTGCACGCGCGATAGCAATGCGTTGGCGCTGCCCTCCAGAAAACTCATGAGGAAATCGATAACGACTATCAGGGTCTAGGCCCACCTCTTCCATCGCCCTTATAATCAGATTGGTTCTTTCATTAGAACTATTAGCAATTTTATGGATATTCAATCCTTCTTCAATTATTTGTGACACGGACATTCTTGGACTTAGGCTGCCAAATGGGTCTTGAAATACAATTTGCATTTCACGTCTAAGTGGACGTAATTTATTTGTACGAGTTTCACTTATTTTTTGTTTGTTGAACTCGATAGTTCCCTCGGATTTTGTTAGCCTAAGCAAGGCTAGCCCAAGTGTGGTTTTTCCTGAGCCTGACTCACCAACTACGCCAACAGTTTGACCTTCATGGACCTCAACAGAAATATTATCAACAGCTTTGAGATAATCCTTTGTTCGCTTAAGAAGTCCTTCTTTGATAGGAAACCATACTTTTATATTTCTGGCTTGAATAACTTTCTTTGCCCCACATTTAGGTTTTAATGCTTGGCCAGAAGGTTCAGAAGATAGCAAATGTTTGGTGTAACCATGGGTAGGATTATCGAATATGTCGCTTATAGGTCCACTTTCTACGATCTTCCCTTCATGCATAACGCATACTTTTTGTGCCATCTTTCTTACGATGCCTAGATCATGTGTTATGAAAAGCATTGACATATCGAACTTATTCTGGAGGTAGAGTAATAGTTCTAGTATTTGTGCTTGTATGGTAACATCTAGAGCTGTTGTGGGTTCATCCGCAATAAGTAACTTAGGCTCGTTAGCTAGGGCCATTGCGATCATCACCCTTTGGCGTTCCCCTCCGGAAAGCTCGTGTGGGTAGGCGTTCAAACGTCTTTTGGCATCAACTAAACCTACCAACTCAAGCAATTCTAATGTTCTAGAAAAAGCGTTGTCTCTCGTTAGCCCTCTATGAATAAAGAGTACCTCACCAATTTGTTTTTCTATAGTGTGGAGAGGATTTAGTGATGTCATTGGTTCCTGGAATATAATTGAGATTTCATTTCCTCGAATATTTTTCATCATATCTTGAGATGAACCAATTATTTCTTTCTTGTTGAATACAACCGACCCATTTGGGTGGCGCGCTGCAGGATAGGGTAGCAATTGCATTATGGACAGAGCGGTGACAGATTTTCCGGAGCCAGATTCGCCTACAAGGGCAACTGTTTCACCTTTTTTAATTTGAAAGTTTACATTACTTACTGCTTCAATTTTTTTCCCGGAAACCATAAAATCAACTGATAGGTCTTTCACTAATAATAAGGGATTATCCATAGTCTATAATCCCTCAGTTATTTGTTTGCGTGGATCGTAGGCATCACGAATAGCTTCTCCTATGAAAATCATTAAGCTAAGCATGATGGCTATTGATAAGAATGCAGTAAACCCTAACCAAGGCGCCTGAATATTTTCTTTTCCTTGTTTCAGCATTTCTCCCAGTGAAGGTGAACCAGGAGGCAGCCCAAAGCCAAGAAAGTCTAACGAAGTCAATACGGTTATTGATCCTGCAGTGATAAATGGAAGGAAGGTTAGTGTTGCAACCATTGCGTTAGGGAGCACATGATAAAACATTATCTGCCAGTTTGGCATACCTAGAGCGCGAGCAGCTCTTACGTAATCGAAGTTTCGTGCCCGCAGAAACTCAGCACGAACGACTCCTACTAAAGACATCCAGCTAAATAAAAGCATAAGACCTAAAAGTAACCAAAATGTAGGCTCGACTACAGAAGCTAAGATAATTAGTAGAAACAATGTGGGTAAAGAAGACCATATTTCAATAAACCTTTGAAACAACAAATCAATCCAACCGCCAAAATACCCCTGGACTGCTCCTGAGATAACACCAATGATGCTAGAAAGAATGGTTAGTGTGAAACCAAAAAGTACAGAGATTCTAAAGCCATATATCAAGCGAGCTGTTACGTCACGGGCTTGATCATCGGTGCCTAACCAGTTTTGTGTAGTCGGTGGTGATGGTGCAGGGCTTTGCAAATTTATTACCGCAGTATCGTAGCTATATGGTATTAGGGGCCAAATGATCCAGCCCTTCTCTTCTATAAGCTCTATGACATAAGGGTCTGTATAGTTAGTTTCTGTCTCGAAATCGCCCCCGAAAACAGTTTCCGGATAGCTCTGGAAAATTGGGTAGTAAAAATTTTCTTCGAAGCTGATCAGAAGCGGCTTGTCATTGGAAATAAACTCAGCAAAAAGAGTGAAAATAAATAAAACAATAAATATCCAAAGTGACCAATAACCCCGTTTGTTAGCACAGAAATTTGAAAGCCTTCTTTCCGTTAAAGGAGATATAGGTTTGCCTATGAATTTGCGGTTTGTTTCGTTCATTATCTCCTCAAACATCTCTGCTTTCAAAATCAATTCGAGGATCTACTATCATGTATGCTAGGTCTCCTATTAAACCCATTAACAACCCCAGTAATGAAAAAAAGAAAAGCGTACCAAAAAGGACTGGAAAATCTCTATTAAGGGCTGCTTCGAATCCTAAAAGACCTAGTCCGTTTAGAGAAAAAATAACCTCTATAAGTAGTGAACCAGTAAACAAAATGCCTATAAAAGCAGCAGGAAATCCGGCAATGACTATTAGCATAGCATTACGAAACACATGCCCATATAAAACTCTTTTTTCTGTTAACCCTTTTGCTCGGGCTGTAATCACATATTGTTGGTTTATTTGATCTAAGAACGAATTTTTCGTTAACATAGTTAAACCAGCAAAAGCGCCAATAGTAAGCGCAGTAACAGGAAGTGCGATATGCCAAAGATAATCGATAATTTTATTAACTAAACTAAGCTCAGACCAGTTTTCTGAAACTAGTCCTCTCAGGGGGAACCAGTCGACAAAACTTCCTCCAGCAAATATAACAATCAGTAGTATTGCGAATAAGAAACTAGGAACAGCGTTTCCAAAAATTATCACTCCACTCGTCCAAGCATCAAAACGGCTTCCGTCTTTTACTGCTTTTCTGATTCCTAGAGGAATACAAATTAGGTAAGTAAGGAGTGTTGTCCATAATCCTAAACTGATTGAAACTGGCATTGCGTCCAGAACTAAATCAACAACTTTTTGATCCTTATAGAAGCTGTCACCAAAGTTGAATGTAGCGTAATTACCCATCATGTGTACAAAACGAACATGTATGGGCTTGTCAAAGCCAACCATTTTTTCGATCTCAGAGATTAGCTCGGGAGGCAAACCTCTTGCGCCTCTATATTTGGATTCAAATCCACTGGTCTGGCTAAAGTTTTGTCTATTTTCTAGGTCATTATTAGTGAGTTCTGTTCCTCCTCCAGATACCCGAGCTGTTGCGTCGACTGCATTTCCTTGTATTTGAGCTATTATTTGTTCAACTGGTCCCCCTGGAGCTGTCTGAATAACTATAAAGTTAACAATCATTATTCCAAAAAGAGTTGGAATAATTAGCAAAAGACGTCGGATAATATAGTTTAGCATTTTACTAATTTATCCTTGTTTGTTTACCTGGGCTAGAAGTTGTTTAATTATCTATTGCTTTTTATTAGTGCAGCTTCTTTTTCTGTGTCTACCCACCATGCGGATAGGTTTGTTGCCGCCCCTAAAACAGGTATCTTTTTGGGTTTTCCAAACTTATCCCAATACGCTATTCGATCACTTGAGAGGTGAAAGTGAGGTATTACATAGTGTCCCCAAAGAAGGACTCGGTCTAATGCTCTAGTTCTTTGTACCAAACTTTCTCGTGTTTGAGCTGTTATCACCAACTCAATTAGTTCATCGATCACTTTGCTATTGATGCCTATGCTATTTCTCGAACCTTTCTCTATTGCGGCTCTGCTACTCCAAAAATCTCTTTGTTCATTTCCTGGAGATTGAGATTGGCCCCAGGCTCCCACAATCATATCAAAGTCTCGATTGTCAATTCTTGCTTGATACTGTGCACTGTCCACAATCCTAACAGTTGCCTGTATTCCTAATCTCTTTAGGTTTCTGGCAAAAGGTAGTGCCATTCTTTCAAAAGCAGGCTGGACAAGGAGTATCTCAAACTTAAACGGTTCTTTAGTATTAGAATTTACTAGGACGCTATTTTGTATTTTCCATCCCGCTAGCTTCAAAATTTTTCCGGCTTTTTTAAGGTTATTTCTTATTCCTCTTGAACCAGTTCCGTCAGTAGACGGGGGGATGTAAACATTTTTAAACAGCTCCTTGGGAAGATACTCTTTGTATTTATACAGTATTGATTGCTCTTCTTGATCAGCATCTGATAAAAGGCCTCTGCTACCTAGCTCTGAGTTGTCAAAATAACTATCTGTTCTAGTGTAAGCGCTATAGGCGAGATTTTTATTATACCACTCAAAATCCCATGCAAGGTTTAGAGCTTTCCTAACGCGCCGATCCATAAATAAAGACTTTCTAATATTAAAAACAAATCCTTGCATTCCAGCGGTTCGTTTATGAAAAAAATCTTTTTTAATGATACGACCATCTCGAACAGGGGGGACATTGAAGGCTGTTGCCCATTCTTTTGCTGAGTTTTCTAACCAAAGGTCTAAGCTACCTCCTTTAAAGGCCTCTCGAGCTACTGTTCTGTCTCTAAAATAATCAATTCTAATAGTATCTATATTATCAAAGCCAACTTTTGCTGGATGATTTTTTCCCCAATAGTTATTTACCCTCTTTAAAGTGACTGATCTGCCAGGTTTAACATCAAAAATTCTATAAGGGCCGCTGCCAAGTGGAGGATCTAGTGAAGCTTTTGAAAAATCTCTGGATTCCCAGTAATGCTTAGGTAGGATTGTTAAATCACCTAAAATTAAGGGTAATTCCGGATTAGGTTTTCCTGAAAAAGTGAATTTAACCTTTCTGGGACCAGTCTGAGAAACATTTGATACACCTCCATAGTAAAACCTATAAAATGGCCTTCCTTTTTTTTGTAAAATATTGAAAGAAAATATTACGTCGTTGACGGTAATTTGTTTTCCATCATGCCAGAAAGCATCATTTCTTAATGTAAACTCGACCCAAGATCTATCTTTAGGAGTTTCTATAGATTCACAAAGCAAACAATATAAAGTAAATGCTTCGTCTACAGATTGAACCATAAGAGAGTCATATATAGAGCTAATATTTGCAGGGTTACCTTGTAGAATAAATGGGTTGAGACTATCGAAGGTTCCAGTTGCGGAAGTTATTTTTTTTCCACCTTTAGCCGCAAGAGGGTTAACATAATCAAAATGCTTGTAACCAGCACCAAACTTGGGATTACCGTGCATTGCTATCGCGTGGGTAGGACCGGAGGCACCTGAAGATGAGACCAGCATGTCTGTTGTTAACAATATGATAATAGTGAATGTAGCTAACAATTTTTTCCGATACATGCCCTTTCTCCACTTACAGCTCAAGTATTAATAAATTGTCCCGATTTGACCCACTAATCAATCTTACAAGAAATATTTTGATATAATATTGGCGTACTTTTTAAAGCATCTATTTCACATCTACTTTGTCATACTGACACGCAAGACCTAGGCTTTTAGCAGTGTTGTCTATTGCTGCGATGCAGCTTTGCGCTCTTATGTGGGGTATATATACCCCAAATCGAATTAAATAATCTGGGTTACCATGTTGTGAAATCACCTGGCTATTCATAGTTACTATATTAGACTCAAATTCAGCAAAAACTTCAGCCATTCTAGCTACTAGACCGGGTCGGTCTTCGCCACGAAGTTCAACAGAATATGTAATCTGAAGCTGATTTTCTTTTTTAATAGTTGGGTGATACTCGGATATATTTATTTGTGCGTTTTCAAGCCCAGGCAATTTATTTAGCTCTAAAACTATAACTTTTTCATCTAGCAGATTCTTAAATTCTGCTACCGAATTAAATTCTGCTATTTTTTTTCTAACAGAAAAGTTTGTGTTTCCCAAATCGGCATTTAGATCGAATAGACGACCAGTTATAGTCGCTAGTAGTCCTATTTGGTCACTACATGTTATAGTAATACTTACACGCTGAACCATAATTACTTAGCTTTTGAATTTGAAAATAATTGGATAATTTGTTCGTGAATTTTTGGACTCCCAGCTGCGACTACTGTATCTGAAGAATTCAGAGTTAATTCTTTTCCTTCCCAGTCGGTGATTTTTCCGCCCGCGCCACTTACTACTACTACATGAGCAAGGTAATCATAGGGCTGCATGCCAGCTTCAACAACTAAATCCGTTTGGCCACTAGCAAGCATAGAATAGCCATAACAATCAGTACCAAACCTCGTGTCACGTGCTGCATCCGATACGAGATTAAATTGATTTAACTGATTCTTTGAAAACATCTCAGGTGAAGATGCGCAAAGTAACGCTTTGGAGATCGTCCCACAATCACGAGATTTAACTGGAACCCCCTCATCTCCTCTTCCCCAGTGAAGAGTAGGACGTCCATCGACACCAAGCCATCTCTCTTTTAATGCTGGATGGTCCACTAGCCCTAAGATGGGTTTTCCATGGTGTGTGAGGGCAATTAAGGTTCCGAACAAGGGAATTCCATTTATGAATGCTCTAGTTCCATCGATTGGGTCGATTACCCAAACATACTCTGAATTAATCCGTTCTTCCCCATATTCCTCACCTAAAATGCCAAAGTTGGGCGTCTCTTTAGATAATAGCCTTCTTAAAGCTGACTCAGCTTCTTTGTCAGCCTTAGTTACAGGGCTATCATCGCTTTTGAACTCAACAGATAAACTTTTCCGAAAGTAATTGAGAACTATCGGACCACTTTCGTCAGCTAGTTTTAAGGCTAAATCTATAAGTTTAGCTGTATTTAAACCTTTCATAAATTACTCCATGAAAGAATGATAGTTAGCAGATAAACAACATGTTTAATATATATGATAATTTTATCCATCAGAAGTAAGAGCGTTTTGAATGAAAAAAATAGTTAAAATTTATTAAAAAAAGAGTGCTCTTATTATGCTACCGAGGTATATCTGTTGGTTGTATTAAAAACTACCCTAGTTGAATGTTTTTATGACAAATTTTTTGCTAGTTAGTCCTTTCTTTTAATTGAGAAAGCTCTATAAGGTGCTACTTGATTCATGAGATCTAAACCCAAAAACCCTATTGTAATTATACCAGCCCGGATGGGCTCTACTAGGTTACCAGGAAAACCACTAGCGTCGATAGCAGATGAGCCAATGATAGTGCATTGTTGGCGAAGTGCTCTAAAAGCTGATATTGGGCCAGTCGTTGTAGCTTGTGCAGAAAAAGAAATTGCGGAAGTAATAGAAAATGTTGGAGGAACTTCTGTTTTAACTAATGCTGATTTGCCATCAGGCTCTGATCGAGTTGCAGAAGCTGTTGATAAGCTCGACCCTAATAAGGAGTATGATGCAATAATAAATCTACAGGGAGATTTGCCAACATTGGATCCAGAATATATTAAAAAAGTATTCAAGACTTTGGAAATCCCTGAAGTTGATATTGCCACATTAGTCAGCCCTATCACGAATGATGAGGAA
The DNA here is from genome assembly GCA_022449545.1 of Alphaproteobacteria bacterium. Taxonomy (GTDB): domain Bacteria; phylum Pseudomonadota; class Alphaproteobacteria; order UBA6615; family UBA6615; genus UBA6615. Next base: position 260,140 of record JAKUPN010000001.1, on the reverse strand, counting down.
CGTTTTAATCCTAATGTGGTGAAAGCGGTAATATCTATCAAAGATAATTCTTATCAGGGTCGTGCGCTATATTTTAGTAGATCGGTTGTTCCTTCTGGAGACGGTATTCATTACCATCATATTGGTATTTATGCTTATCGCCGAGAAATATTAGAAGAGTTTATAGGTCTACCAATTAGTGGATTAGAGCAACGCGAGCGTCTAGAACAATTACGTGCATTAGAATCTGGCATGCGAATTGATGCAGTGCTCGTTGACACAGTTCCAGTTGGTGTCGATACTCCTTCTGACCTAGAATCTGCACGGACGATTATGGGCGATAAAAGATAAAATATTACTTGAGTTGAAAAATGACGGTTAAAAGTGACAACGTAGAAAGCGAAGAGAAAACAATCGCTTACCAAGGAGTTCCTGGCTCGAACTCACACATAGCTTGTGTGGAGGTTTTTCCTGGCATGAGGCCTTTGCCCTGTAATAATTTTGAAGATGTCTTCTCTGCGGTAGAAAATGAAAGATCTGCTGATTTGGCAATGATACCCATTGAAAATTCACTAGGGGGCAGAGTGGCAGATATTCATTATCTACTTCCCGAATCTAATTTATATATTGTTAGAGAACACTACTTATCAGTTAAGTATCAGTTGCTTGGACTCGAGAAATCTTCTTTAGAAAAGTTGAAAGAAGTGCGTAGCCATACTCAGGCATTGGCGCAATGTCGAGGTCAAATTAGCCAATTAGGAATTAAACCTGTTTCTAGAGCTGATACAGCAGGATCAGCTAAAGAAGTCTCTGAATTAGGGGATCCCACAATAGCTGCTATAGCTCCAGAACTCGCAGGAAAAATTTATAATTTAAAACCTTTGCGGGATAGGTTTGAAGATAGAATTGGCAACACAACTCGTTTTGTTATTTTATCTCGGGCCCGTCGAGATCCTGACCCTATGGACGGCCCGTGTGTTACTTCCTTGATATTTCAAGTTCGTTCAGTGCCTGCTGCTCTTTATAAATCACTGGGTGGGTTTGCAACTAATGGGGTTAATATATCTAAGTTAGAAAGTTATATAACTGGTGAGCGTTTCAGTGTTGCAAGGTTTTACGCTGAGATAGAGGGACACCCTGCCGACCCTGCCGTCGCAAGAGCCTTGGAAGAACTAGACTACTTTTCCTCACAGGTAAAAATAATTGGAGCATTTCCAGCAGATGAGTTTAGGAAAAACTAAGTTTTGATTTACGACGATTATAGAGTGATTTATTTTTGAAATTAATTTTCATCGAGCCATTCATCTATTAATTTTCTAGCAATAGAATCCTTTCTGGGTAGTTGAAGATCAGATTCTGGGGTAATGGCTTTTAATTCTTTGCGTGTAAACCATTCAGCTGACACTAACTCTTTCTCGTCTGGCTTTAAATCAAAGCTTATAGCCCGGGCTCTGAAACCTATCATAAGCGAAGAGGGGAAAGGCCAGGGCTGAGAATGTCTGTAATGAATATCGGCTAAGTGAATACCAACTTCTTCAAAAACCTCTCTTGCGACACAATCTTCTAGGCTCTCGCCTGGTTCTAAAAAACCAGCGAGAACTGATTGCATTTTAGGAGGAAATCGATCAGCGCGAGCTAAAATAATTTTATTACCATTATGCACTAAGACTATGCAGGCTGAATCAGTTCTGGGAAATTGAATAGTGTTACATTTTTTATTTTCACAACGTCTGTGGTGACCTGACTCCTCAACGATAGTTAATTTTCCACATACTCCGCAGTAGATATTACGTTGATGCCAATAGCTGATACCGCGGGCATAGGCTAGCAAATTTGCCTCGTCAGGGCTCATTACTCCTCCTATTTGTCGTAAATCTATGAAATCTTTGTCTGTACCTGTTGGAACTGCTTCTATGGGAAGCTCCAAGTGACTCAGGTCAACACAAAAATAGCTATAATCATTAAGTGATCCTAAAAAAATAGGCTTATCTTTTAATTTTAATGATTGCAGACTTTCGTAATTTAAATAGGCGGCAGATAGTGATTCGCCTATTGAAACAAAGCTTTGACCTCTCCAGACTGGCAAAATTCTGCTTTCTTGAGAGATAAGATGTTTATTTATCCATTTAGTATCTGAACGACGATTTGCCTGTCTATCAAGATTTACAGTTGCATAAAAATTTTTTGAATTCATTATCCCATCACCTGTGAATTCTGAAAGTCTCATAATCGATTGGCAATCGCAACGCTTTAAGTTACATAAGTTTATAAAGATACCAACAATTGATTTGAAATAGCTGGTTCCGCTTAGCGAAGGATCTGGTATAATAATAGAGGAAGGTCGGTCGGACGGGCCCCTCGCCAACCCGGTCAGGTCCGGAAGGAAGCAGCCGTAACGAGTTTTGCCCGGGTCGAATTAAACCGGTCTTCCACTTCTCTTTTTCGGCCTCTATTATGGGGTTGGTGGTTACAAATGATTAGTGACTCAAAAGAATTCATAGTGGAGAATAACCAGTCTGATCATTCGGATGAATCAGAGGCTGATGGTTATTCGGATACTCCAACAATAGAAGATGTGAATCAACCAAGTTTTCTTGATTCTACGGAGTCAATTGATAACGAATTGAATAATTCAGAAAAGCAGGATATTGAAGATAATTATTCTCAGAAAAATGATACGGATAAACAAGAAAATAAATCAGAAGACTATATAGTATTAGCTAGAAAGTATCGCCCAAAGAATTTTTCAGAACTGATCGGGCAAGATTCTTTAGTTCAAACTCTTACAAATGCTTTCAAGCTAGACAGAGTAGCTCACGCTTTCATTTTAACCGGAGTTAGGGGTGTAGGAAAAACAACTACAGCAAGAATTATTGCGAAATGCTTAAACGCTAGCGAGGGACCTACTACAACACCCAAAGATGATGATGAGCAGTGTGTTGCTATAGCCGAAGACAGACATCCTGATGTTTTAGAAGTTGATGCCGCTAGTAGAACTGGTGTAGACGATATTCGTGAAATACTTGATGGTGTCAAATACAGACCTGTGTTTGGTAGATATAAGGTTTACATAATTGACGAAGTTCACATGCTATCGCGCAATGCATTTAATGCACTACTCAAAACCCTAGAAGAGCCCCCCGATCACGTAAAGTTTGTATTTGCAACAACGGAAATAAGAAAAGTACCCTTAACGGTTCTTTCTCGGTGCCAGCGTTTTGATTTGAGAAGAGTTAGCGAAGAACAACTTTTTAAGTATTTTTCAGAAATTATAAATGAAGAAACAGTCAATATTGATGATGGCGCTTTAAGACTGATATGTCGTTCTGCGGATGGTTCAGTGCGCGATGGGTTGTCGCTACTTGATCAGACGATTTCAGCCCACTGTTCTTCGGGACAAATAGCCAGTGAGTCTGATGTCAGTAATATGTTGGGCCTTGTAGATAAAAGTGCTCTATATGATATATTTGAAGCTACTATTTCTGGAAAAGCGAATGAAGCACTTTCAACTTTGAATGGCATATATATTTCAGGTGCTGATCCACTATTAATATTGCAGGACCTATTGAGCCTTAGCCACTGGCTCACAAAATTGAAAATAGTATCCGAAACAGCTGAATCATCATCTGTTTCAGAGATTGACAGTGTGAGAGGTATAGAGTTAGCGGAAAATTTATCAATTTCTGTTCTTTCCCGGTCCTGGCAAATTTTACTTAAAGGTTTGGATGAAGTTCAAAGCTCTCATAATTCACTTTCGGCTCTAGAAATGGTCTTGATTAGATTAGCTTATTCAGCAGATTTACCGACGCCAGCAGAAATTATATTACGCTTAGAAGAGGCTAATGTGGAAAAGTCTCACGTAGATAAGTCATCAACTGTTGTCAAAGATAGTTTCGAAGATGATCAAACAAATGCCCTTCTCGAGACTTCGGAACAACCCACTAATAATAAACAAGTATCCAGCATATCATCCGCCGATAACACAGGTGGTGGAGCAAAAGCGGCTCTTAATCTTGACTTATTACCCCAAGCTGAAGATATCAAAAAAAGTGATCCAACGAGCTTTATAGATTTAATATCTTTATTTGCTGAAAAACGAGAGGTTCAGATAAGCAATCATCTTTATATGAATGTTCATCTAGTAGAGTATGCACCAGGCCATCTGGAAATTAGGCCCAATGAATCAGCGCCTGCGAATTTGGCTGGAGAGATTTTGAATCGATTGAGGGAGTGGCAGGGAAACCATTGGATTGTGAGTGTATCAGATGTAAAAGGTGACCCTACGCTATTTGAACAAGATTCAAATAAAGAAAAAATAGAAAAGAGAGCCGCGGAACAAGATCCCGTGGTTAAAGCTGCACTAAAGACTTTTAGTGGCTCAAGAATTGAACGAGTGCTAAGTCGTATTGAAAATGAATTATCAGTTTCTAGCTATGATGATAATTTACTAAAAATTGAAGATGATGACTTGTCCAATGGGGAAAATGAAAAATGAAGAATATTGGTCAAATGTTAAAGCAAGCACAGCAAATGCAGTCTAAAATGGCAGAGATGCAACAGAGTTTAGAAGAGTTGATTGTAGAAGGTACATCAGGCGCGGGTTTAGTTATAGTAGTTCTCAATGGAAAAGGAGAAATGAAAAACATTAGATTGGACAGTTCTTTATTAAGTCCTAATGAATCTGAAATTCTTGAAGATCTAATTGTAGCTGCCCATGCAGATGCTAAATCTAAAGTTGAGGCGAAGTCGGCGGAGGCTATGAAAGAATTGACTGGTGGAATAGAGTTGCCTCCAGGAATGAACATCCCTTTTAGTTGAGTAAATTTATTCAGTATGAGTGTTTCTGAAATAGAGCATTTAATATCGCTTTTAGCAAAATTACCTGGTTTGGGGCCACGGTCTGCAAGACGTGTTGCTCTACATTTACTTAAAAAACCTGATCAGATAATGCTACCCTTGGCAGAAGTTATACAATCAACTGCTAGTACAATCTCTAATTGTGATACATGTGGAAATTTAGATACGATCGATCCTTGTCGAATATGTGCAGATGAGAAAAGAGATCTTCAACTCATATGTGTAGTTGAGGAAGTGGCTGATTTATGGGCTATAGAAAGAACTTCGGCTTTTCGAGGACAGTATCATGTTTTGGGTGGAACGCTCTCTGCTATAGACGGAATAAACCCAAATGATCTCAATATTGAAACATTGTTGGAAAGAGCTGAAAAACCTGAAATGAAAGAAGTGATCCTTGCTACAGGTGCAACAGTTTCTGGTCAAACGACGGCCCATTATATTCTTGAGCGTCTTGAAAGAATCGATGTAAAGGTCTCTCGACTGTCTCATGGAGTACCTGTGGGCGGAGAGTTAGATTACCTTGATGATGGAACCCTAACTACAGCAATAAATAGTCGCCGGCCGTTTTAAGTTTTTACCAATGCTCATTTTGGATTAGTTTATTTGATTTCCCTCAGTTCCGGCTTTTGTTTGGAGTTCATTATATCGTCGGATTTATCAACATCTTCATCCACCTCTAGATTTTGGATTAATTCACTACGTTTATTTATTTTTTCAGCCGAAATTCTTACTTCACGCATGTCCTCGCTCGCCTGATCAAAGTGTCTTTGTAGATTACCTACACGTTTATCTAGTCTGCTTACGTCAGTTATGAGTGACATGATTTCTTTTTGAATTAATCCAGCTGCTTCTTTCATATGAACATCTTTAAGTACTGCTCTTACTGTGTTTAGGGTTGCCCAGAGAGTTGTTGGTGAGACAATAAAAACTTTGGCCTGATAAGATTTTTCAACGATGTTAGAAAAATTAGCGTGAAGTTCCGCATAAACAGCCTCAGATGGCAAGAACATCAATGCAGCCTCAGCTGTTTCACCTGGTAAAATATATTTTTCAGCTATATCTGTTATGTGTTTTAGAATATCAGAAGAGAATGCACGTTTTGCTTGTTTATTGTATTGCTCGTTTTCAGAATTTTGTAGAGCTCTGTAGGACTCTAAAGGAAATTTTGCGTCTATAACAATAGGTCCAGGTGGCATAGGTAAATTAAGCAAGCAGTCTGCTCGCTTGTTGTTACTCAATGTTGCTTGAAAGGTGTAGCTGTTTGGAGGGAGTATTGATGATACTAAATCATGTAATTGAACTTCTCCAAAAGCTCCTCGGGCTTGTTTATTAGATAATATATCTTGAAGACTAATCATTTGGGATGATAATTCGGTAATGTTTTTTTGAGCTGTGTCAATGCGAACTAATCTCTCTTTTAGGTCGTCTAGCGAAGTCTTTTGGATATTGATGTTTTTTTCAAGCGTTTCACTTACCCTTATGCTTGTAGCGGAAAGTCGCTCATCAATTGATTTAGTTAGAGCCCGCTCTTGTTCCTGAAATTTTTGGGAAAGTTGATTCAACGAGGTTGCTTGGTATTCACTAATTTGAGTTAATCGCTCAGTTAGCAAAGATATTTGATTATTGGTTTTGCCTCTAATTGCCAACATAGCTGCGATAAATACAATTACTATAGTTAGTATGGTAACTATTGTGGCTGTTAGCGGGTCCATAATTGATTCCTTCCTCAGACTATATTAACAAGCAAGGTACCGAGTCGGATCACTCCTTGACTAAAAGAGAGCAAGATCTTAGTTATCGGTCTCTAACATTTGTGATACTATTATTAAAATTGAAAGGTTACCTCAGCAATGGCTTTGCTGCCTATAATACATGCACCTGATGCTCGTCTTAAAATAAAATGTTCTGATGTGGAATCGGTTGATCAGCATTTGAGGGATTTTATGGATGATATGTTGGAGACCATGTATGCTGCACCGGGTGTCGGATTGTCGGCTCCCCAAGTTGGTGTTACGCGTCGAGTTATTGTTTGTGACGTATCAAGGGAAGACGAAGACCCAAGACCATTAAAACTTATAAACCCAGAGGTTATTGAGGCGTCAGAAGAACTCATAGTTGCTGAGGAGGGCTGTCTTAGTTTTCCTGAGCATTTTGCGGAGGTCAAACGTCCTAATCATGTGCTTTTGAGATATTTAGATGAGTTCGGTGAACAAAAACAGATTGATGCAAATGGATTACTTTCAACTTGCCTGCAACATGAAATCGACCATCTAGAAGGAATTTTATTTGTGGATTATCTGTCTCCACTTAAAAGAAATATTATTTTACGTAAGATGAAGAAATTAAAAAAGCAGAAGGTGGCTGCTTAAATTAAGGTTTAATTAATCTTTCTTAGTTGGAAACTCTTATGAAATTAGCTTTTTTTGGCTCGCCTAAATTTGCTGTGCCAGCCCTTAGGGCTCTGGTAGGTGTTGGTCATGAAATTATGTGTGTTTATACTCAACCTCCACAAGTCTCAGGTCGAGGGCAAAAGGTCCAAAAAACTGCAATTCATGCTATAGTGAGTGAATTAGGACTACCGGTCTTTACACCTTCGTCTCTTAAAGATGTAGCGGTGCAAGAAGAATTTAAGGCACTAAATCTTGATGCTGCAATAGTGGTTGCGTACGGACTTATCCTGAAAAAACCAATTCTTGATGCGCCTAAGTTTGGTTGTTTTAATATTCATGCTTCTCTGCTTCCCAGATGGAGGGGAGCAGCTCCAATTCAAAGGGCCATAATGGCTGGTGATAAGGAAACGGGTGTTTCAATAATGCGAATGAATGAAGGTCTAGATACTGGACCTTTGCTTCTAACTGAGACAGTGCCAATTCATAGTTTCACAACATCTGAAAAACTTCATGATCAATTGGCACTTCTAGGTTCAGGAATGATTGTAGAGGCGCTAGAAGGGGTTTTTTCAGGTCGTCTAAAAGAGATACCACAACCAGAAGTAGGTATTACTTATGCACAAAAGTTAACACGGGAAGAAGGTCATATTGATTGGAATAATAGAGCGGAAGAAATAGAGAGAAAAATAAGAGCGTTTGCACCGTGGCCAGGAGCTTGGTTCAACCTAGGAGACATTCGTTTAAAAGTACTTGAAGTAGAACTTGTGGAAGGCTCTGGTGAACCAGGTTTAGTTTTAGATAATCATCTTACAGTCTCTTGTCGCATTGGTTGTCTAAGGCTTAAGACTTTGCAAAGGGAAGGAAGACGTCCTATGTCAGTAGAGACTTTATTGCGAGGATTTCCCATTAAAAAAGGCTCTCTCCTAACATGACCCGTTATAAGCTAATTATAGAGTACGACGGAACACTATTTGTTGGATGGCAAAGACAACAGAACGGAAAATCCGTTCAAGGTGAATTAGAAGCAGCGTTATTTGATTTAACTAAAGTAAAGGTTCAGGTACACGGAGCCGGGCGTACAGATTCGGGTGTGCATGCTGAGGGTCAAGTTGCCCATTGTGATATTGCTCGTGAAATATCTACGGACACTTTACGTGATGCTCTCAATCATTTTCTTCGCAAAGTTCCTATTTCCGTATTAAGTGTTGAAGAGGTGAATGGCACTTTTCATGCTCGATTTTGTGCTCTTAAAAGACACTATCTATACCGTATATTAAATAGACGCCCTCCTCCTACATTAGATAAAAATAGGATATGGTGGACTCCTTCTCGTCTTGATGAAAAAGCTATGCACATGGCAGCTCAGACTCTTGTTGGCACTCATGATTTCTCATCATTTAGGGCAACCAGTTGTCAAGCTAAATCACCTATCAAAACTCTTGACCATTTAGATGTTGAACGCATTGGGGATGAAATAAGGGTGACTACTAGTGCTAAGTCATTTCTACAACATCAAGTGCGTAATTTAGTTGGTACCCTAACAATGGTAGGATATGGCAAGTGGAATTTAGATGACGTTAGAGTCGTTTTAAATGCTCAAGATCGGTCATTAGCAGGGCCAACAGCTCCTGCTTCTGGTTTATATTTAGTCCAGGTTGATTACCCCTGATCAATCGCTAGAATCTTCGAATTGAAAATATTTTTTGATCACTGAAAAATATATTCTACTCAAAGCATCAACATCTGAGCATAGGACATTTTCATTCGCTTTATGCATCGTCTTTCCAACCAAACCAAACTCTGCTACTGGACAGTAATTTTTTATGAAGCGCGCATCAGATGTGCCACCAGTTGTACTCAGGGTGGGAGTTTTTCCTGTGACCTCTTCAATTGATGAAATCAGTATATTACTGAGGGTTCCGGGTGGTGTTAAAAAGCATTCACCGCTAACATGAATATCAAGCTCATAGTCTACTTTTTCTTCGTCGATAGTTGCTGTAATTCTTTTTACAAGCAACTTTCTTATACTTTCAGAGGTATGTAGGTCGTTGAACCTTATGTTAAAGTGTGCGATCGCTGAGGCCGGAATAACATTAGTGGCACGATTACCCACATCGATATTCGATATCTGAAAAGTAGAAGCTTGAAAGTGCTCTGTTCCTTGGTCTAGGGGTTCATAAATCAAACTTTGTAAAATATAAATAAGATGATGAACTGGATTTTGGGCAAGATGTGGGTATGCAGTATGTCCTTGGATCCCATTAACTTTAAGTGTTCCATTTAGGCTTCCACGGCGACCTATTTTAACCATATCCCCGAGCACTGATTCATTGGTTGGTTCACCAACTATGCAAGTGCTAATCACCTCTTCTTTTTTTTCTAGCCACTCTAATAATTTTCTGGTTCCATTTATCGCTGGGCCTTCCTCATCTCCTGTTATTAATAAACTTATGGAGCCTGGAAACTCCCATTTTGAGGGAGGGCCATATAATTCAGTTATGCTCCCAACAGCACACACAAATGCTGCTATTGCGCTCTTCATATCGGCAGCGCCCCGACCGTAAAGATTACCATCACTTATATGACCAGAGAAGGGATCACTATCCCAACTTTCTGATGGACCGCTTGGAACTACATCCGTATGACCTGCAAAGCAAAAATTCGGATTCTGATCTCCTAGACGAGCGTAGAGATTAGTGACTTCATCAGTATTAGGTGAAGAGAATTTTTTAATATGACAAACGAATCCTAATGTTTTTAATACACTACTAAGTAATTCTATTGCACCCTCATCGAGGGGTGTTACACTTGGCAGTTTAATCAAATCCTGCGCTAGCTTAATAGGGTTATTCGTTTCATAATTTAGATTATTCATAGTTCTAATCACAAAATTTTATATTTTTTAATCACGCAACAACTCATTTATCGAAGTCTTCGAACGAGTTTGCTCATCAACTGTTTTAACAATAACTGCACAATAAAGATTCGGTCCGTTAGAACCATCTTCTAATTTTTGTCCCGGTAGTGTGCCTGGAACGACCACTGAATAAGGAGGAACTCGGCCTGTAACGATATTTCCAGACTCTCTATCAACAATTTTTGTTGATGCACCTAAGTAAACCCCCATTGATAAAACAGCTCCAGTTTCAACAATCACCCCTTCAGCTACCTCTGAACGCGCTCCTATAAAACAATTATCCTCAATGATTACAGGGGATGCTTGTAATGGTTCAAGAACACCGCCGATGCCAGCTCCCCCAGAGAGGTGAACGTTTTGACCTATTTGAGCGCAGCTGCCAACAGTAGCCCAGGTGTCTACCATTGTTCCACTATCCACATAGGCTCCGAGATTAACGAAGCTAGGCATAAGTACGACGCCAGGGGCTATATAGGCAGAATGCCTGACAATACTCCCTGGAACCGCTCGAAATCCTGCATCTCGAAATTTCAAATCGTTCCATTCTGAAAATTTGGAAGGTACTTTATCCCACCAGTTTGTATTTTTGCCGGGTCCACCTTCTATCTTGTTCATGTCATTAAGTCGAAAAGAGAGCAAAACTGCTTTTTTTAGCCACTGGTTTACAACCCACTGATCATTATGTTTTTCCGCTACCCTCACTAAGCCTTGGTCGAGCATCTCAAGAGCTTGTTCAACGGCTTCGCGAGATTCTCCAGTGGTCTCTGTTCCTATTGTGTCGCGGTTATCCCAAGTGGTCTCAATTATTGTCTGCAGGGTTTCGTTGGTCATAATACTCCTCTTTAAGCTTCCCAAATTTACAATATATAATTAGTCTTAAGAAAATGGCGTTCAAAATGTCACTCTGTCAACGGTCAAATCTTCTTTTGTTTAAGCGTTAACGATTCAAGCCACGCAGTTAAGTCATCTATAGTATGGTCTATGTAATCACTATTTTTTTCAGGAAGTGTCCAACTAGGTGCTTCAGTAATCTTTTGTTTGATCCAAACAGTTGTCATGCCGATGTCTGATGCAGGCTTTAAATTAGGAGCTATATCCTCAATCATAACTGAAGAGAGAGGGTCAAGTTTTATTTTTTTCATGAGTGTTTGATATGACCGTAGGTTGGGTTTAGGTATCCATGCAGCATCAGAGACATCAAAAATAAAATCAAATTGTTCTAAGAAACCCAGGCGTTCTAATACTTTTTTTGCATGACCTGATGAGGCATTAGTATATATAATTTTTGTACCCTTTAATGCTTTTATGGCATTTCCTAACTTGTGATTTCTTTTAACAAGACCATAATCTACATTATGGACAAACTTTAAAAAATCCCACGGGTCAATTGAGTGCTTAACCATTAGGCCGCGAAGGGTTGTTCCATGGTTTTTGAATAATTCTTTCTGTTCGATAAGGGCCTCTTCAGTAGACGTGCCTGTGACCATTGAGACAAATTTAGTCATCCTATCCGAAACATCTGACATTAGCCCATTTGAAGAGGGATAAAGAGTATTATCAAGGTCAAAAATCCAAAAATCTTTATTCTTTAGTGAATCCTGTACATTCATAAAAGTTGGTCCCTCAGAACATCTTTCATATAAGTGACTGGAACTTAGCTTATTTGTTATACCAAATTGCAGTTCCAGTACCGTGTTCCGTAAAAATTTCTAGTAGCAATGAGTGTTTAATTCGGCCATCTAATATAACAGAAGCTTCGACTTGATTTTGTACAGCACGAATACATGTTTCCACCTTTGGTATCATACCACCACTGATAGTCCCATCATTAATTAAGGCCTTTGCTTCGTTAATGTTAATGTCTGGAATCACTTGTCCTTCTCCATTCATCACCCCAGGCACGTCGGTTAACATATATAAACGTGCAGCCTGAAGCGCTTCTGCTATTGCTCCGGCAGCTGTATCGGCATTTATATTATAAGTCTCTCCGTCATCTCCTAATGCAAGAGGTGCTATGACAGGAATTACATCAGCACGAACAAGATCATTAAGAAGACTCGGGTCAACCTTAGTTGGCTCGCCCACAAATCCAAGATCAAGAACTTTTTCTATATTAGAATCGGATTGATTCTTGTCTCCTTTTATTTTAGTTGCTTGTATAAGATTCCCATCTTTACCTGATATACCAACAGCCCGTCCTCCTCCCGAATTAATTGCAGCAGCGATAGCCTTATTAATTGATCCTGAAAGAACCATTTCCACTATTTCAACGGTTTCACTATCTGTAACCCTTAGTCCATTAATGAACTCGCTCTTTATCTTAAGACGTTCAAGCATAGCTCCTATTTGTGGCCCTCCTCCGTGAACAACAACGGGGTTAATTCCTACCTGTTTTAATAAGACTACGTCACGAGCGAATAATTCAGCTAGTTTACTGTCGCCCATGGCATGTCCACCATACTTAATTACAAATGTTCTTCCTGAGTGTTTTCGCATAAAAGGAAGAGCTTCTGATAAAACACTAGCCGTGCTTATCATTTCACTATTCGGTGGTTTCGTTTTTTTGGCCATCTTATTTTAGTTCTCTTTTATAAATGTATTTTCTCTTATACTAATTTATTTAGATCCCTGTTGTATCATAATAGCAATTTCTGCACGTAGTTGTGGAATCCCTTCACCATTTAAGGAACTTGTTGGGATTGGTTCAGGGAAAGCCGCAGGGTGAAGTTTTAAAATTTTAAAACACGAATTAATACGGTTTTCTAAATCTAGATTACCTATTTTATCTATTTTAGTAAGTATTATATGATAGCTGACTGCGGCTTTATCCAGTAATTGCATCATTTCAATATCATTAGATTTTATTCCGTGTCTAGAATCAATTAAAAGGCATAGCTTTAGAAGTGTTGGTCTTCCCTTTAAGTAATCATTAACGGTTTGATTCCATTCCATAATTTCTTTTTTTGAAGCCTTAGCATAGCCATAACCTGGCATATCGACTAACCATACTTTTTGTCCTAAATCAAAGAAGTTTAGTTGTTTAGTTCTACCAGGGGTTTTACTAGTTCTAGCAAGCGACTTTCTTCCAGTTAGGGCATTTAATAGACTTGATTTACCGCAATTAGACCGACCAACAAAGGCGACCTCTGGAAGTTCTGGAGTGGATAGGTCTTCCAGTCTTTCCACGCCTCGCAAGAATTCACAGGGTTGCGAGAATAGTTTGCGCCCTAACTCCGTCCTGTCAACATTTTTAATATCTTCTACCAATAACTTCGTCTCGATTCTGCTATGGCTTATAGTAGATACACTCTATTTAGATTTAGCACTATCGGAAACCGTTCCGCCCCCTATTGCAACCCCCATTCTACGCATGATTATGTATTGTTGAGATACCGAAAGAAGGTTGTTCCAGGTCCAATAAATAACCAAACCAACAGGAAAATTAGCCAGAAAAAATGTAAACATTATAGGCATAAGCATAAACATTCGTGCTTGTAGAGGATCCGCCGGGGCAGGGTTTAATTTTTGTTGAAGATACATAGAGATTCCCATAAACAAAGGCCAAGCACCTAGAGCAATAAAGCTGGTTCCTACAGCTAGAAAGGAGGGCATGTCCCAGGGGACTAATCCAAATAAATCAAAAATGTTTGTTGGATCGCGCTCGGATAAATCATGCACCCAACCGTAAAAAGGGGATTGTCTCATCTCAATAGATGTAAATAGCACTTTGTATAGCGCAAAAAACACGGGTATTTGCAAAACCATAGGAAGACAGCCAGATACAGGGTTTACTTTCTCCCGTTTATACATTGCCATCAATTCTTGCTGCATTTTCCTCTTATCATCACCAAATTTTTCCCTCAATTCGGTCATCTTGGGTTGAAGCCCTTTCATCTTACTCATAGATTTATATGACTTATTTGCAAGTGGAAAAAATAAGATTTTTATGATGACAGTGACCAATAAGATCGCTACTCCAAAATTAGCATTAATACCAATATTTGCTAGTTGCTCAGCAATTATAATCAGAACTTGAAGTAATGGCTTTGTAATAAAAAAGAACCAACCGAAATCTATAGCCATTTCAAACCTTGGAACATTTTGTTCATCTCTATACTTGCTAAGAGTTTCGAAAACCTTTGCACCGGCGAACAACCGGTTAGTAGCTTCAGCATAATCTCCTGGGTTTAAGACATGTACTTGTTGTTCGATTATATCTGTTTGATAAGAGTCGGCCCCTTTTGCGGTTTTTTGGTAGGAAAAACTAGTGTTTACAGCCTTTGATTGATTAGGAATAAGAGCGGCCAGCCAATACTTATCCGTTATACCTAGCCAACCTCCAGTCGTGGGAAATGTGGTGGGTTTTGGGCGGCCATTATTTTCATCAAAATCATCTTCAAGATCATCATAGTCAATTTCTTTTAATGTGTCGTCTATTACTCCTATTGGGCCTTCATGAAGAATGAAAAATCCTAGTGTGTCTGGGGTGTTTACTCTGCTTAGTCTAGCAAAGGCTGATAAACTTATTGCATTACTACCATTATTTTCAATTCTATCTGCAACAGTAATCATAAACTTGTTATCAATCGAGTAGGTCCTTTTAAGCTTAAGGCCTTCTTTGGTCTCAGATGTTAGAACAATTGGTGATTCTGGGGTTAGAGTATCTTTTGAAGATTTCCATTTGGCTCCGCTTGCACCGAAAGTTCCTTCTCTGCTTGCCCAGCCGAACTCCGCAAAATAAGGATTAGGTGAACCCTTGGGGGACAATAGCACCACGTTATCACTCGTTGGGTCGATGTTCTCTCTGTAATTCAACATAGTGATATCGTCGATGCGCCCATTTTCGAGATTAATTGAGCCGATAAGGCTCTCAGATTTTAATTTTATACGACGAGTTTCTTTGACTATTTCATTGCGGGGTTTCTCTGCATTTATAAGCAGGTTCTCACTTGATATTGCTGGTAAAGATGTATTCGATTTATTTTTACCTCTTTGTAACTCTGCTAATTCTGATTTCTTTTTTTCTTCCATTAGCTGAGCCTCTCGACGCGGTCCCTCAACGAAGAACTGCCAGCCGAGCAAAATTACCAAAGATACCGCTATCGCCATAAAAAGATTTTTTTGATCCATATTTTTGGTCAGCTTTCAGGTAATTTATTAAGTGTTTGTTCTGGAACAGGTTTAAAACTATTGGAGGTGTGAGTACTAATCACAGGATCATAGCCATGCCTGCCCCATGGGTTGCATCTGATGAAACGTCTAATAGCTAATATTGTGCCTAAAAATGGTCCATGTAATTTTATAGATTCTAAGCCATATTCTGAGCACGTTGGGTAAAATCGACAACTAGGCCCTAATATAGGTGAAAAAATGTACTGGTAAACAATTATAAGAGCCCTTAATAAACATGAAATTATTTCTTTTAAGTATCTCATTAAATCGAATCTTTCTTATTATATAATATTACCGGGTCATTCCATACTCCGAGCTTTTTTAAAGATAGCTCAAGATCCGATAGTAGGTCTTGGAATGGTCGATTCAGTGTTTTTGACCGGGCTATTACTACAAAGTCATTTCCTGACTCAACTTGAAATGGCATTAGTTTTTTAACTGTTTCTCTTAACCGTCGTCTAGCTCTATTACGCTTAACAGCGTTTCCGACCTTTTTTGAAGCGGTGTAGCCAATTCTAATTACAGATTTATCATAAGTTTCTCTGGGGCTTTCACTGACTTGCAGGATAAGTCCAGGGGTAGCCCAATACCGCTTTTTAGCTGCAATTCTTACGAAATCTGAACGCATTTTCAAAGTTTCTATAGACGGTAATTTTTTAACTTTGTTTTCTATTGCATTAATACTGGGCTGATAGCTCATCTATTTTGGGTTCCGAATAAGTCTGGAGAATCAGGCAGGCTGCAAGCAGGTCATATTATGCAGATAATTTTTTGCGACCTTTTGCGCGCCGCTGTGATAACACTCTGCGGCCACCGACTGTTTTCATACGAGAGCGGAAGCCATGCCTTCGCTTCCGTATTAGGTTACTAGGTTGAAAAGTTCGTTTCACTTAAGCTGCTCCATTCATCCGCTAGCTGCAAACTGGCGCTGTATAAGGACTAGATGGGTCGAAGTCAATGTAAAGGCCATTATATTCACAAAATACTATTTTCTTAGATATCTAATTATAACTTCTAATTATGTAAACTATTACTATCTAAAAAAATATAAGCAATAATACAAGAAACAATTTTATATGGATAATAAAATAAAAAAAGAGCGAACTAGGGGCCAATTTAATATTTCTTATTATTTAGTTCTAAAGTTATCATTTGCCGGGGTTATTATAGTTTCACTAGCTGTTTTTTTTATAGCTGGTTTTGATGGGTATGACCTTATAAATGAACTCAAGTTAAAGCGAGAGTTAGTAGGTCTATTTGTTGAAAGACATAGGTATTTTGCAATTATTTTTTCTTGCTTTTTTTACGCTTTGATTTGTGCCCTTTCACTTCCGGTCAGCGTTTTTTTATCCGTTGCCAGCGGATTTATTTTTGGCTGGTTTACTGGAGGATTGATATCAGTTTTTGGGGGGGTATTGGGCGCTACAGGCATTTTTCTTATAGCGAGAGTAGTACTAAAGGATCTAATTAAATTGGGTCTTATGACAAGAGTTGAATCAGCTCTTAATAAGGTAGAAGATCGATTAGGGCATAGTTCCTTGAGATATCTGTTAATGATGCGTTTGATTCCTATTGTTCCGTTCTGGTTAGTTAATCTGGCATCGGCATTTTTTGATATTCCAATAAAAGTTTATATCAGCGCTACCTTAATCGGCATAATCCCAGGCGCGTTCATTTATTCATCTCTGGGTGAAGGTTTGGCCAATTCATTAGAGACAAGTAATCCTATAAACCTCACAATCATCTACGAGCCGAGAATACTATTACCTCTAATTGGCTGTTCTCTGTTATTACTTCTCCCAGTCTTATATAGAAAATACAAAAAAGAGTAGAGCTAGGCTAAGGCCTTAGTCACTCATCTGCTGCTATGGGTCTGGCGAATTGCAAACTAAGGTCCCATGGAAAATGAATCCAGGTGTTTTGACTTACTTCAGTTATAAACGTATCAACCATCGGGCGTCCAGCCGGCTTTGCATATACTGTAGCAAAGTGAGCATTAGGCAACATTTCCCTAACAATTTTCGCTGTTTTACCTGTATCCACAAGGTCATCGATTATAAGAGTATCTGCACCGTCACCGGAAACTTCTTTCAGTATTTCTATTTTTCCTTGTTCTTTATGATCGTAAGAAGTCACGCAACACGTGTCTACCAATCTCATTTCTAGTTCTCTGGCAACTATTGCAGCGGGGACTAGACCTCCTCGGGTTATGGCAACTATTTTTTCCCAGGGTCCTTTTTCAGATAGGCGCCAGGCAAGCGCCTTCGCATCACGGTGAAGTTGTTCCCAGGAAACTGGAAAGTCATGTTGGGTTTCTTTTTCAATATTCATAAATCACTTCATTTAGTGGTCGATGACTGAGCTTATAAGATGTTAACTATCTGTACTTGAGTGGACAACCCACTTCAATACTTCATTTTTTTTGTTTATTATGTATAAAACTTTTTCCAATCATTAAGGCGTTAGCTTGCTATCAACGGGGCTTTTGATTAACTTCTCGGGTTATTAATGCAATCAACAATTTTCGAAAACTTTTTAAAAGGATGAATGTTTTTTTGCGCCCGTAGCTCAATTGGATAGAGCGTCTGACTTCGAATCAGAAGGTTGGGAGTTCGAGTCTTCCCGGGCGCGCCAGTTTTAAAAAAATAGATTATTAAATCTGACTTTATTTTTCTTCCTTTATTAGGCTTACGTGTGCTGAGACAATCCGCCATCCTTTTTCGGTACGCAACCAGGTTTGACTTTGACGACCAATTTGATTGCTTTTTAATCTTTTGAATTCAAGATTTGTTGTTGCAAAATCTCTTCCGAAAGTGGTGATTATTAATTTTAGTATTTCTCGATCAAGGTCGCTGGTTTCTCGTTTTCTGCGAAAGATACTTATTTGTTCATGACCATATAAATTTTCCCCAATTCCATATCGTAAGGTCATGGAGTTTTCCCAGAATAATTCATCTAATACATCTATGTTATTTTCTGAGAGCGCTTGTTCATATCGTTCGTGGGCAGCTGATACTTCAGCTAAAATTTTGGGGGAGTTTATCTCGTACACGGGGGATTTCCTTTCCCAAGTTATATAGAGTTGCTTTAGTATATTTAATTGTAGACAGTTTTACTTATCATTTTATTCTTAGGAAATGGAAGAATGACCTTAAATCCACAAGTGGTTACTTTGATCGAAAAAATGAAGGAAGCAAATATTCAGCCTACCTTCACCATGTCCCCCACTGATGCTCGGAATCAAATGGACGAAATGGCAAAAGTAAGGGATAAAGAGCGAACACAGGTTTTATCAATAGAAGATTTCGACATACCTGGTCCAGCTTCCAATATTAGCATAAGGCTCTACCGGCCGCTTGAGGCCAATGCTAAAGAATTACCTATTTGGGTTTATTTTCACGGCGGGGGTCATGTGATTGGCAGTCTGGACAGTCACGATGAGGTTGTTCGTGCGTTTTGTTCGGGAACAAACTGTATAATGGCGTCAGTGGATTACAGGTTAGCGCCAGAACATAAATTTCCTGCGGCAATTGATGATTCGTATGCAGCCGTCGAATGGTTATTTGACAATTGCGAAAAGCTCGGGGCAGACAAAAATAAATTTATTGTAGGCGGCGACAGTGCTGGAGCCAATATTGCTGCTGTCATGGCCATAATGTCCCGGGATAATGGTGGGCCCAGGATTTTATCACAACAACTTATTTATCCTGTGGTAGATTATGCATGTGAGGGTGGTGCTTATGATAAATTTGCTAATGGTTATGGGCCTCTGACTAAGGAAGGGATGCTCTGGTTTCAGAATCATTATCTGAGGAGTAATGAAGATAAGAATGATTGGAGGGCCTCACCTATAAAAGCCAGTAACTTGTCGGGTTTACCTCACACTGCGATTATTACAGCTGAGTACGATGTTCTCCATGATGAAGGAGTTGTGTTTGCAAAATCCCTGATGTCTTCTGGTGTATCGGTAGAGCATACGGACTGGCCAGGAATGATCCATGGCTTTGTATCTCTTGCGCCCTATCTCGATGATGGGAAAGCTGCCATCACCTACATTTGTAACAGAATTAACAAACTTTTGTAGGGTTTGGCTGGGACTTAGCCATAAACACCACTAGCACTAAGTAATAAGTTAATTGCTAGAATTGTTAAAATTATTCTAAGAATTTTGCGGAATACATCCTCTGAAACCCATTCAGTAAGGTGGCTGCCAAGTAACGTTCCAAAGTACCCAGCGGCAATCATTATGGCAAGTAAAGGGAGCCAAGGACCAAAAGAGAATCCTAAGAGTCCAAAAACCAAAATTTTTAGTGAGTGTTGAATGACCATGCAGACTGCGTGGGTGCCAAAAAGTGATTTACGGTCGGAGATACACGGAGCTAGTATTGAAATTACAAAAGGACCGGTGGCGCCTATAAACATGGTGATAAATGCACTAAAAAGTCCAGCAACCGTTAAAACTGTCGGGCTTATATTAGACAAGCTCAGTTTTAGTGGTCCCCATATAGCATAAAGAATAAAAAGAGCTAAAAGAAGCTTCAATATATTGTCAGGAAGTTGCAGGGCCACACTACCACCTATTACAACTCCAACTATACTTCCTAAAACAAAATACACAGTTATAGACCAATTTATGTATTTTCTTTGAACGCTTGCACGGCTAACATTAGACCCCAGTTGAACAACGCCATGTATTGGGATTATTGCAGGAGCAGGAGCAATTGAGGCCAGGACGGTTAGAAATGTTATGCCTCCACCGATCCCCAGTCCTGCGGAAATTGCAGAGCCAATAAAGGCAACTAAAATTAGTACAAACGCCGCTAATATTGATAAGTTGGGTGGCAGAAATTCCAAAGGCCATACCTCTAATTAGTTGCCGGAAGGTGAATATATCTGGATATTATAAACTAATGACTAGAAATCAAAATTATGAACGAAATTGGTCAGTATACTATAAAAAAACATATAACAGACCACCACGCTTAACAGCTAAATTTGCTTTGAAATGTTTTAACACGGAATATTGTAAAAAAAACAATACAAAAAGATTTTTTGTGATAGATCTTGGATGTGGTGGGGGAAGAGATGCCTTTGAGTTTTTGAAAAATGGCTGGAAAGTATTGGCGATTGATTCTGAGATTGAGGCAATTAAATTCTTGCAGAATAGGGAAGATAGGCCCCCTGAAGCTGACCTGACTTTTCAGATTGCTAAGTTTAAAGAAGTGGACTGGCAAGAATGTGATCTAGTTAATAGCAGTTTTGCGCTTCCTTTAATGCCACAAAATGATTTTTGTGGTGTTTGGCAGAATATAAAAAAGAATTTAAAAACCGGAGGCAGAATTTCTTGTCAGCTTTTTGGTTATAAAGATGAGTGGTCTGGTCGACCGGGAATGACATTTCACGATAGGGCTTCCATCTTTTTTTTACTGAAAGGTTTTCAGATAGAAATGTTTTTGGAGGAAGAAATTGACTCGGAAACGGTCTTAGGAAAAAGAAAGTTTTGGCACTTATTCCACCTAGTAGCTAGGAAAATGTATTAAATTACATAATTTTATTTTTTTCCCAATCAAATAATGAAGGCTCTTTGTCTAAAAACCTTTTGACTGCCTTTAGGTGGTATTCGCTATTGTTGGCAATTGCCTGTCCTGAGGCTTCTAATTCTAGTGAAGTATTCAAATCTCGCTCAAAAGATTTATTAAGTAGGTTTTTAGTTATTCCGATAGCTGTGGTAGAAGCAAATCGAAATCGATTTGCAAAACTAATTGCAGTGGCAATAAGACTTTCTTGGGCTATTATCTCGTATGCTATCCCTAGTTCAAGAGCTTCTTCTGAATCAATTACACGTGCTGAAAAAGCAAGCTCCTTCGATTTTTGTAGCCCTACTATTCTTGGTAAGGTGTAGAGAGCTCCCCAGTCTGGTATAAGACCAATACGCCCAAATGAAAGCACAAATCTCGCACGGGGGCTAGCAAATACGAAATCACACGCTAATGCCAAGCTGAACCCTGCCCCTGCTGCTGCCCCGTCGACCGCTGCAATAGTGGGTATCTCTAGGTTAAACCATCTGGTCATGAGAAGGTGGGCAGCTTGCAGTCGTTTTTGCATCTCTGCAGCTGGTTTTCCTGAGGAAGCTTTAAGAAGGTTTATGTCACCTCCTGCGCAGAAAGACCCTCCACTGCCAGTAAGAATAGCGGCATGTATTGTCTTTCCAGCCCCTAATTCAACTTTTTCGAGAGCCAGATCAAAGTCGCTTCTTACATCTTCGCTAAGGGCATTTCTTGAATCGGGATTGTTGATTGTAATGATTGCTACACCGTCATTGACATCTAATAATACCTTATTTTTACTCATTTCTTTACCCTTAATAGTTTGAATTAGTCACGATCTAGGCAGGCCATTTTAGACAAAACAGCACAAACGGCTCCTGTATCTTCTTCAGACCTACCTTGTGCCATGCCAGTAGTATAAATGTCTGCTGTTGCGCTAAATAAGGGAGTTGGACAGTTCATCGATTTAGCAAATTCAGCTATTATGCCCATATCTTTCTGCCAAGTTTCAATTTTCATTGTGGCTGGATTGTAATTATTGGCGACCATCATTGGTCCACGAATCTCAAACATACGCGAGCTTCCAGCACTATCAGAGATCACATCAAATATTAATTGGGGATCTAATTCTGCTTTCATTCCTAAAACAAGGGCTTCAGCTGCAGCAACATTATGAATAGCGACAAGATGGTTGGCTATATACTTCATCCTACTGCCATTGCCGAATTTACCAACATAATAAAAGGCTCGAGCAAATCCATCAATTACTTCAAAACATTTGTTTGCTGCTTTTTCGTTGCCACTAAGATATACTGCGAGGTCTTTGGTTATCGCCTGGGCACCGGTCCCACTTAGCGGTGAGTCTAAAAGAGTCATGCCAACTTTAGATAATATATCGTGATTTCTTTGCTTATCTTTAATGGGTAAAGTGCTACACTCCATAATAGGGGCGTCAGAGTTGTTTGAAGCTGCTATTCCGTCCTTTCCAGAAATCACATCATCTAATGCCGCGCTACTGGGTAGTGATGTAAGGATTATTTCACTTAAAGAGGCCACTTCTCTTGGTGTTTCTGCTATTGACCCTCCATTATTTTGTAACTCATTGCAGCGCGTACTATCAATGTCACAACCTATTACCCCATAACCAGATTTTATAAAATTAGCTGAAATTGCTGACCCCATAATACCCAAACCTATTATACCGATTTGTTTGCTCATTTATGAAAATTCTCCTAGTAACTATTTCGTGTATTTATACCATATTTAAAAGATACGTAATATGGATTAAGAAATAATCAAATTGAACTTTTTTAAAATTTTTATCTCCTCTAACCAGAACTATATTTATATGCTCAATAAGCACATTTCTTCGGTGATAAGAATATGAATTACTTTCGCTTTATGAATGAAAATTGGCGGTTCGTAGGTTTTGGCTTTTTTATGTCTTTATCTTCTAGTTTTGGTCAAACCTTTTACATAGCTTTGTCGGGAGCTGAAATTCGATTGGAGTTTGGTATGACCCACGGAGAATTTGGTTTTTGGTTTGGCGTGGCTACTATCGGAAGTGCTCTGTCTCTTATTTGGTTGGGGAGATTAATCGATTATATGGATTTACGCTTCTACTCATTAGCCACATGTGTAGGAATGATTCTATCTATGCTGATAATTGCATCGGCGCCGGGACTTTTCACTTTAGTAGTCGGGTTGTACTTAGCCCGTCTTTGCGGGCAGGGTTTGATGACCCATATATCAGTTACGAGTATGGGGCGTTACTTCAATTTTAATCGTGGTAAGGCAGTTAGCATAGCATTAATGGGGCAGTCATTAGGGGAAGCTATTCTTCCAACTATCGTTATCACTTTTATAATTTATTTGGGCTGGCGGGATACTTGGTACGTTGCTGCTATATTTCTTGGAGTAACATCGGTCATATTGGTCCCGTACCTAATGCGCGGCTATAGTAAGATTCATCTAAGCTATATAAAAAAACAATCAATCGGTACTGATACGCCTTCTCTTACTGGCAAACAATGGACACGCATTGAAGTTTTATTTGATCACCGTTTTTATCTGATTGCAGCCGCTGTTCTCTCATTTTCCTTTATAGGGACAGGGTTGTTTTTTCATCAAATACATATAGCCAGTGAGAAAAATTGGCCTTTAGAAATATTAGCAAGTGCATTCGTTCTATACGCCCTTTTTAAGGTCATAACAGCTCTACTTGTTGGTCCATTAATTGATAAATTTGGTTGCCGTCCTTTTTTACCCCTTATGTTAATACCATTAGCTTTTACTTTAATTGCTCTGGCCTTTTTTGATTCAATATATGTTGCTTTCATACTTTTTGCTCTTTTGGGGATTAGCATAGGAGTTCTAATGCCATTTACCGGGGCAATATGGCCCCAATTATATGGGACGGTGCATCTTGGCGAGATACGTTCTATGATGGCTGCGCTGGTAGCGTTTTCTTCTGCAATTTCTCCTGCCATATTTGGTGTCATGCTTGATACGGGATTAACAATAGAGGCTTTATCTGTCGTGTGTCTTATCTATGTCATAATAATTACATTTTTGGTTTCCTGGGTCTTTGTTTTTTCTTCTAGAGGATCAATTGGCTATTAGGTCAGCTATTTTTTTAATATTTTTTGTTTAAAATTAATTTTATAGATTCCAGAAGATTGATCTTATAAGTTCAGAATTACGACGTTATAAATGCCATGATTGTTAAATAAAAATTGAGGTTAGGATATGGGTGATAATCAAATAAAAGGCGAGGATAAATTTCGTTCAGAAGTTAGAGACGGCATGCGTATAGATTGGGATGTGCCTATTAACATGGATGACGATCTGATTTTACGAGCGGACATATATCGTCCAAATGATAATGATCAACACCCAGTAATAATAAGTTACGGCCCATACGCCAAGTGGCTGCATTGGATGGATGGATATCCATATCAGTGGAAACAGATGCTTGAAGATTATCCTGATTGTTTAGTTGGGTCATCAAATCGATATCAAAATTGGGAATTAATCGATCCTGAAAGATGGGTGCCCGAGGGTTACATATGTATGCGGGTGGATTCGAGAGGAGCTGGTCGATCTCCGGGGTTTTTAGAAGTATGGTCTCCTCGAGAAGCCCAAGATTTTCATGATTGTATAAATTGGGCTGGGGTTCAAAAATGGTCAAACGGTAAAGTTGGTACAAACGGCATCTCTTATTATGGCATGAACCAATGGCAGGTGGCTTCTCTTCAACCTAAACATTTATCTGCGATGTGCGTATGGGAAGGAGCTGCTGATTTTTACAGAGACATGGGTCATCATGGAGGTATTGCATGCAGATTTCCTTCTGTTTGGTATAATAGTGCTGTAGTGCCACGTCAGAATGGCAAGGGTGCTAATGGCTTGCGTAGTCAGCTAAACGGTGAATGGATATCTGGACCTGATACCTTGGCTGAAGAAATTCTGGGCCAAAATCGTTCAGACTTTGGAAAGGATATACTTGATCATCCACTTATAGATGACTATTGGCAGGCTCGAATGCCGGATTATTCTAAAATAAATGTACCACTTCTATCTGCAGGAAATTGGGGGGGAGTGGGGCTTCACCCTAGAGGAAACACCGAAGGTTTTATCAGATCAGCCAGCGATCAAAAATGGCTGGAAATTCATGGGTTAGAGCATTTCACTCATTTTTATACTGATTATGGAATCGATCTTCAGATGCGTTTTTTTGGCCACTTTCTAAAAGGGCTGGATACAGGATGGGATCAACAACCCAAGGTCCAACTTCTAATTAGACATCCTGATGAAGTTTTTGTCGAACGTGCTGAAGAGGAATGGCCTATTCCACGGACCGATTGGACTGAAATGTACCTTGACCTTCCTAATAAGAGCCTTCTGAATAAACCAATAACAAATGCATCAACATTAACATATGACGCTCTTGGGGATGGAATAACGTTTCTTTCACCTCCTATGGAGGGGCAAACAGAGGTAACAGGGCCTGTTGCTGCTAAGCTATTTATTTCTTCAGAAACGGAGGATGCAGATTTATTTTTGGTTCTAAGGGTTTTCAAGCCCGATCTCAAAGAAGTTGTATTTAAGGGATCGAATGATCCTCATACGCCAGTCGGTTTAGGCTGGTTAAGGGCCTCTCATCGAAAGTTGGATTCAGACTTAAATCTGCCATACCGTCCATATCATACGCATGATGAGATTCAACCTTTAACACCCGGAGAGATATATGAGTTAGATATTGAGATTTGGCCAACTTCAATTGTCCTATATGAAGGCTATAGATTAGGTTTAAGTGTGCGTGGGCGAGATTATGTTTATCCTGGCTGGTCTCCGGGGGATCCGGAAATAGCAGGCAGAATTCAATATGGCGTAGGGCCGTTTAAGCACGAGATAAGGGGAAATCGGCCGATAGACGTTTATGGGAAAAATGTCACCATTCATGCTGGGCCTGATAATCCATCACATCTATTACTACCAATAATCCCATCAAAAGAATAAAGGAGCTAATGAGGCTTAAGGTTTAAAATAAGCCAATTCCTCATTTCAATAAAAAGGCAAATCAAGGGTTGCTTAAGCTTTTAACTATATTATATCGCTGTTAACAACCGTTTGACCTACCTAATTGGAAAAATCAGGAAAAAATTAAATTAGTTAAATAACTGGTTACTCAACTATTGAAAGGTTTTCTGCAGAAGATTTGCCGTTTTGACCGGGCTCTAATTCGAAAGACACTTTCTGTCCTTCTGTTAGTGTAGTCAGGCCGGCGCGTTCGACAGCAGAGATGTGAACAAAGGCATCTTTTGAGCCGTCTTCTGGTTCGATGAAGCCGTAGCCTTTAGTTGGGTTAAACCATTTTACAGTACCGATTGTCATATTTCTTTTCCTCTAACTCTGATATTTTATTATAGATCTTAAATTTCAAATGTTAACATTCAATTTATTGTTCACGTTGTTAGGGGAAACTAATTTAATCGATGAGAGGACTATAGAAGTAACACAAAACAAATGAACCATTTGAATTGGTTATTTAGCTGATGTTCTGTATATGTCAATAACCTATCATAATTTAGCTGTTACCTTTAAGAGTAAAAATGCGGGCTCTATATGTATGTTTTTTGGCTATTTTGTTGGTGCTAGGGGCTAATTTACTCGTTTTATACTAGAAATTACGATAGATATATTTTATGAAAACTTTTTTTATATTTTTAAAAAAACACAATTAGGCTGAAAATAAATGGAGTCATTAATCGAATTTTGGGCAATAGTTGTCGATTCATGGAATAATATAGCCTTTGGGGCTGATTTTGGTCGTATTTTGGCGGCAGTTGGTGTTTTAGCTGTGTCATTATTGGTTCGTCGACTTTTCGCGCGTTTTGTTATTTCTTGGATAAAACGTTTGGCCGCTAAAACAAAAACCGAAATCGATGATCGTACAATAGATGCTCTTGAAAAGCCTCTACGTTTCGTATTTATCGTTTTTGGTTTTTTTCTAGCAACCGAAGTTCTCCATTTAGAGGGTACTTTTGATCTTATTGCCAACAAGCTGACACGCTCATTAGTTACATTCACCTTATTCTGGGGGGTTGTATCGATCGTTGAACCGCTAAGTTATTTTGTAAGCCACCTTAAAGATATCTTTTCTGGCACGATGGTTTCATGGTTTGTTAAAGCCATAAAGGTTTTGTTTGTTTTTATTGGAGCTGCAGCAATACTAGATATTTGGGGCATCGAAATTGGGCCCATTTTAGCGGGTTTAGGATTATTTGGGCTAGCGGGAGCTCTTGCTGCACAAGACTTACTTAAAAATTTGTTGTCAGGAGTTTTAGTGTTGGCTGAAAGACGTTTTCACATAGGAGATTGGATTCGTGTTGAAGGTTATGTGGAGGGAGTTGTTGAATCTATTGGATTTCGTTCCACTGCTGTGCGCCAATTTGATAAGGCATTGGTGCAGGTTCCCAACACGGCTTTGGCAGACAATGCTGTGATCAATTTTTCGGAGATGACTAATAGGAGAATTTATTGGAAAATTGGAGTGGTATATGAAACAAGTGTTGATCAATTGCATTATATTCGTGATCAAATAGAATCCTATATTCATGAAAATGATGACTTTGCGAACCCTGATGAAGCGGCAACCTTTGTTAGGATTGATAACTTTTCTGACAGTAGCATTGATATTATGGTTTACTGTTTTACAAAAACGGTTGTTTGGGGAGAATGGCTTCTGGTTAAAGAAAAGCTAGCATATAGGATAAAAGAAATTGTTGCGGAAGCTAAAAGTGATTTTGCTTTCCCTTCGACCTCTATTTATTTAGAAAATCATCCCTCAGAGGAGCCAGAGGATTTTAAAGTTCCTAGTTGAATTCAAGCTAATATCAACCGACCTTTAAAAATAGAATGTTGCTAATTTAAACTCTACTCAAACTAACTTTTTTACTTCTTCAAGTGATTCTATATCGATAACTTTTATCGCATCACTGTACAGGAACCCTTCTCTAGCTAGTTTTGCAAGATCTTTTTTACGAAGAGCCTTTCTTTCGTCATTTGGACGGTATGGACCTAGACGTTTACGACGAACATAATTCAGAGCTGCTTCTAGCTCAGTATTTTTAAATTCGGAATCAAGTGAATTTAAAGCTAGATTTATTTCAAGTTTATTTATCCCTTTATTTTTTAAAACTATAATGATTTTTTTGCGTGAGGCTCCTGAACGATGAAGGTTTTTTGCACGGTTTATAGCAAAAACACTGTCATTTAGTAGATTGGCATCTGTAAACTTTTTAATAATTATGTCGATCCATTGCTTGGCTTCTTCTGGAGCAATTTCTTTATAGTTCT
Source organism: Alphaproteobacteria bacterium (assembly GCA_022449545.1). Lineage (GTDB taxonomy): Bacteria > Pseudomonadota > Alphaproteobacteria > UBA6615 > UBA6615 > UBA6615. Next base: position 231,917 of record JAKUPN010000001.1, on the reverse strand, counting down.
TGGATCTTTCGATTCTTCTTATTAATACTTTTCTCAAGTTCTCAATAGAGGTTGCATATTTTCCAATATATTTTAAAGCGGATTTTTCCAATTCTGGGGCACTTATTTTTTTTGATTGGGTCAATTTATTTTTTCTGCTTTTTACGCTCTAGAATTACTTCAGATCTATTTTAAAGATTAATCTAGAACCTTGAGTTATACTTTTACCTGTTATATTCGAATCAAAAAATGTTTATGCCTGATCCAAATAAAACATGAAAGAACCAATAACACAAAAGTCAAGATCATCTGTATCAGACAATAATGGAAAACTATTGTCAGGACATCCAGTTGTTCGTTCAATTGGATTTATTAATTGGCGCGGGGTATGGAGTCTTTATGTGCGTGAGGTTATGAGGTTTTACAAAATTAGTATACAGACTCTTATTGCGCCCATAGTTTCCACTTTGATTATATTCGTTGTCTTTATAGTTTCTTTTAATGAAAGTTTGAACGGAAAAATAGATATTCCTTTGTCGGTGTTCTTGGTTCCCGGCCTGATTATGATGGCAATCTTTCAGAACTCATTTGCAAATACTTCTTCATCAATTTTAGTTTCAAAAATTCAGGGAAATATTATAGATATTTTAATGCCACCTCTGAATCCTTTTGAGCTTACGTTGGTCTTCACCCTGGGAGGCATTACAAGAGGTCTGTTAGTGGGCTTATTATGCGCTCTAGCAATTAATTTTATCGTGGAAATTAGGCTATATCACCCTCTCATTATTATTATTTACGCAATCTTTTCCTCTATGATGCTTTCACTTTTAGGTTTAATTGGGGGGATTTTGGCAGAAAAGTATGATCATATAGCTGGAATGACAAATTTTGTTATAGTGCCTCTATCTTTTCTATCTGGAACTTTTTTTCCAATTGATCTTATTCCGGAATCCTGGCGAATTTTAGCTTGGTTTAATCCATTTTTCCATACTATTGATGGTTTTCGATACGGGTTTACGGATCACCTAGATGGTGAACTCTGGATAGGAATTACGTATATTCTGCTTATAAACCTATTTCTGTCATATGTAGCGTTAAAATTTTTTTCTAAGGGCTATAAGTTAAAAAATTAGTAATTATTAGTTGGAAAAGAATCTTGGATAAAATCTGGACTATTCCTCCAAAACTCCGCCATCATGGAATAGTAAATCATCGAGGTCTGTTAACCCTTTATCGAAGAGAGATGCATCGGGGATTAAAAATTTGGGGTATTACCCTAGCTGCACCGGCTGTTAGGGCCCTTTTGTTTGCTGGTATTTTTAATCTCATAATTGGTGATTCAAATAATGTAGTTCTTAATTTACCATACATAGAATTTCTTTTACCAGGATTGATCACTATTGCGATTTTGGAAAGGTCGTTTGAATCTGCCTCTTTCTCTATGATCTATGATAAGACACAGGGTATTTTTGGGGATGTTTCGATGGCTCCCCTTACGCCAGGAGAATTAATCATAGCTTACTGTGCTGCTTCCGCTACCGGCGGGCTTATAGTAGGAGTCGTAGTATGGTTTGTTCTTTTACCAATAGGGGGTCAGCTACCGGAGGAACCTCTAGCATTAATCTTCTTTGCTACTATGGGTACATTAATTGTAGGGCTACTAAGTCAGATAGTGGGAATTTTTACTACGAAGTGGGATCATCTCGTAGGTGTGCAAACTTTCTTATTTATGCCTATAGTTTTTCTTTCTGGAACCTTTTTCTCGTTTGATAAATTGCCAGCTTCAATTCAACCATTCGCAAGAGGAAATCCAATATTTTATATTGTTGATGGTGTAAGGTATGGCATTACAGGTTATTGTGATAGTGATCCGTTAACTGGAGGGGTAATAATTTCATTTTGTTTTATTATACTTCTGGCGTTAACGTTCCTATTATTTTCTAGAGGCTTTCATTTATATAGGTAATGAATCATTTTTGGTGCGATTTGAGACAGTAGAATTTATTTTTGACGTTGACTAATAACATGCCTTTCAGGATATTCTTGACTTTTCCTTGTGTGCGAGGAGATATCTCTTTGAGAGCGGTATGTAATAAGTTTTTTGGATTATCAAACTATATGGATTGTTGCTGATGAATGCTGTAATGCAAACTTATGGCCGAATTCCTATCTCTTTTGAGAGGGGTGAGGGCGCATATTTAATTTCTACAGATGGTCACCGTTACCTCGACGGAGCCGGAGGAATTGCTGTTGTTTCTATGGGGCATAACCATCCCAAGTTAACCTCAGCTCTTATTGAGCAGGCCCAAAGACTTTGGCATGTTTCAAATCTTTATGAGATACCAGAGCAAAGTCAATATGCTGAAAAATTGGTAGAAGCAAGTTTTGCTGATGCAGTATTTTTTTGTAACTCGGGTGCAGAGGCTATGGAAGGGGCAATTAAAATTGCCAGAAAGTTTCATTCAGTTAATGGAGCAAGAAATAGATATCGGTCGATTACTCTCGAAGGGTCTTTTCACGGTCGAACATTGGCAACTCTGGGAGCCGCTAATAATCCAAATCATCTGGAGGGGTTTGGTCCTCCGGCTGAGGGTTTTGATGTGGTGCCACCGAATAGTTTAGAAGCGGTTCGTGAAGTCATATGTTCAGATACTGGAGCGATTGTTGTCGAACCAATTCAAGGCGAAGGGGGAATACGTCCTTTAAAGTTTGATTACCTAAAGGGATTACGCGATTTGGCTGATGAACATAAATTACTCTTAATTGTTGATGAGGTTCAGACTGGTTTTGGTAGAACAGGGAAATTATTTGCTCATGAGTGGGCTGAAATTACTCCAGATATCATGGCGTGCGCTAAGGGAATAGCTAGTGGATTTCCATGCGGAGCTGTTCTTGCTTCAAAAAAAGTTGCGGAGGCGATGACTCCTGGAACTCATGGAAGCACCTTTGGGGGAAATCAGTTAGCCATGGCAGCGGCTAATGCTACGCTGGATATCCTTTTAGAAAATGGGTTTTTATCTAAACTTCAACAGGTAAGTAAACTTCTTTGGAATGGTTTACAAAGCATCGCAGATGCGCATCCTGAAATAGTTGAGAATATTCGTGGACAGGGTCTTATGATAGGTCTGGTTGTACGCTCTCCATTTGTAAATTCTGAACTAGGAAATTTTGCGCGAAATCATGGATTATTAACGGTAGTCGCAGGTGAAAATGTTTTACGACTTTTACCACCTCTAATTATTGAGGAACAGGAGGTAGATTTTATTATCAATTCATTAAAACAGGCTTGCGCCGATTTACTTTCTAAGGTTTGATTCCGGAGCTGATGATTCTTAAATGACTAATATTAGGCACTTTTTAGATTTGGACTTAATTGAAACGGATGTTTTAAGAAAGATTCTTGATCGAGCTGTGACATTAAAGGCTGAATCTTCTTCTCAAGACCGGTTGTCTGGGAAGTCTGTTGCATTAGTGTTTGAAAAGCCGAGCACCCGCACCCGCGTATCGTTTGAACTAGCCATTCTTCAACTGGGAGGACATGCAGTGGTTCTAGATCAGGGGGACACTCAACTGGGTCGTGGTGAAACTGTTGGAGATACTGCTAGGGTGCTCTCTGAGTATGTTGATGCAATCATGCTGAGGACCTCCGAGGCAAAAAACCTTATTGAGATGTCACAGGCAGCTAATGTACCAGTTATAAATGGTCTGACAAATAGTTCACATCCTTGTCAAATAATGGCTGATGTTATGACGTTTGAAGCTAATAAGGGTCCGATAAATGGTAAAACGGTGGCCTGGAGTGGAGACGGAAACAATGTGGCGGCTTCGTGGATCCATGCCGCAGTGAAATTTGATTTTGAACTTCGTCTTGCCAGTCCACGCCCTTTGCAAAACTCAACAGAGCTAATTAGTTGGGCGAATAACAATGGTGGAAAAGTTTTAGTAAGTGAAGACCCTAAGTTGGCTGTTAATGGCGCAGACTGTGTTGTAACAGATACCTGGATTTCCATGGGCGATAATAATGGTAAAGAACGGTTACGATTACTCGAGCCTTATAGAATTGACAAAGAATTAATGTCAGCAGCTAAGCCGGATGCTATTTTTATGCATTGTTTGCCAGCGCATAGAGGAAATGAAGTTGATAGTGAGGTTATAGATGGGCCTCAATCAGTTGTATGGGAAGAAGCAGGGAATCGCTTACCAGTTCAGAAAAGTATATTAATGTGGTGCCTTGGAACGGATGTCTAGATGCCTGAAGAGTTGGAACCTCAATTTAGAAATGACTCTTTTCTTTTCGACGATTTGATTCAACCTTTTAATTTAAAGGCGGGACGGCAGGAGGGGCCAGCATTAAGTGGACGATTCACAAAGCTAGGGAATCTAACTAATGAGGTAATTGGTAAGCATAAGTATCCTGGTCCTGTAAGTAAATTGGTAAGCGAATCATTGGCTTTGGGGGCTACTTTAGCAGGTGCACTAAAATTTGATGGTGTATTTACTTTCCAAATTCAAGGGGATGGACCTGTATCTCTGGTTGTTGTTGATATTTCAACAAAAGATGAAGGAAATTCCTTTCAACTTCGGAGTTACGCTCAGTATCAGTCCGAAGGAATAGTAAATCCCGATCTAAACTCTGCTCGAGACCTGCTCGGTAAGGGATATATGGCTCTTACGGTGGACCAGGGTAGTAACACAGAGAGATATCAGGGTTTGGTTGAACTAGTAGGCGATTCACTAGATGAATTTACCCAGCATTATTTTAAACAGTCTCAGCAGATGGATGCTGCCATAATGTTATGTTCAGGAATGGATAAAGTTTCAGGTGGCTGGCGAGCTTCGTGTATAATGTTACAAAGAGTTGCTGAAGAAAATCATGAAAAGCTATCATCCAATGACACTGATGATCCATGGCGCCGTAATATGATTCTCATGGCAACTGGAACTACTAATGAAATGCTTGACCCTGACTTGTCTCCAAAAAGATATTTATACCGTTTATTTCATGAAGAAGGGTTAAGGGTGATGTCACCGAGGCTGCTAAGGAGCGGTTGTCGTTGCAATAAAGACAGGCTAGTAAGAATGTTACGTCAGCTGCCAAAAGATGAGTTGCTAGAACTTTCTGACAATGGAATGATAGAGGTAACCTGTGAATTTTGCAGTGAAGTTTATTTATACAATCCGATCTCTTTAGAAGTATCTTAAAATGATTTATTTTTTGATTTTATCGAGTTAATTATTCTATGGTTATTAAGTGAAGAAACAAAAGAAATGGAGTTAAACATTGCCCGATTTTATCCGAAGAAATTTGGTTCTTGTTTGCGCTTTTTGTTTAATTTCATGCGGTGACATTCCTGTACAAACTCAAACGCCTGAATTGACATATAGTCATTTGGGTTTATTTCGATTAGACGTTTCAGAAATCCAAATAGTTAATAAGTTTGTACCTGCTATGAGGCTGCCAAATATTGAACACTTAATGCCGGTTGCCCCTGCATTTGCTGCCAAAAGTTGGGCAGAAGATAGGTTGCAAAAAAAGGGTAGCTCTGGACGGCGGGCTATATTCACCATTTTGGATGCTTCAGTCGTTAAATCCCCCCTTCGAAAAAAAAATGGGGTGAGGGGAACATTTACTATAGACCAATCTGAGCTATATAAAGCTTCAGTTAAAGTTCGGTTGGAAATATTTAATCTCGATGGCAGCAGTGCTGGAGCTGTTGAAGCTGCGTCTTGGAGGTCTAAATCGGTACCAGAAAACATAACGCTTAATGATCGGGATAAAGTATGGTTTCACCTGACAGAGGCAGTTACGAATGAGTTAAATTCAGAATTAGAAAGATCTATACCTAAATTTCTTGGTAATTATTTAAGATAAAACTTCTTATCCAAGTTCAGGAGATCCGGACTTTGCCCAGCTTAATAAGCGTCTGAGAAACTTGGTGCATTCGACTAGCTGTTCTTCTGCTATCCATTCGTTTGCCTGATGTGCCTGGTCAATAGAGCCAGGGCCACATAAAACGGCAGGTATTCCACTTCTCTGGAAAAGACTTGCTTCGGAAACATAAGAAACTGTATGTGTCTTATTGGCACCCGTCAGTCTTCTGGCAAGTTTTTCAGCTGCAGAACTGCTCTCAGCTTGCAGTGGGGGTACAGAAGCTAGTGGTCGAGTCGTAACCCTTGCTAGATGGTTCTCTTTTTTAAGTCTAGGTTGAATTTCTTGTTCTATAAATTTATCAAAACGTTCTTTAATCAGCTCAGTATTTTCATTTGGTAGAGGTCTGAACTCCCAGTTAAAAGAACAAAACTCTGGAATAATATTTAGAGCTTCTCCTCCAGTAATTTGACCAATATTAAAAGTTGTCCACGGTGGCAAAAAACCATTTTCTTCATCATAATCGAGTTGTTTTTCCATTGAAAGCTTATTCAGGAACTGAATAATTTCGGCTGCGTAACTTATGGCACTAACTCCTAATTGAGGTGCACTAGAATGGGCCGCTATACCACTTACTTCAGTATGAAATCCTTGTATGCCCTTGTGAGCGGTAACAATTTTCATATTTGTGGGTTCACCAATAAAAACTAATTTGGGTAGCACTAATTCAGAGCACATTTTATCAATCATTCTTCCCACTCCCCTACAGCCTACTTCCTCATCGTAAGAAAAAGAGAAATGTACAGGAACTTTTAAATCAGAATTTACAAATTCTGGAATCATAGCCATTACAGCAGCGATAAAACCTTTCATGTCTGCTGATCCACGCCCGTACAGGCGACTTTGATTGTCTAAAACTTTTTTTGTTAGTTCGAATGGGTTGGTATCCCATTTCTGATTTTTGACGGGCACAACATCAGTATGACCAGAAAGAATTACACCGGCAGTATCGGCAGGGCCAACACTAGCAAAAATATTTGATTTTGATCCATCATCACTAACGACCCTAGTGCTTTGAATTCCCAATTTTGAAAAATGGGCTTCGATAAAACTTATTAGTTCAAGGTTAGATTCTGAAGAAACAGTGTTGAAACTAATCAGTTTTCGAAGAATCTCCTCTACTTTAAGTTGGTGTTTTGTCATAATTATTAGGGCTTCCAGAAAGATGGCGCCAAGAGGACAAGAATAGTAAATAATTCAAGACGTCCAAGAAGCATTCCTAGGGACAATAGCCACTTTGCAGCATCAGGTAGAGTAGTAAATGTTCCATCAGGTCCTATGATTGGTCCTAATCCTGGGCCAACATTAGATATTGATGTTGCCGCTCCGGAAACGGCGGTAAGAAAGTCTAGACCGAGTGCGCTCAATCCAAGAGCTAAAATGACAAATACCAGTACGTAGAAGAAAAAAAAGCTCATCACAGACATGGCAACTTCATCGCTAATAGGACTGCGGTTATAATAAGGAATAAAGACACCATGGGGCTGCACTAGCCTACGTATCTGTACAGCAGCTGTTTCGTAGAGTATTTGGATTCGAAAAATTTTTATTCCACAAGTTGTGGATCCAGCACAACCTCCGATAAACATGATTATAAAAAACATAGTTATTGCAAGTGGCCCCCAACTATCGAAGGCTGCCGTGCTATAACCCGTGCCAGTTAGAATGGATATAGTGTTAAATGCTGATAGTCTTAATGACTGCTCTGAGCTAAGTTCTTGAGTTGTATAAACTGTTAATACAACGATGCTCACAATTATGAGAGCTAAGATCAGAAACCAGCGGACCTGCGAATCTCGAATTAGGGTTAAAGGTCGACCGCGGACGGCTTGTAGGTAGAGAACAAAGGGTAGAGATCCAATAATCATAAAGACAATTGCTATCCATTCGATGCCAGGTTTGGCAAATGCTCCTATGCTCTGATCCGAGGTAGAAAAGCCCCCTGTGGCGATCGTTGTCATTGCGTGAGCAATTGCATCAAACCCTGGCATTCCGGCCACCCAATACGATATTGCGCACACCAGAGTTAGGACAAAATAAATCGCTCCGATGGCAGTAGATATTTGTCCTGCTCTTGGGAGTACTTTCTCTGTTGTGTCAGAACTTTCCATACGAAATAACTGCATCCCTCCAACTTTTAACATAGGGAGAACAGCAACAGCTGTAACAATTATGCCTATGCCTCCTAGCCATTGTAATAAAGCTCGCCATAAAAGGATGCCGGGAGGGGCGTCATCAAGGTTAAGAATTACAGTAGCACCAGTAGTGGTAATACCGGACATGGCTTCGAAGAAGGCATCAGAAAAACTAAGATTTAGCTCGGCAAAAACAAATGGAAGTGACGCAAATAAGGTCACTCCCAACCAGCTCCATATAGTAAGTATGAACGCCTCTCTTATCCCTATAGTCATCTGACCACCGCGCGAGGTGATTATTAGAGAAACACCAATGAAAAGCGTTAACCCAGCAGATGCTAGAAACACCTGCCAGTCAGCATGACCCGTTGCAGCATCAACCAGCGCTGGCAGAGACATCGCTAAAGCTAATGTTGTTAGCAATAGGCCTAATATAAATAAAATTGGGCGAAAGTTTAGCACTTAGGAGTCGTCTATTCTGGTTCGCTATTAATAATGACCTCTTTAACTAAGAGTTCTATGATTGACAATGATCGGCGGTTTTACAGACTTTGTCTAGAGATAATAGTTACTTAACTCTCATTAAAAATCAGATGAAACAATCTAGTTTGCACTAGGATGATTGATTAGTGATAAAAATTCTCTTCTAGTATCTGGATTTTTGCGAAAGGCGCCTAACATACGACTAGTAATCATTGAGACGCCAGGTTTGTGGACACCTCTAGTTGTCATGCAATGATGCTCAGCTTCAATAACTACCGCGACCCCTATGGGTTGGAGGACCTGTTCAATACAATTAGCTATTTCTGCCGTGAGCTTTTCTTGTATTTGGAGTCGTTTTGAATATGTTTCAGCAACTCTTGCTAGTTTGCTAATACCCACAACTCTATGATTTGGAAGATAACCAATATGAATTTTACCTATTATTGGCGCAAGATGGTGTTCACAAAATGACTCGAAGCGAATATCTCTAAGTAAAACTAGTTCATCGTAACCTTGAATTTCATCGAAGGTGCGCTTCAAATATTCTACTGGGTCCTGATCGTATCCTGCAAAAAATTCTTCATAAGCACGAACGACTCGTTTTGGTGTATCAAGTAATCCTTCACGATTTGGTTCGTCACCAGCCCATCTTAACAAGGTCTGAACGGCTCTTTCAGCTTCTATTCTCGAAGGTTTGTTGCCGTTTTTTCCAGTAACTTTTGGGTGTACAGCAATATTAGTTGGTTTTGATGGTCTATTAGTCATTTTTCTAAAATTAATTAATTTAAGTTTATAATCTGATGAGGACTATCTAATGAAAAGGCTGGTATATCGACGTCAAATTGATCACCCTGATTTGTCTGCATTGAATAAGATCCAACCATTATACCTGATGGGGTGTTCAAAGGAGTGCCACTCGTATATTCAAAAGATTCCCCAGGCTCAAGTATTGGTTGTTCACCGACTACTCCAGAGCCTCTAACTTCTTGAACGAGCCCGTTTGCATCTGTTATACGCCAATATCTCTCCTGAAGCTGAACAGTTGTAGGCCCATGGTTCTCTATCTTAACCTGATAAGCCCAGACGAAGTGATCATCTTCTGGATCAGACTGATCCTCAAGAAATATAGGGGCTACGGTTACGGATATATTATTACTTTTTGAATTATACATACTATTTACTTCCTGCCAGTTGGCCAAATTGATTAAGGTAGCAGATGCGGATAAATCTATATATGGGTTTATGGCAATTTCTAGGGGCCATTGTCTAGTGGTGCGTTTATTAGTGCGTCATTAAATCTGAGGCAATTTAGTCAAAGATTCAAATAAATTATAACCTAATATTGGAATCTTTTTGCTCAAATCAGCTATTAGAGAACATGCTTACAATAACAAGTTATTAAATACCCGAGGTTTAAATCCCCTACATAAACTCGATTTCCTGAGTGTTTATGTTATAATAAATTGATTGTAAGGAGATATTGAAATGAAGACTATATCAATTTCATCAAAGGAGATGAGCAATAGAGTTTCTAGATTCGCTGATCTCAAACCTTTGGAATTTGCTGAAAGTTTGGACCTGTCTCAAGAAGCAATAGATATTATCTATGCTCGTAAGTTACTTTCTGTAATTGGTTTAGGAGGAGACGTCGACACTCCTGTAAATAAGGGTGCGCCTATCGTGGATGCAGCAGGTATGACAATGACTATGGCCGTCTGCCCACCTGGCACTGGCCCATCGCTGCATGCCCATCAACAGACTTATGAAACTTTCACTGTCCTTAAAGGTCGATTCGAAGTCACATGGAATGATGAGGGCACTGAGCGTGTGGAATTAGATTTATTTGATACTATTTCAGTACCACCTGGAGTTTGTCGTGCTTTTAAAAACATTGGCGATGATGAGGGTATCCTGCAGGTGGTTATAACGGGAGGCGTTCATGATATGGGCGACATTGATTTTTCCAAGGTGGTAGCTGAAAGACTTTCAGCGTATGGAGATGATGTGGTCCAGTTATTTGAGGATAGAGGTATGACTTTTACCGCGGGGCAAGACTAAAAAAAAGCAAATTAAAATTGCAGTTTTGATGGCAATATAAGACATAATGGTTAACTTTTAAGTTCGTTTTTTCTGTTTTTTTGTTCAAACCGAATGCTGTAATAATTTCCAACAAAAATTATAATGGCACCCAATAAGACCGCTATTTCGGCTGATTCTGCATAGAGTACGTACCCTACAAGGACTATAAGAGGGAGGCGCATAAAATCCATCGGTGCAGCGATACTAGCATCTGCGAGCTTAAGGGCTCTTGCCGTACAATAATGGGCGCTGACGCCCATTGCCCCGCATATAAACAACCAAAATAATTGAAGAATATTTGGTGTAACCCATACAATAGACGCTAATATGGCACCGATAGGGAGTTGTAATAATGTCATATAGAGGAGGATTGTTAATGGTGTGTCTGTCTTCGTAAGGGATTTTGTAGCGACTATTACAAAAGCAAATCCGATAGCAGCAGCTAAAACTGCGAAAGTTCCTGGGTTAATACTGGCCATGCCCGGTTTTAATATTATGAAAACACCTATTAAGCCCAATATTACTGCTATAATTCTGCCTCTATTTAGTTTTTCACCTAGAAAAATTGCGGCTATTAAGGCTGCCCAAGCTGGTGTAGTGAACTCAATTGCAAATACTTCCGATAGAGGTAGCATTATCACGCCTGTTATCCAGCCAAGTTGAGCTGCAAAATGAATTAAATTTCGTGTAACTTGTAGTTTAGGTTGTTCTGTCTTAAGAGCAGACCAGCCTTTAAAGGCTAAAATTGGGCCTAGAATAATTAAAGAGGTTACACTTCGAAAAAATTGAATTTCAAAGGGGGGTATTGCGCCGTAGAGTTCTCTAACAGCAATTGCCATTAGAGTGAATGAAAGTAACGTGCCGACCATCCACGAGACAGCAATTACCAAGGAAGAATGATTTTGACTAGATATGATTTATGAGGCCTATTTTTATAATGTCTTATTTAAGTTGGGTTACACTAAGTGTATTAGCTAATTTTTCTAAGTTCACTATTAGAGGTGTTGGCAAGGGTATTCCATTTTCCTTTCGGTCTTTCATTGCCGCATGACTTCCATCACCCGGAAGGCGAACACCTTCCGCTCCCTTAAGTGTCTTAGAATTTCTCATTGTTTGAATGACTTCATCAATTTCTCGTTTAAATTCGTTTGTGTCCATGAAAGCTGATATGTCTAGGGCTAAAATAAATTGACCAGTATTACTTACAGAGTTCCTGTCTTCGTTCATATCTATAACGTCTCTACCAAAAGCTGCTCCATTTAAGGTTCCGGCAAGAATACCGAATATAAGCGCTAATCCATAGCCTTTTGGGCCTCCGATAGGTAGAAGAAAACCTAAATCGGCTTGTGAAGCATCTGTCAAAGGTTCTCCGTTTTTATCTACCATCCACCCTTCAGGCATAGGTATATTACGTTGTGCATGGACTTTGATTTTACCATAGGAACTGACTGTAGTTGCCATATCCAGCAAGATTGGTTCTTCATGCATGCCGGGAATTGCTACGGCAATTGGGTTAGTTGAGAGTAGTGGTTCTATGCCACCCCATGGAGGAAGGTGGTTAGCGCTCCCAACTGCTACGTAAATACCTATCATGTCTTGCTCAAGGGGAAGAAGGGCATAAGCCCCTGCAGCTCCAGCGTGATTAGAATGATTGACCCCGACCCAAGAAATTCCACTTTTCTTTGCTTTTTCAATTGCTAATTCTGCACAGAAATTTACTACTAAGTGTCCCATTCCGTTATCACCATCAACCAATGCAGTGGCTGAGCGGTTTTTTAAAACTTGAATGTTAGGGGTTTTATTAATGCCGCCATTAATTAAACGTTGGATATAACCGGGTAATCTAAAAATTCCGTGAGAATCTTTTCCCATGATGTCTGAATCTGCCATGAAACGTGCTACTGTTTCTGCATCTTTCTCAGGAAGATCTGTTGCCATAAAACAGCGTTTCATAAAATCTTCTAGTTTGGATCGTGAAAAACGTCGCATGTTGGTGTTTTTATTGGACATCACTTTCTCGAATTACAAAGTTGGGTTTTAAGAGATAGATAAACCGGCTAGTGTGCATCAGTTATTTTTTATCAAAGGTTTAAAGATTTAGAGAGTAAGGTTATCTTATTTATTAATCTTTGCCCGACGAAATTTTAAGGACATCTGAAATGAATCATATCCAGATAGAGACTAGTTCGATTATGAGTATTGCGGAAGGTATGCGGAATGGCAACATGACGTCAAAAAATTTGGCGGAATGGGCAATCGCTAATCGAAGAGATCGCGGTTCCAAGCTAAATGCTTATAAGACTTGGGAGCCGAAACAATGCCTTTCTGAATCCGAAGCAGCAGACGCGGTATTTTTATCTGGTATAGACTTAGGCCCGTTTCAAGGAATTCCAATATCAGTAAAAGATCTTTATGGGGTAAAAGGTTATCCAACCTTCGCAGGATGCTCTCGAGAACTGCCTGATCAATGGCAAACTGAAGGTCCAGTAATGCGATCGTTAAGGAAACAATTAGCAGTTGTATCAGGAAAGACACATACTGTTCAGTTCGCCTTTGGAGCATTGGGTACTAATGTTCATTGGGGGACTCCAAGGAATCCGTGGGATGACAAAAATCATCGAGTGCCGGGTGGGTCTAGTGCTGGTGCTGGCGTGAGTCTGTGGGAGGGATCGGCATTATTAGCCCTAGGTTCTGATACGGCTGGATCTGTAAGAATGCCAGCGAGTTTTACAGGTACAGTTGGATTAAAAACAAGTAGAGGCCGATGGTCAACTGAAGGGATAGTGCCGTTGAGCACAACATTGGATACAGCTGGCCCGTTGACCCGCACCGTAGAAGATGCGGTTTTGGCTTTTTCAGTTATCGATCCCAGAACATCTGATAAAGCAGAGGGTTTTCGTAGAAACCTTCTTCAATCGTCTGCATCTGATTTTCATGTAGGTATTTGTGATTGGTACTTTGATTCTTGCGATCCTGGCATATCAGAAGGGGTTAAAGCAGCCTTAGATGAATTGTCAGAATCTGGCCTCAAAGTATCGTCGATAAAATGCGGAGAAATAGAAGAATCATTGGAGTTGTTTAAAAGAGGGGGGCTTGCTGCCCCAGAGTTTGCCAGTTTTATAAATAATGAGATGGCAGATTTTAGAAATGACCTTGATCCAAATGTTTCTGCTCGGTTCGAAAAAATGGAAAGCATTGAAGTCAGAGATTATATGGCTATTTGTAGAAAAAGGTTAGAACTCGCTATTAGCATTAGAGAAACTATGTTGGGGTTTGATGCTATTGTTGGCCCTACAATACCTATATCACCGCCTACACTTGAAGAGGTTTCAGAATCAAAAAGCTATCATCAACACAATATGGGTGCAGCGAGAAATACGAGTACGGTAAATATGCTTGATTTATGCGCAATTACTATTCCCGTTTGTCTCGATAAAAAGGGAATGCCGGTTGGATTGCAGATTATTTGTCCTCTAAATTTAGATGAGAAGGCTTTAGCGATTGCTCTATCGTTTGAGAAAGTGTTAGGAAATGCAAGGCAGCGCATTGGTACACCTCCTTTATGTCCTTAGACTATGTATTTAGATGCTTTTTCGCGTAGTTTAAATTTTTGAATTTTACCTGAGGGTGTTCTTGGCATTTCATCCAAAAACTCCACTCTTTCTGGCAGGTAGTTTTTAGAAATCTTCTGATTCAGAAGAAATTCTATAATTTTCTTAAGGTTAAGACTCCTTGTGGGCTTTAACACGAGAAATGCGCAGCACCTTTCACCTAGACGATCATCGGGCATTGCTACAATTGCAACATCAACCACATCAGGGTGTTTGTAGATCATACCTTCGATTTCAACTACAGGTATATTTTCTCCGCCTCGTATAATAACGTCCTTATTTCGTCCTGAAATACGGATATAACCATCATTATCCTTTTGGGCTAAATCCCCTGTTTCAAACCAACCGTCCTTATCGCTATCGAACGCCTCTGGACGCTTAAAATAACCAACAAAGCTTGCTGCACCCCTAGCCTGTAAACGGCCTTCTTTTCCATTAATAACAGGCTTATTATTATCTCCGACTACCCTTACCTCCATTCCATTTATTGGAGATCCGTCAGTTTCAAAAACCTTCTCTTCAGTATCATCTCGGCGAGTTGTAGTTACTCCACCGTTTTCAGTCATACCCCAGCAAGAAATGATATCAGCCTGCATAAATTTTTTAGCTTCACGCACCAAAGTTCTTGGAATTGGAGCTCCGGCAGTAACGAATGTCTTTAGGGAGCTTAAATCATATTTATCAAGTTTGGCGACCTGTGCTAGATCAGAAAGAAAAGGGGTTGATGCCATTGTAAAAGTAACACGTTCTTTGTTAATCAAATTAGCGGCTACATCAGGATTCCAAACGTCTTGTAAAATTGCAGTGGTATTGAGAACTATTGGCATCATTAAACCATAGAGAAAGCCTGTTTGGTGTGCCAAGGGTGATGCCATCAGCACTAGGTCACTTGATGAAATTCCTATTCTTTTGATAAATGGGTTTATATTACCTAGCAATGTGTTGGAAGTGTGCATAACAGCTTTTGGTTCGCCAGTTGTGCCTGATGTGAAGGCGAGCTGTATGACTTCATTAGAATTTACCAAATTATTTTGGATGTCTTTTAGGTTGTGTGACTCAGATCTGTTTATTTTGAAATGCGATTCGAAAGATTCTTGGGTTTTTCCACCAACAACATAAATTTTTTCCAAAGTTGGAATGCTATCTAAGAGCTCATGAGCCATTAGCTCGTAATTAAAATTACGAAAAAAAGCTGGAACAAACAAAATTTTACTTTCAGTTAATGAGAGCATGAATTTAAGCTCTCTGTAACGAAAAATGGGCATTAGCGCATTAGTTACCGCTCCAATACTAATACACGCTAAATGCAAGGCGGTTAAATGCCACCAATTGGGTAATTGCAGAGAAACAACATCTCCAGGTTTGACACCACTTTTTATTAATTTTTTCGCAATCTGTGTTACTGATTCTGATAGTTCCTTATACGTGATCTTTATTGTGTCTTCCGTTTCTGTCATATGCGAAACGATTGCAACTTTTTCGGGGTTCTCTTTAACTGCATGTTTAAAACAATCGAAAATAGTAAGGTTTGACCAAAAACCTAATTCGGTCATTTCATTGATGCGATTTTCCGACAAAATTGGATTGTACTTTGTCATACTTTTTACTTATTATTGGTTTTTTCATTAAGTGCCAAGATGCGTTGCATGCTCAATAGAACTGGTTGTTCTATCAGCTTTCCATCAACTACTACGACCCCTGTATTAGCTTCTTCGAAAGCTTTAATAACTTTTTTTGCATAATTTACTTCTTCGATGCTCGGGGTAAAAACCTCGTTCAAAGTGGAAATTTGTTTTGGGTGGATTGCTCCTTTTCCTGTAAAGCCCAAACTATTGCTGGATTCAGCCTCTTCTCTCATTCCTTCCATATCTTCTAAATCAAGCCAAGGAACATCTATTACGTCTATTCCTGCGGCAGCCCCAGCGTGGACGGTTCTAGAGCGGGCGTAAAGTAGTGGCTCCCAGTTGTTTGTACAACGAAGCTCAGCTGCAAGATCTACAGCACCAAATAATAAAGCTGTAAGCCTATCTGTAGCCTGGGCTATTTCATATGCCGCTTCTAATCCTTCGTTAGTCTCAATAATAGCCTGTATTTCAGTTTTCAAACCAGATTCTTTTAAGGTTTCGGCTAATCCGTGAACTTCTTCCGGCCCTTTTACTTTTGGCATCATTATTGAGGGAACTTGACAATTTGTTCTTAATATGGCCTCTAAATCGGCAACACCTTCGGAAGTGCGTAAGCAATTAATTCGTACTACTCTTTCAACCCCGTCTAGTGGATGAGGCTTTTCAAATAATTCAAGCATCTTTTCTCTAGCCTCACTCTTATTATGGGGGGCTACTCCGTCCTCTAGTTCAACACAGACTATGTCTGCCCTGGATTTTAATGCTTTATTAAAGAGCTCAGGTCGATTTCCTGGGGTAAAAATGAAGCTTCGGCGTGACTGAAATGTATTCTGTTTCATGCTTTTATTTTCTCACATAATGAAAATCATCTTATTTTGGTTGTTTATATAAACAAACTTTTCACAAAGTAGGAACACTTGGTTCTTTCCATTTTTGGTCTGTTGTGCTCCCATAGGAAGAACTTTACTGGGAGGATAATATGATAAAACAATTTATCACCGCGGCATTAATATTTATTTTGATGTCGTCAACGGCGCTAGCTGAGTCAATTAAAATTGGTTTTGTAACTACTTTGACGACAGGTGCAGCCATAATTGGAGTGGATCAAAAAAAGGCAGTAGATCTTGCTGTTGAACATATAGGCGGCAAGATGGGTTCTCTAGATGTTAAAATTGTTTATGAGGATGATGAATTCAACCCTCAAAAAGGCAAACAAAAAACTGAGAAGCTTATAAAGTCAGGTGATATAGATATAGTTGCTGGGTATATTTGGTCACACGTTCTGTTGGCATCTGCCCCAGTAGTTTTGAATGCTAATAAAATATTGATAAGTGCCAATGCAGGCCCTTCTCCTCTTGCAGGAAAAAACTGTCACAAGAATTTCTTTAATATTTCATGGCAAAATGATCAAACCCCAATGGCTCTTGGTGAGGTTTTAAACCAACGAGGAATTAAATCACTTTATATACTTGCCCCCAACTACGCGGCTGGCAAAGATATGGTGGCCGGAGTTGAACGTACTTTTAAGGGAAAAGTCGTTGGAAAAGACATGACCACTTGGCCGACTCAGATAGATTGGTCAGCTGAATTTACCAAGGTCAAATCTGCTAAACCTGATGCCGTGTTCACCTTTTACCCAGGAAAGCACGGAGCAGCTTTCTTAAAGCAATACGCTCAAGCGGGCCTTTCAAGTACGCCTCTATATTCCGTTTACACCCTAGACTCATTAAGCCTTCCAAGACTTCAACAGGCTAAAATGACAGGGGTGCTTGGTACTACTATGACACAGTTCTGGTCGCCAGATATGGATAATAAACAAAATAAACGTTTTGTAGCTGATTTTAAAAAGAAGTACGGAAGCTATCCATCATTTTATGCTGCACAGGCGTATGACTCTATCTTTCTTATAAAATCAGCTGTAGAGGCAACTGGAGGAAAGGTAAGTGATACCAATGCCATGCGTGCCGCTCTTGAAAAGGCAAATTTTCCATCAGTGCGGGGTAACGTTCGGTTTGGTAACAATCATTTTCCAATACAGAACTTTTATAGTCGTAAAGTAGTTGTAGATGCTGAGGGGAAATGGACAACTAAAATTACAGGCATAGCGCTTAAAGATCATCAAGACGTATATGCTAAAGATTGCAAACTATAAAAAGTAAACTGTTCCCTTTTAAGACGGGGGTCTGTTCGACCCCCGTCTTTGTATCAATTTAGGGCTGTGTTATGGAAATTAGTTTTGTTGTAGAACAGCTTCTTAATGGCTTTCAACTGGGAGTTCTTTTGTTTTTGTTAGCAGCTGGACTAACCCTAGTTTTTGGAATCATGGATTTAGTTAATCTTGCCCATGGATCAATTTATATGATTGGTGCGTTTTTTGCTGCAACCATGACACTTGCCTTGGATTCATTTATTCTTGGTATAGTCATTGCACTTCCTATGACGCTTATTTTGGGGATGGTTTTGGAAGTTTTAGCCCTTAGAACTCTTTATGCACGAGGGCATATGGACCAAGTTCTCGCAACGTTTGGTTTAATTTTATTTCTAAATGAATTAGTAAGGATCATTTGGGGTCCGGCAGGCTTGGCTATTCCTCTGCCTTTATTTCTTGATGGAAGTGTTTCTCTCCCCCTAGGGATAGTTTATCCGACCTATCGCATGTTTATTATTCTCATTGGAATTATTGTGGCTTTAGGTCTTTATTATTTGGTGAGTAAAACCCGTTTGGGAATGCTTATTCGAGCAGGGGCTTCTAATCGAACGATGGTCGGTGCTCTTGGGATAAACATCAGATTTTTATTTACAGCTGTATTTGGACTGGGTGCTATGCTGGCAGGACTTGCTGGCATGCTTATTGCACCAATTAATCAGGCCCAGATAGGTATGGGCGAAGATATTCTTATTCTAGCTTTTGTCGTAATTGTAATTGGTGGGATTGGCTCAATTCGCGGAGCATTTATAGCTGCAATTCTGGCAGGAGTTATAGATACTATGGGCAGGGCGTTTTTGGACGTGCTTTTATTAGCCCTGTTGCCGGCCAATGCTGCAGAAGCCGCGGGCCCCGCTTTATCGTCAATGTTAATATATTTCCTTATGGCTGTAGTTTTAATTTTCCGTCCACAAGGTCTTTTTCCGGCAAGAAACGGTTAGACCTAAGATGAGACTTAAGAAAAAAGTACAAGAGATTGGCGTCTCATGTTTATTTATACTCTTTGCTGTTATGCCTATTTTAGCACCAGCAATTGGGGAAGCTTTTTATGTAGACGTGTTTGCTAGGATTATGATCTGGTCCATTGCTGCTGTTGGACTAAATCTGGTGTTGGGCTATGGAGGTATGATTAGCTTTGGACATGCCGCCTATATAGGTTTGGGTGGATATACTATAGCAATTTTCTCATTTCATGAAATAAACAACGGGTTTATTCAATGGCCTGTCGCACTGCTTATAAGTGGGCTGGCCGCTTTGCTCTTCGGAGCATTATCTCTTCGAACACGCGGTGTATATTTTATAATGATCACCCTAGCGTTTGCCCAAATGGTCTACTTTCTGGGTGTTAGTGCTGATAAATATGGTAGCAATGATGGAATGAATATTTGGAATCGAAGTGAATTTAAAATTAGCGGATTAAACTTTTCTATCGATGATAGCTTGACCTTTTATTATCTCATTTTCTTCATATTAGTTTTGATTGTTTTTCTTGTGCGTCGTTTGGTTAATTCTCGTTTCGGTATGGCAATACAAGGCGCTCGTTCTAATGAGAGCAGATTAGAAATGTTAGGGGTGCCCACGTATATCTATAAACTTACTGCATTTGTAATTTCTGGAGTTATCTGTGGTCTGGCAGGAATCTTGCAAGCTAATTTTGAAAGGTTTGTAAGCCCCGATATGATGGATTGGCCACGATCTGGCGAACTAATGTTCATGGTGATAATGGGGGGCATGGGAACATTAATGGGGCCAGTATTGGGAGCGACGGCATTTCTGGTTTTATCGGAAGTTTTGTCGAGCTTAACTATTCACTGGCATTTGATATTTGGGCCCCTGTTAATAATCCTAGTTCTTTACGCACGTGGAGGCTTGGGTGGTATAATTGATAGGGGTCAAAAAGATGGTTAGACCACTATTACGAACACGAGAATTAAACAAATCATTTGGAGGGATTGTAGCTACAAAAGATTTGTCAATAGAGATATTTGATGGTCAGATTTGTGCTATAATTGGGCCCAACGGGGCAGGAAAAACAACATTGGTAAATATGTTGTCGGGCAATTTGCGTGCTGATTCTGGCGATATAATATTTGAAGATGATAACGTCACTGGTCTTTCACCTTCGGCGCTTTGTAGCAGAGGCATAGCTCGCTCTTTTCAAATTACGAGTATCTTTCCAGAATTTTCCGTACTAGAAAATGTTTGTTTTTCTGTGCAGGCTAGTCTTGGTCACAGTTTTCATTTTTGGAAGGATGTAAGAGCTGATGAAAGAGTAATTAATCCTGCTAAAGAGGTTCTAGAACGTATTGGTTTAATTTCTAGGGCTAATGTTCTTTCAGGTAATTTAGCCCATGGAGAAAAAAGACAGTTAGAGATAGCGATGGCTTTAGCAACAAAGCCCAAGCTTTTGCTGCTTGACGAACCAATGGCAGGCATGGGTGCCGAAGAGAGTCGTCATCTAATAACCCTTCTTCATGAATTAAGGTCAGATTTTAGTATGTTACTCGTTGAGCATGATATGGATGCTGTTTTTGCTCTTGCAGATAAAATAACGGTTTTAGTGTATGGCAAGAGTATAGCTGAAGGAAAACCCTCTGAAATAAAAGTTAACAATTCAGTTTTAGAGGCTTATCTGGGTAGTCCGGGAAATTAATAATGCTATCAGTCAATTCAGTGGAAGCTTCATATGAGGATAGCCAAGCTTTATTTGGAATGTCTTTTGACGTTGGCACTAGTGAATTTGTAACATTACTGGGACGCAATGGTATGGGTAAAACCACTACTATTCGTTCGATTATGGGTATTTTGCCAGTTACTTCGGGAAAAATTTATTTTGAAGAAAGAGAAATAACAAATTTAGCATCATTTCGGATTGCCCAAGCGGGTATAGGTTTAGTTCCTGAGGGAAGGCAAATATTTCCTAATTTAACTGTAAGAGAAAACTTGATAGCAACAGCAGTTCGACCTTCAGACGTAAAACAGGCTTGGACAATAGATAGAATAATTGAATTATTCCCAATTTTATATGAAAGACTGAATAATATGGGAGGCCAATTATCTGGAGGAGAACAACAGATGTTGGCAATTGGCCGAGCCCTTATGACCAATCCTCGTCTTCTAATATTGGATGAAGCTACAGAGGGCCTAGCCCCGAAAGTTCGATCTGAAATTTGGTCCTGTCTGAAAACCCTCAGACAAGAAGCACAGGCCATTTTAGTTATAGATAAAAATATAGAAACACTGATTGAAATTGCAGATCGGCATTACATAGTAGAGAAAGGATCAGTTGTGTGGTCAGGTACTTCTACTCAATTAAGAGAAAATAAACATCTTCAAAAGAAATATTTAGGTGTTTAAATTTGAATACAGGCGTATTAATGAAATAATACGTATTCATAATCGATCGGTAGGCCATGGATACCCCGCTTTGGGGGAGCTATCCATCCTGCCATTTTTCCTGGTTCTATAACTTGCACCATTAGTGATTTTACAAGCTCATAATCTGCTGAAGAGGGTAACCATTGATCACGTTGTTTGTTCCAGGTGGTTGCGTCAATTATTTTACCTGAAGGTGATGCTTTGACGTCTTTGAATACTCCTATATTACGATTAAAAGCAGGATGAGGTAGTGTCAATTTAGTATCTATACAATAGGACTCTATGATTTTATTGAAACGATCGAGTCCTCTTTGACTATCTTTTGCGTAGTCTTCTCTTAATTTCATGTTTATAGCTGTTAAAGCTGGAGTTTCTTCATTTCGGATCTCATCCTCTTCAATTTTTGGCAAAGAAACATAAGAATCTGTTAGTAAATGATCATCGTTAATTTTATTTTCTTGATAGCGGCCCTTGAGCCCCATCGAATAATAATTAGCGGCATTAGTTGATCGCTCCGAGCCAAACAGGTCTAAGCAAATTGAATAATGAAAATTAATCCATTTCTGTATAATGTTTAGATCTATGCCACCCATCAGGCTAATTTTATCCGTGTCATATTCTCTCATAAGCTCACAAGTTCTTTGAATTATTCTCATAATACCTGTTTCGCCGACAAACATATGATGGGCTTCCTCAGTTAGCATAAACCGACAAGTTCTAGATAATGGCTCAAACGCTGACTCGCTCAAAGCAGCGAGCTGAAACTTTCCATCTCGATCTTGAAAGTATGTAAACATAAAGAAGGACAACCAATCGTCAGTTTGCTCATTGAAGGCTTCGAGTATTCTGGGTTTATTTGGATCACCTGCATGACGGCTAAGCATTTCATCTGCTTCCTCTCTTCCGTCTCGTCCAAAATATGCCTGTAACAAATAAACCATCGCCCAGAGGTGTCTGCCTTCTTCAACATTCACCTGAAAGAGGTTTCTAAGGTCGTAAAGAGATGGGCAAGTCTTCGAAAGATGCCGTTGTTGTTCCACTGATGCTGGTTCAGTGTCTCCTTGAGTAACAATTAGCCTTCGAAGTTCAGTTCTATATTCTCCGGGCACCTCTGTCCAAGTACTTTCTCCTTTATGATGACCGAAACCGATGCGTCTATCTTTTTCTGCTGGAGACAGAAAAATCCCCCATCTGTACTCTGGCATTCTAACATGACCAAAATGGGCCCAACCTTTTGCGTCGACACTAATTGCGGTTCTCAAATAAACTTCAAAGTTTTGAGTTTGATCTGGGCCTAGTTCTTTCCACCAATTAATATAGGCGGGTTGCCATTGCTCAAGGGCTCTTAATAAACGTCTATCGTCAGAGAGGTTAACATTATTAGGAATAGTTTCATTATAATTAATATTCATATTTTCAGACCCGATTACGATCAAAAGTTGGTTGTTTTCCAGTTCCGTAACTCTCTAGTGAAGTATTGGCATTTGGTCTTTGAAATAACCAGTTTTGCCAAGCTGACAACCTAGAAAAAATCTTACTTTCTATTGTTTCTGGTCCTCCAAAGCGCAAGTTAGCTTCCATTGCTGATAGAGCATCTGGTGAGAAGCTAGCCCTGGCCTCAAGAGCGATTCTTATTTCATCGTCCCAGTCTATGTCGTCTGGTGCGAAGGTGACCAAGCCTAGCTCTTCAGCTTCTTTAGCCTCTAATTGTTTTCCTCCAATTAGTTTTATTTTTTCTATATGGCCTTTGTTTCCTAAAAAGCGGCTACTAATCCTAGACAGCCCATTACTCATACTTAAGTAACCAAAGTTAATTCCCGTAAGACAAAAGGTAGTTTTTTTTTCGGTGTTTTCTTCTATGGCTTTATCAAGCATATAGCTAGTATCTGCCGCTAACGCTAATTCAGCTAAGGTACCAGTAAAACATGAATTTGGCTCTATTAAAGCTATCAGACTCCGTGAAGAAATATCTAAACGTTTGAAAGTTCGTTTCAAATTAAGAATGATTTCATGGATAAACCAGTTCTTATAATTCTTAAGCATTATTTTATCTATAGCTTCCATAGCGTCATGGTTGCCCTCTGAAGTGAGCACCCAGGTGCCGATTTCTGGCTCATTGAAACGCAGATGAAGAATTGCATCATCCAATTCACGCGCGAATGCCAGGGGCCAAAATTTACAGCCGATAGAATAAATATACTTAATGGATAAATTTGAAGTTTTATCTGGACCTTTAATTTTAAAGGTTGCTGTCCTTAAATCACGATTAATTAATATTTCGATAAGGTCATAAGAAATTAAATTCTTTTCAATCTTTCGATTTATTGGCTCAAGCTTGATTCCATTTGCTGAGATACGACGATTATTTTTTTGAGCAAATGATTTTGCTCTGCTGTGGGTTTGAGAAACTAGATTAGATCTAGTTGCCAGCTCATCCACGAGATTCCAATCCAGGGCTCGCCTTCCCCGAACACCCTCGCTTGTGGTGCAAAAAAAGTCGGCTCTGTCACGTCTCACGTGCCGTTTATCAATAACTCTAGTCAGTCCGCCTGTGCCCGGTAAAACCGCAAGTGATGGAACTTCCGGCAATGCAATTGCGGTTGCACCATCATCAACTAGTATTATGTGCTCGGTGGCTAATGCCAATTCATACCCACCCCCTGAAGCGGGGCCATTTATAGCACAAAGATACGTTTGACCTGAGTTGAGGCTGGCGTCTTCAATGCTAATGCGGGTTTCATTTGTATATTTGCAGAAATTGACTTTTTCTACATGGCTTAACTGACCTAACATTTGTATATTGGCCCCCGCGCTAAAAACCCGATCTTTTGCTGAGGTAATTATTACTGCCCCAACTTCTGGGTGTTCGAATCTTAATCGTTGAACTGCGTCATTAAGCTCTATATCAACACCTAAGTCATATGAATTAAGTTTAAGCGTATAGCCCAGAGTAGGGTTTTCGTTTTCATCTACGTTTAGTAATAATGTAGCAACATTACCACTTATATTGATTTGCCAATGTTTATACTGATCTGGACTAGTGAAGAAATTTATCATTAATATTAATGCCCGTTTGTTAACTAAATAACTGAGCATGGTCAGCTCTAAAGGTAAATAAAAAATTTTTATGCTATTATTTTTGTTTTATTATCTACGTATTTTTTCGAGTGTTGTATATATATGACTGATTACGAAGAGTCGCGTTTTATAGATCTATCAGGCTATCTCATAGAGTATTATTGGACCCGACCACCCAAAAGAGGTGAAACGGTTATAGTTATGCTTCACGAAGGGCTCGGATCTTTAAGTGCTTGGCAGAATTTCCCCAGAGCATTGTCATACAAAACACGCTATCCAGTTTTGGTATACTCCAGACATGGATATGGTAGATCGGGAGTTATAGAAGGATCTCGTGATAAAGGTTACATGCATAATGAAGCATTAGAGATATTACCAGCTCTATTGGAAGAGTTATCTATATCTAATCCAGTGTTACTTGGACATAGTGATGGAGCTTCAATATCTTTAATACATGCGGGCTCTGGTAGGTGGGCTGTACGTGCTCTAATCTTGGAAGCAGCGCATGTTTTCGTCGAGGAAAAAACACTAGAAGGCATAAGAGTAATTAGAGAGGCTTATATAAAAGGTGACTTAAAAAGGCGTCTTGCTCGTTACCATGACGACCCAGACAAAAGCTTTTTCGGATGGAACGACGCATGGCTTAATCCAGATTTTCTGAGCTGGAATATAGAAAGTTATTTGGCGAAGGTTGGTTGCCCAGTATTACTTTTGCAAGGGGAAAATGATGAATATGGTACTATCCGCCAAATTACCAAAATAACTAAGAAAGTAAGAGGACCTGTTGATGCGCGAGTAATACCATCCTGTGGACATTCCCCTCACCGTGATAACCCAAAATTAGTTTTGGAAATCATGTCTAAATTTATTAGAGATCTATAATTTTTTCTTATAAACGATGAGAATTTAACTATCCAAAAAACCAGGTAAAAAAAGATGGCAGAAATTTTTGATTTAATTATTAAGGGCGGTGATGTTTGGACAAGGGAAGGTCTTAGGCAAATCGATATTGCGATTAATTCTGGTAAAATCCAGATGCTAGATAATATCAATGTTGCATCAGGGAAAAACATATTTCAAGCAAATGGCTTAACTGTATTGCCAGGGGTAATTGATACTCAGGTGCATTTTCGAGAGCCAGGTAATGAACATAAAGAAGATCTAGAAAGTGGCACCCGCTCGGCAGCATTAGGAGGAGTTACAGCCGTATTTGAGATGCCTAATACCAATCCACCCACAACTACAACTGAGGCAATTCAAGATAAACTCGATAGAGCTAAAGGACGGAGTTGGGTAGATTATGCTTTCTTTGTAGGTGCCGACCCAGCAAACATAGAACAGTTGCCTGAGTTAGAGAAACTACCCGGATGTTGTGGTGTAAAAATGTTCATGGGAAGCTCAACTGGAAACTTATTAATACCAGACGATGACACTGTTCGTAGAGTATTGGAAAATGGGAAACGTCGTGTTGCTGTACATTCTGAGGACGAGAAAAGACTTACTGAACGAATGAGTGAACGGGTATCAAATGATCCTTCCTCCCATCCTATATGGCGAGATCCGCGTACTGCTATTGATGCGACATTACGAGTTTTAAAAATAGCTAGGGAAACACAAAGACAAATCCACGTATTACATGTCACTACGGCTGAAGAAGTAAAAATCCTATCTGAATCTAAAGACATAGCAACGTGTGAGGTTACACCTCAGCACCTCTCATTATATTCTCCAGATTGTTATCAACGTTTGGGAACTTACGCTCAGATGAACCCACCCATAAGGGATCAGTATCATAAAGATGGTCTTTGGGATGGAGTATTACAGGGCGTATTTGATGTTATTGGTTCTGATCATGCGCCACACGCAAAGGAAGAAAAAAATGTACCTTATCCAGGGTCACCATCTGGAATGCCGGGGGTTCAGACCCTATTGCCCTTAATGCTAGATCATTTCAATGCTGGGAGAATAAGTTTGGAAAGATTGGTCGATTTACTTTGTTTCAGCCCTGCGAAAATTTATAATATTGCTTCTAAAGGGAAGATAGAAATTGGTTATGATGGAGATTTTACTATTGTTGATCTAAACGCTAAGCGCACTATCTCAAAAGATTGGCTGTCTTCAAAATGTGGTTGGTCGCCTTTTGAAGGGGTAGAAGTAGTTGGATGGCCAATGGGGACGATTATTAGAGGCAACATAGTAATGCAGGAAGACGAGCTAATAAATAATCCCCTTGGAAAACCTCTAAGGTTTAGCGATATCTAAAAGACATGAGCTTTGTCATCAAAATGTTTTATAACTTTGTTGGGTTTGGCGCATCTCCGTAGATTTCTTTTGGATCAAACACTTTGTCGGTTTCTTCGAACTTTAACTTTTTAGGGGATCCTTTCTTCTCGCCTAGAGGAACTGACCGAAAAAAACACGAGCGATAACCTACATGACAACTAGCACCTCCTTCTACATTAACTCGAAGCCAAACAGCATCTTGATCATCATCAATTCGGATTTCCACAACTTTTTGAATTAGACCGCTTGTCGCGCCTTTATGCCACAAATCTTTCCGGCTACGACTCCAGTAGTACGCTTCACCACTAATAATTGTTTTTTCTAGGGCCTCCCTATTCATATATCCATGCATAAG
The DNA here is from genome assembly GCA_022449545.1 of Alphaproteobacteria bacterium. Classification (GTDB taxonomy): domain Bacteria; phylum Pseudomonadota; class Alphaproteobacteria; order UBA6615; family UBA6615; genus UBA6615. The sequence goes on along the minus strand of JAKUPN010000001.1, from coordinate 204,776 downwards.
TACTTCTCCAGTTGAGGCGTCGGTGGTTACAACTGGTAATAAACCTTTTTCATCAAATTTCGGTGCTAATTCGTCGCCTTCTTCGACTTGTTTTATCGATTTGCGCAAAACAAAAAAATTAGTGTTTTTGGTTGCCATATCAATTATTCCTTTGGGTTTTGTCTTCTTTTAATCACTGCTGCGCTTCTCTAGACATGTTATAAGGGTTTTAATCCACTAGATGTCAAGCTAAGCCTAATAGTTAAGGAAGCTCTTTAGATGAGAAATCAAGAAAAAAAGCTAAAATTAAACCCCATTCCTGTATCCTTGCTCACAGGTTTTCTTGGTAGCGGCAAGACAACGGTTTTAAACCATCTGTTACAACAACCGGGCATGAATAATACAGCGGTTATAGTCAACGAGTTTGGCGAAATTGGACTTGATCATGAGTTTGTGGTTGGTGGCAGCGAAGACATGGTATTACTCAATAATGGTTGTTTATGTTGTACTGTTAGAGGTGATCTGGTCAATACATTGCGCGACCTTATTGTAATTAGAACGAGGGGAGAGACCCCACCATTTGAAAAAGTCTTAATTGAAACAACTGGTTTAGCTGATCCAGCCCCTATTCTACATACACTTATGGGTGACGATCTAATAACTCAGTATTATCGTCTTGATGGGGTCATAACAACAATTGACGCTGCAGCTGGAGAGACCACATTAGACACACAATATGAATCGGTAAAACAGGTTGCAGTTGCGGACCGTCTTCTGATTACCAAGTCAGATTTAGTTAATGATAAGAAAATAGACGAAATTCGTAAAAGATTAACATTAATTAACCCAGCTGCTCCTAGTATTACCGTCCTTAATGGAAATGTTTCCACTGATGATATATTTGGCTGTGGCCTTTACGATCTCTCTAAGAAGATTCCTGATGTAGACAAGTGGTTGAAAGAAGAAGAGTATGCTGTGTCACATAAGCACCAGTCGTCACATTTAAACATCAATAAACATGATGATAACATCCGAGCCTTTTGCGTGACTTATGATCAACCAATAAGGTTGGATTCTATAGAACAATGGTTTGATCTAATTATGCTACTTAAGGGGCCTGATTTATTACGAATAAAGGGCATAGTTAATATATTAGGAATGGATGGCCCGATAATAATTCACGGTGTTCAGCATATATTTCATCCTCCTGTAGAGCTTAAAGTCTGGCCGTCTGAAGATAGAAGGACCCGAATAGTTTTTATAACTCGTAATGTGGATAAAGGCTTGTTGGAAGAATCACTAAAAACTTTTAGTGAAAAGCCTAGCTCAGTAGCCTACTAATAATTTGCCGCGTTTCTTATTCTAAAAAATCAAATTTTAAGTATTTATGATTTTTTCTCACAATTTAAAGTTAAAACTTAAAACAGGTGAATGTATATGGCGGATTCAATAATAGTAGATTTAAGAAAGGATATCGGGATTATAACTATTAATAGACCCGAAAAAAGGAATGCACTGCGCCAAAAAGACTGGATTAAGCTAGCAGATACGCTAGATGAATTAGGTGCAAATCATAATCTGAGGTGTCTGATTATTAAGGGGGCAGGAGACGCAGCTTTTTGTGCTGGAGCTGACATAAGTGGCTTTGAATCAGAACGATCAACAAGGCAAAAAGTTAAGTCATATGAGGAGGCTACAGCTCGTGCATTTGACGCGGCACATACATGCCAGATTCCTGTTATTGCTATGATTAATGGTTTTTGTCTTGGTGGAGGTTTTGAGCTGGCATTAGGTTGTGATTTAAGAATTGCTGCAGCTTCAGCCAAGTTTGGTGTGCCAGCTAAAAACGTAGGCCTATTTTTATCATATGGTCTATTGGAACTTTTAATCGACGCTGGAGGAAAAGCTAATGCTATTGAGGTACTGTTGGAGGGACGGATTTTTACAGCAATTGAGGCCAAATCAAAAAACTTAATCACTCGAATCGTGGATGACGAGAAACTTCTAGAGGAGGCCATGGCCGTTGCAAGAAATGTGGCCAATGGAGCTCCACTAACTGCAAAATGGCACAGAAAAGCAATTCGACGGATTGCTCAAAGTGACCCCTATAGTTCTAAAGAATTAGAAGAACAATATGATTACGCGGATAGTGAAGATTATGAAGAGGGGTTTAAATCTTTCGTTGAAGGCAGAAAACCAATCTTTAAAGGGAAGTAGATTGTAAATTTAATAATTATCTTATGGACATGAATATTAAAAAGAAGAGAGAACAGAGGCTATACTGGTTGATTGCACGTGTTTTTCTTCCGTTTGCTCTGGGCTATTTTCTCTCCTACCTATATAGAACGGTTAATGCAGTTATAGGACCCAATCTGGTTGACGAACTCAGTATTGGTGCAGGAGGCTTAGGGCTCCTGACAAGTGCATATTTTATAGCCTTTGCAGCAGCTCAGTTGCCTCTAGGTTTTTTTCTTGATAGTCGTGGGCCTCGAAGGACGGTGGCAATATTACTTTTAGTTGCAGCTGCAGGATCAGTAGTCTTTAGTCTGGGTCAAGGGCTGTGGGGCTTAGTCATGGGCCGTGCCCTGATTGGTTTGGGAGTAGCTGCCTGCTTGATGGCCGCGTTTAAAGCCATGGGAGAGTGGTTTCCACTAGAAAAACTTCCTATGGCGAATGGGTTTATTATGGCCAGTGGTGGATTAGGAGCAATTACCGCGACCGCCCCGACACAGTACTTAGTGGTAGAGATTGGTTGGCGTAATGGATTCCTTATTTTAGCTCTTGCTACTCTCTTTGTCTCTATGACTATATGGCTTTTTGTACCCGAAAAAAGTAGGGATAAACCTACTGAAAACATTACTGGTCAAATTAGAGATTTAAGAAAAATTTACGGTAAACTAGTATTTTGGAGATTGGCACCAATAACAGCTCTATCACAAGGTACATTTCTGGCAATACAAACATTATGGGCGGGACCTTGGCTGAGAGATATAGCTAAATTAACACCTGATGGAGTTAGCATTACCTTGTTATTTGGAGCCATTGGTTTTGTTTTTGGTAATGTTTTTATAGGGGTCACAACCGTTTGGCTGGCGAAAAAAAATATTGAACCAATCACAGTTGTAGGCACTGGTATGATGTTTTTTATAATAGCACAATTTGTAGTTATTATTGAATGGACCTCAGCGCCGAATATACTTTGGTTTATTTTTGGGATGTTGGGTTCAATCGGTGTTTTGAGCTTTTCGGTTCTTTCAAAAGAATTCGACGGGCAGCTTATTGGTAGGGCTACAACAGGAATGAACCTTCTAATATTCGTGGCTGCCTTTTCGATACAATGGGCAATAGGTGAGGTCATAAACCTTTGGCCAACTGCAGAAAATGGGGGTTACGACGCTGCAGGTTATCGTTATGCGTTTGCAGTAGCTTTAGTTCTGCAGTTCTTAGCTTTGTTTTGGATGGCTTTTGCAAAACGAATCAAACGGTTTTAAGAATTTGAAATAGCTCAAATTTAATGCGTTTTCTGGCAAATAATTATTAAAGGTATTTTATTGTGGCAAATAGAAATCCCCCATCAAAGGGCTTTGTATTAGATCCAAAACTTGATGAAGATACTATCGAAATTAACCGTTTGCATTTTTGTAGAGTGCTTTTGATGAACGATTCAAACTATCCATGGCTTATTTTGGTTCCACAAATTCAAAATATTAGGGAGTTACACGAATTGCCCCCTAAATACCTCAGTGAGGTTATTTCTGAAATTGTTTCTATTAGTAAGGAAATGCAGGAACTGTTTAAACCCGACAAGATCAATGTTGCTGCACTTGGTAATCAAGTTTCACAGCTTCACATACATATTATTGCGAGGTTTAAGAATGATATCGCTTGGCCTTTTCCTGTCTGGGGAGTGAATCCAATTAAAAAATATAATGATGAAGAACTTAAAAAACTGACTTTGGTACTGCAAGCCAAGTTATTTTCGTAATAACCAACTGCTGATTGAGTCGTGGCAGAGGAAAAAAGTCAGAAAAGGCCCCGGTTTTTTCTTGGAAAACATTGATTGCGCTAACGAAGTTCAAAGACAAACCAAATTGAAGCGGTTAGAAGAAGTACTGCAAAGGTTTGATGCAGGACTGCAAGGGCGACGGGAACTCCCATAACAAGCGTCGATATTCCAAGAGTAACTTGCAATAAGGCAACAATTATTAATATGTTTGCTGCCATTCGTGCTCTCTTTTTTATGGCAATCCAGCGACTATGCCACCAAGTTATAATAGCAATTATAAATGTAATTATCGCTATTATTCGATGATGAAACTGTACAGTGCCTATATCCTCAAAAGTACTAACATACCATGGTTGCGGAAGGTAATTTTCGGGAACAATAGAGCCCTCCATAAGTGGAAAAGTATTAAAATAAAAACCGGCGTCTGTTCCCGCCACTAGAGCTCCAGAAAAGATTGTGATAAATACGAAAACAAATAAAAGCGCGGATAGCGTGTTTAAAGACTTAGATATTTGATACGATTTACCGTTTTTAGATTTAGGATATCTAAGTTCCAATGCAGTCCATATAAGACCAAGATAGAGTAAAAGAGCAAAAGCCAAGTGGGCTGCTAGCCTATACTGGCTGACCTCAGGTTCGTCTACCAAACCGCTTTTTACCATATACCAGCCAAGAACCCCTTGTGCTCCGCCAAGTATAAATAATAAGACTAATCTTGGAGCAAGGGATCTATTAATAAGGCCTTTGAATAAAAACCATAAGAATGGGATAATAAAAGCTAAGCCAATTAGCCGCCCCCAAAGTCTATGTATATATTCCCACCAAAAGATTTTTTTAAAGTCAGAAAGGGTGATAGCGTTGTTTATTTCGATAAATTCTGGGCTTTTTTGATAAAGACTAAAAACTCTAATCCATTCTTCATTGGAAATAGGGGGTAAAAACCCCATTAAAGGCCGCCATTCAACCATGGAGAGGCCTGAACCGGTGAGCCTAGTAATGCCGCCAATTAGTACCATGATTAATACCATTAGCCCTAACGAGAAAAGCCAGTTAGATACTTCACTATTTTTAGGTTCAAATGTAGAGGTTTGATCCTGAGTGTTCATTATCGAGTTTGGACTCCTTAAATCAATAACGTGATTATAGGATGGCTTTGTTACAACTGGGCGCGCCTATCAGTCGCAGTTAGAGGGTAAAGGTTATGCGTCTCAACGTCGCACTCATTTATGACATCAACTAGTGGCTCGAAACAGCGCCATGTTGTAAAATCATTAGATAAGGACTAGGACATATTTAAAAAGAGGCATCGAAAAATTTTTTTATCAAACTAGCCCTTAAATATTTGAGGGTTTTATCTTAAATAAAGACTTAATAGTATGTTGGTCTTTTAAACACATAGAAGGGTCAAATTTAAGATTTATGGCCCTCCTAAATAGTAGGGATATCGATTGAATGTGGACGGCAATCATTGTGGCTTTAGTGGCGATCGGCTCGCTGATCTTTCACCTCTACACACCCTGGTGGTCAACTGAAATCGCCTCTAATTGGGGCGGGATGGACACCACCATTGACATCACTTTCTGGATTACAGGTGTAGCTTATATATTAATATTATTATTTTGTGCTTATTGCATATATCGCTGGCACACAGGTTCTGGTAATTCGTCATCAGAATCGAATCACAAGGCAGAGTATAATCCTGAAAATAAGAAGCTGGAGATATGGCTTACAGCTATAACCGCTCTCGGCGTCATTGGACTATTAGCACCGGGTTTAATCGTCTGGGATGATTATGTAACTGTTCCAGAAGACGCTGTGCAAGTTGAGGTTATGGGAAAGCAGTGGGAGTGGGGATACCGGTATCCAGGTGCTGATGGAAAACTAGGCAAAACTGATGCAAGGCTTATAAATGATGATAACCCTTTTGGATTGCATTTAGATGATCCAAATGGCCAGGATGATATTATTGTTGAAGATGGCTATGGCATGCATCTTCAACTGGGGCAGCCAGTGCACCTACTACTAAGATCCGTTGATGTCTTGCATGATTTTTATGTACCACAATTTAGAGCTAAAATGGATATGGTTCCTGGTATGATTACATATTACTGGTTAACCCCAACCAGAACTGGAACTTTTGATGTTCTTTGTGTTGAGCTTTGCGGAACTAGCCACTACTCCATGCGCGGTGAGGTCGTGGTTGATGAGAAGGAAGCTTATCAAACTTGGCTTTCAGAACAAGAGACTTTTGCCGAAATGCGTGCAGCATTGAACAAAAAGCCATCAGAAACTTCTAAGGTGGCTATGAGTTCACAATTCAAAGACAAAATAACTCAACGTTAATGAGAACTAAAACCAAAGTTTAAGTTATAATTAAGAAAGATAAATGAGGGTTAGTTGATGGTTGATATCACTCCGGAAAAAGTCGAAAACGTGAGCCCTGCTGAGGTCCCTGAAGCTGACCTCTATCACGCACATAGTTTCTGGACTAAATATGTGTTCTGTCAGGACGCTAAAGTAATAGCGATTCAGTATTCAGGAACTGCTGTTGTTATAGGCATGGTTGGTTTGGTTCTGTCTTGGCTGATGAGACTACAGCTTGGGGTTCCAGAGACGTTTTCATTTATTAGTCCTGAATCCTACCTACAGTTTGTGACTATGCATGGAATGATAATGGTTATTTATCTTCTTACTGCATTATTTTTAGGAGGTTTTGGTAATTATCTTATACAGCTGATGGTGGGGGCACGTGACATGGTATTTCCTTATGTCAACATGCTCAGCTACTGGATATATCTTTTGGCTGTATTGATTTTAGTAGCTAGTTTCTTCGTGCCAGGGGGACCTACTGGTGCAGGTTGGACTCTATACCCTCCTCAGGCCATTCTTTCGGGTACACCCGGAGGTACTGGGCTTGGAATTATATTGATGCTCGTATCACTCGCATTTTTCATCATTGGTTTCACAATGGGCGGTTTAAATTATGTAGTCACAATACTTCAGGCCCGGACGCGAGGCATGACTCTTATGAGGATGCCTTTGACTATATGGGGTATTTTTACGGCAACAGTTTTAGCGCTGTTGGCTTTTCCGGCTCTATTTGTCAGTGCTATAATGATGACGCTCGATAGCGTATTGGGAACTAGTTTCTTTATGCCTGCTATCGTTGAGTTTGGTGAACAGCTGTCATACGGAGGTGGTAGCCCCATCTTGTTTCAGCATTTGTTTTGGTTTTTTGGCCATCCTGAAGTCTATATAGTTGCTCTCCCTGCATTTGGAATTGTCTCTGATCTACTAAGTGTTCATGCGAGGAGGCACATTTTTGGATATAGGATGATGGTGTGGGCAATTGTTGCTATTGGAGCTCTTAGCTTCGTCGTTTGGGCACATCATATGTATGTGAGTGGCATGAATCCATGGTTTGGTTTCTTCTTTGCCACAACTACCCTAATTATAGCGGTTCCTACGGCTATTAAGGTCTATAACTGGACATTGACTCTTTGGCGAGGTGATATTCATCTAACTATACCAATGCTTTTTGCTATTGCCTTTATAATTACATTCGTAAACGGAGGAATTACAGGCCTCTTTTTGGGTAATGTAATTGTGGATGTGCCTCTTTCTGATACTATGTTTGTGGTAGCCCATTTTCATATGGTGATGGGTATTGCGCCGATTTTGGTGGTTTTTGGTGCAATATATCACTGGTTCCCATTAATGACTGGTCGCATGCTTAATGACGCGATGGGCAGATTCCATTTTTGGGTGACCTTTATTGGAGCTTATCTTATTTATTTCCCAATGCATTATTTAGGGTTTGTTGGTGTTCCACGTCGTTATTGGTCAATGGAGGACACAAACTTCATTCCTGATTCTGCGGCAGACTTAAATGCGTTTATCACTGTTGCCGCTCTAATTGTTGGTTTTGCGCAGTTAGTGTTTATTTACAATATTCTGGTTAGTATTTTCAAAGGAAAACCTTCGGAACGAAACCCATGGAAAGCGACCTCTTTGGAATGGCAAACTGAAACTGTTCCTCCTGGGCATGGTAACTTTTCTAAGGAGTTGCCGGTTGTATATCGTTGGGCTTACTCATTTAGTGTGCCGGGAACCGTAGACGATTACGTTCCACAAAATGTACATCCCAATGACGTAAAACTGGTTGAACCTGAAGGAAGCTAGAAGTGGAGTTTTTCCGCGAAATAAGAAGCAAACCCTGGCTTGAGTCCCAAGATGTTATTGATAACGCTCGGTTCGGCGGGTCAATAGCGATGCCTTCGACTAGACTTGCTTTGCGAATTTTTGTGGCGGTGGTTGGTGTTGTTTTTTCGTTGTCAGTTGTAGCATATGCAGATCGAATGCTTCTAGCAGACTGGAAGCCCGTTCCCGAGCCGACAATCATGTGGCTGAATCTAATAATTTTGATAGCTAGTAGTGTGGCAATGCAGTGGGCTGTTGTTGGAGCACGTCGAGATAGACGATCTCAATTAGAAGCAGGTCTCTTAATAGGAGGGGCCTGTTCTTTAGCTTTTTTGGCAGGTCAGTTATTGGTGGTTCGTCAACTAGATGCGCTTGGTTATTTTGCTCCAACTAATCCTGCTCTATCATTTTTGTACATGCTAACAGCAATGCATGCGGTTCATATTTTAGGAGGATTGGTTGTATGGGCGAGAACCGTAATTCGATTGTGGCGAGGAATTGCAGCTGAGAAAGTACTTATGACTACTGAGCTATGTGCCTTCTACTGGCATTTTCTGTTAGCTCTTTGGTTGGCTTTATTTGTTTGGTTCGTGATCACGTAAAAAGGAAGAAGAGCACATGACTGAAGTAAATGTGACAGACGATCGACCGAGTGGCATGCAAGGTGTGATTGCAGACTGGGCGTCTGATCAAAGGGCGTTTAAAGGGGTTCCCTGGGGCAAGGCAATGATGTGGATTTTCCTCCTCAGCGATACTTTTATTTTTAGTAGTTTTTTGGTTTCTTACATGACTGTGAGAATGTCGACGCCTGAAGCATGGCCAAATGCTAGTGAAGTGTTTGCTCTGCATATGTTTGGGGCAAATATTCCTCTTATTTTAATTGCCATAATGACATTTATTTTGATCACGAGCAGTGGAACAATGGCTTTGGCAGTTAATTTCGGTTATCGCAAAAACCGCAAGATGACTACACTTATGCTGGTTTTAACAGCCATTCTGGGAGCTTCTTTTGTAGGAATGCAAGCTTTTGAGTGGACTAAACTAATACATGAGGGTGTTCGTCCTTGGGGAAACCCATTTGGAGCGGAACAGTTTGGAGCAACTTTCTTTATGATTACCGGTTTCCATGGCGCTCATGTTTCGATAGGGGTTCTCTTTTTGCTTATTGTAGCTAGAAAGGTCTGGCGTGGCGATTATGAAGACGATACCGAGCGGCGAGGCTACTTTACTAGCCACAAAGGAAGTTACAACATAGTTGAAGAAACTGGCCTATACTGGCACTTTGTCGATCTAGTATGGGTCTTTATATTTGCATTTTTCTATCTCTGGTAGGGGGTCACTTATGGCGAATACAGCTGAAGGTCAGCAACATCCACTTGGGGTCTATTTTAAGATCTGGATTTTGCTTTTTATTCTCAGTGGCTTTTCATATGCCGTTGACATTTTGCAATTTGAGGGACTTCTTCGCTGGTCCCTCGTTTGTATTTTCATGATGCTTAAAGCAGGTCTTATAGTAGCTGTTTTTATGCATATGGTGTGGGAACGATTGGCAATTGTTTATGCAATTCTTGTTCCGCCCTTGGCGTTAATAGTCCTAATGTTACTTATGGCTTCTGAAGGCAGTTACACAGAGCTTACACGCATACTCTATTTTGTTGGAGGATCTGGTTAGCCCTAATTTTCTGTGTTTTAATATTGATTAAGTCTAAAATACTTCAGAGATTTTAATTAACGGAAGTTACAGTATTAAGTGGAAATACTGATCAAAAAATATTTCCACTTAATAAAACTAGTGCTTATGAGAAATTTCTTTGATTAAAGACTTAGCAATTTTCTCGGATTTGCCCCTGAACTTAATCTTCTTAATTGATTCTAAGTTATCTAAGTTGTTCCCCACAATAACAAAACCAATCATGCCCATATTCTTATGTGGAGTGCACTGGTATGCGTAGATGCCAGGGATCTCAAATTTATATTTGGTGTCTTTAGAAACCTTGGACTTAAACTTTTTAACGCCCTTTGGTACTCCACCTTTTTTTATAAATTCAACGTTATGACCTTTGTCTGTTGCTTTCCATAAAACTGTGTCTCCGCTATTAATCCTGATAATCTCTTCAGAGAACACCATCTTTTTTTTGCCTAATTTGTTAAGCATCTCCACAGTCACATCAGCTGCAATGGCGAAGTTAGTACTAAGAAGAAGAATTAGAATTGAAAGAAATAACTTCATAGGTTATGGCCTTTCCATATTTGATTATAAATAACCTGGTCGGTATTAGTCTGTCTGCTTAAAGACATTTCTACTGAACTATTGATTCTAATATGTGCATTAAATGCGGATAAGCAACTTGCGTGTGTCGATTTATCACAGGGAGTATTTTGTATTGTTTTATGCATAAATTGTTAGAAGATTTACGCACTGAAGGTTTTCTAAAACTTATAATTTGATTTGATCAATAATCAGAGCTGCAAAAAGCACAAATAGGTACAGAATAGAGAACCCAAAAAGTCGTTTAGCGGATCTTTCATCCTCTTTGCGAACAATTTGAATTGCCAACCAAGTAAAGTAAGCTCCTAAAATAGCTGTGACAATGCCATAAAAAATTCCTGCGGTTTCAAGTATAATTGGTAAAAAAGTCAATGGTACGAGTAATAAAGTGTATATCAAAATTTGACGTCTAGTTTCCTTAGCACCAGAAACAACTGGTAACATCGGAATTCCAGCTTTGGCATAGTCTCCGTCTCTATAAAGTGCCAGCGCCCAAAAATGCGGTGGCGTCCACATAAAAATAATTAAAAATAGAGCCAATGCTTCTAGGTTTACTGATCCAGTTACTGATGCCCAACCAATCATCGGGGGAATTGCACCTGCTGCTCCGCCAATGACTATATTCTGAGGAGTCCTCCGTTTAAGCCAAATGGTGTAAACGAATATATAAAAAGCAGCAGCAAAGGCTAATAATGATGCCGCTACCCAATTTAGTAGAATTCCCATTACTAAGATCGGTAATATATTAAGAATAATACCGAAAACTAATGCTCTATTCGGAGCAATTCGTCCTGCAGGTATTGGACGGTTACAAGTTCTTTCCATCAAGCTATCGATATCACGCTCATACCACATGTTAATCGCGCCTGCTGCACCCGCGCTTATAGCTATACAAAGAATTGAGACAAGAGCCATTAAGGGCTCTAAATTACCTGGAGCAACTAATAGACCAGCAAACCCAGTGAAGACAACGAGAGACATAACACGAGGTTTAAGAAGGGCAAAGTAATCTGCTATCGAGGCGCCAAGTTTTGATGCCAAGTTTTGTGTTGTGCCTGTAGAGTCAACCGTCACTGATAAATATCTCCCTGGTACATTCTTTAAGAACGGAAATAATCGATTAGCAGTATTAAAGCATTTGGTCACTGTTTGTGGGGGTAAAACTACTCTGCGGCTTATTGCCGCGTTATGTGGTGACGCTAGTCAAGGCGACTAAATTATATCGTTGAAACCTAACCAGAATAGGGCATAAGTTTTAATTTATTTTGGTATAGGCTACATAAGTAAATGATAAGTAATGATCTTTATGATAGCAATTTAGGGGCTTTTTGTACTCTAATAGATCTATTTCATGGTGCTGCTATTAATTTGGACATCGTGCTAGTATTGGTTAAAGGCGAAATGATTTAAATGTTGCATTCTCTAATGTTTATCTCTTCGGCTAAAGCTCATGGTCTTTTAGGTGGAGATGACTCTCCGGGTCATCACGGGCCACTATTCCTTATCTCAATAGCCGTTGTAGTTATCTTACTCCTCGTTGCGGAGAAAAGGTGGAAGAAACGTAAAAGTCGAATGAATAAATTAAACCAAGGGAATGAAGAAAAATCGGAAAATTTTCCAGAATAAACGAAGATTCCTAACTTATATTTTTATACTTCCCAGGTATGTCCTCGGCGAAGTAGTTTATTAAAGTTTCCGGGGCCATTCTTTGTTTTTACTGATTCAACTTGATCATATACCGCCTTATCATATGTTGGCGAAGGATCGCAGTAAATAACACCTAGAGCTATCGGAAATTCAGGAGGTTTCATGCTAGCCAATAACATTGCTAGCGGTCGGTTCTTTTCGTCATGATTGAGTATGTCGGCTTCAGACACACCATTTTTACCCACTGTAACTATCTCTAACTCAAGGGCGTCTTTTTTAAGCCTTAGTCCCTTATCTAAATCAGAACCGAAAATAAGAGGCTGCCCATGCTCAACGTGAATTTGCATGTCAGCAGCTACGCTTTTTTCTGTAAAGTGACTGAAAACTGCATCGTTGTATACGATGCAGTTTTGCATAATTTCTATAAAAGAGGTGCCGTGATTCTCATAGGCTCGTTTTAATACCACTGGAAGGTGCTTTTGCAAAATATCTGCTGATCTAGCAATGAATTTTCCTCCTGCTCCTAATGCAAACTGAGCGGCTGAAACAGGCAGATCAACGGAGCCATAAGGTGTAGAAGGCGATTGGGTTCCTGTTTGCGATGTTGGTGAGTACTGACCCTTGGTCAAACCATAAATCTCGTTATTAAAGAGTAGTACATTAAGATCCACATTACGCCTTAAAGCATGCATTGTATGATTGCCACCGATCGATAACATGTCACCGTCTCCACCAACAACCCATACATCAAGGTCAGGGTTGGCAAGCTTAACGCCAGTTGCGATCGCTGGAGATCGACCATGTATGGTATGAAAGCCATAAGTCTCCATGTAATAGGGAAACCTGGCTGCACAGCCAATGCCTGAGACAAAAACCGTTTGGTCTGGGTCAACCTGTAATTCAGCTAAGGTGCGTTGTACAGCCTTTAAAATTGCATAATCACCACAACCAGGACACCACCTAACTTCCTGATCGGTAGCATAATCTTTAGCGGTGAGTTTATCGGGAGATTTTTGTATATTCATTTTATTTGTCTAACTCGCTACGGATAGCTCCCTCTAATTCCTTGATTAGAAAAGGTTTGCCATTAACTTTATTGTACCCTTTTGCGGGTAATAAAAATTGGGAACGTAAAAGTGTTACCAGTTGTCCGTTGTTCATCTCTGGTACAAGTATTTTTCCAAAGCTACTAAGAAGTCCTTCTAAATTTTTAGGAAGTGGCCAAATATATCGCAAGTGTATATGAGCTACATCTAATCCTTCAATACGCATGTTGCTTACCGCCCGACTAATGGGACCATATGTTGAACCCCAGCCAACTACCACCAAATCGCCATTTGTCTTCCCCTGCTCAATCTCTTGTTCAGGTATATAATTAGCAATATTATCTATTTTTTGAGCTCGCAGATCAGTCATCTTTTGATGGTTTTCTGGGTCATATGAAATGTGTCCAGATCCATCTGATCTTTCAATTCCACCAATTCGATGAGCTAATTTGGGCGTCCCGGGCTTGACCCAGGGTCGAGATAACGTCTCTGGGTTTCGCGAAAAGGGCTCAAAGTTTTTGGGATCTGTTCTGAAGCTGGTTTCAAAGGAGTCATATTCAGAAATATCGGGTATGAGCCAAGGTTCTGATGCGTTAGCTAAATATCCATCGGTAAGAAGCATAACAGGGGTCATAAACTTAGTGGCCAGTCTAACTGCCTCTACCGCTACATCAAATCCATCTGTGGAAGTACTTACTGAGATAACAGGCATAGGAGCATCTGCGTTTCGTCCAAAAACTGCTTGATATAAATCGGACTGTTCAGTTTTAGTGGGCATCCCGGTCGAAGGTCCTGCTCTCTGAGAATTGACGATTATTAACGGTAGCTCGATAGCTATAGCCAAACCTATAGCTTCCATTTTAAGGGCTATACCAGGCCCAGAACTAGAAGTTATACCTAAGGATCCGCCATAAGAAGCTCCCAGTGCGGCACAAACTGCAGCTATTTCATCTTCAGCCTGGAAGGTGATGACACCGAATTCTTTCATAGCAGCTAACTGATGGAGTAGCGCAGATGCAGGAGTTATCGGGTATGAACAAAAGGTCAAGCCCACATTGGCTAATTGTGTTCCGGCTAATAAACCAAGTGCAACAGACTCTGTGCCTGTTACAGTTCGATATAGTCCTGGTTCAATCTCTGCGGCAGGTATATTATATCCTCCAATTTCCGCCGGCATTTCAGCTGTTTCTCCAAACGCGTGTCCAGCATTTAAGGCTGCTATATTTGCAGCGGCGATTTCTGGTTGGTTACTAAATTTAGCGTTAAGCCAATCAATTGATGCCTTTCTTGGTCGTCCATACATCCAGTACACTAAGCCTAATGCCCACATGTTTTTAGAGCGAAGAGCCTCTTTATTAGAAAGACCAAATTCTTTGACAGACTCGACAGTCAATCGAGACATATCAATTTGTATTAGTCTGTACTTTTCCAATTCCTCGTCTGTTTCTAGAGGATTACTCTCATAGCCCGCTTTAGTAAGGTTACGTGAAGTGAAGGCTCCTGTGTCGGCAATAACAATACCTCCTGGTTTTACGTCAGATAGGTTGGTGATCAAAGCAGCAGGGTTCATTACAACCAAAACGTCAAGACTATCGCCTGATGTCATGATACGGCGTGCGCCAAAATTTATTTGAAAGGCTGATACTCCAAAAGTCGTTCCTGCAGGAGCTCTTATTTCAGCTGGAAAATCAGGGAATGTTGCTAGGTCATTTCCGGCCAATGCAGCAGTTAATGTGAATTGAGTACCGGTAAGTTGCATTCCATCGCCAGAATCACCAGCAAACCGAACAACTGCTGATTCGACTTCGTCACGTTTTTCTTCCGGCCGCTCTATGGCGGATACCTCGGACATGTAGTTTTTCCTTGGGCGATTTTAAAATAATATTGTTGAATTTCCGCAGGCTAATATTAATGCTTTTAGTTCAGAGTAACTTCTTCCTCTGTTTCGCATGTTTCAAGCAAAAAATGAACTTTTTTTATAAAAAAATTATTTTTTTTAAATTTAGTCAAGTACTGCAAGCATATCTTGTATATTTACGAATTTTTTTCTTGGCGCTTGACCTATAGCTGCTGCCACCTCCGCTTTCTCTATTTTCTGCCAATCCTCATAGTTGACTATACGCACATTACGTTCAGCAAGTAACGAATTTAGTTCATTTCTTCCAGCTTTTGTACTTGAATTGATATCTTCCAGAATCTGCTTTGCTGCAATTTCACCATCAGGTTTATTAGTTCCAATTACTCCAGTTGGCCCTCGTTTAATCCAGCCTACTGCATAAACACCGTCTTCTACTCTTCCATCATCATGGATGACTATTCCATTATTAAGATCAAACGGAACACCCTCAATAGGAATAGAATAGTATCCGATGGCGGCTACAACCAATCCACAATCTATAGTGTAAAATTCCCCAGTTCCTATTGCACGACCCCCTTCTACCAGGGTTTTTTCCACCTTCAAACCTTCAACTTTTTCGTCCCCAAGTACCTCGACAGGATTTGCAAAAAATTTAAAATGCACTTTCTTGCCCTTATTTGTCGGCTCAACCTCCAGAAATTCTCTCATGGTAGCAAGATTTCTCTCTTTAAGTCTTTGATCTCGTTCTGACCAATCTCCTGTAACTGATTCTGGAAGTTGATTAGGGTCAATAACAGGGAGACAATTTTCTAGTTTTCCCATTTCACGAAGTTCTACATTAGTAAACTTAGCTTCAATAGGGCCTCGTCTACCAAACATATATACATCTGTTAATGGGGATTTTTGGACGGCTACTGAAGCATGTTCTGCAATATCAGTTTCGGCCATTTCAGCTGGTGTTTTAACAAGGACTCTTGCTGCATCTATAGCTACATTGCCCACGCCAACTATAGCTACGGAACTCACATCCAAATTTGGATCAAGATTAGTGAAGTCAGGATGGCCGTTGTACCATCCTACAAAATCAGCAGAACCAAATACTCCTATTTTGTCATCGCCTGGAATTCCTAATTTGCGATCTGTAGGTGCACCAACTGCCAAAACCACAGCATCGTGGGTTTTACGTAACTCCTCTATGGTAACATTCGTTCCTACATCGACGTTTCCAAAATACTGAACCTTCTCGTTTAGTGCCGTTTTTTCATAAGCTCTGGCCACCTTTTTTGTTTTTTGGTGGTCAGGTGCGACTCCACCCCTAATTAATCCAAAAGGGGTTGGAAGACGGTCTATGATGTCTACCTCAACATCCTGACCGCTTTTGAGGAGCGAGTCTGCTGTATAAAACCCACTCGGTCCTGAACCTATTATAGCAACTTTGATTGTCATGTGCCCTCTCACTTTGAGAAAAACTATAACCAAAGACAATGCATCCTACTATCCTGAGCAGCATCCAAAATTGCGACTTTTTTACACATGAAAACATATTAAATACCAAGTAGATGCGAAAAACATGAGTAAATATAAAAAATAAATAAAAATAAAATGTTGTATAGATTACCTTCAAAGGTTGACAGATGCCTTTACGCTCACTATCTGTCTGGCACTCCCTTATTGGGAGTGCTAACAATTACCGCAATACTGCGGTACCTTTTATATTTTAAGGAGGATCAAGGCATGAGTTTTCGCCCGTTACATGATCGGGTTGTGGTACGGCGAGTAGGATCGGATGAGAAAACCGCTGGCGGAATTATTATTCCTGACACCGCACAAGAAAAACCATCTGAAGGAGAGGTCGTCTCTGTGGGTTCTGGCGCCCGAGCTGAAGATGGAAGCATTACAGCAATGGATGTAAAATCTGGTGATAGAGTTCTGTTTGGCAAATGGTCAGGCACTGAGGTAAC
Organism: Alphaproteobacteria bacterium; assembly: GCA_022449545.1. Classification (GTDB taxonomy): domain Bacteria; phylum Pseudomonadota; class Alphaproteobacteria; order UBA6615; family UBA6615; genus UBA6615. The sequence goes on along the minus strand of JAKUPN010000001.1, from coordinate 187,810 downwards.
AATCGATGGTGAAGAACTTCTTATAATGAAGGAGTCTGACATCATGGGAGTTATCGAGAACAAAAAAAGCGCCAAGAAAAAAGCTGCTTAACCAATAATTAACTCAAGGAATTAAGAAATATGGCTGCAAAAGAAGTCAAATTTGGCACTTCAGCACGCGATAAGCTGCTGAACGGTGTCGACGTCCTTGCTGATGCTGTTAAGGTGACACTTGGGCCTAAAGGTCGAAATGTTATTCTTGATAAGTCATTTGGTGCCCCAAGGATTACCAAAGACGGAGTAACCGTCGCAAAAGAAATTGAACTTGACGATAAATTTGAGAACATGGGTGCTCAGATGGTCAAGGAGGTTGCCTCAAAGACTAATGATCTTGCAGGTGATGGCACAACAACAGCTACAGTGCTGGCTCAATCTATTGTTAAAGAGGGTGCTCGAGCAGTTGCTGCAGGCATGAACCCCATGGATCTTAAGCGGGGAGTTGATGTTGCAGTTACTGACGTTGTTGCTGCGATTGAGAAGAGTGCTAAAAAAATAAAAACCAACGAGGAAATATCTCAGGTTGGAACGATTTCAGCTAATGGCGACAAAGAAGTAGGAAAAATAATTTCTGATGCCATGCAGAAAGTTGGAAATGAGGGTGTAATTACAGTTGAGGAAGCTAAAAGCCTAGAAACCGAACTAGATGTTGTTGAGGGCATGCAATTTGATAGAGGTTATCTAAGCCCTTATTTCATAACAAATGCAGAAAAAATGATATGTGAGATGGAAAATCCCTACATTCTACTGCATGAGAAAAAGCTCTCTAGCTTGCAACCTATGCTGCCTGTTCTTGAGGCGGTAGTTCAGTCTAGCCGACCGCTCTTAATTATTGCTGAGGATATAGAAGGAGAGGCATTAGCTACTCTCGTGGTTAATAAATTAAGAGGCGGCTTGAAAATATCTGCTGTTAAGGCTCCAGGATTTGGTGATAGGCGGAAGGCTATGCTAGAGGATTTGGCTATTCTCACTAATGGTCAGGTCATATCTGAAGATCTTGGTATAAAACTAGAGAATGTTACTCTGGATATGTTGGGTACTGCAAAAAGAGTGACGGTAACAAAAGAAGAAACCACGATCGTTGATGGGGCTGGTAAGAAAGCTGATATTGTAGGCCGTTGTAACCAGATTAGGGCTCAGGTTGAGGAAACTACATCTGATTATGATAAAGAAAAACTACAGGAACGACTTGCTAAACTAGCGGGCGGAATTGCCATTATCCGAGTAGGAGGGGCAACTGAAATAGAGGTTAAAGAAAAGAAGGACCGTGTTGAAGACGCTATGCATGCGACCAGGGCCGCTGTTGAAGAAGGTATAGTTCCAGGAGGCGGTGTAGCACTGCTTTATGCTACTAAAGTTCTCGATAAAATAGCTGTAGAAAATGAAGACCAAAGAGTGGGTATTAACATTGTTCGAAAAGCTATTCAGACTCCAGTCAGACAGATAGTTGAAAATTCTGGCGCTGATGGAGCAGTTGTATCCGGCAAACTGCTAGAGCAAAAGAATGGTTCATACGGTTATGATGCTCAAAAGGGTATTTATACGGATATGGTTAAAGCTGGTATTATTGATCCTACTAAGGTAGTCAGAGCTGCCTTACAGGATGCGGCTTCAGTGGCAGGATTGTTAATAACAACTGAGGCCATGGTTGGTGAGAAGCCAGACCCCTCACCTGCAGCTCCAATGCCAATGCCCGATATGGGTGGTATGGGTGGCATGGGTGGTATGGGTATGTAATATCGCCAAAACAATATGGTTTCAAAACCGCGCTGTCTTTCGACCGCGCGGTTTTTTTTAATCAACTTTAGGGGAATAAATGAATTGCAATCAATATATAGTTTGTATACAAACTATATATATACAAACTATATATTGATTACAGAGTTACTAATATGCATAGTCCGGATGATCATCCAGGTATTTTATTGTGGAGAGCCTCAAATTCCTGGCAAAGAAGTGTACGAACTGTATTAAAAAAACAGGGGATAACACAATCACAATATATATTATTGTTAGGTTTATATTGTCTTGAGACAAGAAAAGAGATTAAACAATCTTATATTACACAGCAAAACTTATCAGAATATTGTGGTTGTGATGCTGCTATGGCATCTCAAGTTCTTCGTCAATTGGAAGCAAAAAGTTTATTAAGAAGATTATCCGTTGAGGATGCCCGATCTGTTTCTCTAACACTAACTAAGGAGGGTGCCGAGGTGATTTCAGTGATTGAAGATAATTTTGTTGATGTTAACAAATCATTTTTCTTTTCTTTGGGGGAAAATGTGGAGATGTTCAAAGCAGCCCTACAAGTTCTTGTTAATATTACTCCAAGAATGAAATCAACTAAGAGACTAAACAAAACGATCTAGTTGTTTTCTATAACTCGAATTATTCCTGCTTGATCGAGTTCACCCCATCCATTATCGACCATTTTCTTCCAAAGTGTTTGAGCATTGCGCACTGAAGGAGTTTTCAAGCCGACCTGGTCAGCTAGTTCGATTGCTTGGTTAAGATCTTTAAGTTGTACTCGTGCAGGTCCGCCGGGTTCAAACATTCTTTCAACCATCCTTCCTCCATGTAGATCTAGCACGCGTGATTCTGCAAATCCGCCTTGAAGTGCTAGGCGCACTTTTGCCGGATCAACCCCGGCTTTTTTGGCCAATGTCAGTCCTTCAGCAACTGCAGCTAATGTTATGCCAACAATGGACTGATTGGCAGTTTTAGCTACTTGTCCAGCACCAACCTCTCCTATGTGAGTAATATTTTTTCCTAACACTTCAAAAACTGGCCTCACAAGACTAAGAGATTCAGTACTGGCCCCAACCATAATTGATAATGATCCTTCTTCAGCCCCTACTTGCCCACCAGATACAGGAGCATCAATAAAAACTCCTCCCAGTTTTTCTATTTCCTCAGCCCATTGACGTGTTTCACGAACCTTAGTGGTTCCCATATCAATCACAATTTTACCTTTAGACAAACCTGAAATAACGCCACTGTTTCCGTGTAGTACATGGTTCACACTATCGGTGTCAGTTACCATTAAAATTATTATATCTGATAGTTCGGTTAATTCTCGGGGAGTACTAGCGCCTGATAGACCTTGCACAATTAGTGAGTCATTTTTTTTAAGGCTTCTGCTATATACTGTTACAAAAGCGCCCTCTGAATACAAATTGTTAGCTATTGGTCTTCCCATATGGCCTATTCCAATTACGCCAATTCTGCTATTAGTTAGTTTTTTCATAAAATTATCTTTCTACAAATTGTATTTTGCCTGGTTGACCTAATTTTACACCAAGCATAGTTTCCGAATACAATTAAATTAGATTGCGGATAAGGGCAAATGAACGGAGAAAAAGATCTAGACTACCAAGCTAAGGCATGGCCTTTCGAGGAAGCTCGAACCATTCTTAAGCGTTTGGGTGGAGGTGATTTAGATAAAAAACCGGCTAAGGGTTACGTTCTTTTTGAGACTGGTTATGGGCCTTCTGGGTTGCCGCATATAGGAACATTTGGTGAAGTTGCAAGAACTACCATGGTAAAAAGGGCGTTTACTGAATTGTCAGATATTCCAACACGCCTTATTGCATTCTCTGATGACCTGGATGGCTTAAGAAAGATCCCCGAAAATATTCCAAATCCCGAGTTGCTTGAACAACACATTGGTAAGCCTCTAACAGATGTACCAGATCCTTTTGGAACTCATAAAAGTTTTGGAGATCACAACAATGCTAAACTAAAGTCATTTTTGGATCAGTTTGCATTTGAGTATGACTTTTATAGCTCAACAGAATGTTATAAGAATGGAAAATTTGATAATGTACTTTTAGAAATTTTACAAAACTATAAAGAAATCACAGAAGTTATTCTGCCTACGTTAGGGTCTGAACGTCGACTAACTTACAGTCCGTTTTTGCCAATCTGTCCGCGCTCAGGAGTCGTCCTGCAAGTTCCAGTTGAAGAAGTTAAACCTGAAACTGGTACAATAATATATAAGGATCCTGAAACTAGCCGGCTAAATGAGTCGCTCGTCACAGGAGGCCATTGCAAACTTCAATGGAAGGCTGATTGGGCTATGAGATGGAGGGCATTAGAAGTTGACTATGAAATGTCTGGGAAAGATTTGATAGATTCAGTTAAGCTATCCAGTAAAATATGTCGAATACTTGGTTCTCGACCGCCCAATGGTTTAACTTATGAGCTTTTTTTGGATGAGAATTCTGAAAAAATTTCAAAGTCAAGGGGTAATGGACTTACGATTGACGAATGGCTTACCTATGGTCCGCGAGAGAGCCTATCACAGTACATGTTTAATAAGCCAAAAACAGCTAAAAGATTATATTTTGACGTGATCCCCAAGTCAGTAGACGAATATCTAACAAATGCTAGACGTTATGCTGAACAAGATTATGGAGGGCGGTTAGAAAATTCTGTTTGGCACATCCATGGTGGTAGTGTGCCCAAAGTAAAAATAGATATAACATTTTCGATTTTATTGAATCTTGCTAGTGCATGTAATACTGAGGATTCATCTGTGCTTTGGGCGTTTATAAGCCGCTATAGGCCAGAGGCTACTCCTTCGAGCGACCCTTTGCTTGATCGTTTGGTTTCACATGCGCTCGCTTTTTACCGTGATTTTGTTAAGCCATATAAGTCATATAGGCAGCCCAATGAGAAAGAGCGGTCTGCTATGGTTGAGTTGATTGAAAGGATAGAATCTTTACAAAATAATCCTGATGCTGAAACCATACAAAATGAGGTCTATGCTACAGGTAAGAATCATGATTTTGAACCTTTAAGGGATTGGTTTAAAGCCCTCTATGAGGTCCTTTTCGGACAAAGCCAAGGACCGAGATTTGGTTCTTTTGCAGCAATATATGGAGTTTCTGAAACGGTTCAATTGATAAGTGATGCCCTTTCTCATGGAACAAAAGTTGAAATGGACGAGGAGACACTTGAAATTCTAGAAGAAATTTATGACCCCACACGAGGTGAAGGAAGATGAGGGATAGTAATTATAACTTATAAATAGAACTGGATAATTATCAATCTGAAGATGCTTACTTTATTTTGTGGGCGTAATCCCAGTAAAGTTCACGTATTCTTCTGTAAACCGGCCCTACGTCCAGAGTTTTGTCCTCATATCGTATAACAGGTTGTACTTTACCATAATTTCCTGTGTTAAATATTTCGTCAGCTTCTAGCAATTCCTCAGGCTTTATGGTGCGTTCTTCGAAATATAATCCTTCATTTGTCATTAATCTAATAATTCTTTGTCGGGTAATGCCATTCAGAAATGATCCATTTGGAGATGGAGTAATAGCTATACCGTCTTTTACTATCCAGATATTCGATGTAGCAAATTCTGCAACATGGCCCAATCCATCAAGCATTACAGGGTTTTGATAACCACGTGATTGCGATTCAATTAAGGCTCTTGAACTATTTGGGTAATGACAGGCAGCTTTAGCATCTGTTGGTGAAGATTCTAGTCCAGGACGTCTAAATTGACTAAGACAACAGGAAAATCCAGTACCATCTGGCATAGGAGCTTCAAAAATAGTCAGAGCGAATTTAGTACTTTTCGGATCCGGAGTAAGCAAATTTATTGCTCCATCTGCCCAAAACATTGGCCTTATGTACAATTCTGACCTAGGACCAAATTTTTTTATTCCATCTAGCGCCAACTCTTGAATTTCTTCCGCGGAAAATGTTGGCTCCATACCCAATACTTCGGTGGATTTAATAAGCCTTTGGCAATGCCGATCAAGATCCGGATTTACTCCTTCAAACGCTCGGGCTCCATCAAAAGCAATTGAGCCAAGCCATATTGCATGGGAACCAGATCCAACCAAAGGAATATTTCCCTCTACCCAATTATCTTCAAAAAAAGTTTGTGAAGTCATAATTTAGACACCTTTTTTTTCTATAGACCTTGGTTTTTAATATAAAATGTTGTCCTATTCTAACTTTTAATGAGTTATTTAACTTTTCTTAAACAAGACTAATTGTATATTTGTCCAATGCCTATTTTAAAAATTGCCCGTATGGGGCACCCAATTCTTAAGCAAATATCAAAAGAAGTACCTGATCCTACAGCACCAGATGTAGCTCGATTAGTTTCTTCGATGATTGAGACGATGAATGATGCAGAAGGCACAGGCTTGGCCGCTCCCCAAGTTCATATGCCCTGGAGAATCGTTGTTTACAAAGTTATGGCAGATCGTATAGGTGGGGAAGTGAGCCCTCAAATCAAAAATGAAGGGGTGCCCACTACCGTATTAATAAATCCTGTTGTAGAACCAATTGGTGATGAAACTGACGTTTCCTTTGAAGCCTGCTTGTCCGTTCCTGGCATGGCAGGACCCGTAGAGCGTTTTCGTCGAATTAATTTAACTTATCAGAACTTGTCTGGTGAAAAATTAGAATTGCTAGCAGAGGGCTTTCACGCAAGAGTAATTCAACATGAATGTGACCATTTGGACGGAATTCTCTATCCGGTGCGAATTAAAGATTTATCACAGTTTGGATTTGTTGATGAGCTTGGGAAACAAGAAGAAAGTACTCAACCTCAGAGCACTACTAGTGAGGATTTAGATGAAGACAAAGTATGATGAGTCTCTGAGAGAACAACGTCAGAAAATTTTAAGTCGAGTTCTCGATTTTGTACCACATGATGGATGGACAGAGAAATCATTACTCAAAGGCATTCAAGATTCAGGAATTGAAAAAGAAGAATTATATAGAATTTTTCCCTCGGGGGTTTCAGATATTATAGAATTCTGGAGCCTTGAAATTGATAAAGAAATGTCTTTGGCATTGGAAAAAATGAACCTAAAAGAGTTAAAGATCAGAGAGAGGATATTTACGTCAGTTAAATGGAGGCTTATGGCTCTTGAATCTGATAAGGAAAGTTTAAGAAGGGCCCTTTTACATCTAGGACAACCGAATAATATGATTTTAGGAATGAAGTGCTTATATAGAACTGTTGATGAGATTTGGTTTGTATCTGGAGACACCTCAACAGATTTCAATTTTTATTCCAAAAGGGGATTATTGGCCGCTGTTTACTCTTCAACAATTTTATTTTGGCTAGATGATAAATCGGATGACTGCAAAGAAACATGGTCCTTCCTTAACCGACGCATAGACGATGTTCTCAAAATTCCCAAGATGACTTCTAAGCTCAGTAATCTATCATCACCACATGTGCCGAATCCTAGCCGATTGATTTCCCAAATCAGAGAACAATTTCTGGAAGGTCGACGCTTCTAGTTTTTTATTAGTAAGGTCTATTTTTAAATTACTCATGCCATTAAAGAGCAGTTACAGAGGGACAAGATATGGAATTAAAATTAAGCTCTCAAGAAAAAGAGTTTCGTGAGGACATCCGAAAGTTTATGGGAAACAGCTTACCTGAGGAAATTCGTCATAAGGTAGAGATGGGGCTCAAATTAGAAAAAGATGACTATGTTATTTGGCAGAAAATAGTTGGTGAACGAGGATGGCTTGCTCCTGGTTGGCCTAAAGAGTATGGGGGTACTGGTTGGTCTCCAATTGAACGTCATATATATAATGAAGAAATGGCATTAGCGTCTGCTCCAAGGATAATGCCGTTTGGTGTAAATATGGTTGGTCCAGTAATAATTGCGTTTGGTAATGAAACTCAAAAGCAATATTATTTACCAAGAATCTTATCTAGCGAGGACTGGTGGTGTCAGGGTTATTCTGAATCTGGTTCTGGATCTGACTTAGCTGCTCTTAATACACGAGCAACGCGTGATGGAGACCATTATATTGTTAACGGTGCTAAAACATGGACCAGTTTTGCCCAGTACGCAGATATGATGTTCTGTTTAGTGCGCACCTCAACGGAGGGCAAAAAACAAGCCGGTATTTCCTTCTTATTAATTGATATGAAAAGTTCAGGTATAGAAGTACGACCAATAATAACAATGGATGGTGGAGATGAAATTAACGACGTTTTATTTGAAGACGTAAGAGTTCCTATTACAAATTTAGTTGGAGAAGAAAATCATGGCTGGGAATATGCAAAGTTTCTTTTGGGTCATGAGCGAACATGGACAGCTGACATTGGTGCATCGAGGAAGCAAATTAAAAAAGTGAGGGAGATTGCTTCTAAGGAATTGGTCGATGGTAAGCCCTTGCTAGAAGACCCTACTTTTCAGATAAAAATTTCCGAAGTAGAGATCGAGCTATTAGCTCTTGAATCAGTTTTAATGCAAGTTTTAGAAGCTGAATCAGCAGGAAAGCCGCCAGGACCAGAAGCGTCTTTGCTTAAGTTGCGGGGAACGGAAATACAGCAGGAGATTACTGAATTGTTATTTGAAGCTATCGGCAATTATGCTCATCCATTTGTTAAAGAAGCTCTTGACGCTGGATGGAACGAAGAACCTATTGGTCCTGATTATGCTGCTTCAATAGCGCCTAGATATTTTAACTACAGAAAGACGACAATTTATGGCGGCAGTAGCGAAATCCAAAAGAATATTATAGCAAAAGCCGTTTTGGGGCTCTGAATTAGCATTCTATTGATTGTGAGAGACATTTTATGGAAATTAGTCTTAGTGAAGAACAAATACTTTTGAAGAACTCAGTCGAGAGGTTTGTTGAGCGGGATTATGAATTTAGTCTACGAAGGGAGCTTGCTAAATCCGATGAGGGCTTCAGCAAGGAACTATGGCTTAAGTTTTCTGAATTAGGTTGGTTGGGGCTAACTATGCCAGAAAAGTATGGTGGCTTAGACGGCAGCCTCGTTGATAGTGTGGTACTGATGGAAGCTCTTGGTCGTGGTCTAGTATTGGAGCCTGTTCTATCCTCGGTGCTACTCGGAGCGAATCTCTTGAAACGGGTAGGAAGTTCTTTTCAACAGAAAAACCTTATTCCTAAGGTTATAGATGGAAGTCTTTTGCTTTCTTTTGCATTTTCTGAAAGACAATCGCGCTACAGTCTGTCTAATGTTGAGATGACTGCTCGTAGATCTGAAAATGGATATGTTCTTGATGGCATGAAGAGTTTGGTTTTGCACGGGGACACTGCAGATAAGATAATTGTATCTGTTCGACAAGAGGGTGATTATAGTAATAAAGATGGAATATCCTTATTTATTGTTGACAGAGAAGCTGAAGGAGTAATTCGCCGCCCTTATCCTACTGTAGATGGATTACGCGCTGCCGATATTGAATTTAAAGGAGTTTCGGTAACGGAAAAAAACCTTCTTGGTAAAGAAGGTAAGGCATATCTGGTTATAGAGGACGTGATTGATGAAGCCTGTATTGCTATATGCGGTGAAGCTATCGGAGTGATGGATGCTATAATGAATTCTACCCTTGAGTATATTAAGTCGCGTGAGCAATTTGGAGTTTCTATTGGAAGTTTTCAGGTTCTACAACATCGTGCCGTCGATATGTTTAATGCACTTGAACTATCTCGTGCTATGGTTTTTAGGGCTGCAGATACAGTAGGCTCTAGTGATGATAGAAATAATCGTGCCAAAGCTGCTTCAGCTGTAAAAGTACAAATTGGTCGAGCCGGAAAGTTAATTGGGCAACAGGCTATTCAATTACATGGGGGAATGGGAATGACTGAAGAGATGTCCGTTAGCCACTATTTTAAGCGTTTAACTATGATTACGGCATTATTTGGTGATGCCGATTATCATCTAAAAAGATATACTTCTTTAGGTCAGTGAATGCTGGGTTAATACAAGCGAGGCGAACGTTTAATTTATCATTAAATACTGGGGTTTTCGGTATAAAATAAAATTACTTTATTGATTTTGGGCTTAGCCAGTTAACGTGGCCCATTTTTCTTCCAGATTTAGCCTCCGATTTTCCGTAAAAATGCACGTGGGCAGAAGGATCAGTCAGGAAATCATGATATCTATTTATTTCTTCACCCAGTAAATTTTTCATTCTAGCGTCTGAGTTTCTCTCTGTAGACCCTAGAGGCAAACCGCAGATTGCCCTTACCAATAGCTCAAATTGACTAATATTGCAGGCTTCAATTGTCCAATGTCCAGAATTATGAGGACGGGCGGCTACCTCATTTACTAAAATATCGCCACCAGTATTAATAAACATTTCGACAGCTAATAAACCTACTACATCTAACTCAATAATTAGTTGGTGGGCAATTTCAATTGCCTGTATAGACTGCTTATGAGTGATGTTTGCTGGAGCTAGGGTTTGGTCAAGTATGTGATCAACATGAAAGTTCTCAACAGGAACGTAGCTAGTAACTGAACCGTCGGTGCTTCTTCCTGCGATTACAGATATTTCTTTTTTAAAACTTATAAAGCCTTCTAGAATTGCGCCATTTGTTTTAGGGCTTGCACCTGATTCTTCCCATGCTAACTCCAGATCAGTGTTTTTATTAATAAGAACTTGTCCTTTTCCGTCGTAACCCATACTAGCGGTCTTTAGAACAGCTGGAGCGCCTATTTGTGCAGCAGCCTCAAAAAGGAAACTTTTTTCAGGAACCTCTATAAATGGTGCGGTTTTTATATTTAGGTTTGAAATAAACTTTTTCTCATTAATTCTGTTTTGTACAATGGATAGTATTTTAGAGTTTGGTCTTACTGGGACGAAGCTCTCGATAAATTTAACGCTATCCAAAGGAATGTTCTCGAACTCGAGTGTTACAATGTCAATCGAAGAGGCGAAACTTTCTAGGGACTTTTGGTCCTCGAAAGAGGCTACTGTAACTTTTCTTGAAATTTGAGCTGCTGGTTCTTCTTCAGACTGACAAAATACGTGACACTGATAACCAAGCTTAGACGCTGCTTCTACTGTCATGCGCCCTAGTTGCCCTCCACCCAAAATACCTATGATTGAGCCAGGTTCTATTTCTTTTAAAAAATTATTATTCAAGGTTATTACTACTATTTATTGGTGAGATAGTAACTTGATCGGTCTGATTGGTTCGCCATTTATTTAAAGCTTGCTCCACTGACTTGTCAGATAAAGCAATGATTGCCGCAGATAATAGGGCCGCATTAATAGCGCCTGATTCCCCAATACTTAATGTTCCTACAGGGATTCCACCGGGCATCTGTACTATCGATAGTAGGCTATCGAGACCGTTTAGGGATTTGCTCTGAATAGGAACTCCCAGCACTGGTAGCGAAGTCATGGCTGCAGTCATTCCTGGTAAATGGGCTGCCCCACCAGCACCAGCTATTATCACTTTGAGCCCTCTTTCATGTGCTGTTTTAGCATACTCAGATAATCGATCTGGTGTACGATGAGCCGATACGATTTTAAGTTCATGTTCAATTTTAAGTTCCGTTAGGACATCCGCCGCGTGTCTCATTGTTTGCCAATCAGACTGGCTACCCATGATTATCCCGATAGATGGATTTGCCATCAATTGTTACTCCCGCTAGCAAAAACATTAGTAAAATAGGCATAATTATAGTTTTGCACATTCTCTAGGCAAGTGCAGTTTTACTCCAATGTGGTAATTTAATTTTTACCGGTGCTTCTATTTTAGAAATTAAGCTATTATATCGGGTAAGAGCACGTCTTCTAAGCGAGAAATCTCATCTTTTAATACTAGTTTGTGCTTTTTTAATCGTTGTATCTGTATTTGATCAAACGGCACTTTTTCTGAGATTTGTAGAATTTCATCATCTAAATCACGATGTTCGCTTTTTAACTCTCTTAAACGCTGTAAAACTTCTTTTTTGTTTACTGGGTTTTCAGTTGTCACACTAACCCTCGTCGTTTTGCACTAAATATGGATTTGCATTTTTTTGCTACCATCAAAGAAACAACACTTACAATGGCAGTTTGCGACATTTTGTTTACTTTAGTAAACCTACTGCTAGGTATATTTTGAGTATAACTATATTAATTTGAATCCCATTATTATGCGAATCGTGTAAATATAAACTAGTAATAGCTAATTGCTCTGATCAAATAAGGAGTAAATTTATTGACTACTGAAGCAAGTTTTGAAGAATTAAAGAGGCTGCACGCTGATCTGGATTTTAAGCTTGAAGAAGAGGTTCAGCGCCCTAAGCCGGATCAAACAATAATAACTCGAATCAAGCGAGAAAAATTAAAACTGAAGGACGCCATAGCTTTTTTGGAGCAATCCTAGATAGATAAATTCCTATTTAGATTTATTTTAAGTCAGGTATTATGAGGAGATTTTTTATAATTAAATCTCCTTACATGACCTGTCTTTTGCTGTTGTTTCTACTTTTTTACAGCCAGCTCTTTAGCCTTTTCACGTAAAATGAATTTTTGTATTTTTCCAGTTGATGTTTTAGGTAAGTCACCAAAAACAAAATGTTTGGGTACTTTATAATTAGCTAAATTATTGCGGCAATGTGAAATTAATTCCTCTTCACTTGCCTTTGAACTATCTGATAATTCTATAAAGGCGCAAGGAGTTTCTCCCCATTTTTCATCAGGCCACGCAACAACCGCTACTAATGATACTGAGTTATGCTTATACAAAGCATCTTCAACTTCAATGGATGAGATGTTTTCGCCTCCTGAAATAATAATATCTTTAGAACGATCCTTTAGCTCTATATAATTATCAGGATGCCAAACTCCTAGGTCACCAGTGTGAAACCAACCTCCTGAAAAGGCATCTTTTGTAGCCTTAAGGTTTTTCAGGTATCCCTTCATGGTTACATTGCCGCGTGTGAACACTTCACCCATTGTTTGACCGTCACGAGGAACAGGTTCAAGAGTCTTTGGATCAGCTACCATTACATCTTCAAGAACTTCATAAGGCACTCCTTGTCTCGACTGTAGCTCCGCTTTTTGGTCTGTAGTTAAGTGGTTCCATTCTTTTTGCCATGCACAAATTATTGCTGGGCCGTATATTTCTGTAAGGCCATAAACATGTGTGACACGAATTCCTTGTTCGGCCATGCGTGCAAGAATTGCAGCAGGCGGAGGTGCAGCTGCCGTCATAAATTCAACGTTTTGTGAAAATGTTCGGCGTTCACTTTCTTCTGCATTTACTATCATTTGCATTACGATTGGTGCACCGCATAAATGTGTTACATCGTTTTGCGATAACGCTTGGTATATGGTTTTAGCAGATACTTTTCTAAGACAGACATTTGTACCAGCTACTAGTGCTGTGCCCCAGGTGAAACACCAACCGTTGCAATGAAACATTGGAAGTGTCCAGAGGTATATTGGTTGGGTAGTAGCCCCCCAGGTAAAAACATTCCCCATTGCATTCAGATAAGCACCTCTATGGTGATAAACCACTCCTTTGGGGTTACCGGTCGTTCCAGACGTATAGTTCAGAGCTATGGCGCGCCATTCATCGTCAGGCAGAGACCATTCAAAGTTAGGATCCCCTGTGGCGATAAATGATTCGAAATCGATTTCACCAAGTTTTTCACCTCCTGGACCTTCGCTATCACATATATCAATGACGGTGGGTTTTTTTTCTACAAGTTTTAGAGCTTCTTTGATAACTGGTGAAAATTCTGTATCAGTAAGCAAGACTTTTGCTTCTCCGTGGTCAAGTATGAAAGCAATAGTAGTGGCATCAAGTCGGTTGTTAATGGCATTGATAATACCCCCAGTCATTGGTATCCCAAAGTGAGACTCAAGCATTTCTGGTATATTTGGTGCCATTACGGCTACGCAGTCTCCCAGGCCTATACCGTTTTTTGATAGTGCTGAGGCAAGTTGACGAGTTCTAGTATATGTTTCAGCCCAACTTCGTTTTATTTTTCCATGAACGATAGCTGTATGATTTGGATAAGTAGCCGCGGTTCTTTTAATGAAACTTAACGGCGAAAGAGAAGTGTAATTAGCCTCATTTTTTTCCAAGTTTATTTCGTAAGGATTTGCCATATTTATCTCCCAGAGCCCTTAATTATTATTTATTAGCTATTGTTAAGAGGTTTAGCTCTTGAATAATTGATTAGCATCACCCCGAATCGATTCCCTGCTTTTTATTTCAGATTCAGCTCGCAAAATTTCCTTTTTAGAGTGTTCCACATATTCTTTTATCTCTTCGACTGATAAGTCCTCGAGATCAGTTTCTTTAAAGGGCTTGTTTTTTTTTACTGATGAAAATTGTTCATCCTCTTCAAAGCTCATTTTAAATTTTCTCCGACTTATTTTTTATAAATGTTGTGTACAAAGTTTGACCTGCCTAAAGTGAGCTATCAAGACTTTAGATAATTATTTTACTTAGGCAAACACATTTGAAGGATTTTATTAAATGGGCCTTCCGACGACAATGATAGCTATCGAAATTTCTGAAAAAGGAGGGCCAGAAGTCCTACGATCTTCTATACGTCCTATTCCAGAACCTTCAAAAGGTGAAATCTTGATTTCTGTAGCTGCAGCAGGAGTTAATCGACCAGATGTAGTACAAAGGCTTGGATTATACCCTCCGCCACCTGGAGCATCTGATATACCTGGACTTGAAGTCGCTGGAGAGGTGGTATCGGTAGGTGACGGTGTAACTCAATGGGAAGTGGGGCAGGAGGTTTGTGCCCTTATTTCTGGGGGAGGGTACGCTGAGTACGCTGTAGCACCCGTAGAGCAGGTCTTACCAACACCAAATGGAATAGATGTTATTAAATGCGCAGGTATTCCAGAGACTTTTTTTACTGTTTGGAGTAATGTGTTTGATAGAGGTTATTTCTCTTCGGGAGAGTCCATACTAATCCATGGCGGCTCCAGTGGGATAGGGACCACAACAATCCAGCTGATTCGTGAGTTTGGTGGTATTTCTTATGTTACGGTCGGAAATAATAAGAAAGCTAACTTTTGTAAAGAACTTGGGGCAGCACACGCCGTAAACTATAGAGAAAAGGATTTTGTTGAAGAAATCAAAACAATTACTGATGGAATTGGAGTAGATATAATTCTTGATATAGTTGGCGGTGACTATTTAGATAGAAATATCCGTCTTTTGAAGCCCGATGGCCGTCTTTTGCAAGTAAGTTTAATGGCAGGAGTTAAGGGCGACCTAAACCTCGCGCGTCTAATGTCGAGGAGGTTAACCATAACAGGCTCGACTTTGAGGCCCAGGCCTGTCGCAGTAAAAGGGAATATAGCGACTTCGCTAAAAAAAGAGGTATGGCCCCTTCTTGAAGAGGGCAAGGTTTTCCCCGTTATAGACACTGTGTTTCCTTTGAAAGAAGCTTATAAAGCACACGAACTTATGGAAAGCAGTACCCATATTGGCAAAATCATATTGAGTATTGGTTAGTGTTTTTTTGCAATTATAGTTAGATCAGGGTATATAGGCGACTGAATATTACTTAGTAAAAGTCTCTTAAAGGCTCATTATTGAGATCTGTGAACTAAAAATTTAATTGAGTTAGGAGCGCTGATGGTTGAACCATTAATGCCAAAAGGTACCGCCATTTGGTTGGTCGATAATACGGCTTTAACATTTGAACAAATAGCTGAATTTTGTGGTATGCACAAACTTGAGATTCAAGGGATAGCTGATGGCGATGTTGGATCAGGTATGCGAGGGCTTGACCCAGTCGTTAGCGGTCAGCTTGATTGGGAGGAGATCGACCGATGTGCTGCCGACCCAAAGGCTAGATTAGGAATTAAACCTTCACAAAACCCTGATCCAGTCAAACGGACTAAAGGGCCTCGCTATGTTCCGTTATCAAAGCGCCAGGACAAACCGGACGGAATCTCTTATTTGATCAGATACTATCCAGAGTTAAGCGATGCTCAGATCTGTAAACTTATAGGCACCACTAAACCAACAATTGGGGCAATTAGAGATAGGACTCACTGGAACTCTTCGCAAATACAACCAAGAGATCCTGTTACAATTGGTCTTTGTAGACAAGTCGATTTGGATGAAGCGACGGAAAAAGGAAGAAAAGCAGGACGGAAACCTGCAGAAAACGTTTCTGCGCCTATTAGCGCTGATTTAATTCCTGAAGAGGAGCCGGCTGTGCCAAGTCGAATACCTGATTGGATGGCTGATGTTCGCATTGGGGGATCAGGAACTGATGAAACGTAAAATTATTAATCAAGGTTTTTTAATAAAATAGGGTCCGTAACTTTCGGACCCTTTGTTTCATATAGTTCCACTTAAGTGAATTGGTGATTTATGATTAACTATAATTGTACTTACCAAAAGCATAGATAAGTTAAAAATTCAAAATAATTTAGGGCTAATAAGATGGTCGAGGCAAAATTTTTAAAATTTAACACACTCAGCCTTCATGCAGGACAGCAGCCGGATAAAATTACTGGCGCTCGGGCCGTTCCATTATATCAGACAACATCATACGTTTTTCCGGATGTTGATCATGCCGCTAGTCTTTTTAATCTCGAACGAGCTGGACATATTTATTCACGTATATCCAACCCTACTGTATCAGTGTTTGAAGAGCGAATGGCCGCCCTTGAGAATGGTGTTGGAGCGATTGCCACTTCTAGTGGTCAGGCGGCATTAAGTTTGGCAATTATGACATTAATGGATGCAGGCGGCCATATTGTTGCTTCTCGAAACATATATGGGGGAAGTCATAATTTGTTTATGCATACCTTGCCTCGCTTTGGTATTTCCACCACACTGGTGGATCCAAGATACCCCGATGAGTTTAAAAATGCTATCAGACCTGAAACCAGACTTCTGTTTTCTGAGACTATAGGTAACCCTGGACTAGAAATCCTTGATATTCCGACTGTCTCAGAAATTGCATCCCAAGAAGGGTTACCACTCATGGTTGATGCAACTTTCTCGACACCTTACCTAATGAAACCCTTTGATTATGGTGCCAATATAATAATGCACTCAGCGACTAAATGGATCGGAGGACATGGCGTAGCGATAGGCGGCGTTCTAATTGACGGCGGCAACTTTGATTGGGAAGGGTCTAATAATTTTTCTAACATGACTGAACCTTACGAGGGATATCATGGCCTGGATTTTACTGAGGAATTTGGACCGGCGGCATTCATAATGCGGGCAAGAGCCGAGGGTTTAAGGGATTTTGGAGCCTGCATGTCACCTCAGAATGCCTTTTATTTGATCCAGGGTCTCGAAACACTGCCCATTCGTATGTCGCGTCACGTAGAAAATGCTAATTTGGTAGCAAGATTTTTGAATGATTCTGATGAGGTTTCTTGGGTTAGATATCCTGGCCTTGAAAGTCATCCAGACTTCAAATTAGCTAAAAGGTTGCTGCCTAAGGGAGCTGGGTCTATTGTTACTTTTGGAGTTAGACCTGGTTCAGGGGGGGCGCGTGAGACAGGGGCAAAATTTATAGAGGCTCTAAGGTTATTTTCTCATCTTGCTAATGTAGGAGATGCGAAGTCACTAGTTATCCATCCTGCTAGCACAACGCATCAACAAATGGATGAAAAAGGCTTATTGGAGGCTGGCGTAAAAGAAGAGATGGTAAGGCTGTCAGTGGGTTTAGAAGACCCTATTGACCTAGTGTCTGATCTTCGTCAGGCATTACGCTCGTCACAGAAATAGGAGACAGGTTCTGTGGATATATATATCAATGATCTGAGAATATTTGCCCATACTGGGGGTAAGTCTTTTGATGCAAATAAGCCTCTTATTGTTCTAATTCATGGTGCAGGAACCAATCATACATTCTGGGGTCTGCAAACGCGATATTTTTCTCATCACGGATACTCTGTTCTGGCGATTGATCTACCTGGTCATGGTAGGTCTGAGGGTACAGCAATTGATTCAATTGAAGAAATTGCTCTTTGGTTGTGGAAAGTTCTAGATAAAGTTTCGTTCAGAAATGTCGTATTAGCCGGTCATTCTATGGGATCATTAATTGCACTTGAAGCAGCTTCAAGGAGACCACATGATACAGATGCACTAATTCTTGTTGGGGTAGCTGAAAGGGTTGCGGTCCATAGTGATTTGTTGGCTGCCGCGAAAAAAAATGATGCCGCTGCTTTTGATATGATAACTGACTGGGGCTTTGGGCAAAAATCACACCTTGGAGGGCATCAATCTCCTGGGCTTTGGATGTTAGGAGGTGGAAGAGCTTTATTAGCTGAATGTTCGCCCGGAGTCTTGAATTGTGATCTATCAGCATGTGACGCTTATATTGGCGCGATTAAAGCATCGAAGAAAATCACCTGCCCTACATTGCTGCTCTTAGGCGATAAAGATCGCATGACACCCCCAAAAATGTCTGTTCCATTGAAGGAAAATATAAAAATCTCTGAGACAAAAGTTTTATCTGATGTAGGTCATATGATTATGATAGAGAAACCAAATGAAACCATAGATGTGATGGATGAATTTTTAAGAAGATCTTTTTCATGAATAAAGATGGGCGTGATGAACGCAAGAAAAATTATCCTGAACTAATTAAGTTGCCCACTCGGTGGATGGATAATGACGTATATGGGCATGTTAATAATGTTGTTTATTACTCTTATTTTGATACTGCCGTTAATGGTTTTCTTATGCGTGAAGCTGGTTTGGACTATCGTTCTTCAGAGTTTGTTGGTGTGGTTGCTGAAACAGGGTGTAAGTTTTATGGAGAAATCTCTTTCCCTGAAGTCCTTGATATAGGTATTAGAGTAAGTCGCTTAGGAAAGTCATCAGTAACTTATGAAATTGCAATTTTTCATGAGAATAGTGAAATGCCTGCTGCCACTGGTCACTTTGTGCATGTATATGTTAGACCCGGAGAAATGAAACCTGTGACTATACCAGATGAAGCGCGAGAAGCATTACAAAAAATTTTAGTAAAAAGTTAGCTTTTCCATAAAAGTTTACTGGCTATATTAGCGCCCTCTACCAAAGATTTTAACTTTTCTACTGCGATCTTTGGATCAACCGCTCCCATGCCTGAGAAAGTGGCGAAACCGCAATCCGCACCAGCTATGACCCTTTCACGACCAAGAAGGTTAGCAAATTGACAAATTCTTTGAGCAACTAGTTCTGGGTGTTCTATATAGTTCGTAACACTATCAATCACACCAGGAATAAGAATCTTGCTATCAGGTAATTTAATTTCCTTAAAAATTTCCCACTCATGTGCGTGACGCGGGTTTGCGGCTTCAAACAAAAAACCCATTGGTTTTGCTTTTAGAATTTCGTCAAGAATAGTAATTAAAGGTATATCCTTATGATGAGGTCCTTCGTAGTTTCCCCAACAAATATGCATCCTAACTCGATCTTCAGGAATATTTTCTAGTGCGCTATTTAAGGCTTCTATTTGCATTGCAGCCTTACTAATAAATTCTTTATCCGTTAATTTACGAAATACTGTGTGCCTCCCCATAGCTAAGTCAGGGCAGTCAATCTGCAATATAAAACCCGCCTCAACAATTTTTTCATATTCATATCTCATGACATTTGCTAGAGCAAAAAGGTATTCTTCTTCGGAAGCGTAGTACTTGTTATCTTGGAAAATTGCGATTACTCCAGGAGATGCAGAATTCATGAAAACTTCTAAAGCTTCACTATTGTCAGTAGCAGTTTTCAAGTTTTTTATATCTCTTTCAACTGGTTCTCTATCACGGATCTTTATCTCATTTTCACAACAAGGCCTATGGAGTCTTCTAGTTCCTGCCGCACTTGACTGTGATTTACGATATTCTGGAAAATTCGACATATCATCAAATCTAATCGACTTGCTTTCGCCTGAAAAACCATCTAGACGTTGTTGAATATAAGTAGCATAGCCTGTTTTGCTCATCTCTCCGTCATTAATGATATCTAAGCCCCAACCAATTTGATCATTCACAGTACTTATTACCGATTGTTTTGTAATTTTTTCGAAAGTTTCTGTGTTATATGGTTCTTGAAACTCGACCTTATATAATATCTCTGAGAGTTCTATAGGACGCGGTATGCTGCCGACATGAGTTGTCAAAATCTTTTCGGTGCTAGTCTTCATTAAAATTACCTCCCATCTATTCATTAGTTCAATGCAGGCAAATAGGGAAGCTAAAATCACAAAAAGGCCCGCTATAAAAAGCAGGCCCTTAAGTGAGCTTAATCACGAGTTAAGCAGCTTGTTCGTTAATCTCTTCTGAAGGATTATTAGCATCTTTAATATAGAAACTTCTGGGTTTTAGTGCCTCAGGAACTTCGCGCTTAAGATCAACAACTAGAATTCCGTTTTTCAGAGCTGCATCTGAAACATTAATATGGTCAGCCAACGCAAATCGTCTTTCAAAAGTTCGCGCTGCGATTCCACGATGCAGATATTTTATATCATCATTTTCCGCTATAATTTTTCCTTTTATAAAAAGCGCATTTTCTTTTTGCGTGATTTCTAGATTATCCACGCTAAATCCAGCAACAGCCATAGTTACTCTATAATCATCATCGCTGCTTTTTTCTATATTGTAGGGTGGATACGTAGCCACTTCATTGTTAGTGGCAGTTGCGATGAGTCGGTTCATATGATCAAAACCAACCGTGGATCTAAATAAAGGCGATAAATCGTAAGTTCTCATTTCACTTGTCCTCCTTAGTGAAGCAACATAGTTATTGGTGCAGTGTTCACCTAAATGGTCGAAACTCACCAGATTAATTATACTTAAAACCCTATTGGCATCTTAAGTATGACTATTATTTGGGGGGGTTAATTTTAGAATCAAGGAGTAGAAATGAATTTAATGATATTATTAATAATCTTGCCTATAGGGTATATAAGTTAACCCAGACATATAATTTAGGTAAAATTTATTTTAGGCCCAAGTTAGCAAATCGCTTGTTAAATTTGGCAACTTGGCCAGCTGAATCAACTAGACGATGTTGTCCTGTCCAAGCAGGATGAGTCTTTGGGTCAATGTCAAGGCGAAGCACATCACCCTTTTCACCCCAGGTTGAACGTGTTGTATATGTAGTACCATCCGTCATTTGGACGGTGATCTCGTGATAGTCAGGATGAATTTCTTTTTTCATCAGATTTCTCTCTTTTTTAGACCTGGGTTATAACTAACATGTATTAAAACTGCAAGACCGGCATAAACTAAGAATTAAATTTGTTCATTATGCTTGTTGATATTGCTAGGCACTGGTAAACGCCATTTTATAACGTTTAATTGTCATGAAAGAAATAGAAAATCAAGAAATGTCTGCCAATGATTTAGGCGCTCCTCCGCGTCGTGATATTCGTCTTCTAAGGCGTTTAGGTAAGTTTTTAAGGCCATATAGGGCACAGGTTTCTGCCGCTCTGCTAGCTTTAACTATTGCCGCCATAACTGTTTTAGCAGTGGGTGAGGGAATCAGAAGATTGGTTGATGATGGTTTCTCTGCTGGTAATGCAACATTACTTGATGATGCCCTTCTGGTTCTTTTGGTGTTTATTATTTTTTTAGCTGGAGCAACTTACTCTAGGTTCTATTTAGTTTCATGGATTGGAGAAAGAGTAGTAGCTGATATCAGAAAAGCCGTTTTTGATCATGTAATCAACTTGAATCCGGGCTTCTATGAAACGACAAGAGTTGGGGAGGTGATGTCTCGTTTAACCACCGATACTACTTTATTACAGACTGTTGTTGGAACATCGGCCTCGATGGCTTTACGTAACATACTATTATTTTTTGGAGGTTCCATCATGTTGGTAGTAACAAGCCCCAAATTAAGTGGTCTCGCGATTCTGGTTGTGCCATTTGTTTTAGTTCCAATAATTATTTTCGGGCGCCAAGTTAGACGTCTCAGCCGTACTAGCCAAGATCGAATTGCAGACGTTGGAAGTTATGTTGATGAAAGCATAGCACACATTAGAACCGTCCAAGCGTTTGTTCACGAGTCTGTTGATCGTCAAAGATTCGCCTCCCGAGCTGAAGAAGCTTTCACTACTGCAGTGAGTCGTATCAAAGCTCGCGCTCTTTTGACCGCGGTTGTAATAATGCTGGTTTTTGGTGCGGTTGGACTTATTTTATGGATAGGGGGGCATGCAGTTATTGAGGGAAGTCTAACTGCTGGTGAGCTATCAGCATTTATTTTTTATGCAGTCGTTGTCGCCGGATCGATGGGAGCAATATCTGAAGTGGTTGGGGATCTACAGAGAGCTGCTGGAGCCACAGAAAGACTTTTTGAATTATTGCAAATGAGTAGTGAAATAAAAATGCCAGTCAATCCGGTTAAATTATCACAACCAGTTGAAGGAAGAATAGAATTAGATGGAACTACTTTCAGTTACCCATCAAGGCCTGACCATCTAGCAGTAAAAGACCTGTCTCTTGTTGTTTCACCTGGTGAACACGTAGCGATAGTAGGCCCTTCCGGAGCAGGTAAAACAACTATTTTTCAGCTATTACTTCGTTTTTATGACCCTCAAAAAGGTATTATTAAATTTGATCACATTAACCTAAAGGACATGGACCCTTCCGATCTTAGAAATCAAATAGGTATAGTGCCACAAGAGCCAGTAATATTTTCATCAGATGCTTGGGAAAACATACGATATGGTAGGCCTGATGCGACTAATGATGAAGTTAGAGCTGCAGCAGAGGCAGCAGCAGCTAGTGAGTTTTTGGATTATTTACCGCAGGGTTACGACACATTTCTAGGTGAGAAAGGTGTGAGGCTCTCAGGTGGACAGCGTCAACGTATCGCTATAGCAAGAGCAGTTTTAAGAGACCCAAAGCTTTTACTTCTTGATGAAGCAACGAGTGCATTGGACGCAGAAAGTGAAAGATTAGTACAAAATGCATTGGATAGATTAATGAAAGATCGTACCACCTTGGTGATAGCGCATAGATTAGCAACTGTTATAGCAGCTGATAAAATAGTTGTGATTGATGACGGTAGCATAGTTGGTACTGGCACTCATGATGAACTCATTAGTCAGGGTGGAGTTTATTCTCGTTTGGCTGCGTTGCAATTTGGTAGAAAAGAAGAAGGCTTATAATTAAACTGATAATTAGCGCTGGGTTAGTTTAAACTCAATTCTTCTGTTTCGTCTAAAAGCTATTTCGTCTCCACCATTATCGATAGGTTGATACTCACCAAATCCTGCAGCAACAAGTCTATTGGGTGGTACACCTTGCTTAATTAAATATTTAACTACAGAGGTGGATCTTGCTGAAGAAAGTTCCCAATTTGATGGAAATAAAGGAGTTTTTATGGGGTTCCTGTCGGTGTGACCATCTACCCTTAAGACCCAGTCAAGATCATTTGGTATCTCGATTGATATTTTGTTTAATGTCTCAGCGAGTTGTCCTAGTTGGTCTGTGCCAATAGGGTTTAATTCTGCAGCTCCAGAGGCAAATAATACTTCAGACTGAAAAACAAAACGGTCTCCCTCAATTCTAATACCCGATCTGTTTCCAAGTAATTTTCGTAATCTCCCAAAAAAGTCTGATCGGTAGCGAGCTAATTCTTGTACTCTAGTTGCTAAAGCAGCATTAAGGCGTTTTCCTAGATTAATAATTTTTACGTTTTGGGATACATTCTTTTTTTCTGAAGCTTCAAGTGCTTCATTTAAAGCGGACAATTGTTGGCTTAGTTGATTTAATTGTTCTCTTAGTAAAGCTATTTGATTTGAAGCTTTTTTTGATGTTTCACGCTCATCAAGCAGTAGTTTTTCAGATAATTCACTTTGTTTTAGTAACTCAGAAAGTCGTATATCTCTCTTGTCTATTTCTTTTTGAGCTAAGAAAGTTAGTTCACCTTGCTCGGCAAGTTTTGTTTCTAGAGCTTTTGATAGATCTCTCCACTGACCCAGCTCCTCTTCACTCGTTTTGATTGTCAAAGCTAGATTCTTAACCTTCTTTTCTAGTTTGCTTCGGACTATTTTTAAGGCTTCTATGTCTCTATTTAGACGTTCTAGGTCGCGCAGCTGTAATTCTATTGACTCTTTATTAGTTTCTACGATCTGGTTTAGGTTTCTTACTTCTTTCTCATGAGACAGCCTTTCACTTTCTAGTTTTTGCTCAATAAAAGACAGTTTTGATAATAAAGCGTCACGTTCGGAAATGCTTGTCTGTAATTGAGAGGATAGTTGAGCAACTGACATTCCTAATTCTGCGCTTGCTTTGCGTTCTAGATCGAGCATTTTCGATAGTTCGTCTAACTCGTTTGTCAGTCTTTCGAGGACACTGTCTCTGCCAGAAAGAGCATCAGACAGGAAGACTTGCGCTAGGGCAAAAACCATGATTAAGAAAACTACTACAACTAGAAGAGCGGCGAGGGCATCAACAAAACCTGGCCAATAACTTGCTGAAGTATACTTGCGGGAACGTGAGCCAGGCATTACTTATTTCAACTGCGTTAGTGACGATTATCGCTCTCATCGGAGCGAGCAGCGATTGTGCGTGCGAGCAGTCTAATTTCTGCACGAATTTCTTGTACCATTTCACCTCGACCACTATTTGTGTCCTCCACTAATCGGGCAAGGTAAGTATCTATGTTCCTTATATGATTGCGTGTTACGTCATCAATGGTTGCTCTTCTCTCTTCAGTAAGCTTTTGTAAAACAGGACCCATATCACTCTGAGAATTAGCTAGTTTCAGCATAATTTCCTGTTCTGTTCGCATTTGATCAGTCAGTGTAGTTAACTTATCGGCTAGTGCGGTAAGAGTTGAATCAGTTCTATCTCTGGTAGTCTCTCCTTTGTTTATAGTCCTCTGTAAATTATCGAGAGAGTCAGCTGTTTTTTCTAATAATGCCTGAATGTAAGCTGGGACACTCTGATCTCCTTCCAATGTTCGAGATCGACCTGATACTTTCGTTAGACCACTAAGCCATTCTTCAAGTTCATTATAAAAGCGGTTTTGAGCTGAACCAGCCTGTAAATCTAAAAATCCAAGGACCAACGATCCCGCAAGACCAAACAATGAAGAGCTGAAAGCAGTACCCATTCCTGTCAGGGGCGCGTTTAGCCCTTCTTTTAGGGAATCAAAAATCTGTGTAAGTTCTCCACCTGTAACTTGCAGGCTCGATATAACGTCCGCTACTGAGCGCACCGTTTGTAGCAAGCCCCAGAATGTTCCTAAAAGTCCTAAAAAAATGAGTAACCCTATTAGATACCTAGTAAGGTCACGTTCCTCATCTAGACGAGCATTAACTCCATCAAGAATTGACCTCATAGTGACTGTAGTTATTCTAAGTTCCCCACTTCGTTCACCAAACATTGTTGCCATGGGAGCGAGCAAAGTTGGTGCAGCATTTACAGAAAGGCCAGGTCGTTCGCTTCTGTAGGTTTCAATCCAGTTTACCTCTATATTTAGCATCCATACTTGGCGAAACACTAAAATAATACCTAAAATTAAAGTAAAGATAATTATTCCGTTTATCGCTGGATTAGCCATGAATGATAAAAATATTTGGCTGTATACTGTCCCTACTCCGAGCGCAGTGATAAGCAGGAAAATTAACATGCGTGTTAGATAGCGTTGTGGCCTGGTCATTAATTATCACCGTCGGGGTTCGATTAGTCCTAAGATTCTATAATATTTAAGTTAAACTATTATGATTTTTCCATAATTCAGCATGAGTATGACGATTTTAGGGCAACTTTTTGCTTTAAAACTATTATTATTCGTCAATCACCAAAGGTCCTTCTACTTGTTTCGGCTGGTTTATACTTAAATTGAATTTTAAATGATCTTAAGCATTTGTCAGAAATCTTCTGTTTCAATTAGTTTTCGAGAGGTAGAATTAATTTATTTATCTTCGCTAACGGAAAAATTTGATGACTTAATACAGTTAAAGAGCCCATCATATAATTCTCCATTTGCAGCTATTAAATCTCCCGAGTCTAACATGTTGTTTTTCCCATTTAGATCAGTAATTAGACCACCCGCTTCCTTTACAATTAGAGTGCCAGGCCCAATATTTTCTGGCAGTAGTCCCTGATGATAACAGCCATCAAATCTTCCAGCAGCTAAATACGCTAAATCAAGTGATGGGGAACCCGAAATTCTTATATCTCCATAATTTTGCACGATTTCGATGATTGATAAAGGATTGGGAGTATTCTCACTCTTCCCATCAGTTTGAGCAAACGTTGCTATTATTGAATCACTTGGATCACGGCGGGCAGACACTCTCAGCCGAGTATCATTTAAGTATGCCCCCGTATTTTTAACAGCCCAAAAAATTTCTTCATCAAGAGGGTCATACACAATACTTTCTTTTAGAACTTTATCGTCAATGTGAGCTATAGAAATACAAAAGTGTGGCTGACCATGCGCATAATTTGATGCTCCGTCTAGAGGGTTTATAATCCACTCATTTTTCGACTCTGAATTCTCTGGCTTAATAGGTTCGCCCAAAAAATTAAATGACGGCCGTGCTTTAGTGAGCTCATACTTTATGATTTCCTTAGCTTTTCTTATTGCTGCTTTGGAAAACTTTTGTGTTCCTTTTCTGGATGCTTGCAGATGTTGCACTTCACTGAAATCACGTGCTAAAGCTCTTCCAGCGCGTCTAGCTGCCCGATCCATGACATTAATTATCGGAGTGCGCATGTTGAGCCTTTATCAATCTGTGCGACAAACGCTTTAATTAGCATTGTACATCTGGCTTGATATTATTCTTTAGCCCGCTCTACATAAGTAGCATCTGAGGTAGAAACAACAATTCGGGTTCCAGATTCAATATGAGGAGGAACAAGAATTTTAATGCCATTTTCTAAAACAGCGGGTTTATATGAGGATGAAGCTGTCTGTCCTTTTACTACTGCGTCTGCTTCCGCAACACCAAGGGTTACCTTTTCAGGAAGTGAAACTCCTATTGGAGAGTTCTCGTATGATTCGATGGTTACTGACATGCCGTCTTGAAGAAACTGGCTTTGCTCGGGCTCAATTATACTACTATCGAGTGTAACTTGTTCGTATGTTTCTTGATCCATAAACGTAAATTGGTCCCCATCACTGTATAAATATTGATAATCTTTTTGATCTAGTCTTACCCGTTCAACAGTTTCGGCCGAACGAAAACGTTCATTTAGCTTGGTGCCATCCCTTACTTCTCTTAGCTCGACTTGTAAATAAGCCCCCCCTTTTCCTGGTTTTACATGCTGTATCCTAACAGCACGCCACAGTCTACTCTGGTGCTCTATAACATTTCCTGGTCGGATTTCGTTACCATCAATTTTCATGGGCTTATACCCGTTCACTTATTAACAACGGATCGGCTGTCTAACAGTTGATTTAAAATATATCAACGGTTCAACAAATTTAATTTTTCTTTTTTAATTTCTTTTCAAACTCAGATATAGCTTCTGCATGACCAGCGGGATGGTTCCATACTCCTGAAGAAACCGCAAGAAAATCAGCGCCTGATTGCATCAAAAATAGACAATTCTGTGGGTTTATACCTCCGATTGCCACACAGGGAACTTGAGTAATTTCACTCCACCATTTTAACAGTTCTGGTTGAGCAGTTGTTTTTGGAGTTTTGGTCTCAGTTGGGAAAAAGGCACCGAACGCAACATAATCAGCCCCTAACTCGGATGCAGTTATGGCTAGGTGTTTAGAATTATGGCAAGTAACACCAATAATCGCTTGATCCCCCATTATGGACCTGGCTTTTGAGTAGGTAATATCCTCTTGACCGATGTGCACACCATCACATCCAAGTTCACTCGCCAGTTCCGGGTTGTCGTTCATTATAAAAGCTACATTATTTGATTGAACTATCGGTAGTAGAGTGTTTGAAACGGTGCGGATTATGTCGTCTGAAACAGCTATTCCTCCAGGATCCTTTAGTCGTATTTGAAGGCAGGAAATTATTTCCTTATCAACTATCTCTTCCAGTACCTCGGCAAACTCTGATAAATTTTCTTCCCTTATATTGGGCGGAGTAATTAGATAGAGATAAGATTCAAAAATCTGGCATTTCTTTAATGCGGGCACAGTTTATATACCTACTTATTTTGCTTGCTAATTTCTAAAACTTACCTTGATAAATCTTAATTATATTATCCAATAAATTAAGAGAATCCTGTTTAGATCTTTGGAAACTATTACGGCCTATAATTGACCCTGAGGCACCGCCATCTCGTAACTGTCGAATTTCCTCATACATACCTTCTGTATCTTTTATTCCTCCACCGGAAAAAACGACCAAGCGACGACCATTAAAAGCAGATTGTAAAATATGCGAAATTCTTGCACTTAAACTACTAATATCTATTTGTTGGTCTTCATAAACTTTTTTTGCTTCATTTTGTTCTATGTGAGAAGTTGGAGGTTTAACCTTGATTATGTGTGCTCCTAGTTGGGCGGCCATATGGGCTGCATAAGCTGTAACATCAATAGCTGTCTCTCCCTCTTTCGAGAGACCGCCACCTCTTGGATAAGACCAGATTACTACCGCTAAACCACAGGATTTAGCTTCTAATGATATTTCTTGGATTTCCTCTATCATTTCATACTGATCATCAGAGCCTGGATAAATAGTAAATCCTATAGCCGAACAACCTAATCTTAATGCGTCCTCAACAGATGCTGTAATCGCTTGGTCTTTTGTGGTGGAATGTGAATTTGCATTGTTCAATTTAAGGATCATTGGAACCGATCCGGCAAAGGTGTCGGCTCCTGCCTCTAATTGCCCTAATGGTGCTGCGTAAGCGTTTAACCCGGCATCAATGGCTAATCTAAAAAAATAATGAGGATCATAAGCAGGAGCATTAGGGGCGAAGCTACGTGCCGGTCCATGCTCCCAACCTTGGTCAACTGGCAAGATAATCATTTTTCCAGTACCTGCTAGTTTACCTGTCATTAGGATCCTAGCTAAATTTGTCTTGCTACCAACATTGTCAGCTTCATAATAAGATAGAATTTTTCTGACCTTTTGTGTGACTCTCATGATTTTCATCCCGTGCATTTAAGAGCTTATTATAGCTATAGGCCAAGTTAATAATAGAGTTCTGGCTTACCTGACATAGACTGATTTTGCAAACACTAGAAACTATTTTTTGTTAATTTACCAGTCAACCAATCTCGGCTGGCTGAACTCTTATTATCGTGTAAACTTAGGTCTAAGGCCTGAGAATAATCTATTTCTAATAATTCTGTACCTGTTTGATGAGCTATATCTCGTACTTTTAAAACTTTTTTTTCAGATCCTTTATAGTTTATTGCTTTAACACCTTCACGTAATGCAGCTAGAGCTTGCCCAGAATCCTCAGAACAGTCGAGAATACTATCAAACTGTGAATCAGGAACTTTTTCTTTGGCTAGGCAAATAAGCTCTCGAAACCACCCCGGTCCAGCGTAACTTGCAGCACCTTTGGGGCTTACTAAAGTTACTGCTATATCCATATCTGAAGAAGCTATTAGCGCTGCGACTGCCTCATCTAAATCATGAACAATAATTTGTGGTTTCTGTTCTTTGCTCATTCTATGGGGCTTTATTCAGCCGACCTTTGCCATCTGTATTGCTGTGTCAGTCATTCTCGATGAAAAGCCCCATTCATTATCATACCAGCTAAGCACCCTAACCAAACGCTTGTTCGTGACCTGAGTTTGTGTCAAGTCAAATATAGAACTTGCTGGGTTATGATTAAAGTCAGAAGAGACAAGAGGTTCTCTGTTTATAGTAAGAATGCCATTTAGTTCCTTTGTTGATGAGGCGCTGATGATTCTACGGTTTATTTCCTCGGCATCTGTATTTTTTTTAGATTCGAAAACTAAATCAACCATGGACACATTTGGAGTAGGCACTCTAACTGCTGTGCCATCGAGTTTGCCCGCAAGTTGAGGTAGTACGAGGCCTACTGCTCTTGCTGCGCCAGTCGAAGTAGGAATCATATTCGTAGCAGCACCGCGTGATCGATGAAGATCTGAGTGAAGTGTATCTAAAACAGGTTGATCGCCAGTATAGCTATGCACCGTAGTCATAAATCCGTGTTTTATTCCCACCGTTTTATCAAGAACGGCCGCAACGGGGGCTAAGCAATTGGTGGTACATGAGGCATTTGATACTACAACATGAGATTTTTTTAGGTTTTTATGATTAACGCCCTGGACGACTGTAATATCAGCATCACCCGATGGAGCTGAAATCAGAACTTTTTTAGCCCCTGCATTGATATGCCGGTTTGCCGCATTTTTCGAGGTAAATATGCCTGTACATTCTAAAACTATATCAACATTGAGGTCTTTCCATTGCAAATCAGCTGGGTTTCTTTCAGAAAACACCTTTATACGCTTTCCTACTTTGGATTTATTTCCTAGGTCTATCCAGCCTTTTCCACTTCTAATCGAACCTGGAAAGGGACCGTGAACTGAATCATGACGCAACAGGTGTGCATTCGCTTCTACAGATCCGAGATCATTAATTCCAACAAAAGTTATACCTGATCTATTTTGTTCGTAAGCAGCTCTTAGTATTAGACGACCAATTCTGCCAAAGCCATTTATTGCCACACGTACGGCCATTCGAACTCTCCATGTGTTTTGGTGTTAAAGTTTTGATGTGAAAACTATTTTAATATCTAAAGCTCCGATCGAACTGCATTTACAACAGCTTCTGTTGTAATACCAAAATGGGAATAAACATCTGATAATGGCGCCGAAGCCCCGAATGATTGCATGCCTACTACCTTAAATTCATCTACTCCATACCGAGACCAACCAAACGTAACTGATGCTTCTACGGCAACCCTAACACCGACCCTACCAAGAACTTCTTCTCGATAAGACTTGGGTTGTTTATCAAACAACTCCCAGCAAGGCATTGACACAACAGCAGTTGCAATACCCTCTAATTGTAGAATTTTTCTTGCTGCAATAGCTATTTCCACCTCTGAGCCGGTAGCCAATATTGTAGCCTGACGCTCATCTCCGTTACCCTCAGCTGGTTCTATAACATATGCTCCTAATGCGCACATGTTTCTCTCAGTATGAGTCTCGCGCAAAGTTGGCAAACCCTGTCTTGTCAATGCTAGCACTGAAGGTGTAGATGTGCTTTCAAGAGCTAATTGCCAACATTCTGCAGTCTCAATAGGATCAGCTGGTCGAAATAGGTTTAAGTTTGGCATGGCTCTTAATGATGAAATATGTTCTACAGGCTGATGAGTTGGGCCATCTTCTCCCAATCCTATCGAGTCATGGGTCATGACGTAAATAACCCTGAGACCCATTAAGGCGGCTAATCGTATAGAGGGTCTGCAATAATCAGTAAAAGTCAGGAATGTTCCACCATAAGGGATAAATCCGCCATGCAATGCTAACCCATTCATAATGGCGGCCATAGCATGTTCTCTTACACCATAATAAATATAGCTTCCTCCATATTTATCAGCAGATATAGGAATAGTTGAATCAGTTTTAGTGTTATTAGAACCAGTTAAATCGGCGGATCCTCCAATCAAGTTTGGCATTTGCTTAGTTAGGACTTTTAAAATTTCTTCACTAGACTTTCTAGTTGCCCATTTAGGTTTTTCATTAGAAACCTGACGTTTATGATCAATAATATATTTATTTATATCATTAGGCACCTTGTCTGATAGCATTTCTTCAAATTCAGCTCTCTTTATTTCATCCAGTGAGCTAAATTTTTCTTGCCATATTTTAAGCTCTGATTTGCCTCTTGAACCAGCAGCCCTCCAAGCTGATAAGATTTCACTTGGGACATCAAATGGTTTATGTGGCCAATCCAAGTTATCTCGCGTGACATTTATTTCATCATCACCCAGCGGTGATCCGTGTGCCGACGCTGAACCTTCCTTGTTTGGCGAACCAAAACCAATTTTCGTTTTACAGGCTATCATAGTGGGGCGATCACTTTGTTTGGCCATTGTTAAAGCTTCGTCAATACTCTCATAATTGTGGCCATCTATAGAAAGAACGTCCCAGCCACTAGCTGCGAAGCGCGCAACCTGATCATCTGAAACGCTGAGATCAGTACTACCATCTATCGAAATATTGTTATCATCAAACATTACTATTAGCTTAGAAAGCTTTAGATGACCGGCGAGAGATATTGCTTCATGACTTATCCCTTCCATTAGGCAACCATCCCCGACTAAAACATATGTGAAGTGATCTATGAGATCATTACCAAGTCTTTCATTTTTTATACGTTCTCCAAGTGCCATACCAACCGCATTTGCTAAACCTTGGCCTAGTGGTCCTGTAGTAGTCTCTATACCAGATGCATGGCCATATTCTGGGTGTCCGGCTGTACGACTTCCAAGTTTTCGAAAATTTTTTAGCTGGTCTAAGGTCATGTCATCATACCCTGTCAGGTAAAGTAACGAGTAAAGCAACATTGATGCATGTCCGTTTGAGAGAATGAGTCTGTCTCTATCAGGCCAGTTAGGACTATCAGAGTCATATTTAAGATGTTTAGTAAATAATACTGTCACAATGTCAGCCATACCCATTGGGGCTCCTGGATGGCCGGAATTGGCTCTTTGGACCGCATCCATTGAGAGGGCCCTGATAGCATTCGCCATCTTTTTATTGCTGACTGAATTTGTAACTATAGAAGGGGCGCTATTCATGAGATTTTACAAAAAACTTTCAATGAGAAATATCTTTTTGGAATAATTTCAAATAATTTATAGGTTTATGAATTTGCAACATGCCCATATGACGGGTCGACGTCAACGGATTCGTCATCTGTTTATCCACTAACTATGAAATAAATTCTTTCAAAATGTGTTTTACTACTTCAGAATCTCTTGATTGACCCCATAGAATGTGCGGAAGTACCATATGATTTAAAGATCGTTAGGCGTTTTCTGTAAGTTAGGCATAATTATCACATCTAAGTTGGAAATTATCTTATTTTATCCATAACCCGCACAAGAAAGGCTGTCCATGTCAACCGTTGAAAAAGCAAATCAAAGACTTTCTGAAGCACTTTCTCGCTTAGAGTCAGGGATTGGAATACAAGAAAGGTCTTCAGAAAGAGACTTGGCCTTTAAGGCAGAAAAATTGAGACTAGAGGATGAGATTAGTTCTGTTAAAAAAGAGTTTGCAAACTTGAAAAAAACCTCAGTTGAAGTTTCACTAGGTTTAGACAAAGCTATTGCCAAAATGAAAAATATACTAGCACAATAGTTTTGAGAAAAGTTTGGCAAACCATAATGAACCAATGGATAATTAAGTGTCACAAGTAGAGATCAAAATAAACGGGAGACAGTACCAGGTTTCTTGTGAGGACGGGCAGGAAAGGCACCTCACAGAACTTGCTGAGTACTTTGATGGAAAAATGACATCTTTGATTGACGAAGTTGGCCAAATTGGTGACACAAGTTTAATGGTTATGGCCAGTCTTCTAATAGCGGACGAATTATCTGATGCAAATCAAGAATTGAATGATTTGCGGCAAGGAAAGGATAATGATTATGCAGATAGGATCAATAAAATAGCAGAGAAAATTGAAAAAATTGCTGACTCCATGGAATAGTTTCCCACTTTAAAGTTTAAACATACTTGCAGTAAATTGGTTTGGTAATTATTTTTGTCTTGGGTAGATCCTGATCTGTTTGTCGGAACTCAAGTTCCGGGGACCTTTCTCATCGAATTGGGAGCTGTCACTGTTGAGATCGTGGTCTCAAACAAACGGCGCCCACCTGCTTGCAGCAGGTCTCGGTGGACTAGTTTTTCTGACGGCTGTATTGGGGTCTACCGAAAATATATTTTGTAAACATGCAGGCTTACAATCGTAAAACTATCTAATGTCAGTTTTAACACTAAAAAAGATGAGCTCCGAAGGGAGGCATCGGCCAATCGTGAAGCTCTTCATAAAAGGACTGCAAATTCCTCATCTCGAAAATTAGTGGAACTGTTTTTTAAAACTAAAAAATTTAGGGATCTAATTAAACCCGAGTCAATTGTTGGTGGGTATTCGCCTATTAGGAGTGAAATAGATTGCTTCCCAGTGTTAGAGAAACTTTTTAAGTTAGGCGTTCCGATATGCTTGCCTGTAGTTACTGATGAAAAGAAATATTTAACTTTTCATCAATGGAAACCAGGGGATAAGATGGTGCGAGGTTCCTATGGAGTATGCGAACCCTTAACATCAAATAGGGAAATTTCTCCAAACGTTTTATTTGTTCCTATGTTAGCTTGTGACATACATGGAAATAGACTTGGTTATGGTGGTGGTTACTACGACCGGACGTTAAAACAATTGCGCGCAAAAAAAAACATGGGAGAGTTTACCGCGATAGGGCTCGCGTTTGAAGGACAAATTTATGATGAAATACCGTATTTTGACGAAGATGAACCTATAGATATAATTCTAACAGATGTTGGCACTATCGCTATAAGCTGATGCTTTTTTGATGTTCGTGTTTCACAGGGATGGTTTTATGAATATATTGTTTTGTGGAGATGTTGTGGGGAGAGCCGGTAGGGAGGTGGTCACTCAACACTTACCGCATCTAAAAAAACAACTTCAACTCGATTTTATTATAGTTAACGGAGAGAATGCAGCAAATGGTTTTGGTATAACAAAAGAAATCTGTGAGAATCTATACGAATCTGGTGCTGATGTAATTACCACAGGTAATCATGTTTGGGACCAAAAAGAAATTATCGGTCAGATTGATAATGATCCAAGATTATTAAGGCCAGCTAATTATCCCGCTGGAACTCCAGGAAGAGGATCAAACGTCTATAGCACTAAAAGAGGGCAGAAGGTTCTCGTAATAAATGTTATGTGCCGGCTATTCATGGACCCATTAGATGACCCGTTTGTAATACTTGATAAAGAGTTAAGTGGTTATTTATTGGGAAGAACGGTCGATGCAATAGTACTAGATGTTCATGGAGAAGCTTCTTCAGAGAAAATGGCTATAGGTCACTCATTCGATGGAAGGGTTAGCTTGGTAGTTGGAACTCATACTCATGTCCCTACAGCAGACGCACATATTCTTGATGGAGGAACCGCTTATCAGACCGATGCAGGCATGTGCGGTGATTATGATTCGGTAATAGGTATGAAAAAGTTGCCTGCTATTTCTAGATTTCGTAGAAAAATGCCTGGAGAAAGATTGAGTCCTGCTTCCGGTCCGGCTGACTTATGCGGAGTTTATATACAAACAGATGATACTTCTGGTTTGGCTAAAAATATAACTCCTATCCGAATCGGTGAACGTTTATCTCCATCTTTTCCTAAAGACTAGCTTTTAAATAGAACTCCCCGCTAATTTTGCAGAATTTCCACTTTTATCTTATGGAACTGCAAAAAAATGCGGGTTTTTTTAAACTAAGGTAGTAGTGCTCGCATTAGGTACAATATATAGTGTATAAACTATGTGGGCCCACATAATTTAGAAAGTGATGGGTAAATGGCAGGTCATTCCCAATTTAAGAACATAATGCATCGAAAGGGTGCTCAGGACAAAAAACGGGCGAAGCTATTCGCTAAATTGGCTCGAGAGATAGAGGTGGCTTCAAAAATAGGTTTGCCTGATCCTGATCAGAATCCTCGTCTGCGTTCAGCTATAGTTGCTGCTCGTAGTTCTAATATGCCTAAAGATAGAATTGAAAGGGCTATTAATAAAGCTGCTGGCGGCGATAGCGAAACAGTTTATGAAGAAATCCGTTACGAAGGTTATGGGCCTCACGGCGTTGCAATAATAGTAGACGCACTAACCGACAACCGAAACCGAACGGCTTCTGAGGTTCGCGCTGCATTCTCAAAATTCGGTGGTAATTTAGGTGAAACAAATAGCGTTTCTTTCATGTTTGATCGTATTGGACAAATAGTCTTCGATCCAGATGTCGCTGACATAGATACTATGTTTGAGGCGGCTCTTGAAGCAGGAGCGCAAGATGTTGTTAGCTCGGAAAGAGGACATGAGGTGAACTGTGATCCGGAGGATTTTGGGCAAGTTGTTGAAAGTCTTGAAGCTATTTTTGGTGGTCCGACTTCAGCTGGATTGACATGGCAACCACAAACAGCAGTTGACCTGGATGTTGATTCGGCTCAGTCACTGCTGAAGCTCATTGATGCTTTAGAGGACGGAGATGATGTGCAAAATGTTTCTGCAAATTTTGAACTGAGCGATGAAGTCTTAGCTCTTTTGGCAGATACATAAGAGGTGTGCTCAGTGGTCTCAGAAGGTCATAAATCAATCTTCTTATTGGGATTGGATCCTGGACTAAGAAAAACGGGTTGGGGCATTATTGAGGTTGAAACTAATCGTTTGCGTCACATTGCAAATGGCGTTGTTGCCTCAGGTAATGGCCATTTATCAGATAGGTTGCTTCGTTTGCACCGAGATTTAACGGAAATAGTTAAATGTTATAAACTTGATAGTGCTGCCGTTGAGGAAACTTTCGTTAACCGTGATGGCAAGTCAACTTTAAAACTGGGGCAGGCTCGAGGTGTGGTAATGTTGGTTCCCGCTCAAGCTGGCCTGTTAGTTTCTGAATATCCAGCAAACACTGTAAAAAAAAGCGTAGTAGGCTATGGTCATGCGGGTAAAGCCCAAGTCGAGGAGATGGTGTCAATATTATTACCTGGAGCAAATATATCATCAACAGATGCGGCTGATGCACTGGCCGTAGCCATATGCCACGCACATCACATGTTAACATTTAAAAGTATGGAAACATCAAAGTGATCGCGAGATTAAAAGGAATTATTGATGAGCTGGGGCTAGATTGGCTTGTAATAGATGTGGCTGGAGTAGGGTATATGGTGAGTTGTCCGACTCGAACTATAAATTTACTTCCGGGTGTGGGACTTCCTGTCGATTTATTTATCGAGACGCATGTAAGAGAATCTCAAATATCATTATTCGGCTTCGAAAACTCGAGAGAAAGAGAATGTTTTAGAGTTTTGACTACAGTGCAGGGAGTAGGTGCGAGGGTAGCACTTTCAATTTTAGGTTCTTTGTCACCAGATCAGTTGGTTGAAGCTATTTATTCTCAAGACAAAGCTAAACTATCTATGGCTGATGGGGTAGGACCTCGATTAGCCGCTCGACTACTAACAGAGCTAAAAGAAAGCATCTTGTCCGTTAGTGGTGAAATGCAGGAGGTTTATAGAGAGGGTTTAGAAATCGAAAAGGGTTCAACTAAGAATGGAAAAATTACATCTGATGCAATATCTGCCCTAGTTAATCTTGGCTATGGAAGGTCTGAGGCATACAAGGTTATAAGTCGGCTTCTAACCTCTTCAGAAGAAAGCGTCTCTCTAGAAGTTCTGATTTCTGATGCATTGAAGGAACTGGGCAATGACTGACACAAATATGAATAAAGCTTCTTCTAGATTGATTGACCCCAAATCAGTTATTGAAGATCAAGACGAATTAAATTTGCGCCCCGAATCTCTGAATGATTTTGTAGGCCAACAAATTCTTTGTGAAAACTTGTCGGTTTTTGTCTCTGCGGCAATTCAACGAGCAGAGCCAATTGACCATGTTCTTTTGCACGGACCTCCTGGCTTGGGCAAAACAACACTTGCTCGTATAGTAGCTTTGGAACTTGGGGTTGGCTTTAGGGCAACTTCAGGCCCTATTATTACTAAGGCTGGAGATCTCGCTGCAATATTAACTAATTTGCAGCCTAGAGATGTATTGTTCATTGATGAGATTCATAGACTAAATCCAGCGGTCGAGGAAATTCTTTACCCTGCCATGGAAGATGGTGAGTTAGATTTGATAATAGGGGAAGGGCCAGCAGCTCGTTCAGTTCGGATTGAACTGCAGCCTTTTACTGTTATTGGTGCTACCACTCGCTTGGGGTTACTTAGTACACCACTTCGAGAAAGGTTTGGCATAAATCTTCGTCTTGAGTTTTACTCGCCTATTGAGTTGATCTCAATAATAAAGCGAAACGCGAAGTTATTTGATTTGCATATAACTGACGACGGAGCAGCAGAAATTGCTAATAGATCAAGAGGAACCCCGAGAGTTGCAGGACGTTTATTAAGACGAGTTCGTGATTTTTCTGTTGTTCAAGAAAACATGCCTATCGACGACAATTTTGCTGATATGGCGCTGAATAGGCTAGAGGTTGATTCTTGCGGTCTGGATTCTATGGATCATCAATATCTCCTTTACATTATTAATAATTTTGACGGTGGGCCAGTTGGAATAGAAACAATTTCGGCAGCTTTATCTGAAGAAAGAGATACCATTGAAGCTGTTGTAGAACCCTTCCTTATGCAGAAAGGTTTTTTGCAAAGAACATCTAGGGGAAGAATGGTAACTTCTGGTGGCTATAATCATCTCGGTATTGAGCCACCCATTCCTGATCAAGGCGATATTTTAGAGCGCCACAGACTTGCCACAAATGAATCTGATAATGTTTCAGATGAAGATGAGCTTGGATGAACAAAAAACGTGTTTGGGATGAAAAAGTGTCCAAGAAAACAAATGAGATCTGGAGAAGTGATGATTCTTCCTTTTATAAGGGTGAACATTACTACATGCTCAGGGTTTATTATGAAGATACGGACGCTGCGGGAATTGTTTACTACGCTAATTATCTTAAATTTGCTGAACGGGCTCGGACAGAGATGATTCGGAAATTAGGTGTTGAGCACGGTCAGTTAATGTCCCAAAATAATGCTGCTTTTGCGGTTCGTAGTTGTGACGTTGATTATATTAAACCCGCTAGGCTTGATGACAAGTTATCAGTAATAACAAATGTTAATTCTATAGCAGGAGCAAGCGTCAAACTGAATCAGCGCGTCGTAATCCTGGATAATGACTATAATGAAACAGAATTAGTTAGACTTAAGTTAAGGCTGGCATGCCTAGATAAAAGTCAACGGCCAATGAGAATGCCTATAGACATAAGAGACGCTATCGCAACAATTAATGAACTTTGAGGAATGCAAGATTAAGAAATAAAATGAATTAAATTTTTGTGGGGTTAATGAAATTAAGGATTAATTATTGGTATGGATTCAAATATTATTAATGCAGTAAGCGTCACCGGAGGAGCTATAGCAACGGATTTTTCTGTTTGGGCGCTATTTATGCGAGCGGATATCATTATTAAGTTAGTGATGATTTTGCTATTTGTAGCTTCTATTTGGTCTTGGACAATCATTATCGACAAGTGGCTAAGGGTAAGACGTCTCGAACGTGAGGCTAGACGATTCGAAGAGAGTTTTTGGTCCGGCGGTTCGTTAGATGAACTTTATGAAAGTTTTGGGGCTGAGCCTAGGGATCCAATGTCAGCAGTTTTTGCGGCAGCTATGACAGAATGGCGACGCTCAACAGAAAGAGGTTTGTCCACAACAATGGCTTTACGAGCTGGTTTGCAGGATAGGATAGAAAGGGCAATGGATGTCACGCTAGTTAGAGAAATGGAGCGTATAGAGCGATATATGGTTTTTCTTGCATCAGCAGGAGCTACGGCTCCGTTTATTGGATTGTTTGGAACAGTTTGGGGGATTATGAATAGTTTTCAGGCTATAGCAGTTGCAAAGGATACCAGTTTGGCAGTTATTGCACCCGGTTTATCAGAAGCTCTTTTCACCACAGCTATGGGTCTTATTGTAGCGATCCCAGCGGTAGCTGCTTATAATAAGTTTAGCACCGATATGAATCGTTATGCGCAAAGACTTGATGGATTTGCGGCGGAGTTCACAGGAATTTTATCTCGACAACTTGAAGAAGCAAAATAATCGATGGCTCGTCGATATATAAGATCTAACCTTCGCCGGCCTTATCGTGGGCCTGTTACGGATATTAATGTTGCTCCGTTTGTTGATGTCATGTTGGTGCTAGTAATTATTTTTATGGTTGCAGCACCCCTATTAAATATCGGGGTTCCAGTAGATTTACCTAAGGCAACCTTAAAGCCTTTAAACGAAAGTCAAGAGCCACTTATTATTACTATTAATTCTGCGGGAAAGACTTATATTCAGGAAGCTGAAGTAGGTGAAAACGCCTTAATACCAAGGCTAAAAGCATTGACTAATGCTAACCCTGATTTACGAATCTTCGTGCGTGGTGATCGTTCGATTAACTATGGTCGAATTATTGAGGTCATGGGCATGATATCTAGTGCTGGTTTCACAAAAGTAGCGCTAGTTGCGGAAGCTCCTCTGCCCGGTGATAAAAAGAAATAGTTTTTTGAGCTTAAGAATGGAGCCATGATTAGAGCTAGCAAAATGCGTAATGGTGTATCCACCTCAATTGCTGCTCATATTGGAGTTGTTCTATTGGCTCAGTTCGGATTGCCACAATTGTTTACCGATCAACAAGTCTCGGTTGATATTATTCCTGTAGAGCTTGTAAAGTTAGATAGTATCAATGTTCCTATTAGTGAAAAAGTTTTAGAGAAAAAACCAACGATGAAAAAAGATACTTCGATTCAGTCCAAACCTGAAGAACCTAAAATTATTAAAAAGCCGGTTTTAAATAAAAGTAAATCAAATATTTCTTTGCAAAAAAAGGCCATTAAAAAGGTTGAGGTTCAATCCCCTCCTCCTAAATCAAAACCTAAACCTCCTATAAAATTAAAAAGAAAAAAGCCAAAGGCTGTAGCAAAAACTCTGGCTAAGCCTAGGTTAAAACCTAAACCTCCAAAATCGAAAATTAATCAAAGAGATTTTGCGTCAATTTTAAAAGACCTTCCTGCCTCAGAAGTTTCTTCAAAAGATAATGATCGAAAAAATAAGAAGGTTTTGCGTGATTTAGCGTCAATTGTAAAAGATCTCCCGCCTGCCACGAGATCAGATAACATAGATAATGTAGGTCGTACTCCCTCTATTACAGAGTTAGAAAGGATAAGACAAATCTTGCGCAGGCAGCTAAAAGAGTGCTGGAATCCGCCTGCAGGAGCTAAGTTAGCAGAAAAATTAACTGTCACTGCGTCTATTGAGCTTGATCGAAAAGGATATATTACCTATGTAAAACCAATGGCTAGGTCTGATTATTCTCCTCATACAAAAGCTGCTGAAGAGGCCGCGGTCAGAGCGCTAAGAAATCCACGATGTCAGCCATTTGTTTTACCACAAGATCTCTATAAATATTGGCGGAAGATAGAATTCAAATTTGATCCTAAAGAAATGTTAGGATAGTCATGGTGCTTTACTTAGCAAAAATTATCTTTGTAGTGAGCCTGATAGTGGTAATATTTCCATCTTTATCACTTGTTTTTGCTCAAACTAGTCAGGATAAACTGGTAGTTAATGTTAATGAAGGAACCTACAAGCCTTTGCCAATAGCAATTCCTGATTTTCGTTCAGTTGGGTCTGAAGCCAAGGGCTATGCAGTGAATATTTCCAAGGTAATATCTGATGATTTGCAGCGATCGGGATTATTTTCCCCTATAGATAAGAGAGCATTTCTTTCAATACCTAACTCAGTTAAAGAAAGGCCCAATTTTGTTAATTGGAAACCTCTGAATGCACAAGCTTTAGTAATAGGTGAAACAAAAATACTACCCAATAATGCGCTTGGGATTGAATTTGTTTTGTATGATGTTTTTGCAGAGCAAGTGATGATTAGGTACCAATTATCTATAAGTTCCTCAAAGGCATGGCGTCGTTTGGCCCATACCGCTGCGGATCAAATTTATAAACGTATAACAGGTGAGAGTGGGTATTTTGATACCAGAGTTGTATATATTTCCGAAAGGGGTCCGACTAAAAAACGCAAAAAACGCTTATCTATAATGGATCAGGATGGGCATAATCATAAATATTTAACAGATGGAAATAGCTTGGTTCTTACTCCTCGTTTTTCTCCCATTCGTGACGAAATTACTTATCTGGCATATTTCGACGAACAAAAGCCTCCACGAGTATACCTCTTAAATATAGAGAATAGTGATCAAGTGACTCTAGGAACTTTTCCAGGAATGACTTTTGCTCCTAGGTTTTCTCCTGATGGTAGAAAAGTTATCATGAGTATGGCAGAGAGAGGCAATACTGACATCTATGTTATGGATTTGTTAACCCTTAACCAAAAGCAGCTTACAACACATCCAGCTATAGACACGTCTCCAAGCTATTCGCCTGATTGCAGTAAGATTGTTTTTGAGTCTGATCGTGGAGGCAGCCAACAACTCTATGTAATGAGCTCTACTGGAAAGAACCAACGAAGAATTAGTTTTAAACGCGGAGGCCGGTATGGGACTCCTGTTTGGTCTCCAAGAGGTGATCTTATTGCTTTTACGAAGTTTTATAAGGGATCATTCCACATTGGGGTAATGAAATCCGATGGTTCCGGTGAAAGACTTCTGACTAAAGGTTTTATAGTTGAAGGCCCGACATGGGCTCCGAATGGCCGAGTTTTAATGTTTTATAGACAACAGAGACAGAATGAAAAGGGCGAAGGAAGTAATCCCCGACTTTATTCTATTGATCTGACAGGACATAATGAGAGAGAAATAATAACGCCTGAAGATGCCTCTGATCCTGCCTGGTCGAGACTAACTAGTGATATTGATCCCGAAAAAATTAAAAAAATATGCTCTGATTGATGGTTATCCAGAAAATTGAGGAGATGACCTTCTTGTTTCGAATCAGGTCATTAAGTATAATTAAGTTGCTATTAGATAGCCTGAGAAGAAGATTTTGAGGCTTTAAGTTGGACTGTGTGTGTGTGTCTTAAATGTTTATGCAAGTTATTAGGGTCTGTTAAATAAAGTATTTTAGTTCGCGTTTTTCATAGAAACGCATAAATTCATTAGCCTCGGACGGCAACGGCTTTAGGGAGCATATAATGAGATTAAACTTACCACTG
Source organism: Alphaproteobacteria bacterium (assembly GCA_022449545.1). Taxonomy (GTDB): domain Bacteria; phylum Pseudomonadota; class Alphaproteobacteria; order UBA6615; family UBA6615; genus UBA6615. The sequence goes on along the minus strand of JAKUPN010000001.1, from coordinate 145,202 downwards.
GTTGTTGCGGCTGCGTTTGTGTTAGCTGCTTGTACAACAGCATCAGAAGATGCTGCTAAGTCGGTTAGTGGAGGTGAAAAAGTAGCTTCCTCTAGTTCGAAAACAACTGTGTCTTCCGCATCGACTACCAAGAGCTCAGAAAAACCGCTCTCTGCCGGCCCGAAACCCGGTTCTCAGCTTGATTTAGAGATTAATGTGGGCGATCGAGTACTCTTTGATTATGACAAATCAACCTTAAGTTCAGATTCCAGAACGACAATAGGTCGCTGGGCTGAGTGGTTGATGACATATCCTGCAAATAAAATTATAATTGAGGGACATGCCGATGAACGCGGTACTCGAGAGTATAACTTGGCCCTAGGTGAACGCAGAGCTAATGCTGCTCGCGAGTATTTGATATCTTTAGGGGTTAATCCTAATAGGGCAAAGACAATTAGTTTTGGAAAAGAACGACCTGCCATACCGGGATCTAATGAGAATGCGTATGCTCAAAATCGCCGAGCTGTGGCCGTACTTTCTAAAGATTAACTAATTGATTCAGCCAAGCCGTATGAGCAGGTTTTTCAAGGTTTATCCCCTGTATTAAAACCACTTAAGCTCTGTTGCTAATTTGGTGGGGTTTATATGCCTTCCCAGAATGCCTTAGTTTAGTCTAATTTTGGAAGCAATTTAGAGGCATTAGGCAAGTGAATGGTTAATTTACCGATTACCATACAAATAACTTAAACAATTTGAGGGTGGTGCCATGAATGCACCTTGCTACTTTTCAGCTCTAAAAAAAGAAAAAATAATGCGGAATACGACACAATTTTTATTTCTTAATTTACTAGCACCATTTGCTTTTTGCACTGTTGTCTTGGCTCAGTCTAATGATGTGCAGCCTCTAATAGACGAAATAACTCGTATGAATAGACAAATTCAGGCGTTAGAAAGAAACTTATATCGTGGTGAACCCAATACAGCAAAGTCGTCAAATAAACCTGCTCCCAAAATTATGGGCAAGGAACCATCGGCTGCTGTTTCGCAATTACAGGTAAAATCGAGTCAGCTAGATGAACAAGTTAGAGGTTTAACAGGGCAATTTGAGGAGTTGGGTCATAAAATTGACCTTGTTAAAGGGCGGCTTGATAAACTCGTCGCTGACGTTGATTATCGCCTTCGAGCTCTAGAAGAGGCAGTAGTTAAATCCGCTGAAACTGTTAGTAAAGAAGGTAAAAACCAAAAAGTAGCATCTAATTCTACAGAAAATGACAGCTCTGTTTCTATTAAACAAACTGAAACTAGTGATGAAAGTCAGCCTATTAGTAATAACGCTAGATTAGGAACATTGACACCAGAACAGATAAAAGCTGCACAAAACAAGCTGAAACAGGGTGGTTTAAACACTGATCAGCCGGAAAAAAATACAAATTTTAAGGGACCTATGCTGCCTGCTGGTTCAATGCAGGATAGATATAAATATGCTAGGGGTTTTCTGATCAGAAGGGATTATGCTGGTGCCGAAAAAGCTCTAAAAGCATTTGTTGATACATATCCTGGAAACGAACTTTCAGGTAATGCACATTATTGGTTGGGTGAAACTTTTTATGTGAGAGAGGACTTTGCGTCTGCTGCTAGAACATTTGCTGAAGGTTTTCAGCGCTACCCAAAGAATAAAAAAGCTCCAGATAACTTATTAAAATTGGGCATGTCATTAGCAGCTCTTAAGCGAGTTGAAGATGCTTGCATCACCCTAGATAAGTTAATCAAAGAGTACCCGAATTCGCCGTCCAGCATTCAGCAGCGTACAAAAACAGAACGTCTAAAATTGAAATGCAATTAACTTTGCTAGACCAACAAATATCAAGATACCTATTAAGATGTATGAGAATTGTCAAGTTTCAAGCATTTCTTCCATCATTTCTGATGATGAGTTCAACAAATGTATGGAGAGTTTAGGCCCATTTGAGTCAAGTCCTGAGATTGCTGTAGCTGTCTCTGGAGGAAGTGACAGTTTGTGTTTAGCTATTCTCTCAAACCGTTGGGTCAAAAAAAGGGGTGGAAAACTCCATGTATTAACAGTGGACCACAAATTAAGAAAAGAATCAGAGGTTGAAGCTAGGCAGGTGGGTAATTGGTTGAGATCTTATAACATGTCTCATGAAATAATCGAGTGGGATGGCCCTTACCCACGAAGTGGAATACAAGCAGCAGCACGCATAGCAAGGTATAAGATTTTAGAAGAATTTTGCCGTAATAAAAATATTTTACACCTACTTGTCGGTCACCATCAAAATGACCAAGCAGAAACAGTTTTAATCCGTCAAGAAGGCTCAAGTGGTTCTAATGGACTTGCCGCAATGGCGGCTATTTACGAAAAAAAAGATGTTCGAATATTAAGACCTTTTTTAAAGATTTCTAAACCCCGTTTAGTTGCTACTCTTGAAGCCTTAGATCAAAAATGGGTAGATGATCCCAGTAATATGAATACTAAAACAGCTAGGGGAAGACTGCGTGCCGAGATTAAAGAGTCAATCCTAGACAAAGCATTGGTACTTGCGCAGAACTCAGCAAGTATCAGAATTAAAGGTGAGATCGAAACAGCTCGTATAGCTGCGAGGGCTCTGAGTTTTAACCCTGCAGCTTTTATTAAAATTGATCTAGATCAACTAGATGCTGCAAATACCCAGAACCTTGAGAGAGTTTTATCCAAAACGATAATGACTGTTGCTGCACGTTACTATCCTCCACGCTTAAGACAAATTAAAAGTCTTGTTAAAAACTTGATAAATGATAGTGAGTTTCATGACTGTACTTTAGCTGGATGTCGAATTTTAGGGCAGAAAAGAAATATTTATGTAATTAGGGAGTTGGCAAGATTAGGGCCAGATATGATTTTACGAGATAGGAAAGAAACCCTCTGGGATAATCGTTTCATTATAAGCACTAAACAAGATTTAACTTTGGACTTGAGAATTGCTGCCGTGCATAAGGCAGGTTGGGCTCAAATTATTAGTGATGATTCCAACTTGAAACAAACGTTAATACCATTTGAAGCCCGTCTCTCTTTACCTTCAATTTGGTACGGTGATACTGTGGTAGCAGTACCGCATCTAGGTTATAAAAAGAAGATAAAAGCCTTGGATAAAGTGAACTTTAGTATAAGATGGGCTCCCCCATCTGCGATGGCATCTGCCAAATTTGGAAGGGTTTAACTTAAAAAATATATACTTGATTTGTTGTACGGGGCATTGTCAAAGACGAACTTAATCCCTATTTGATCTCTAGGTTATTTGTTGTGAGCTTCGATATGTATTATTTCTTTTACTAGAATAGCAGTTTATGAACATAATATCGAAAGAGTTAATGGAGAATGAAGTTGAAAAATATAGGTAAAAATATCGTACTTTGGGTAATTATTGCATTGCTCGTCGTGGGGCTTTTTAACCTATTTCAAGGTTCTGGACGTAATGGGAATGAACAGAAGTTGGCTTTCTCAGATTTTCTAGCCCAAGTTGAATCAGGACAAGTTTCAGAAGTCACAATACAGGGCAATGATATTCAAGGAAGACTTCAAAACCAAGTTCCTTTTAAAACATATGCTCCGGATGATCCTCAACTTGTTCAGCGGTTAACAGATCAAGGAGTTAAAATAACAGCGACTCCTCAAAAATCTATTAATCCGATATTGGGACACTTGCTCACCTGGCTTCCATTTATTGTAATCGTTGGCATATGGATACTATTTATGCGCCAAATGCAAGGTGGCGGTGGTCGCGGCGCAATGGGTTTTGGAAAATCACGAGCCAAATTATTAACAGAACATTCTGGACGTGTGACCTTCGAGGATGTAGCTGGCGTTGAAGAGGCTAAGCAAGAAGTAGAGGAAGTGGTTGAATTTCTGAGGGATCCGCAAAAGTTTCAAAGACTCGGAGGTAAAATTCCGAAAGGAGTTTTGCTTGTTGGTCCTCCTGGCACGGGTAAAACCCTCTTGGCTAGAGCCATTGCAGGTGAAGCTAATGTTCCATTTTTTACTATATCCGGCTCTGATTTTGTTGAAATGTTTGTTGGAGTAGGCGCGAGTCGCGTTAGAGATATGTTTGAACAGGGCAAAAAAAATGCACCCTGCATCATATTTGTGGATGAACTTGATGCAGTAGGGCGGCATCGTGGAGCAGGCCTTGGAGGAGGAAACGATGAGAGAGAACAAACCCTTAATCAATTATTAGTTGAAATGGATGGATTTGAAAGTTCTGAGGGGGTCATCTTAGTTGCTGCAACAAACAGACCTGATGTTCTTGACCCCGCGTTGCTCCGCCCAGGCAGGTTTGATCGCCAAGTAGTAGTTCCAAATCCTGATATTATAGGCCGCGAAAAAATTCTCAAAGTTCATATGCGAAAGGTTCCTCTAGCACCAGACGTTGAAGCTAAGGTCATAGCTCGTGGAACCCCAGGTTTTTCGGGCGCTGATCTTGCTAATTTAGTAAATGAGGCAGCATTATTATCCGCTCGAAAAGGAAGACGTATGGTTACCATGGCGGAGTTTGAAGAGGCCAAAGATAAAGTAATGATGGGAGCCGAAAGACGCTCTATGGTTATGAGCGAAGAAGAAAAACGAAATACCGCTTACCATGAAGCTGGTCATGCATTGGTGGGATTACACGTCGAAGGGTGTGATCCGTTACATAAAGTTACAATTATTCCTCGTGGAAGAGCTCTAGGTGTAACAATGTCCCTTCCTGAAAGGGATCGTTATTCGTATTCAAAATTTGAGCTTGAAGCTAGAATAGCAATGATGTTTGGCGGTCGTATTGCAGAGGAACTAATTTTTGGCAGAGAAAAGGTAACAACTGGTGCGTCTAACGATATTAAAGAGGCAACTAATCTTGCCCGTAGTATGATTACTGAGTACGGGTTTAGTGATAAACTTGGTCCCTTGAGGTATGAGGACAACCAAGAAGAGGTCTTTCTGGGTCACTCGGTCTCTCAGCAGAAAAATGTCTCAGAGGCTACAGCTAAGATAATTGATGAAGAAATTCGAACCCTTGTGGAGGCTGGTGAATCTAAAGCTCGAAATGTTTTGACAGAAAATATTCATGAATTACACGTTATTGGGAAGGCATTACTTGAATATGAAACCCTTTCAGGCGAAGAAGTGCGTCATTTACTTGAGGGTGGACAAATTGACAGGGCTGATTCAGATGATGAAAACTTAGGTGATCGTTCTCGCTCCTCTGTGCCTTCTAGTGGAAGTCAAGGAAAGAAAGATAAACCCAATAATGGTTTCGAACCTGAACCTCAGCCTCAGGGGTAAAATCGGATAGTAACCCAAAATCAGTTTACTTGGGGCGGTAGCCTATCGATCGTCAGACTTAATGTCTCATAATAACAAAAAATCTTATATTCGACCTGTGGGAATACTGTTTGGAAGTATTGCGAATCAGCTTACTTCAATGGGGCAGGCTTATAAATTAGCAGGTGGTCCACTTTCCTTTTCACATGCTGAGATGATGGCCCGTGACATTGACGGTAATATAGATAGTGAAATATCTAGGGTAGAAGATCTAAAAGATAACTTTAGAAATTTTTGTACAAACAATAAGGCAAATGTTACTACATGCTTAGAGCATTTTATAGAATCGCGAGATAGCTTTGCTGGATTTTCTTTATCGGGTCTTGACTATAAGCCGCGTATACTAGGTGTTTTAAATATTACCCCAGATAGTTTCTACGATGGAGGCCTCTATGAAACAACTGAGGCGGCTATATCTCATGCAAGAGCACTACATTCAGCTGGGGCAGATATAATTGATGTAGGGGGAGAATCAACTCGACCTGGGTCAAAAGAGGTGTCTTTAGATGAAGAACTATCAAGGGTGATGCCCGTTGTTAAGGCGCTATCAGAAGATGGTATTGTAGTTTCTGTTGACACAAGGCATAGCGAAGTTATGAGACAAGTAATAGATGCAGGAGCAAAGGTCATTAATGATGTATCAGCTCTGATACATGATACCGAATCACTTAGTGTAGTGGCAAATAATGATGTAGATGTTATTTTAATGCATATGCGAGGATTACCAGAAACTATGCAGAATGAACCAATTTATAAAAATGTTGTTTTAGATGTTTATGACATGCTTTATGACAGGATTAATCATTGCGTAGAGGCCGGTATAGAGCGCAAAAGAATTTGTGTGGATCCTGGCGTTGGTTTTGGAAAATCTGTAAAACATAATGTAGAGTTGATCTCGTCTCTGTCAATTTTTCAAGGTCTTGGTTGTGGCTTGGCTATAGGTGTCTCTAGAAAAAGCTTTATTGATTCAGTCTCTGAGACAGAAGGGTCTGACAGAAGATTGGTAGGCTCATTAACTGCTTTGATAGCTGCTTTAAATCAGGGCGTAAATATTTTAAGAGTGCATGATGTTTCAGAAACTCTTCAAGCTCTTAATACGTGGCATAAAATAGTCATGGAAAGATAAAGTAATCCGAATTTCTTAATTATTAGAATTGTGATTTCCTTAAAAAAAGTGAACTTAGTTGTGAAATTAGATGTAAAAATGAAACGTGGGCTTTTTGGTACTGATGGAATTCGAGGTAAATCTAACGTCGAGCCTATGACAGCTGAAACTGCCCTAGGTGTTGCTATGGCGGCAGGTAAGTATTTTTCTAGAGGTGAGCATCGACCGCTGGCAATAATTGGAAAAGATACAAGACTAAGCAATTATATGCTCGAGCCAGCCATGCAGTCCGGCTTTATTTCTGTTGGCATGGACGTCGTATTAGTTGGGCCTATGCCCACACCAGCAGTGGCCATGTTAACAAGATCTTTAAGAGCTGATGTAGGTGTTATGATATCAGCCTCTCATAACCCATTTGAGGATAATGGAATAAAATTATTTGGGCCGGATGGTTACAAATTATCTGATTCTGTTGAAGAAGAGATAGAACAACTGCTTAAGAGTGAGCATGGGCAGCAGCTAGCTCGGCCAGCTAATATTGGTCGGGCTCGCCGGCTTGAAGACGCTTCGGGAAGATATATTGAATTTATAAAACATACTTTTCCACGTGGGCTTAGCCTTGATGGTTTAAAGATCGTTATAGATTGCGCACACGGAGCGGCTTACAGAGTGGCACCCCAAGTCTTACATGAACTTGGGGCAGAAGTAATTTCTATTGCTATTGAGCCAAACGGATTAAATATTAACGAAAATTTCGGTGCAACAGCTACAACTAGCATGCAAGATATGGTTCGGGAGTGTAATGCTCATCTTGGTTTTGCCCTTGATGGTGATGCGGATAGATTAATAGTTTCTGATGAAAATGGTGCTGTTCTAGATGGTGACCAAGTAATGGCACTAATAGCTACAAAATGGCACAAAAGTGGCGAATTAAATGGAGGCGGTGTTGTTGCTACCGTTATGTCCAATATGGGGCTTGATAAATATTTTAAAAACATAGGTTTAGAACTAATTAGAACTCAAGTAGGCGATCGGTATGTCTTAGATCATATGAGAAAAAATGGTTATAATGTTGGTGGAGAACAGTCAGGTCATATAGTTCTCAGTGATTACTCTACAACGGGGGATGGGCTGATAGCTGCTTTGCAAGTGGCGGCCATTGCTGTCGAAAGTGGAGATCCATTAAGTAAGATAGGCCATGTTTTTAAACCCTATCCTCAGGTGCTAAAAAACGTTGTTGTTAGCGATTCCAAGGTCCTTGATGACGAAGAAGTTAAAAAGGTGATAAATCAGAAAGAAGCTATTCTGGGAAGCGAAGGTCGCTTATTAATAAGGCCTTCTGGAACTGAGCCAGTTATTCGGATAATGGCTGAGGGCAAAGAAAAATCTAAAATTAAGTTAATTGTGGATGATATAGGAGAAGTTTTGGAACGTAATGCTATTAAAAACTAATCAAATAAATAATTTTTAGGTTGTTGGCTGAAATGAAAGGAAAAGTACTAGTTATTGCTGGCTCTGACTCTGGTGGCGGCGCTGGTATTCAGGCAGACATTAAAACTATTAATGCCCTAGGAGGCTTTGCAGCTACTTCTATTACTGCCCTGACAGCACAAAACACCTTGGGGGTCCATGAAATTTATCCTGTTGAGGTTAGCTTTATTGCGAAACAAATGGTTGTTGTTTTAGATGATATTGGTGCCGATTGTATTAAAACTGGGATGTTACACAACATTGATGTGATAAATGTAGTTGCAGATACAATTGAGAAAAATGCAGAAGGGATACCTTTGGTTGCTGATCCAGTGATGATGGCTAAGGGTGGAGCAATACTTTTAGATGAGGAATCTAGCAGTACGCTAATTAAGCGAATCATACCTTTAGCTTCTGTTTTGACGCCAAACGCTCCAGAAGCATCAATGTTAACTGGAATTGAAGTAATAGACGTAAATTCCCAAAAGAAAGCTGGAGAAGCACTACTAAAAATGGGGGCTAAGGCAGTTTTAGTCAAAGGCGCTCATATTCAAGGAACTATGATTAATGATTTATTGCTAATGGATGATTCTGTGATTCCTTTTACGGGTCCAAGGATTAATACGCTCCACACTCATGGAACTGGTTGTACACTAGCCTCTGCAATTGCAGCGGGGCTTGCTAAGGGAGATGATCTTGTGCGTGCGGTAACTAACGCAAGGTTATACTTGTTGGCTGCGATTACTACAGCGCCTGGTTTTGGTTCTGGGCATGGACCAGTTAATCATTCAGTTACAGTTGATATGAAGAGAATTATTACTTAGTTATTTTTTTACTATAAAATTTTTCTCACCTTATCAGATAAAATAGCGAGTTTTTAATAACTAGCCTTCTATTTAGCGTGGTTTACATAAAGAGTTTAGAGTTTATTTTAAAGCTGTTTAAAGTTTAAGAGGTTTCATTGTCCACAAAATATTTGGAAGATTTTCGGGTTGGCGAGATATTCGATACTGATCCAACATCTTTAAGCACTGAAGAAATTATAAAATTTGCTAAACTTTATGACCCTCAAAGTTTTCACCTGGATCCAGTTGAGGCAATCTCTAGCCCTTATAAGGGTTTAATTGCTAGTGGTCTTCAAACTATAGCCGTAGCATTTGGTCAGTTTATCCGGCTGGGTTACCTCACCGAATCATCTTTAGGAGGGCCAGGTATAGATAAAGTCGAATTTACCTTGCCAGTACGGCCAGAAAATATATTGACCACGACTGTTGAAGTTCTTGAAGTACGTAAGTCAAAAACAAAAAAAGACAGGGGGATAATAAGATTAAAGTTTTTGATGTCTGCAAATGGATCGCCCGCTGTTGAGTTTGTTAGTACTACTTTTTTACTAAGACACCATAGTTTAGGGGTAAAATGATGTCAGGGTTATTTTTAGAAGACTTATATATTGGACAGATATTCAGTACCGATCCAGTAACAATTTCTGAATCTGAAATTATAGCGTTTGCCGAAAAGTATGACCCTCAACCTTTTCATATTAATAAAGATGCAGCTGAAAAGTCAGTCTATGGAGGATTAATAGCGAGCGGGTTTCAAACAATAGCAATTGCAGCTGGGCAGTGGTTAAGAACGGGACTACTTCAAGGCACCAGCCTAGGGGGCCTAGGTATGAAGGATATAAACTGGTTGGCGCCTGTCAGGCCAGGGGATGTTTTAAATACTTTAGTTGAAATAACTGATTGCCGAGCATCTAAAAGCAGATCAGATCGCGGTATTGTGCATTTTCAATATACCATAAGTAATAAAGGCGGCGTAGTAGCTATTATTACGATTATAATTATGGTTCGAAAAAAAAATTAGATTAAATTCAAATATTAGTTTGATTGATAGCATCGCCCTCCAAATTAGAAGTTTTACTATAAACGTCTTTTATGATTAGGGGGTAATATTTAACCTGAGCATTAAGTGAAAATTGAACTTATTTTGGTAACATGCGACAAAGCGTCCATTGACCTTAACGAGAAACTGTTTAGGTATGTCACTGGGCCATCCCTCCCCAACGAGGGGCGGCGTTCTGAAAGGGGCGCTTAAATGCAAAATACACTAATAAAACCGACTATTCGTCCGTCCAATCCCCATTTTTCATCAGGGCCTTGCGCAAAGCGTCCTGGCTGGAATGTTGGAGTGTTGTCAAATGCTGACTTGGGTCGATCCCATCGATCTAAGGTTCCTAAGTCGAAACTGATAAGGGTGATTGATGAAAGTCGGGAAATACTAGGAATTCCAGAAGATTATCGAATAGCAATTGTTCCTGCTTCTGATACTGGAGCTGTCGAGATGGCTCTTTGGTCATTATTAGGGCCACTAGGTGTTGATGTATTAGCTTGGGAAAGCTTCGGGAGTGGATGGGTTTCAGATATTGTTAGAGAGTTAAACCTTCAGGATGTGAGAGTTTTTGAAGCCCCCTATGGTCAATTAGTTGACTTAGAACTTGTTGATTTTGATAGAGATTGTGTGTTCACTTGGAATGGGACTACATCCGGTGTAAGGATTGCCAATGGTGACTGGATTTCTGATAAAAGAAAAGGCTTAACCATATGTGATGCTACCTCTGCTGTTTTTGCTATGGATATACCATGGAAAAAGCTGGATGTTGTAACTTGGTCATGGCAGAAAGTATTAGGTGGAGAAGCCCAACATGGCATGCTAGTTATCAGTCCTCGCACTGCTGAAAGACTAGTTTCTTATGAGCCATTGTGGCCGATGCCCAAAATTTTTCGGCTCACCAAAAATGGAAAGATAAATGAAGAAATATTTAACGGGAGCACCATTAACACTCCTTCAATGCTATGTGTTGAGGATCAATTAGACGCTCTTTCTTGGGCAAGAAGTATTGGCGGTTTGCCCGCCTTAATTTCTCGTTGTGATAAGAACTTGAACATACTCAGTGAATGGGTTTCTAAGTCCGACTGGGTTGAGTTTCTTGCCGAAGAAAAAAACTGTAGATCCTCGACGAGTGTATGCCTAAAAATTATTGACCCTTGGTTCAGGAATTTGAGTGAAGAAAAAAGGGCCAAGGCCGCTAGTTCTATTGCTTCTTTGCTGGAATCCGAAAAGGTTGCTTATGATATTAATGCTTATCGTTCAGCACCACCTGGTTTACGTATTTGGGCAGGAGCTACGGTAGAATCGGAAAATCTGAAAGCACTAGTTCCTTGGCTAGACTGGGCATATTTAGAAGTTAAGTCTGATTTTCAAGACTAGATTAATAATTATTGCTAGAAAAGTTGATCATATGAAAGAACTTATAATCTACCTGAGGTTAAAAGCTAATGGTTAAAATCTTAATTTCTGATTCCATGAGCTCTCTTGCCGAAGAGGTGTTTGTCAATCGGGGTATAGATGTCGATGTTCGTACTGGGCTATCCGAAAGCGAACTAATTTCTTGTATCAATAATTATGAGGGTCTAGCAGTCCGGTCAGCCACAAAAGTCTCATCTACTGTCCTAGCGGCGGCAAAAAAACTAAAGGTTATAGGTCGTGCCGGCATTGGAGTCGATAATGTAGATTTAGAGGCAGCTACTGCAAACGGAGTTGTTGTCATGAACACTCCTTTTGGCAACGCCATAACGACAGCTGAGCATGCCATTGCTATGATTATGGCGTTAGCCCGACAAATTCCTATGGCAGACTTATCAACTCAGGCTGGTAAATGGGAAAAATCAAAGTTTATTGGTGTCGAAGTGACTGGCAAGACACTTGGTATAATTGGGTGTGGTAACATTGGCTCGATCGTGGCAGAACGTGCTCTTGGTTTAAGGATGAAAGTAATAGCCTATGATCCATTTCTTACTCCTGAACATGCAAAAGATATTAGCGTTGAAAAGGTTACTCTTGATAAATTATTAAAACGAGCTGACTTTATTAGTCTTCATACACCATTGACGGATCAGACTAAGGGTATAATTGATTCGATAGCACTTTCAAAAACCAAACAGGGGGTTCGTATAATTAACTGTGCTCGAGGCGGATTGGTCGTTGAGGAGGACCTAAAGGTTGCCCTTGAAGAAGGACATGTTGCGGGTGCTGCTCTTGATGTGTTTGAAGTTGAGCCGGCTAAGGATAACTCTCTTTTTGGTACGCCAAATTTAGTGTGTACCCCTCATCTTGGAGCCTCTACTACTGAGGCTCAGGTAAATGTAGCCCTCCAGGTAGCAGAACAGATGGCAGATTATTTGCTTACAGGAGCCGTGGCCAATGCATTGAACATGCCTTCTGTCAGCGCAGAAGATGCTCCTCGCTTAAAACCTTATATGAAATTAGCAGAACAATTAGGTAGTTTTGCAGGTCAAATGACGGAATCCGGTATAAAATCTGTGCGTATTGAGTATGAAGGCCATGCCACCGAACTAAATACTAAGGCACTTAATGCAGCTGTCCTCAAAGGGCTTTTATCTCCCTTACTAGAAGGGGTTAACATGGTGAGTGCTCCAGTCATGGCTGGACAGAGAGGAATAGAAGTTTCTGATGTTCGTCATGATAGACAATCCAATTATCAGACTCTTATTAGACTAATCATTACGACTGAGAATCAAACAAGAAGTGTTGAGGGGACTTTATTCAGTGAGGATAAGCCCAGGTTGGTAAATGTTAAGGGTGTGCCGATTGAGGCAGAATTAAGCTCTCATATGCTATATGTGAATAATGATGATCGTCCAGGTTTGATTGGTGGCCTAGGCACTATTTTGGGTAGAGCTGGTATTAACATTGGCTCGTTTCACCTAGGAAGAACTAAACCGGGTGGGGACGCTATAGCCCTAGTTGAAGTAGATGTTGAAGTAACTGCAGAAGTACTAAAAGCAGTTGCGGACCTGCCTAACGTAGTGCAAGCAAAAGCTCTTTCTTTTTATTAAAGTCTTATTGGCCAAGGGAAGTAATATCAGCGTACTACAGATTATTTTATTTTTCATTGTAATAAGTCTAAGGTAATTGGTACGAAGACGCAGATCTATAGAAGTTGAATAGTCTTATATATATATCTGTGAATAATGAAGTCTACTTTTGACTACTAGCCTTTAATAGGGAGTTATTATTATGAGTAAAACACCGAAAACTCTTCCTCAATTACAAAAAATCTCTAAATTGCCAGTTCCTGAGACTGATTCCCTTGATGAGGATATCCAAAAATATATGAAACTGTGTGAAGAAAAGTTAGGACTGGTTCCTAATGTAATACGTGCCAAAGCATTACGTCAGGAATCTCTGAGAACTTTCATAAGTAAATATAATCAATTGATGTTGAGTGAAGACACTGGTTTATCTCGATTAGAGCGTGAAATGATTGCTGTTGTTGTTTCATGTCATAATCACTGTGTGTATTGTATTACTTCACACGGCCAAGCAGTAAGGGAGCTATCCGAGGATCCAGTGTTTGGAGATATTTTAATGACCAATTATAGGGAGCTTAACCTCTCAGAACGTCATAGAGCTATGCTTGATTTTTCCTGGAAAATGACTTCTGAACCTTGGCACATAGGCGATGAGGATAGAGACTCTTTATACAAGGTCGGTTTTTCTCATGAAGATGTTTACGATATTACTGATACAGTCGCGTACTTTAACTACACAAATAGAATGACGCATGGGCTCGGTATGCTTCCTAACGAAAATTATTTTGGTATGAACCGACTACCAGACACGAGTGTCGATAAATCAACCTCATGAGAATAGTTAATTATCGGTAACAAGACTAACTGAAAATATTTAGCAATATCGTTTATTTGGAGAATTTAAGATCTGACAGGATGATTATTCATCCTATGTTTCCCCGGTTGTTTATACTGAAATCTAGCCAATAATTCAATTTGGTTACTAAAAACAAATTGGTCTAAAGGCGTTACGTCTGCCATTTCGTATCCTCCAGATATAAGGATATCTGCGTCTCTTGCAAAAGTTTTGGGATTACAAGAAACGGCAATAATTATTGGAACCTTGGAAATAGCTAGATTTTTTGCTAACGCCTCTGCACCTGCGCGAGGGGGGTCAAAAATTACTATTTCATAAAAGGCAAGTTCCGCCGGTGAAAGTGGGTACTTCATTAAATTGCGCTTTTCAGTCGTTACTCGTCCACTGAAACCAGCCATACCACTTGCCGCTAAAAGATTTTCGAGTGTCTCTCCAGAAATATCAATTGAATGTACTTGAGCACCTCTTTTGGCAAGAGGTAACGTAAAAGTACCTAGTCCCGAAAAAAGATCAGCTACTTTTTTATGTGCTGTTATTTCTCCGGTATATTCAATAACTAAAGAGGTCATGATTCTTTGAGATTGTACACTAGTCTGTAAAAATGAACCTGGTGGAAGTACGACTGAAATTCCATCAAAGTCTATTGTTGGAACTCTTTCTTGGTATATGGGTTCCGTTCTTTTATTCTTTGATTTCCAAGAGATTCGAGCGAGATCGTGGTTTATAGCAAAGTTAGAAAGCCCACTTAAGTGATGCGGCTTGGGATTATTTTTCGTGCTTATTAGCATATCGATTCCGACTGCTGTTTCGGTAAGCATAATCTTCCAGGATGATCCTGGCTCCAGAATTTTTTCTATTACAATCTTTAGAGGCTGAATAACCCTATTTAATGTGGGACTTAATATTGGGCATTCTATTATATTAATAATATTATGACTTGAGCGCTCACTGTAACCGAAGGACAACTTATTACTATTAGTTTTTGTTTTGATGGCAGTTAGCTCAGTTCTGCGTCTGCCATTAGAATGGGTGGGTATTGTAGGCTGAATAAAATTGCTAAAAATTCTTTTATTATTTAGAGCCTTTTCAATTATGGCTCGTTTCCATTGAAGGTAGGGCCCAACGGATAGATGTTGAATAACACAACCTCCGCAGGCACCAAAATATTTGCAATGGGGAGCTATGCGATCCTTGGATTTTTCAATTATTTCTAATAAATCAATTTTCTTGCCGCTATTAGTAGACGTTTCTAATCTGATGCGTGCTTTTTCGCCAGGCAGTGTCATCGGAACAAAAATTTGTCCTTCAGTTGTTAAGGCTATGCCGTCTCCTTTTTCTCCAAGGTGTTCAATTGATATTTCTAAATATTTTTGGGGTTTTTTCATCAAATTTTTATTCGTTGAGCATGTATAAAAAACTCTTTGTTTCCTTCTGCTCCGGCTATAGGACTTTCGATAATATTTAATGACCTCCATTCGGGTAAACTATTTATCCAAGTTGAGATTCTTTTACAAACTGCTTCATGCACTTCTGGGTTTCTGACAATTCCTCCCTTGCCTATTTGGTCTCTTCCAGCCTCAAACTGGGGTTTAATTAGTGCGGATAAAATAGCATGCGGAGAGGCAAGACTTAAAGCAGAAGGTAATAAGGTCTCCAACCCTATGAAGCTTGCATCACAGACAATTAAGTCAATTTGCTCGGGAATTTTTTTTATAGACAAATAACGTGCGTTTGTTTTTTCAAGTACAATAACTCGCTTATTATTACGAAGTTTCCAGTCCAGTTGCCCATGCCCTACATCAACTGAATACACTTTTAATGCTCCACGACTTAACAAAACTTGTGTAAAACCTCCGGTAGAAGAACCGATATCTAAACAAATTTTATCGTCTACGTTTATTTGAAACTGATTTAATGCATGGTTAAGTTTAACTCCTCCCCGACTTACCCATGGATGATCTTGTTCCCTGATTTCTAAAGGCATGTCTTTTTGTATCGATATACCTGCTTTATTAATCCTCTGCTCTCCAGAAAAAACTTTTCCTGCAAGAATTAATGCTTGTGCACGACTACGATTTTTGGCGAGCCCTCTTTCTACTAGTGCTAAATCGGCTCTGATACGATGTTTGCTCGTTTGAGTGAATTTTTTCATGATTTTCAACTTCAGGCGTCAATTTATGCTCTGAATCTAGTCTCAAAAATCAAGCTCTAACAGTGAGTTCTTCGTAGTCACGACCTAAAGCACTCAATGCATTTTTAACTATGCTTGTAGCTATAAGACCACTATGTGAGTATTGTTTAGAAGGAGTGTCATGGTCAATAAATATATCTGGTATGGTCATAGGCTTTATTTTCAATCCATTTCCCAGCATGTTTTGACTAGCTAGGCTGGTCATCACCTGGCTTGCAAAGCCGCCGATCGAACCTTCTTCAACTGTTATTAGAACCTCATGTTCCTGACCTAATCGACGTAATAACTCCAAGTCTAGCGGTTTAGCAAAACGAGCATCAGCTACAGTAATAGATAGTCCACGAGTGGCTAGTTCATTAGCTGCCTTCAGGCACTCTGCTAGTCTAGCTCCATATGATAAGATTGCAACGGTAGTACCCTCGAGAATAATTCTACCTTTTCCAATTTCTAAAACTTTACCTTTAGCGGGTAAGCTACCACCTTGTCCTTCTCCTCTTGGATATCGAAATGCTGAAGGTCTATCGTCTATACACACAGCGGTTGCGATCATGTTCATTAGTTCTACCTCATCAGCCGGCGCCATTAATACAAACCCTGGCAGGCATCCTAAGTATGTAATGTCGAACGATCCATGATGAGTTGCGCCGTCAGCGCCAACTAGTCCAGCACGATCGATCGCAAATCTCACAGGAAGTTCTTGTATGGCGACATCGTGTATAATTTGGTCATATGCTCGTTGCAAAAAAGTTGAGTATATAGTTGCAAAGGGTTTATATCCCTCAGCTGCTAGACCAGCTGAAAAAGTTACTGCATGTTGTTCCGCAATACCAACATCAAAACACCTATCTGGAAATCTTTCTTTAAATTTATCTAGACCAGTTCCTGAGGGCATTGCTGCAGTAATAGCAATAATTTTTTTATCAGCTTCAGCTTCTTTTATTAAACAGTCTGAAAAGACACTTGTATAACTAGGGGCTTTTGGTTGTGCTTTTGCCTGTGTGCCTGTGACAAGGTCAAATTTGGCGACACTATGGTATTTTTCTCCCGCGCCACGGTTTGACTCAAAACCTTTCCCCTTTTGTGTTACTACATGAACTAAGACTGGACCAGTTTGTTTACTATCACGTACATTACGAAATACAGGCAATAGATGGTCAATATTATGTCCATCAATAGGACCTATATAATAGAAACCCATCTCTTCAAACAAAGTTCCACCGGTTACAAAACCTCGAGCATGCTCTTCAGCTCGCCGCGCAACTTGTTCTAGTCCCTTTGGGAGATGATTGGCGACTTCTTTGGCCGCCTTTCGAAGAGATCGATATCCCTTAGAAGAGATCAGGCGCGATAGGTATGCGCTAAACGCTCCAACCGCCGGTGCTATCGACATATCATTATCATTTAATACAACGACCAGTCGACTACTCATTGAGCCGGCATTGTTCATTGCTTCATATGCCATGCCGGCGCTCATTGCTCCATCCCCAATCACACTAATAACGTTGTTAGAGGCACCAGATAAATCTCTGGCTATAGCCATCCCCAAACCCGCAGAAATGGAGGTCGAACTATGTGCAGCGCCAAAAGGATCAAACTCACTTTCTATTCTGCGAGTAAAACCGGAAAGTCCTCCGCCTTGACGAAGAGTGCGGATTTTGTTGCGGCGCCCTGTAATTATTTTGTGGGGATACGTTTGATGGCTAACGTCCCAAATGAGTCTATCATCAGGAGTATTGAATACGTAGTGTAAGACAACAGTTAGTTCAACCACACCGAGTCCTGCGCCCAGATGACCGCCAGTAATAGAAACGGCATCTATTGTTTCTTGACGTAGCTCATCTGCAACCTGTTTTAATTCTTCAGGCTTTAGTTTTCTCAAATCGGATGGTGTGTTCACCGTGTCCAAGAGTGGCGTACTTATTTTGTTATCCAAAAGCCTATCCTATATGATTATGGGCTTTGGCCCATTTTATATTTGGCGACCAATAACCCCACGCACTATATCACGCAATACTTCCGCATTATCGCCATATAAGTCTAGTATTTCCATAGCGTTGTGGCAAAATTTCGCAGCGTTTTTAAGTGCTCCATCAATTCCATCTAGCTCCACAAAAGTTGCTTTTCCTTTCGCTTCATCTTTTCCCAAGGCTTTACCTGCTAGACGCTCATTGCCTGTTATATCTAGTAAATCATCCGTTATTTGAAAAGCTAAGCCAAAATTAACACCAAATTTTTTTAGAGTATTTTTTTCTTCAGTTGAAGATTCTCCAAGAATTGCTCCTGCTTCACAGGCGAAACCGAATAATGCAGCAGTCTTCATTAATTGCAGGTCATTTACGAGTTTTTTATTCCAGTCTTTTTTATGTGCGTTAAGGTCAAGCATTTGGCCGCCAGCCATTCCCGTTCCTCCGCTGGCTTTAGCTAAACCATATATTAGTTCACACCTTACACTAGGAGAAGGATGTGTAATTGGCTCAGATAGTAACTCAAAAGCTAGAGATTGAAGGGCATCCCCAGCAAGTATCGCGGTTGCTTCATCATATTTCTTGTGCACGGTGGGTTTGCCTCGTCTAATATCATCGTCATCCATTGCTGGTAAGTCGTCGTGCACCAATGAGTATGAATGAATCATCTCGACGGCTGCAGCAGTCCTTAGAGAATGTTTCTGCTCAACTCCGCATAATGAGGCAAACTGCACGACAAAAAATGGACGTAATCTCTTGCCGCCAGAAAGTGAAGCATATCGCATTGCTTCCCAAAGTTCCGAGGCCACCGCGTCCGATGGCGTCATCACAGCTTCTATAACTTTATCGACTGAGGAAGCAACTTCGCTGATTGCGCTAGGTAGATAAGATGCCATTTCAACTTAGTCTACCTCAACTGGGCTTAACTCTGGTTCTCCGTTAGAGGATAAAGATATTTTCTCAACCCTCAATTGAGCTTTTTTAAGTTTGTCCTCGCAATGAGCTTTCAGTAGAGCCCCTCTCTCATATGCATCCAATGACTCTTCCAGGTCTTTTTCTCCTCCCTCTAGCTGTCTAACGATGTCTTCAAGCTGACTAAGAGCCTTCTCAAAAGACAATGAGGAAATTTCTTCAGGAATTTCTTTATTTTTTTTACTAGCCATCATTGGGCTCTCCATTTTGTCTTAGATGAGTTTAGCTCTGTAAGGTTTAGGGTCAAGCTTAAGATGCTGCCATTAAGGTTTCCACATGTTCCGCTGTTGCTTCAGCTAAAGCGGTTAAATCATACCCACCCTCTAAGGCAGAAACTATGCGACCAAAGCAACAATTGTTAGCTATTTCACATAACTTTTCTGTGATCCAACGAAAATCTTCATTATTTAATTCCATCTGTGCTAACGGGTCTTTGACATGTGCATCGAATCCAGCTGAGATAAAAAGAAACTCAGGGGCAAACTCAACTAACGATGGTAAAATTGATGAATTCATTGCCTCTCTAAATTCCTTAGAGCCCGAACCCGGGGGTAGAGGACAATTAATTATATTTTTATTAGATCCTATTTCTTTAACGTTACCTGTTCCTGGATAAAGTGGAGATTGATGTGTGGAAGCATAAAACAGGTTCGGATTTTTCAAAAATATTTCTTGAGTTCCGTTACCATGGTGAACATCAAAGTCAATTACCGCTACTTTTTTCAGTCCATAAGTCTTCATGACATGGTCTGCACCAATCGCTATATTATTGAACAGACAAAAACCCATAGATTGATTGGTCTCTGCATGGTGCCCAGGTGGCCTTATGGCGCAAAAGGCATTATTAGCCTCTTGGGACATTACAGAATCAACTGCTGCAATCACAGCGCCAGCAGATCTCAAAGCTGCTTCCTTAGAATCCTTTGATACAATAGTGTCTGCATCAATTTTGCTGTAGCCAGAAGAAGGGATTTTAGAAAAAATAAGGTTTACTTGTTCCTTGGGGTGTATAGCTTGTATTTGTTCTAGGCTAGCAAGAGGTGATTCTCTTCGAATAAGGCCATCAAAATTTGGTGTTTCTAAAGCCTCCAGAATTTTCCTTAATCGATTTGCCGATTCGGGATGGTTAGGGGAGGTGTCGTGATCCAGACAGACAGGATGCGTGTATAAAATTGTAGTCATTTATATTTTTGAAATTAGTTTTATAAGTAAATATATCTATACATTGATATAAGGAATAATAGTTATTAAACCTATAATGCCAAAATTATCTATTTTTTGAAATAGGATTCTATTTTTATCTACTAAAAAAATCTTTTTTGGAGTGGAGTTCACTTGTTCCTTAATTATTACTGATAAACATGAATAAAATATTAGGAAAAAAATTGAAAACAACATTTATTAAAATTGGAATTATTTTAATCAGCTTTTTAGTTTTTTTCGTTTCTGAATCTGGTTTAAATGATTCCTATGTATTAGATGCCCAGGAAGTTAGAAAATTGTCTGCAATGGCAAAAATTCTAGATAAAAATAATAATAATTTAATTGAGCGCAATGAAGCTAGAGGGCCAGTAAGCTCAAACTTCGATGTGATTGATAAGGATAAAAATGGTTCCCTTAATGGCACGGAGTTATTCAACTTTTTTCGTGGTGGTGCTGGAAAGAAACAAAATAAAGGTGGTCCAATAGCTAATGTAGTTGTTGATGCAGTAATAGAGGAGGTTATGACCCAAACTGTACCAATTTTAGGCCGTGTTGTGTCTAATGAGTTTGGGCCTGTAGCAACACGGATTAGTGGCCCTGTAAAAAAGATTTATGTTGGAGTTGGAGACCGAGTTAAAACGGGCCAATTACTAGCTGAGCTGGATACCGAAGTTTTATTAGTTGAACGTGATCGAAACGAGGCCATTGTTTCACAGCAAATTGCGAGGCTTGATAGTGCAAAAGCAGATTTTGAGAAACGCAGCCTAGAGCTAAACCGATTAAAAGTTATTCGAAAGTCATCTTCTTTCTCTCAGGCAAAATACTTAGAGGT
The DNA here is from genome assembly GCA_022449545.1 of Alphaproteobacteria bacterium. GTDB lineage: Bacteria > Pseudomonadota > Alphaproteobacteria > UBA6615 > UBA6615 > UBA6615. Next base: position 124,385 of record JAKUPN010000001.1, on the reverse strand, counting down.
TATTCAGGAGGTGGTAAAACAAAAAAGTAAAGTGGATGAAACAGCTGCACAATTACTTCAGGCTCGAGCACAGTTAAGACGTTCAATAATTAATCTAAAAGACAGTCAGATTCGCTCACCTTATCCTGGTGTAGTAAGTACAAAATATACCGAGGTAGGGGCATTTTTGAAAGTAGGTAACCCAGTTTTGGGTTTAATTAACGACAAAAGTGTTATGGTTGAGGCCGAGGTTCCTCGCACAAAACTAGGAAAACTTAAACCTGGTCAAACTCTACAATTAACATTCAATGGGAAAATTTATTATAAAGCATCAGTATATGCAGTTATACCTGACGAAAATCCGAGAACTCGAACGCGAATGGTAAGATTTGAACCAGACTTTTCTTCTTTGAATTTACCGTTGGCTACAAATCAAAATGTTACTTTAAACGTCCCAATTGGAAAAAGTTCTAAGGTTATAACAGTATCTAAGGACGCAGTTATTCAACGTGATGGAGTTGATAAGGTTTTTTTGATCAGCAATCAGCAGAGTATACCCAAAACAGTAAAACTTGGTCAGTCAACTGGTAGTCGTTTTGTTGTTCTATCTGGTTTAAAGGTGGGAGACTCTGTGGTTATCAGAGGGAATGAGAATCTTCGCCCCGGGCAAAGTGTTAGAACGTCTCGTCAGTAATAAATTTTAGGTGGTCAGGACAAAACTAATATGAATCTCATCTCTTTTTCCATTAATCGACCGGTTGCGATAGTCGCAGTTGTGTTGATGGTTGTTTTGTTTGGTTATGTTGCCCTCCAACGTATACCAATACAGATGGCTCCTGATGTGCGTCAACCAGTGATAATTGTACAAACTTTCTGGCCAGGTTCGGCGCCGGCAGAAGTTGAACGTGAGATAGTTAACCGTCAAGAAGAGGTGCTAAAGGGACTTGAGGGAATTCGCTCAATGCAAAGTCGAAGTAGAACTGGAAGAGCTGAAGTTACTCTAGAATTTGCTCCCAGTCAGAATATGGACAGAGCTCTTTTATTGGTCGCTAATCGGCTTGATCGTGTCACAGGATACCCCGCAGAGGCGAATGAACCTCTATTAAGAACATCAGGAACAGATGACAATGCCATAGCCTGGTTTTTGCTTACACGTAAGCCAGGAAACGATCGTGATATGATAACCTATGGTGATTTTTTAGAAGATGTTGTGCAGGAAAGAATCGAACGTATTGAAGGTATATCTGCTGTTAATATTTATGGAGAAACTAAGCGTGAATTAAGAATCGTAATTGACGCACAGAGATTAGCACAATATCGCCTGACTATTTCGGATGTTTTAAAGCGTGTTAGGGCAGAAAATGCTTCTATATCTGGGGGAAATGTTGAGGAGGGTAAAAGAAGTTATGTTGTTCGCACTGAAGGAGATTTAAACAGGCCTGAGCAGGTCCGAAATATAGTCCTTCGTTCAGAGTACATATCAGGTAAAGAAAGAATTGGCAGAGTAACTGTTGGTGATGTAGCAAAAGTTTACCTGTCATATAAGAAAGCTCGCGCTATAGCCCATAACTTTGACGAGAGAGCTATGGCTTTTAACATGACTCGTTCTCAAGGCGCGAACGTTTTACAAACAATGTCTAAAGTGCACTTAGCAGTAAAAGAGTTAGGTGAAGGAGTCCTAAATGATGTGGGACTGAAGGTACAAAATGTATTTGATGAAACAGTTTATATTAACTCTGCAATTAGATTGGTTCAGCAGAATATATTTGTTGGTGGAGTATTAGCAGCAGTTATATTGCTTTTGTTTTTAAGGTCTTGGCGTCCAACTCTTGTTATTTCTTTAGCTATACCTGTATCTGTAATCGGCTCATTTGTTGCCATGGCTTTGTTGGGGCGCTCACTAAACGTAATTAGCCTAGCGGGCATTGCTTTCGCAGTGGGTATGGTTGTTGATGCGGCAATAGTTGTTCTCGAAAATATTTTTCGACTTAGGCAGGGTGGATTTTCCCGGTCCGAAGCAGCTTATCAAGGGGCAATTGAAGTCTGGCCAGCTGTATTAGTTTCCGCTCTGACTACAGTTATGGTTTTTATTCCAATCCTTTTAATGGATCTGGAAGTAGGGCAGCTTTTTCGCGATATCGCAGTTGCAATATCTGTATCAGTGCTTCTTTCTCTTTTAGTCTCAATTTCCTTGATACCTGCTTTATCAAATCGACTTTTAGTTAAAAACTACAGTGAGAATGAATCTCTCAGAATTCCTGTGCTAGATTATTTTGCAAGTGGGTTTACCAGGTTCTGGATATTTTTTGCTCGACTGGTTGTAAGATCAAAAATTTCTGCCGTTGGAGTTGTTGTTCTAATTACTGGTATTTCTGTTGCTTCAACAATTTTATTTTTGCCAAAGCTCGATTATTTACCTACTGGAAATCGGAATTTTGTATTTGGTTTTGTTCAACCACCTGCTGGTTATAATCTCGATACAGTGAGCGAGCTCACAGAAAAAATCGCAGATAGAACTCGTAAAAATTGGGTGACTGAATCAAGAGAAACAGATGTAAAAGATGATTCTCCAAAATTCCAACGATTTTTGCGAGTCGATTTTAATGGTAGGGCTTTCATTGGTGGAACAGCGCAAGACTCAACACGAGTGAGGGATCTCATCCCCATTATGCAGAAGGCAGCCTTTCAAGAGCCTGGGACATTTGCATTTGTTTTTCAACCCTCATTATTTGGTCGCTCGGTAGGAGGAGGGCGTGCGGTGGATATTGATGTGTCTGGACCTGAGCTACCTCTTATTTATGAAGTAGGAAAAAAGGCGTTTTTTAAGCTAATGCAACTGTTGCCTCCCAAAGACGGACACCGAACACGTCCGCTCCCGAGCCTAACACTAGGGGCACCTGAGATAAGGGTAGAACCTGATCCAACTGCTCTTGCAGACAATGGTTTAACTGCGCAGGAATTGGGCCATTCTATAGATGCATTTAATGACGGGGTAAGAGTTTCTGAGATTACAGTGGACGGGAAACGAATTGATCTGATGCTTATGGGCGAACTGGATCAAATTAACACAACCCAGAAAATTGGTTCTTTGCCTATGGTGACGCGCGAAGGTCGTTTAATATCTGTAGATAGCCTTGCAAAAGTAACAGTAACGAGTGGTCCGACTGAAATTCGCCGATCGGAACGAGTTAGAACTATGACATTGAGAGTGACCCCTTCAGATTCTATGCCTTTGCAAAAAGCTATTGAGCTAATTAAAGAGCAGGTTATAGAACCTATTGAGGCAGCTGGGGTGCCTGAAGGAGTTCGTTTTAGGGTTAGTGGTACGGCTGATAAGTTAACAGCAACCTGGAATGAGATTATTATTGATCTACTTCTAGCAGTAGTTATAGTTTATTTAGTAATGGCTATTTTGTTTGAGAGTTTTGTCTATCCTCTGATAATTTTACTCTCTGTGCCCATAGCAGCTGCCGGAGGGTTGGCTGGCTTAGCCTTATTAAATAAATCGGTTTTTCAGCCATTGGATATGTTGACCATGTTAGGTTTTATTATTCTAATTGGTATAGTTGTAAACAATGCGATACTCCTTGTTCATCAAACCTTATTACATATCCGCAAACAGGGAATGTCGGCAGACGAGGCCATAACTCTGGCTACACGAAACAGGATTAGACCGATTTTTATGTCAACTTTAACGTCGGTCTTTGGTATGCTGCCTTTGGTAGTTTTTCCAGGAGCGGGCTCTGAGTTGTACCGTGGTCTGGGCTCCGTTGTGATTGGAGGACTGGCGTTATCTGCTGTACTTACATTGGCTGTTGTTCCACCAATGATGTCAATTAGTGTTGCGGTGTGGGAGAGAAAGAGTAAGTAGAGTTAATATGTTGTGATCGTTTTCCAGATATATTCCTTATATATCAGTTTTTTATAATATAACTTTATCGATTATCCTCTTCTTATTTCATCAACCATTTGGGAGGCCCCAGCTGCAACTAGCCGAATGTCGGAAGTTGGTGTTACTAAATTAAACCCTTCTGATATCATTCTTATGGCATATTTCGAACTGGCTCCATGAATGCCAGCAACTTTGCCTGCAGCATGAGCTTCTTCTCTGATGCGAGCTATTAATGGAACTATTGGTCCATCAAAATGGTCAAGAATTGGGGCTTCTCCATGGGATATAGATAAATCGGATGGGCCGATATAAACGCCATCTAGACCAGGAGTTGCCACTATTTCAGTTAAGTTTTCCATTGCTTCTTGTGTCTCTATCATAGCTAAGGTCACTATTTCTCCATTTGCGAACTTTTGGTAATCACTTCCGCCGTACATTAATGCTCTGAATGGACCATTCGAACGAATTCCCACGGGTGGATATTTGCATGCAGCCACGAAATTTTCTGCGTCGTCGCGATTATTAATCATCGGACAAATAATACCGTAGGCGCCTGCATCTAATAGACGCATTATAACGCCAGGTTCGTTCCACGGTGTGCGAACCATAGGAACCGCTTCAGTTGTTGAGATCGCTTGCAGCATCGATATGACATCTGACTCAGTAACCCCGCTGTGCTGTAGGTCTATTGTTATAGAATCCCATCCTTGATGAGCCATCATCTCGGTGGATAAAGAGTGGGGTATTTGACACCAGCCATTGAGAGCAGGTTTACCGGATTTCCAGATTTTCTTGAGGTGATTCGGGCGCATTTTAGTATCCTGGATTTGTATTCAGCATAAGAACTAATGGCGGAATATTCATTCCGAACCCATTATATTAATTAAGGTATCAGAAACGAGGTAGAATTTGAACCTACGACTTTCAGGTTCTGGTCCTGACTAGTTACCGGACTACTCCACTCAGCGCCAAATAAGGAATGGATCGAAGAAAATTCGAGTGGTGGCTTCTTTCTCCCACATTGTATAAAGTATCTTTGGTGTTGGTTCCAGTCGTGTAATGATCTTGCTGGTGACTGATTTTTAATTTTAAGTTCTGAACCGGATGTTTTAAAAAAAATGAACAGGTTAGAACTTACTTTAATAAACTTTCTTGGTTCTCTCTGATATCGGTCCACATAAACGCTAACAGGCGATGCCTCAAGTAAATCACAGATTTTTGGTTTATTGTATAAAATGCAGATATTAAATTAATTGCGGAGAAGGAAGAGGATTTATCCTTGGACCTTCAGCTTCTGAGGCTATCGAGTGTTAGGCCATAATTCTTGCAAGTAGGCGTAACTACAAATAATAGAATATATTTGCTATACATATGATAATAGATTAGTGAGTTTGAGCTATTCATGCCTGAAGATTTACAAGAAACAACACAATTAAATAAACTTAGCAAACAGGTCCTCGTTGATTTAGACCTGTTAGATCACCCCAAAAAGCCTTGGCTCGTGAAGCGTCATCATCATTCCGGGACCCCGGTTTTTGATGTTCTGATAATTGGTGCTGGTCAGAGTGGTCTAGCTCTTTCGTTCGCCTTGAGAAGAGAAAATATAAATAATGTTATTGCAATAGACTCTAAACCAAAGGGCAAGGAGGGTCCCTGGAACAGCTACGCTCGAATGCATCATTTGAGAACGGCCCTTAATTTAACAGGTCCTGATCTCGGTATCCCATCTCTGACTCCCCGCGCTTGGTTTACTGCTAAATATGGGTCTAAAGCCTGGGATGAGTTAGAGAGGTTTCCTACATTAGACTGGCATCAATATCTGACCTGGTACAGAGACGTTCTTAACATACCCGTATGGAATGAGACAGAAGTGGGTCCCTTAGAGGCGGATGAGCCAAGTTCTAGTAGTAGTCTGATAAAGGTTCCTCTGAAATCAACCGGTGTTACAGGGAAAGATGGCATAGTTTTTGCCAGAGAAGTTATTTTGGCAAATGGTTTGGAAGGTTGTGGTGAATGGCACGTTCCTGAGCTGATTAAAAATGCGTTACCCGAAGAACGCTATTCGCAGGCTAATCGTGAAATTGATTTTCATTTACTTGAAGGAAAAAGGATAGCGGTCCTGGGTGCGAATGCTGGAGCTTTTGACAATGCGGCGACGGCACTAGAGGCCGGAGCGAAAGAAGCCCATGTGTTTGTTAGAAGGCGTGAGATAGCTAAAATAAACGCGCATAAGCCGTTTGACGATATTGCCTACTTGAAGCATTTTTCTGATTTTAGTGATTTGGAACGTTGGCGCATCGCGGTGCATATTTTACAAACTCACCAGCCCCCTCCACAAGAATCATTTGATAGAGCGCATACTCTTGAAGGGTTTCGAATGCATGAGGATGCCGCCTGGAAAAATGTTTCATTAAGTGGTGATAGTGGAAATGAAATTCTAATTGAAACTTGCGGGGGTAATAAGCATCTGGTCGATTTTATAATAGCTGCTACAGGTCACATTAATGATTTTAGTTTACGAACGGAAACTTCTTTATTATCAGATAAAATTGCTTTGTGGGAGGATAGATTTGTTCCTCCAGCAGGGGAAGAGTCTGTGTCTGCATCAAGCTACCCATATCTTGGAAAAAATTTTGAATTTATTGAAAAAAACCTAGGTGACGCGCCCTACCTTCATCATATCCACTGCTTTACAATAGGCACACTAATTAGTTTAGGAATGACAGGTAGCTCGGTAACTACCATGCGTTACGGAATTCCCAGAGTTATTGAGGGAATTACCAGACAATTATTTCTGGATGACAAGGGTCACTATCTAAGAGCTATAATGGAACATGATGAAATAGATCTTATTGTCCCGCCAGATGAGCCTAATGAATAAACTTACGCAGCTCTTTCCAACAAAGTAGCGATTCCCTGCCCCACCCCTATACACATCGTACACAGTGCATATTTTTCATTACGATCCAGCAATTCATATGCTGCTGTCATTGCCAGGCGGCCGCCACTTGCTCCAAGAGGATGTCCTAGCGCTATTGCTCCTCCGTTAGGGTTTACATGTTCTGCATCATCGGGAAGACCTAGGTCTCGTGTCACGGCTAAAGCTTGAGCGGCAAAAGCTTCATTTAATTCAATCACTCCTATATCACTGACTTTAATTTTGAGGTGTTCTAAAAGTTTTCTTGTTGCCGGCGCTGGACCAAAGCCCATGATTCTGGGAGGTACACCTGCAGTTGCTGTTCCTAAAATTCTGGCTAAGGGATTAAGACTGTATTTATTTATTGCATCCTCCGAAGCTATTATCATGGCGCAGGCCCCATCATTTACGCCTGATGCATTTCCAGCGGTTACCGTTCCATCTTCTCTAAATGGTGTTGGTAATTTTGCCAAAACATCCAGGGTTGTGTCTCCTCTAGGGTGCTCATCAGCGTCAACTATAACTGGCTCACTTCGTCTTTTAGGTACACTTACAGGTATGATCTCTCTTGAGAGACGTCCATTACTTTGTGCATTTTTAGCTCTTTGTTGGGATCTAAAGGCAAATGAGTCTTGGTCTTTACGATTAATTTGGAACTCAACTGCAACATTCTCAGCAGTTTCTGGCATAGAATCTATTCCGTACTCTTGCTTCATTTTGGGATTAACAAATCTCCATCCTATAGTTGTATCTTCTATTTTTGTATTTCTACTATAGGCTGATGTTGCCTTTGGCATGACGAAAGGAGCTCTCGACATGCTCTCTACACCTCCGGCGATAACTACTTCCGCTTCGCCCGTTCTAATTGATCTTGCAGCTGCTGTTAATGCTTCAAGACCTGAACCACAAAGCCTATTTACTGTGGCGCCAGTGACCGAAGTTGGCAGTCCGGACAGTAATGAGGCCATTCTGGCAACATTACGATTATCCTCTCCGGCTTGGTTTACACAACCATAAATGACGTCATCTACAGCTTCCCAATCAACTTTTTCATTTCGGGTAACAAGAGCCTTCAGTGGGGTGGCGGCAAGATCGTCGGTTCTCACTTCTGATAGGCTTCCACCATAACGTCCGAACGGTGTGCGAACTGCATCACATATAAATGCTTCAGCCATTCTTGGAACTCCCTTTGAATTATTTATAGAGATTATTACCTGAACAATAGAGACAAAGATACGGAATTTAAAGCTACTAAATTGCAATAATCATACCAAAAGAGAATAAATGTAGATTAGGATAGTATACTAACTAATAGTATGCTAAGTATATGTCGATGACTATTAATGCAGAAGAAAAAGAAAATTTTAATATTGAGCTTGCGAGACTTTACTGGTCTTGGAGAAGCCTTGTGGACAAACATCTGATGTCTGTAGGAATGACTCAGTCGCGGTGGTTAACACTCTATTATATTTCTCGAAGCAGTGAAGAGCTTTCTCAAAAAGATCTTGCTTTAAGTATGGGTATTGAGGGACCAACGTTAGTCCGTTTACTCGATGCTTTAGAGAGTATGAGCCTTATTGAGCGACGTGAATCTAAAAGTGACCGAAGACGAAAAGTTATATCAATTACTGAGAAAGGTCGACCATTAGTAGAAGAGATTAAAACAACGATTAATGATTTTAGAGATGAGTTTCTTAGCGACCTTACCAAAGAAGAAATCAGCGTCTGCTTAAATGTTTTTAAGCATATAGGTCTTAAGGTTTCTTCATATAAGAAGGTTAATTAACCTTACAATCTTGGTTGAACCGATGCCCAATAGCGAACTCTCCAATAATTCTGATACTAATCCCAACATAAAACCAAAGACGAGATCTTTGGGGAGTAAATTCTACCTTAAAGCTGGTTTAACTCTTTTGTTAATCCTTGCTGCAGCTGCGGGAGCTGTAAGCTGGTACCTCGATCAAATAAATAATATTCATGTGGTTGACGCTCGGATTGACACCGAGATGAAAACTATCAGCTCTCGTGCAGCAGGCAATATTATTAGCGTAAATGTTAAAGAGGGGGATAAAGTTAGGCCTGGAGACCTTTTGCTTAAAATTGATGATCGGGAAGCGATAATAGAATTGAGAGAACTCAATTTTCTAGTGGATGGAAAACTAGCACAAATTCGTCAAATTGAGTCTCAGATAAAGATGTTAGATCGTAGAACAGCAGCTTTGGTAGTTGAAAGAAAATCGGAACTTGCTGCGGCTAAAGCTGAATTTTCAGCTCGTCAGTTAAATATTAAATTGGCTAAAGATGATTTTTATCGGGCTGATTCTTTGAAAGATAGGGGCGTTATTTCCATAAAAAAATGGCGTTTTCTTAAAACTAGAGTAGAAATGAAAAATCAAGAGGCGAGAAAAGCTGCTGCTAAGGTCAAGGTAGCAGAAGCCGCTCTGAGGTCAGCAAAAATTACACGTGATGAAATCGATGTTTTGCAACATGAGCTATCTAGACATATGGCTCAGAAGGCACATCTCGTTGCAAAAATTGATGGTAAGAAAATACAGATAGATAAGACTAATATATTTAGCCCGATTGACGGAGTTATTGATAAGAGTTTTATATCGTCGGGTGAAATGGCTCAATCGGGGCAGAGACTTTTCCTGATGCACGACCCCAGTTACGTATGGATTGAAGCTAATATTAAAGAAACCAGATTGCGCAATCTAAAGATTGGACAATTGGTTTCGGTTCAGGTGGACGCTTATCCGAATCAAATATATTCCGGAAAATTAGTTAGAATCGGAGATGCTACTACCAGCCAGTTTGCATTATTGCCTGCTCCCAATCCTAGTGGAAACTTTACAAAAGTTACTCAGCGTATTCCTGTCCGTATTGAAATTAAGCAAAGAAGCAATCATCTGCGGCCTGGTATGATGGTTGAATTAAATATAGAGATCGATGCTGACGACGGTTAGCTCAATGTCAGAGCATAATAGTCACTTGCAAAGGTGGCTGGTCTCTATCACCGCCATTGCATCTGGAGTAGCGGTTACGCTGGCAATTACCGTAATTAACACTGCTATTCCTGACATCATGGGTTACTTCGGTATGGGACAAATAACAGCCCAATGGATGTCAACAGCCTTTCTTGCAGCTATGACCTCAACAATGCTCATGATTGATTGGTTAGATAAAGCAATAGGATTGAGGCTAACATTTATATTGGTACTTACATTATTTGTTTTTGCGTCATTACTGGGTGCCATATCTCCGAACCAAGATATTTTGATTCTTTCTAGAGTTTTACAAGGTGCCGCTGCTGGAATAGTTCAACCAATTTCAATGTTGGCAATGTTCAGAGTATTTCCTCCCGAGCAACGCGGTAAAGCGATGGGACTATTCGCCATGGGAACAGTTCTTGCTCCCGCTGTTGCTCCCCTTTTTGGCGGAATTGTTGTAGATTTTTATGGCTGGCGTCATACCTTTTACGTTGCCCTTCCTTTTGCTTTAATCGGCTTGTTGCTTTCGCCTTTTACCCTTCCTGGTCGAGACCGATCAATAAAAATCCCAAAGTTTGATTGGCTCGGTTTTATACTAATGTTGATAGTAACAGTTGGTTTTCTAACGGCTTTTGTAAATGGTCAGAGGTTAGGTTGGAGCTCTCTTGAAGTTATACTTCTCTTCTGGACATCAATTTTTGCTTCTGTGTTTTTTATTTTTTGGGAGTTAAAGGTAAACGACCCTTTAATAGAATTAAGGCTTTTTTTAAACCTACGATTTGCTTCGGCAGCTATTGTTAGTTTTGTCTTTGGCCTATCTATCTTTGTTACCACTTATATGGTTCCACTATTTGTGCAAACTGTTCAAGGGCTATCAGCTACTCAAGCCGGTTTGATCTTATTTCCGCAGGTGCTTTTGGTGTTTCTTTTCCCTCTAGGAGGTTATTTAAGCGATAAAGTGTCTATCGCTTTCTTGTCTTCAATAGGTATGGCTTTAATAGCTGTTTCTGCCCTTTTGACATCTTTTGCTGATTTGAACACAAGTTTTTGGCTGCTGACTTTGTGGGTTTTAATCGGTCGTATAGGCAATACATTTGTTTTTCCAGCAGTGAGCGTTGGTGCACTTAGACCAGTTTCAGCAGATATGGTTGCTCAAGCCTCTGGAACAGTAAATTGTATGCGCCAACTTGGAGGGGCTTTTGGAGTAAATCTCTTTGCTGTCTTTTTAGAGAGAAGAACACAATTTTTTAGTGAAATGTTGACTCCATTGCAAAATGCAGGAAACCCCCAAACTTTGGACCTATTGGAAAAAGTTAAGAATCTGCTTTCTCACGCTGGTTTACCTGTTTTAGATCAGGCGCCAATGGCGCTTCAGTACTTAGAAAAAGTTATTAACGTACAGTCAAACATGTTCGGTTTTAAGGATACTTTTATTGTTCTTTTTATAGTTTGTTCTTTATCAATTATTATAGGTTTAGCTATGAAATCGGGAAAGTAAAGACGATATTTATGCCCTCTCACCAGCATCCCTCGCTTCTACAATTTCACTTGATACTCCATCAGGATTTTTTGTCCAAAAATCTTTGTTACAATCCAAAGTTGCATATGGTGTTATCATACCCGGATCAAATGGAAATGGATCGTTTTCTGCAGCTATTTTAAGAGGCCACTCGAAGTCAGCGAGAGCACCTTTGCCTATAGCTACAAAATCTCCTTCACTTTCGATTAAAGCTTTTTCGGCTACAATTGGATCCTGTAGCTTTCCGTTAGATATGACAGTAAGACCCGAATACTTTTTAGCTAAACCCGAAAGACTATTTTTAGTGTCAAATATAGGGGTAACGCCCAAGTGGGCGCTGCAATCAATAAAGTCTATTCCCGTTTCTGCCAATTTCGAAAAAATAACCTCAGCATCTGATATTCCACCGGGCCAATTATACTCAAAGTCGTTTACTTTGGTTTGAGAAATTCGTACTCCAACAGGTTTGTTTGGGACTGCGCTCCTCACAGCGTTCATTATTTTACAATGAAACTTAATACGATTTTCTATTGGCCCACCATAGTCATCTTCTCTTTGATTTGTGTATTTTGTTAGAAATTGATCAGGTAGATAACCGTTTGCCCCATGAACTTCTATACCATCGAAACCTACTTCATCTGCTCTTTTGGCTGCTTCTCCAAAACTTTCCACGACAGTCTCGATTTCTTCATTTGTTATTTCTCTCGGTGTTTGAAAGCCTCCAGCCGCTCCTCGATAGCGAGGAATTTGTTCGCCTTTGGGTTTCACAACAGATGGTGCTATAGACCCCTCAACCCAATAATTACCTTGGTTAATGGCTCCGCAGTGAAATATTTGCATAAAAATAGGCGTTCCGGCTGCGTGTGAGGCTTCGACTACTTTTCTCCACGATTCTTGCTGACGTTCATCAGCTATGCCAGGCTGATATGTGTAACCTTGGCTATATCGAAAATCAATATAGGTACCCTCGGTAATGATTAGTCCCCAACCACTCCTTGCATATCTAGCGTAATAGTCTGCTATTTGGTTAGTAACCAATCCGTCCTCAGTTGCACTGGTTCTTGTCATGGGAGACACAATACAGCGATTTGATATATTCAAGTTTTTCAATTTATATGATGAAAAAAGAGTAGGAAACTTTTCAACGCCCGGTCCAGTTAAAGTCATAATAATTCCTGAATAATTTTAAGTAAAATAAATACTGTTCTAACGTTCTATTGGAACGCCGACAAGACTTCCCCACTCGGTCCATGACCCATCATAACTTCTTACATTTTTATAACCTAAGAGTTCGGTCATTGCGAAAAATGCGAGGGTAGCTCGATGACTAAGACGACAGTACGAAATAATCTCTGAATCGGCTGTAGCGCCTTTTGCCTCAAACAAGCTAGACAACTCATCAGCAGATTTGAAGCACATGTTTTTATCTAGAAGATTTTCGAAGTATAAATGCCTAGCGCCAGGTATACGTCCGGCTCTTTCCGCCCCTACATCAGGGACCCCTAACATATTGACCCTTTCACCTCGATATTCTTCCGCTGACCTATGATCAAGTAATATGATTTTTTCTTGATCAATTTCCTCAATTTTATCCAGAATTTCATCACGTCTAATACGCATGTTATTATTTCGATTGGAATTAGGTAAATAATTAGCCCCAGTGATCTTAGGGAGCTCAAGTGATTTCGGAAAACCCATTTTCTCCCACTTTACTCGACCACCATCCAGCACACATACATCCATATGACCAAGAAATTTTATAACCCACCAGCCGTATGTTCCAAATTGAGGAGGATCTCCATAACAAACTATTTTGGTCTTATTTTCAATTCCGCTAAGGGAACACCTTCTGGCAAAATCATCTTGGGTTGGAAAATCCCGAATATTTTCATCCCAAAGCCAGTCTTTCCAGTACCAGCCCTGTGCGCCTGGTATATGCCACGAATCATATGAATCGGTACCGTTCCAATTGAATTCCAGTATCCTTATGCTTGGATTTTCTAGGTTATTCATTAACCATTCAGGACTTACAAGGTTATTAGATTTCATTTTCTGTTTCCTAAATTAGATTCTTATTCTGACCGTAGGAATAACTGATTTACTCAAGTAAACTCTTAGGGCGCAATAAAATCAATAATTACTATTAAATCAATTTGGAGGGTAAACTCTGTGGCCATAAAAACTATTGGTTTGATGAGCCCTGGCGATATGGGTAATGAGATAGGAAAAGTACTATTAAAGAATAAATATAGGGTAATTACATCTTTAAACGGACGAAGTGATCGGACTCGTGATCTCTGTTTCAAAGCTGGAATTGAAGACTTACGAGATCTTCATATGGTGGTCAATGAATCTGATCTAATACTTTCGATAATGCCTCCTAGTGAGGCCGAAGTTTTTGCTAATGAAGTTATGAAAATTATTCAGGATTTGAAGGTAGAACCTCTCTACGCTGAATGTAATGCAATCGCTCCCTCCACCTCTGAAAGGATAAGGTTATTAATTAGTTCTGCAGGTGCCTTATACGTTGATGCTGGCATAATTGGGCCACCACCAGGAAGGGGAGAAGCTACTAGGTTATATGTTTCTGGTAAGTATGCTGAGCAGATTCTTCCACTTGGGGGAGAAAACCTAAAAATAATATCATTGGGTAAGGATTGGGCCCGATCTTCAGCTTTAAAAATGTGTTACGCGGCTCTAACTAAAGGAACAATGACGTTGGATACGGCAGTTTTGTTAGCTGGAAAACAATTAGGCGTTTATGAAGAGTTAAAGACTGAGTTCTCGGAAAGTCAGCCAGAGGCTTTTAATAGGATGAATAACCGCATTCCGTGGCTAAGTACTGACGCGAGACGCTGGATTGGAGAGATGAATGAAATAAGAAATACTCTTGAAGTTTCTCAACTTCCCGGAGGTTTTCACCGAGGAGCTGCAGAGATTTTTAGTTTATTGTCCGAATCACCATTGGCTATAGAGACAGTTGAAAATGCAGATAGAAGTAGGACTTTAGATGAGGCAATTAATATATTTGCAGAGATGATAAGAATAAATCCCGAAGAATCCAACCAGTCTTAAGGGGCTTGTTTTATAGTCAACGTTTATTTCTATTCGGCGACTTTCTCATTCTTCGTGTTTTTCTTAGAAGTGTTTCTAGCTCACTTTTTTCATATCTTAGACTGGTTAATTTTTCTGCGTTTCCAGAGGCTAGTCTTGTTTCTACCTTAAGCTGATTTATAACATTCTCAAGTACTCTATATAATTCATTCAGTTGTTTATTACTTCTACATTGTAATAAAACCTCTTTTTCCATCATTAGTTCGGAAAATTCTGACACATCCTTTTTACCAGATTCTGTTAGACGATCGTCTATTTCGTGCCATGCAGGTAGCCAAGCATGGTAAATCGATAAAGAATTTTTATGGTTTTTAGATTTCGTCGATTTTTCAAGTTGCACCATAATTCTTACAAATTCCCAAACTACGATTCTAAGTTCGATGGGAAACTTTCTTTCGATGGTCTGTGAACTTTTATTCATAGAACTTTAATTGTCAGAAGAAACAGGTATAACTTTAAGATGACCTAGCTCAGGGCCACAAGATTGGCAAAAACATTTTGACGGATTACGGCGTGGTCTTCTCACAAAATAGTATTTTTTAATGCAGTTGTTGCATTGCCAAGCCACAACCGCTTGTGAAGCACGTGAAAGGTAAGAAAGATTATGTCTAACAACAGGTTTTTGACCTAGTAGTCGCATTATGTCTCGCCATGACTGGTTGTGTTTACAAGAGCGTCCATAAAATAAATCAGTTAAAATATGTGCACATTCATGCATAAAAGTAACATTGCGATCGTTTTCCCTTCCCATTTCTAATAAGGCGACGTTAAGAACTATCCGCCGCTCTTGACTGTATGCAGCTCCTGCTAAAATTTTAGCTCGTTTGCTTATTTCTACGGCACATTCTAATACTTCACGAAACGGAGGCCCTAATATCTCTCCTTTCTCCAGTTGTTCGGTTAATCCCCATTTATCCGATAGCTCTCGCACTGAACCTAACACTCGGGAAGCTTTAGCCGTCTTGTTTCTTTTATATAATATTTTACTTCGCAAGAGATATCACCTGACCTGTTTGTTTTGGACGAGGGAGTAGTTTATGTGATTTCATTATTGTTTCTAGCTTTTTAGTTACTGAGTTTGGTAATGGAGTTGATCTACGTTTAGTCATATTGACGTGCAAACTTATCAGTTCATTTGTTGAAGCTAAATAACCTTTTTCCTCATGGTACATCATGTGTATGTAGTGAATTCGTTTGGCGTCATGATCCAGAAGTTGAGTTTCAAAACGCATTGGGTCATTTGCCATCAATTCTCTGTCATATGTTATGTGAGCTTCTAGGGTGAAAGTAGAGCAATTATTACTTTTTAGATAATCAACTCCAAGCCCAAGGTGATCGAAGAAAGCATCCGTTGCATGATCAAAAGCTAAAACATAATAAGCCAAATTCATATGTCCATTATAATCAATCCACTCTCCATTAACGTACTCCCTGTGAAGCTGTAAGGGGGATACCTGAGTTTTAGGGTTTTCTTCAACACTCTCTTTCATTGATAATGTTCCTAAGATATTACTAAATTGTGCGCGTTAATACCGATAGTTTGTCCTCATCTACCTCGATTCCAAGGCCCCATCCCTCTGGAGGATCAGCGTGACCTTCATATACCTTAATAGGGCTCTTGACTATATCCGTACTAAGATAGGGTGCAGTAGGACTGACCCCCCAAGAAAGATCTGGTGCCGCAGCTGCTATATGCAAGATCGCTGAGCTTGCAATACTAGTTTCAGCTGTTTTTCCCGCAAGATTAACACTCATGCCCAGTTTTTTGAAAAGTTCTATTGCTTGAAATGCTCTAGTAATTCCCCCTAGTTTAATTGTTTTCAAACTGCCACCATGAGCTGCTCTAGCAGCATGATGTGTTTTAATGTCATCCAAACTGTGTAAGCCTTCATCTGCACTTATTTTGCAATTTGAAATTTTAGCAATCTTAGCCATGCCCTCAATGTCATGTCCGATTATTGGTTGTTCTAAAAAATCGAGAAATTCGCTTGCCTCTTCAGCAAATAGAATACCATTCTCCAGACCCCAGCCCTGATTAGCGTCGGCGGAAAGTTGGACTTTCCCATCTAGCTCTTTACTAATTGTTTCTGTGCGTTTTATGTCTTCACAAAGAGGTTTTCCGCCGACCTTTATTTTCATTGCAGAAAAACCGAGGTCTGCTTTATGTAGAGCTTCATCTAAATCATTATTTAAATCACCAGACGCCAACATCTGTACTACGGGCATTCTATAATTTTTAGTGCCACCCAATAATTCTGCAACTGATTTTTCGAAGCACTTTCCTGTAATGTCATAGCAGGCCATTTCTATTACAGTTTTAGCGCTAGAATTTCCATAAACTCTACGGTCCATTTCGAGAAGATTTTCACTAAAGGCAGATGGATCTCTTCCGACTAAAAAAGGGACAAGATATTTGATAACAGAGACCATACTCTCAACTGTTTCTCCAGTCATTTCAGGTGAAGATGAAGCTTCTCCCCATCCAGTTAAACCATTATTTGTTTCTATCCGGACAAAAACATTTTGTGAAACTCCAATTTCAACTCCAGACATTTTTATAGGTTGGATAAGTGGAAGATCAGCGGCTAATATTTCTATTTTTGAAATTTTCATGGAGACATCTCTTTTAAGTTTTTAAACAAAATAATTTAAATTCCAACATTTTTTAGAGCTGATTATTTAATTATTTGTCGTAGAAGTGGTCGAAAAGTTAATCCCTGAAAAACAATTGAGAAAATTACTACACCATATGTCATAGCGAGAATGAAATTTTTTTCAGGGGAGTCTGGAAGTGAAAGAGCTAAGGCCACTGAAATACCCCCTCTTAGGCCGCCCCAAGTGAGTAGAGGGATAAAATTACGCGGTTGGGAAAAAATTAGTATAGGTAACGATATTGAGGTTAATCGGGCTATTAACATTATAGGAATTGAGAAAATCACCGCCAATAAAATTGGTTTTGTAAATGATATACCTATTAATTCGAATCCAATCATCAAAAATAAAACAGAATTTAGAACTTCGTCTATTAGTGACCAAAATTTAAAGAGATGATCGCTCGTGGTTTTACTCATGGCAAATTTCTTGCCTTGGTTTCCTATCATTATACCAGCCACAACAACGGCTATAGGTCCCGATACATGGAGGTTAAGTGCAATAGAATAAGTTAGCGTTACTAGAGCAAGGGTAATCAGTATCTCAAGATTATATTCATTTATCAATTTTATTGCTCGATATGAAATGAAGCCAGTAACTAAACCAAGTATGATCCCACCTATAGCTTCTCTCACGAATAAATGAATTATGCTTGTCGTTGATAATGAAGTCTCATTTCCGCTAGAGATAGCAATTGCTGCAAGTATTGTGAAAACAACAATTCCGACGCCATCATTAAACAAACTTTCACCGGAGATTTTTGCTTCAAGTGATTTAGGGGCGTCTACAGTTTTCATAATTCCAAGAACAGCAATAGGATCGGTAGGGGATATTAAGGCGCCAAACACAAGGCAGTATTCTAGCGGAATCTGAATTCCCAAAAAGTTGAAAAGCAAATAAGTAAAATAGCCAATAATTAAGGTGGATAAAATAACACCCACACTGGCCATCGTACCAATGGTCCATTTTTGTTTTGCCAAATATTCCAAATCTACATGTAGAGCTCCAGCAAAAAGTAAAAAACTTAATAATCCTGTCATTAAAGTATCGGAGAAGTTAATATTATATTTTATTCCGGAGACTATCCCACCCAAATTTAATGAAGGGACCATAAGATCAATTGCTATCACAGACAAAGAAAATAACAGTGTGATAACCAAGATTCCTATAGTATGCGGAAGCTTGATCCAAATATGATTAATGTAGCCAAATATAGAGGCTAAAGTCAGAAGTAAAGCTGACAGATCTAATAATGCATGTTCCATATCATAAACAATTTCGTAAAAATAAAACCTCTATTAAGTCAATAATCTTTTCAGAGAAGCATAAAAAGATCCGGTTAAAATTTTCTATTAATTAATATAAGTGATCAGCCGCAACATTAAGTCGACTATTTAGAGATGATACCCATAGATTAACTTTAATGGAATGAATTTAGGGGTGTATGCCTTCTTGTTCACAGGTGGAGGCAACATCTCTAACGGTAGTTCGTCGCATGTCCCTCTTGTATCTTAAATCTTCAAAAGGTTTTCCTCTGTGCATAGTGTTTCGGTTATCCCACATAACTAGGTCATTAGCTCGCCACCTATGAATATATACAAACCGCCTTTGTGTAGAATGCTCAATTAATTCCGCTAATAATGCTTTACCTTCTTTATCTGATAATCCAATAATTCGGGCTGCATGCGAAGCCAGATAAAGTGTCCTACGCCCAGATCCAGCATGATTTCTAACTAAAACTTGAGGAACTGGAGGCATGCTTGAGACTTCATCAGATGTAAATTCCTTATAACCTATTTTTATTCGTGATTCTCTAATAGAGTGTTCTGCAACAAGGCCTTTTATATCGTCCTTAATTTTTTTTGGTAAAGCATCATACGCTGCTCTTAGGTCAACGAACTCTGTATGCCCCCCCACTGGGGGAATCGATTTTGCATAAAGCAAAGAACACTTAGCAGGTATTTCCATAAAAGAGCTATCGGTATGCCACAATTGGTTTCCTGAGTTAAACAAGCGTCGCTCGCTATCCTCTCCTAATAATTTATTGTCTGGGCCGAGATTCGAAACATCAGCAAACTTTGGCCCTAAACGTAACTTAACTCCTTTTCGAAACTTTTGTATTGATGTTTCTAATGGGCCGAACCGAGAACTAAACTTCATCTGATGTTTTTCAGAAAGCTTCTGATCAGGAAAAATTAAAACTGAGTAGGTGTTGAAAGCGCTTTCTAGCGATGTGAATTCCTCCTCTGAAAGAGGTTCTCTGAGGTTAATATCCCCTATCTCAGCTGCAAAGTCTGGCGTTATAGGGTGTAGGCTAAAGGACACGTTTCGTCCCCCTGCTGTTAGTTGCAGTTCTTAGCTGAAATTGGTGTCCCCTACGGGACTCGAACCCGTGTTTACGGCGTGAGAGGCCGTTGTCCTAGGCCACTAGACGAAGGGGACTCTTTCAGCATATATAATTCAATATCGAAACTGGTCTAGCAATTCAAGCGCAACCTTGTGATCTAAGTCAAATTTTACAAACCGTAGGTAAATAATTAGCATCTATTTACATATTATTCTTATAAATATTTAGAATGATGGTTAATTGCTGATAAGAAAGCATCAACATCGGACACATCGGTGTTAAAAGAGGTAACTAGTCGAATTACTCCTTCGTCTCCTATTCTATAAAATCCAAATCCATTTTTCTCCAATTTATCAATTATGTATTCAGGAAGAGATACAAAAATTTCATTTGCCTCTACTGGATATTTTAAAGTTGCGAAGTTAAAGGCACTCAAACCTTCAGCCAGAATCTTGGCTGCATTATTCGCATTTGATGCGTTGGTTTTCCATAAGTCATTTGTTAGATAGGCATCGAGCTGGCAAGTAATAAAACGCATTTTTGAAAGCAAATGACCGCCACGTTTATGAATTTCGGGAATTCTATTTGCAAGCTCAGTTTTAAAAAATATTATTGCTTCTGCAGCCAATGCGCCATTTTTGGTGGCACCTAAACTCATTACATCTACACCACTTTTCCACGTCGCATCTGCAGGACTTATATTCTGTTGTACAAGTGAGTTTGCAAACCGGGCTCCATCCATATGAACCATCATCGAATGTTCGTGAGCAGTTTTCGTTAAGGCCTGAATTTCCTCGATGTTATAAATAGTCCCAAACTCAGTCGCTTGAGATATTGTTAATGCTGCAGGCAATACGTTATGAACCCCATTGGGTCGCCAATTTTTAAGTTTTTCTTTTAAATCGGGTTCGAAAATTTTGCCATTTCTGCCCTCAAGCGGAATCATTTTTGCTCCTCCGCTATAAAATTCCGGGGCACCGCATTCGTCTTTATATGCATGACTCGATGAATGACAATAGATGGCGCCATAGGCTGGTGTGATTGCGCTCAAAGCTATAGCGTTTGCTGCAGTGCCTGTTGATACAGGAATTATTACAAGCTTAGTTTCAAATATTTGGCTTAGTTTTTCTTCGACGTCTCTAGTCCATTTATCATTACCATATGGCATCGCCACTTCATTGGCAGCTGAAACTAACGCCTCTAGAATTGAAGGAGAAGCGCCACTAACGTTATCACTGCTAAGGTTCACTGTCATTTAACGACCCACCGTACTTACTACCCGGCCTTTTGATAAATTTATTATATAGATCTGATCACACTCAATTAATTTGTTGGATGAATAAGTTCTTACTGTTAAAAATTTTGTATTCAATTTTATTTCGGATATTTCACAATGTTTAGGTATTCCAAGCGATATCTTTTCAGGAAGTGTTGAATTGTTTATGTTGTTAGAAGGTTCATTTAAGTTGAAAATAGTCCATACCAAAGCTATTAAACCGAGAAAAATAAGTATCGACATGAAAATAACTAGACCTTTAATAAGTTGCACTTTGCGCATACTCCCTGCATGTGTGGTCATCATAGTCTAGAGCCGTGGACAATAAACGCAAGAAAATCTCTGTTGAAGGTCTGGAAGGTAAAGCGATTAATATAGACTTTACTCAGGCTGAGTCTGGTCAACGGCTAGATATGGCCTTGGCAGGTTTAATCGATGGCATGTCCCGTTCACGTGTTAAAACACTTATTTTAGAAGGGAATTTAACTCAAAATGGAAAAACCCTAAAACAACCTTCTCGTCGAGTATCTGAAGGAGATAGTTTTAATTTTATTATTCCAATAACTCAATCTGCTATCCCTCAAGGTCAGAATATACCTTTAAATATTTTGTTTGAAGATGAAGATCTTATTGTTATTGATAAACCTGCTGGATTAGTGGTTCATCCTGCACCAGGAAATCCAGATCGCACTTTAGTAAATGCACTTATTTCTCATTGTGGAGAAAGCCTAAAGGGCATAGGCGGTGAGGCTCGCCCAGGAATTGTTCATAGGCTGGATAAAAATACAAGTGGCGCCATGGTTGTGGCTAAAACCTCGTTGGCTCATGAGTCTCTTTCAAAACAATTTAGCGATCGATCTGTCGATCGTGCATATAGAGCTATTGTCTTTGGTTCCCCAAAAGCAGCAACTAATGAAATAAAAACTCTTATTGGAAGGAGCCCTAACAACCGAAAAAAAATGGCTGTTGTAAATCGCAATGGAAAAACCGCTATCACTAACTATAAAATAGAAAGGGTGTTGGGAACTTCAGTTCCTCCTTTTGCTAGCGTTTTGATTTGTAAATTACTTACCGGTCGCACTCATCAAATACGCGTACATTTAAATTATATAGGTAACTCCATTATTGGAGATCCTCTATATTTTGGGGGTAAAAAATCGTTTCTAAAAAATAAATACAACAATACTGATTTTAAGAAAAAATCAGAGAGTTTATTTGTTCTGAAAAACTTTAATCGTCAAGCCCTGCATGCATTTCAACTTGGTTTCAAACACCCTAGATTCAATAAAAAGCTTCATTTCGAAACAAAATTACCAAATGACATGGAAAACTTAATAAATAGTTTAGAATCGTTTTAGAGCCTTGAATCATAGAAAAAAGTCTTTATATGGTTAATTATAGGATCAGATAAACTGTTTCTGATGGGTTTTAATTAGTGTTTTTTTGTAATATTTAAAGAAAACTTTGTATACGTTTCAGTCCAAATACGTTGGGATAACACAAGATGGCAACACCTAACCTTCCAAGTTTGACTCCTGAGGGTAATCTTTCGAGGTACTTGAATGAGATCCGGAAGTTTCCGATGCTTTCTCATGATGAGGAATTCATGCTAGCCAAACGGTGGATTGAGCATGAAGATGTTGATGCCGCTCACAAATTAGTCACTAGTCATCTTCGGTTAGTTGCGAAGATAGCTATGGGCTATCGGGGTTATGGACTTCCACTAGCGGAGATGATTTCTGAGGGGAACATAGGGTTAATGCAGGCCGTTAAAAAGTTTGATCCTGATAAAGGATTTCGTTTGGCTACTTATGCCATGTGGTGGATAAGGGCTTCTATGCAGGAATATATACTTCATTCATGGAGCCTAGTTAAAATGGGCACTACAGCGGCTCAAAAAAAGTTATTTTTTAACCTAAGACGGATGAAAGGGAAATTAAAAGCGTTGGATGAGGGTGATCTTTCACCGGAAAATGTTGAAAAAATTGCTACTGAACTGAACGTTGCTGAGGCAGATGTAATCTCAATGAATCGTCGTCTTTCAGGGCCGGATGCTTCTCTTAACGCTACTGTCAGGACAGATGGTGAAGGTGAGGGCGAGTGGATGGACTGGCTGGTTGACGAGTCAGATTCTCAAGAAATAGTGATTGCTGAAGAAGACGAACTAGAGAAGCGACGAGAAATGCTTAGTGCGGCTATGTCAGGTTTGAATGACCGTGAGCAGCACATTCTAACGGAAAGAAGACTTAAGGAAAATCCTCTTACCTTAGAAGAACTGTCAAAAACGTATGGTATTAGCCGTGAGCGTGTTAGACAAATAGAAGTAAGAGCATTTGAAAAATTGCAAAAAACTATTCATAGTCAGGTTAGTGAACAGAACGCAGCTCTTTCTTAGAATATTCGCTCTACATATAAGAAATTCCGATAAAATATTAGGTTAGTTAATCACTAAATGGGTCTTTAACTAGTATAGTGTCTTGACGTTCTGGGCTAGTTGATAGTAGTGCAACTGGCGCACCAATTAATTCTTCTATTCGACGCACATATTTTATTGCTGTTGCTGGCAGATCCATCCAGCTCCTCGCACCAACGGTGCTTTCGCTCCACCCTTCAAAAGTTTCATAGATGGGCTCGACTTGACCCTGTTCTAAGATGCTTGGTGGTAAGTAATTAATTCTATTGCCGTTAAGTAAGTATCCTGTACACATTTTTATTTTCTCTAAACCATCCAATACGTCAACTTTAGTTAAGGCTATACCATCAATTCCGCCAATAGTAACGGCTTGCCGTACCATAACTGCATCAAACCAGCCGCACCGTCGTTTGCGACCTGTTACTGTCCCAAATTCATGTCCTTTTTGTCCTAATAACTCTCCTATCTCATTATCCTGTTCACTTGGGAATGGGCCACTACCAACACGAGTGGTATAAGCTTTGGTAATTCCTAGAATGTAGCCTATTGAACTTGGCCCTACACCTGATCCAGCGGCAGCTTGACCAGCTACTGTATTTGATGAGGTAACAAATGGGTATGTGCCGTGGTCGACGTCCAACATCGCACCTTGTGCGCCTTCAAAAAGGATTCGTTTCCCTGATTTTTTTGCTTCATCTAACCAACTCCAAACTGGACATGAAAACTGTAGTAGTTTAGATGCAACACTCTCTAGATTGTTAAGTATTTCTTCTGGATTAGCTTCTTTGACTCCCAATCCTCTAAGTAATGCATTGTGATGGAACAAAAGCTGTTCTAGTCGAGAATTTAGCGTTTCTCTGTCATTTAGATCGCATAAACGTATTGCTCTCCTTCCTACTTTATCTTCGTAAGCTGGGCCTATGCCACGTCCTGTGGTGCCGATTTTACTATTACCCCTAGCCTTTTCAAGTGCGTTATCTAGTTGTTGATGTAAAGGTAATATTAGAGGAACACTATCAGCTATTTTTAAATTATTTGGTGTGATAGAAACACCCTGACTTGATACGGTCTCAATCTCTTTGATTAATGCCCAAGGATCTACAACAACACCATTACCTATAACCCCTATTTTTTTGGGTCTAACTACACCGGAAGGCAGTAGACTAAGCTTATAAGTGCGATCTCCGATTACAAGAGTGTGGCCTGCATTGTGCCCTCCCTGAAACCTAACAACTATATCAGCTCTTTCAGATAACCAATCTACTATTTTTCCTTTTCCTTCGTCACCCCATTGGGAGCCTACGACAGCAACATTAGCCATTTATGCCTCCTTTGGACTGATGTCGGTTTGGTCAATCGAAGATAATATTTTCCCCTCAATCCAACAATGACTGCATTCCAGCCTTCTGGCCTCTGCGGATATATCATTAATTGGTGTTAGACCTGTCACAGTAATCCATCCGTCGGACCTTAATACTTTAGCAACTTCAGCGGTGACTTCGGATGGTAAATAGAGTTTTTGGGGACTAGGTGGGTCTGGTAATGCCCTCATGATTGAATCGAGATATAAAGAAAATCCAGTAGCAGGCTCGTTAGAAGAAGTTATGTAGCGTCCACCTCTACCTAACTCTCCCCTAACCCCAGCAGCGAAAATTGTAAAACTAACGCCAGTGTGATACTCAAAACCTCTATATTCGACAGGATCAATTGTTAAGGATAGTTTACTGCCTGCCTCTATAACCCCTGTAACAACTGATTCCAATCGATCTAATTCGACAACGGCCAAATCTGGCAATTCCAAATGCCGTAATTTAGAAATAACATCTTCTGCAGAGCCTATGGCTCCTACCAGGCCATATAGTGCATCAGCTTTTTTCCCTAAAGCGGTTTCGTATTTACGAACCACGTTATGAACCTCAGTTGCATCTTTATGGTCTAATGCTGATCGTAAATGCTTAATTATGTTCTGATCGATATCGATATCTGATAATATATTTGTGACTAAAGCAGGAGAATTTAAATCTATAGTCGGGTCACTGATGCCAGCAGCGGCAAGAGCATTGCTTGCTAAAACAACCATCTCAACATCTGAAGAGATATCATTTGAACCGATCAATTCAACTCCTGCTTGAGCAAACATACGTTCAGGTCTTAGTTGACTTCCTTTCACTCTTAAAACTTCACCTGCGTATGATAGTCGAAGAGGACGGGCTTTGTACTTAAGTCGTGTTTCAGCAATTCTTGCCACTTGTAAAGTGATGTCAGCTCTTACTCCCATCATTTTTTCGCTTGTCGGATCCATTATTCGGAACATTTGCCCTGAGAGAGTTCCGCCGCCGTTCTCCTCTGAAGCTGTTAAGGTGCTCTCAAATTCGACAAGGGGAGGTTTAACGTGGTCATAACCAAACGAGCTAAACGTATCTATTAGTGCACGTATCGTTCTGTCCTCCAGAGCTGCGTTTGGAGGAAGGAGATCGTGTAGGCCTGAGGGCAGTAAGCCCTTGTTTTCTGTTTCGGTTGACATGTTTTTTAGACTTATAGAGTTTATTGTTTCTCGTTTTATTAGAGCTAATTACTAAAGGTAAAAATGTTCACAAAACTCTTCCTACAAATTTAAGTTCTTATACATCAGTTGTAGATTGTCCTTACTTGGTTTCAATTCTCCGCTATAAATCTGATGTGTTAGATCCACAAGCATTTCTGAGACAGGGGCAGCCTTATTCTTACTATAACTTTCTTCGGCAACAATTCCATTAATCATATCTACCTCACTATATCGACCTTTTATATGATCTTGAAGAACGGTATTAACAGCTGTGGGTCCTACGTCAGTAACTATTTTGTCAAGCAATGTTTCTAACAGGTTGTTTGTATTTTTAACTTCATCAGCTTCTAGACCAAAAATAGGAACAAGTTTGTATCCCATGACTTGTCCCGCTGTTAAGGCCTCTTCCCCTGCTTTAATAAATAATCTTTGGACCTTTTGGGCATATTCGTTACCGTTTAGATGAAATACCTCTTCATTTGTCATTCCGAGTATTGCTTTTATAGCCATTGTCATTGCATTCACAATTAATTTCATCCATTTCGCTGACAATATATCATCGGTAAGGTCAACTTTTCCTGAATAGCTTAGAATCTGTTGTACCTCTGGTAACCTTTTTGTGTGAGAAATGTCAAAAGAACCTAACCCAAACCAGGTATTTTCCTTGAGAGTGTTTCTCTTTACTTCACCTGGCTGAAATAACTGAGAAGAAAGTTCTACTACACATCCAAGAGTGCGTTCGACACCAACTATTTTCCCAATCATCTCTGCTGTCATGCAGTTCTGAACAGCTATTAGAAGGCCATCTTTAGCAAGGTAGGGCTTTATAAATTCAGTTAACCAACGAGAGTCATATGCTTTTGAGGTAAGAAAAACTATATCAAACTTATCTTTGATCGTACAAACATCACCAAGGTGATAGGCTCTTACCTTTATGTTATAACTTTCTTCATTGGTGATGATGGATAAGCCTGTTCGTTGCATTTTATCGACATGCTCTGCCCATTGATCAATCAAAACCACATCAAGATCGGACGTAGTCAGGTCTGCTGCAATGCAGCACCCATTTGCACCTGTTGCAAGTATTGCTATTTTTTTTTGATTTATTGCATCTTGCATGGGAGTTTCTTTGTGCTTGATAAAAATTTAAGCAATGGACTGTGTAGTAATATGAATTATCTGATAAATTAGAAATCAATACTTCCTATTTGTGCACGGTGTCGAAGTAGTTGATCAGCCAGTACTAATGCCATCATTGCTTCTCCAACTGGTGCGGCTCTTATGCCAACGCAAGGATCGTGTCTACCTTTAGTGCTTATTTTTGTTTCTACACCGCTTTTATCAATCGTTTTTCGTTCTGATAAAATTGAGCTAGTTGGCTTAACAGCAAATCTTACGACGATATCCTGTCCTGTCGTTATCCCTCCCAACACACCACCGGATTTATTTGATTTGAATTTAACATTGCCATTTTCAGTATACATTTCATCAGCATTTTCTTCGCCTGTTAGGGAAGCAGCTGCCATGCCTTCGCCTACTTCTACGCCTTTAACCGCGTTTATGCTCATCATGGCCATAGCAAGTTCTGAGTCAATTTTTCCATAAATAGGCTCCCCAATCCCTACTGGTATCCCGGTTGCAGTAACTTCAATTATAGCTCCAACACTAGATCCATCTTTTCGAATTTTTTCTAAATATTTTTCCCAATTTTTTGCGGCGATGGCGTCGGGACACCAAAAAGGGTTTTTTTCTATCTCGGAATTGTCCCAGTGTTGCCTATTTATTGACTGGTTTCCTATTTGGATTAATGCTGAACGAATATTTATTTTCCCTGGGATGATACTATCAAGAACTTTACGTGCTATGGCGCCAGCTGCTACCCGCGAAGCAGTTTCTCTTGCTGACGAACGACCTCCTCCTCGGTAATCACGGATGCCATATTTTGCATCATAGGTATAGTCCGCATGTCCTGGTCTATATTTATCAGCAATTTCTCCATAGTCTCGTGATCGGGCATCTACATTCCTGATGATTAGACTAACTGGTGCTCCAGTTGTTTTATTCTCAAAGACTCCCGACAGGATCTCTATTTTATCTGGTTCTTGCCTTTGAGAAGTAAAACGAGATTGACCAGGCTTTCTTCTGTCAAGCCATGTTTGGATATCTTCTTCAGAAAGATTGATGCGAGGGGGCACTCCATCTATAACACAGCCAATTGCACTGCCATGACTCTCCCCCCAGGTAGTGAAATTAAGTATTCGACCAAATTTATTAACTGACATGAAAGCTCTCCTTTATGACTTTCAGTCCTCGTCTGTTTTTATATTTGATAGCAAATTTGCGACTTCGGATGCCTCATCTACTGCTACCATACCTACTACATTATATCCGCTATCAACATGATGAACTTCACCGGTTACCCCCGAGCTGAGATCACTAAGTAAATATAGCCCTGCACTACCAACCTGCTCAATTGTCACGTTGCGTTTCAGGGGGGAATTAAGCTCATTCCATTTAAGTATATAACGAAAATCCCCAATACCGCTTGCAGCCAAGGTTTTAATAGGGCCAGCCGATATCGCATTAACACGAATTGATTTATTTCCTAAATCCACAGCTAGGTATCTAACACTAGCTTCGAGAGCTGCTTTAGCAACTCCCATGACATTATAATGGGGCATAACGCTTTCTGCACCATAATAAGTCAGTGTCAAAAGACTGCCGCCTTCGGACATAAGTTTTGATGCTCGCCTGCAAAGGTCAGTGAAAGAATAACAAGATATTTCTAATGAGCGAAGGAAGTTCTCTTTTGTGGTGTCTAAATACTGACCTTTCAACTCATCTTTATCAGAAAAAGCTATCGCATGGACAAGGAAATCAATACCTCCCCATTTTTCTTCTAATTCTGAGAAAAGACTATCTAAGCTTTTGTTGTCCGAGACATCGCATTGAAGGACTATGTCAGAGTTTACTTGTTCAGCTAGTGGTCGAACTCGTTTTTCTAGTGCTTCACCTTGATAAGTGAAAGCAAGAGTTCCTCCATGATCAGCAATTGACCGAGCTATGCCCCAAGCAATAGAGCGCTCATTAGCAACGCCCATGATCAGGCCTCGTTTCCC
The DNA here is from genome assembly GCA_022449545.1 of Alphaproteobacteria bacterium. GTDB lineage: Bacteria > Pseudomonadota > Alphaproteobacteria > UBA6615 > UBA6615 > UBA6615. Next base: position 95,622 of record JAKUPN010000001.1, on the reverse strand, counting down.
CGACATTAACTCTTTTTTAGTATTCATAGAATCCTGCAGATTAGAAGTTTTTCAAGATTGCGGGCATCCTACACCAAAGTTTGATTGCGGCAAGGCAATAAACTATTTTACTATTTTCCAACTCCCATCCTGTTGTCGACAAGCTGTTCCATACGCTTGTTGCGTGCGTCCATTTATTTCTACTCGAGTAAGATATTCACGGCAGTAGGCGCCGCTTGATTTTCTTTTACCTTCTCGTATGGGTGTAACTGATCCAGAATTTCCACTTTTCGGATTATTCCAGGTGATTTGTTCACCTATTTTTGCTTTATGGGCTTTTGATTCTGCAGATTTCATAGCTAATCGATCTTTCCGATCTAGAGTTTTGCCTATATCTGCGCCCAGAACTGCGCCAGCTAGAGTGCCAAGAGCAATGGCTGCTGTACGTCCTTTACCCTTACCTATATTTGATCCAATAACTGCGCCGCCCATTGCTCCAATAATGGTTCCCAGACCTTCTTTTTGACCAATTTCATTAGCACAAGAGGAAAGAGAAAATATTGCAACAATTATTGCTATAGTAACCTTTGATTTCATTTTTATTTACCTTAGTTTTATGATTCATTTTTTAATAGTGACTTTATGTTCTTGTTTTTTAGTGGTACAGGCCTTCAAAACTGATAAATGAGAAAAGCAGGAATTAGGTATATAATTAATTAAAAAACTATAATGGCAGAAAAAAGACATGTCTGAGCCAAAAATAGACCCAATCAAACAATTTAGTGATTGGTATGATGATGCTATCGTCTCTGAGAAAAAGAATCCAGATGCAATGGCACTAGCCACAGTAAGTTCCGAGGGGGTCCCCTCCGTGCGTATGGTTCTATTGAAAGGTTACGGAGAGGATGGGTTTGTTTTTTACACAAATATGGAAAGTAAAAAAGCTCAAGATTTAAAAAAGAAACCTCTCGCTTCATTATGTTTCTATTGGAGACAGCTAGGTAGACAGGTGCGCATAGACGGATCCGTAATGGAAGTGACCGATGAAGAAGCAGATCTATACTTTAGCTCACGGTCAAGAGGCAGTCAGATTTCAGCTTGGGCATCTGATCAATCTAAATTGATGAAGACGCGAGAAGAATTTGAGGAAAAAGCCGCGCAATTTGAAAAAAAATTTGCATCGGAGAAAGTTTTCCGTCCATCTTTCTGGTCAGGCTATAGACTAAAACCAAGTCGGATCGAATTTTGGACAGAAAAAGATGATAGGATGCACGACCGACTTTTGTTTGAACTTACGGGACAGGGTCATTGGAATGCAAGTAAACTTTATCCTTAAGTAACAGTATTATTTGTGTTATCTACTTTAAATAAATTGGAAACTAGATATGCCCTTAAGCTATATAGAACATCTACTCTTACTGGTTGACGACGTTGAATCAACAGCTAACTGGTTTATAGAAAACATCGGTCTTGAAGAGGGTCATACACCGGATTTTAGGGTTAAAGTGGTTTGGTTATATATAGGTAACCGTGACGTTCTTCACATCGCGCAATTACCTGTCGAAGAAAAAGAAAAACGTTTTCAAGATCGTTATCTAGGCGGGAGATTATCTGAACAAAACACTGGAACTGGCATAATTGATCACGTAGCTTTTAGGTGCACTGGATTACCAGAAATGATAGATCGTTTAGAAAGTAATGGTGTTGAATTTATACAGAGGCAAGCTAATGAAGGAGACCTCTATCAATTATTTATAACAGGTCCTGATGGGATGCGAGTAGAGCTGAATTTTGATTCTACTGAGGCAGAGTCTCATGGCATTTTGCCGACAATGACAGCTGCTGAGGCTGTTGCCGACTGAATTAATCTACTAAGGGCCATTAGATTTAGTTTGTTATGCAGCTTTACGTAAGTTAAGGCGGACCCAGACATCCTGGAAGGCAGAAATCAAATGGTCCATTGCTTCATCGGTGTGCAATGGAGTAGGGGTTATGCGAAGTCTCTCTGTTCCTTTAGGTACCGTAGGAAAATTGATTGGTTGAACATAGACGTTATGGCGATCTAACAGTTCATCACTAGCGATCTTACACAGTCTAGCATCTCCTACTAAAACTGGTACTATATGGCAATCAGATGCCATTACCTCTATTCCTGCATCAAGTAGACCTTTCTTGAGCGTAAACGCCCTTTCTTGATGCCTGTTTCGTATATCATTGCGTTCCTTCAATATTTTTATTGCAGCTCGTGCTCCTGCAGCTAATGCAGGAGGTAAGGAAGTGGTAAAAATAAAACCGTTACCGTTGGAACGGATAAAGTCTATCAGGTTATCAGAGGATGCGATATAACCGCCCATTACTCCAAAGGCTTTACCTAAAGTTCCCTGTATTATATCTACTCTATCCATCACACCTTCGCGTTCGGCTACACCTCCGCCTCTTTCTCCATACATGCCTACAGCGTGAACTTCATCCAAATATGAAAGTGCATTATGTCTTTCACATAAATCCAGAATATCTGCAATTGGAGATATATCACCGTCCATGGAATATACTGACTCAAAAGCAACAATTTTTGGCCGATCGAGGTCTTGATTGGAAAGAATTTCTTTAAGATGTGCTACATCGTTATGGCGAAATACTGTTTTTTCTGATCGTCCATGACGGATCCCTTCTATCATGGAATTGTGATTAAGAGCGTCTGAAATAACCAAACAGTTTGGTAGACAGGACGCTAAAGTGCTTAATGTAGTCCAATTAGCAACATATCCAGATGTGAATAAAAGTGAAGCTTCCTTTGCATGTAAATCAGCTAGTTCTTCTTCTAGTAAGACGTGATAGTGATTGGTGCCAGATATATTACGAGTGCCACCTGCGCCTGCTCCACAACGGTTTATAGCTTCGTGCATGGCCTCTAAGACAGATGGGTGTTGTCCAAAACCCAAATAATCGTTTGAACACCATACAGTTATATCCTGACGCCTGCCATTAGCGTAGCGAACAGCATTGGGAAAACTACCAGCATTACGCTCTAAGTCAGCAAACTCTCGGTACCGACCTTCTGCTCGTAAGCCTCCCAAATTTTCAGCAAAAAATTTGTCGTATTGCATTAAAGCCCTGCCAGACCGATTTCATCTCGGTTTTTATAAAATTATTATAGCCAGAGCTATCAGCTTTGCCCACGGTGGCGGAGTGACGCATCTAAACTAAAACACCGAGAAAGCTTTGCTTATCAAATAATCAAAACTTCTTAACAAAGTTGAACTGCTATACTTAATCCGAATAAATTTTATTCGATTAACTTATACTAATCCCTTTTTTTGAACATGATTCCAAGTGTCATCTAATGCCTTTTCAGCACGATCCATGACTAAGTTAATCTCTTTTTCACTAATAATCAGAGGTGGACAAAAAGCTATAACGTCTGATGGGGCGGCTCTTAATATAAGACCATATTCGTGAGCCCTAGATACAAAATAGGGAGCAACTTTTTCGTTTGGATCGAATACGCCTTTGTTTTTTTTATCGGGCGACAGTTCTATGCCTCCAATAAGCCCTACGTTGCGCACGTCTCCCACTAAAGGATGTTCAGCAAAGCTCATAAGACGCTCTCGAAACTTGGGCATTACGCTTCTGACATGGTCTAGAATCTCTCTTTCTTCATAAATCTTTAGAGTTTCTAGCGCGACTGCAGCTGAAGCAGGATGTCCTGAATATGTGTAGCCAGTATTCCACATCCCAAACTTATCTCCTCCAGAACGAAGGCCTTGATAAATTTCATCCTTCATCATTACTGCCCCTATTGGCAAATAAGCGGAAGACAAGGCCTTTGCCACAGATATTAAATCTGGGTCAAGGTTATAGGTTTCAGTAGCAAACATGTTTCCTGTTCTGCAGAATCCCGTTATTACCTCATCGGCTATAAACAAAACGTCATGATTTTTTAAAACAGTCTGTATTTTAGGAAAATAGGATTTTGGAGGTGGAATTGCACCTCCGGCTCCCATTACTGGTTCGGCGATGAAAGCCGCAACAGTATCCGCTCCCTCAGAAATTATTAGTTGATTCAACTCTTCTGCCAGTCTGTCTGTGTATTCTTCTTCTGATTCACCGTCCTCTCCATCTCTCCAATAATGAGCTGAGGAGACATGCAAAAAACGCTCTAGGGGCACATCAAAACCTTTTTGTGCGTATTCAACCCCCGTCAAACTCGAGGCAGCTAGAGTAATGCCATGGTAAGCTCTTTTACGACCAATAATTTTCTTTTTATTCGGACGTCCTATTGCGTTGTTATAGTACCAAACAATTTTAATTTGAGTGTCATTTGCTTCTGACCCTGAATTTGTAAAAAAAACTTTGCTCATTCCTTTTGGGGCTATAGATATCAATTTTTCAGCTAGATCAATTGCAGTTTCGTTTGAGCGGTGTGTAAACCCTTGAGTGTATGACATTTTAAGAAGTTGGTCATAAGCCGCTTTGGCCAAACGCTCTTCCCCATATCCAAGAGACGTGCACCAGAGTCCAGCCATACCTTCTATGTATTCTTTGCCTTGATCGTCGTAAACAAATACGCCTTTTCCACTATTAATGATGAGAGGACCACTCTCTTCATGAGCTTTAATGTTTGTATAAGGATGTAAATAGTAGGCTATGTCTCTTGCAGCAGCAGAGTTGGGAGCAAATTGAGCTTGATCTGAAGTTGCCATGACTGCGCGTTTCCTCAATAAATAGATTTTGTTTAATTTAGAACATAGGATCACATAAAAACTTATATAAGTATATTTTTTAATAGCATTAATATGATCAACGCTAGCAGTTAAACATGTAAATCAAATTATTAATTTACATTCCATCGCTTTAAGCTAATAAAAAATAAAGTTATATTAGCCTGTAATATTAGAAGGAGCAACGATGCCAGTTAAACCAGAAATATATAAAGAAAAGGCTCTAATGACTGAGTGGAGGCGTTATCTGCATGCTAATCCGGAAATTGCTTTTAAGGAGCGTGAAACATCTCAGTTTGTGGTAAATAAACTTGAAGATCTTGGGCTAGAAGTGCATTTAGGTCTTGCTGGAACTGGAGTGGTAGGGCGATTAAAAGCTGGTAAAGGAAATAGAGCCATAGCACTTAGAGCAGATATGGATGCCCTCCCTTTAATTGAAAAGAATGATTTTGAGCACCGTTCCAAGAATCTAGGAATGATGCATGCCTGCGGCCATGATGGCCATACTACGATGTTACTTGGGGCAGCAAAATATCTTTCAGAAAGTTTAAATTTTGATGGTGTAGTGTACTTTATTTTCCAGCCTGCAGAGGAAGGAGAAGGTGGTGGTAAAGTAATGATAGAGCAGGGATTATTTGAAAAATTCCCGGTAGAATCGGTATTTGGATTACATAATTGGCCAGGAATGGAGATGGGTAAATTTGGCATCTCTTCGGGTCCTATGATGGCTGCTTTTGATATTTTTGATTTGAAAGTCATAGGCAAAGGAAGTCATGGCGCTATGCCCCATCAAGGAGTAGACCCAATTGTTGCAGCCTCGCAAATAATTGCTGCAGTACAAACAATTACTAGTAGAAACACTGATCCACTTGATGCTTTGGTCGTATCGATAACTCAAATACATGGAGGTGATGCATATAATGTGATTCCTGAAACGGTCGAACTGAAAGGCACAGTGAGAAGTTTTAAGGACCGGGTCAGGAACGATGCTGAATTAGCTATACGACGAGTTTGTGAAGGTATTTGTGAAGCTACCGGAAGCAAATATCAATTGAACTATGAACGCAGATATCCCTCTACTATTAACCATGAAGAAGAAACCGAATTAGCTGTGACTGCTGCATCAGAAATTGTTGGAGAGGAAAACATTGACTTAAATCCAGCACCAAGTATGGGATCAGAAGATTTCTCTTACATGTTGCGTGAACGTCCAGGATGTTACGTTTGGTTGGGTAATGGACCAGCTGAAAATAATTGTATGCTCCATAATCCGGAATATGATTTTAATGATGATATACTGCCAATCGGCGCTAGTTATTGGGCGACTTTGGTAGAACAAATACTCTGTGCTGAAGGTGCGTCTCATTATCGATGAATGAATATTTTATTATTATCTATTGTTTAAAATATTTTTTAGGTAAGTCATTTTTATGAACACACAACTCATATCAAGACTGTCTCCAATAGCAGATTCCTATGATTTTTACATAATTGATCTGTGGGGCACATTACATAATGGGATTGAACCTTTTCCAGAGGCTTTAGATTGCTTAAAAAAATTAAAGAAAGCAGGAAAGTCCATAGCGTTACTATCAAACGCTCCTTTCAGAGTTGAAGTCGTAGTAAAGGTTATAACTCAGATTGGTGTTCCTGATGATCTGTATGATAATGTTTTATCATCCGGTGAGGTGGCCTGGAACGCTATAGCAGACCGTTCAAATAATTCTTTTAAGTCTTTAGGTAAGAGGGTTGTTTTTATAGGAAATGAAAGACACCGATCGATGCTAGAAAATCCTAATATAGAAGAAGTAAAAAGTATCAAATATGCGGATTTCATATTATGCACTGGTCCTCGAAAGAAAAGTGATACAATCAAAGATTATTTTTCTGAGCTGTCTGAAGCTGCTAATCTCTCATTGCCAATGATATGTGCTAATCCGGACAGAGAAGTAATGAGAGGCCAGCAACGAGAAATATGTGCTGGAGCTATAGCCGCTTATTACGAGACTCAGCACAAAGGAGCAGTCTATTGGTATGGCAAACCGTTCCGACCTATATTTGATGAAATGATTAAGCTTTTGAGTCATCCGCAAAGAAAGAAAGTTTTAATGATCGGAGATGGAATTCTCACAGATGTTGCGGGTGCAAAAGGAGCTGATATTGATTCTTTATTTTTATGTGGGGGGATACATGCTGATGCAATTGGAGTTGATAAGGCAGGTGAGGTAAAAGAGACATCGCTAGTAGAGCTTTTACGAAAATATGGTCAGGCACCTAACTTTGCGGCAACACACCTATCATGGTAATTATTTTAACTTTACAGCCTTATTTGATTAAATTCATTGATTTAATAAATGATTTTTTTAAATTTTAATGTTTGTGCTAATTAGGATATATCATTCATTGGCTATATCTTTTGTTCGGAAAGACAGGACAAATGGCAAATTTTTCTAAAAAAACACTTGATGACTGGAAAATGCTCGCTAAGCAAGAACTTAAGGGCAATTCTCCAGAAAATCTTATATGGCATACTCCTGAGGGAATTGGTGTAAAACCCGCTTATACTTCAGCTGATTTAGAAGAGATCGGATGGCTCGATAGTCTTCCAGGTTTTCCTCCATTTGTTGGAGGTCCTAAAGCGACTATGTACGCTGGAAGACCTTGGACAGTTAGACAGTATGCTGGCTTTTCAACTGCTGAAGAATCAAACTCTTTTTATAGGGCTAATTTAGCCGCTGGACAAAAAGGCCTTTCAATTGCTTTTGATCTAGCAACTCATAGGGGTTATGACAGTGATCACCCTAGGGTGGTTGGCGATGTTGGCAAAGCAGGGGTCGCAATTGATTCAGTAGAAGACATGAAAATTTTATTTGATGGGATTCCCCTAGATCAGATGAGTGTCTCAATGACTATGAATGGTGCTGTCTTACCTGTTTTAGCTGGATATGTGGTTGCTGCTGAGGAGCAAGGAGTAACAAAAGATAAACTAGCAGGCACCATACAAAACGATATTTTAAAGGAATTTATGGTTCGAAATACATATATTTATCCACCAGAGCCCTCAATGAGAATCGTTTCAGACATAATATCTTATACAGCCAATTATATGCCGAAATTTAATTCGGTCTCTATATCCGGATATCATATGCAAGAAGCGGGTGCGACAGCAGTACAGGAATTAGCTTTTACATTAGCCGACGGAATTGAGTATGTGCGTGCGGCCCACTCTTCTGGACTTGATGTTGATAGGTTTGCCCCACGTCTTTCGTTTTTCTTTGGAATAGGCATGAACTTTTTCATGGAAATAGCTAAGCTTCGAGCTGCTAGATATCTATGGGCTAATATGATGTCTGACATTTTTTCGGCTCAAGATGAACGGTCTCTAATGTTGCGCACACACTGTCAGACTTCTGGGGTGTCACTTACAGAACAAGACCCCTATAATAATATTATTCGAACGACTATTGAAGCCCTGGCTGCAACTCTTGGTGGCACTCAGTCTTTGCATACAAATTCTTTTGATGAGGCAGTAGCTTTACCAACCCCCAGATCAGCGCGTATTGCTCGAAATACGCAATTAGTTTTACAGCACGAGACAGGTATTACCAATGTTTCAGATCCACTGGCGGGTTCATATTATGTTGAGAATTTAACACAAAGTGTTGTTTTGGAGGCAAAAAAACTTATTGATGAGGTGGAAGCTCTTGGGGGTATGACTAAGGCAGTCGAATCTGGCATGCCCAAATTACGAATAGAAGAATCAGCTGCTCGTAGGCAGGCTAGAGTCGATCAGGGGGAAGATGTTATTGTTGGTGTGAATAAGTATCGTCTGGATGAAGAAGAATCTCTAGAATATTTAGACATAGATAATTCCAAGGTTAGAGAATCTCAGCTTGAGAGATTAGAGAAACTTAAAAGAGAACGAGATGAAAATCGATGTATTGCTGCTCTCAATAAAATTACGACTATTGCTGAGAATAAACAAGGTAACCTTCTTGATGTATGCATAGAAGCGGCTAGAGCAAGGGCAACAGTGGGAGAAATTTCAAATGCTATGGAAGATGTTTTTACACGGCATAGGGCATCAATTCGTTCGATTTCCGGTGTCTACGGTAAGGCGTATGAAAAAGATGAAATGTTCCAGAAAGTAAAAGCTCAGATTGATTTATTTGTTGATAAAGAGGGCAGAAGACCCAGGATGCTTGTGGCCAAAATGGGACAAGATGGTCATGATAGGGGTGCTAAAGTGATAGCTACAGCTTTTGCAGATATTGGTTTTGATGTGGATATAGGGCCTTTATTTGCTACGCCAGAAGAGGCTGCTCAACAAGCTATAGAAAATGATGTGCATGTAATTGGTGTTTCAAGTCAGGCTGCTGGTCACAAAACTCTAGTGCCCAAGCTAATAGAAATGCTTTGTGATAAAGGAGCATCGAATATTATTGTCATATGCGGCGGGGTGATTCCTCCAAAGGACTACGAATTTTTAAAGAATAAAGGTGTTTCTGCTATATATGGTCCAGGTACGAATATCCCTGAAGCGGCATCTCAGGTCATTGAGTTAATAAGATCCCAACATAAATCTTGATAATAATTTGAAATAGAATTTACAGTTGTTTGATCGGTGAATCGTTCAGTCAAGTTCATTCTTTTTCCTTAAATTAGAAATTAGATAAAATATTTTATTCAATTATCATTATTATTATTGATTATAAATAGATTCATGGTATAAACTAATAATTGTTAACAATAGAATCTATAATATTAAATATTGTTAATATATTTAAGTAAATAATTACATAACTTAATATTTTCCAGAAAAATAATGATCAAAGAGAAATTAGAACCAGAAAATGTTATAGATGAAAAGAGTCTTCAATTATTAAAAGAACTCCAAATTAATGGACGTCTATCTTTTAACGCACTTGGTCGCCTGGTCGGTATGTCTACTCCTGCCGTTGCAGAGAGAGTGAAACGACTAGAGGAATCTGGAGTTATTACTGGTTATCATGCTGCAATAGATCAGTGCATGTTAAATCGTAAAATTACTGCTTATATGAGATTAACTGCGACTACTTCTAGCTATCAGCGACTAATTGGTCTTTGTAATTCAGTGGAATCTGTAATTGAATGTCATCATATAACTGGTGATGATTGTTTTTTGATTAAATTATGTGTTTCTAGCATATTAGAATTGGAAGATGTAATCTCACTGTTTCGTCAGTTTGGTACCGCACACACATCTGTTGTACTGTCCTCTCCAATTACGTAAAAAAGAGCTTGGAATTTCTAATAGTTTTATGGCCCAGTCAGACACATATCTAATGAAACATATTCAAGAGGGCGATCGTCGTGCGTTAGCTCAGGCTATAACTTTGATAGAATCAATTCGTGACGATCACCGGGAGCGGGCAGAGAATCTAATAGAAGAACTTTTGCCCTATACAGGAAAATCTATGAGAATTGCCGTTTCGGGAGTTCCTGGGGTAGGTAAATCAACTTTTATAGAAGCTTTCGGAAAACACGTTATATCTTTGGGTAAAAAGGTCGCGGTGCTCGCTGTCGATCCGTCATCAAAAATCAGTGGTGGATCGATACTGGGTGATAAAACTAGAATGGATGGTCTTTCACAGCAAAGTGAGGCTTTTATTAGACCTACGCCTACATCGGGGGTACAGGGTGGGGTGGCTCGCCGTACTCGAGAGTCGATATTGGTTTGTGAGGCAGCGGGTTATGATGTAGTAATGGTTGAGACAGTTGGCGTAGGACAATCGGAGACAGCTGTTTCAGAAATGGTTGACATGTTTTTCCTTATGCTTTTGCCTGGAAGTGGCGATGAATTACAAGGAATTAAACGTGGAATTGTTGAACTAGCTGACCTTATTATCGTTAATAAAGCAGACGGTGATTTAGTGAATGCTGCGAAAAGTGTTGCTTCAGACTACTCAAGTGCGCTTAGACTGTTACAGTCTTCTCCAACTCAGTGGACCACCCAAGTAATCACATGTTCTTCCACCGAAGAAAAGGGCATTAGTGATATATGGGAAATTGTTTTACAATTTCGTAATTCTCTGACAGAAGATGACCTTTTCGATAAAAGAAGAATGCAACAAGCACTAAGTTGGATGAGACGAGAATTAGATGACCTGCTATTTAATGATTTTTATTCAAGTGAAGCAGTTAATTCAGTTATTATAGAAATGGAAGATAAAGTTAAATCTGGTTTGAAAAGCCCTGCTCAAGCCGCAAGAGAATTGCTTAGTGTATTTAAGAAAGATTTATAAGTTTTTTGTTTAACCTAGTCAAATAGTAAGTACTTGACCAAAATTACTTCCTCGTTTAAGACCCCACTACTGGTGATGTACTGCTAAAAAAATTATTAGATTTGGAGAAACTTTTATGGCTCGTCGCTGTAGTATTACTGGAAAAGGTGTATTAACTGGAAACAATGTTAGTCACGCAAAAAACAGGTCGCGTCGTCGTTTCCTTCCTAATCTTCAATCGATGACTCTCTATAGTGAGGCCCTTGAAAAAAGAGTTCGTATGCGGGTTTCAACATCCGCAGCAAGAACAATTGAACATATGGGAGGACTTGATGCTTATTTGCGGAACGCAGCAGCATCAGAACTGCCGGCTGAATTACGTAGATTAAAAAAGCAATTGCCTGAGGTAACATCAGAGATGAATTAATCAGGGCTTTTGATTCTTTTAAGTTGATATTCAGCCCGCTTTATGCGGGCTTTTTTCTGAGTATAAATATGTACTAAAATGGATTGTAAATAGAGTTTTCTGCTTTATAGGACAAAAAATTTGGATAAAAAAACAACATCGTTTGATTTCATTATTCAGCACAAAACTACAGCGGAACAGTCTTGGCCTGGCGCAGCTAGGGCGGGCGTGATTCATACGCCCCATGGCTCTATTAACACTCCTTCCTTCATTTTTTGTGCCACTAATGGAGTCATTCGTGGTGTGGCACCGGATCAGATGAAAGAAGCTGGTACGCAAGTGATTTTGTCTAATACATACCATCTTATGTTGCAGCCTGGTCCAGAAATAGTAGCTAAGCTCGGTGGTTTACATAAAATGGTTGCTTGGAATGGACCCATGTTAACAGATTCAGGAGGCTTTCAAATATTTTCTCTTGGTGGTGGCAGTGCGTCTGCAGAAATAAAGGGAAATCGTAAAACCAAGCGAAAGCCCTTATTAATTAGAATTGAGGAGGAAGGTGCTGTCTTTAAATCCTATATAGATGGCAGTATCCATACATTAACTCCTGAATCTTCTGTTCAGGTTCAAAGAAAATTAGGGGCAGATCTAATATTAGTTCTTGATGAGTGCTCTCCATATGAGGTGGGCAGAGATTATACTGCTGAATCAATGAGCATGTCTCATAGATGGGCGTTAAGAAGTATCAAAGAGTTTGAAAAGGAAAAAGTGGGATCTGCTGGAAAACAAGCTTTATACGGAATAGTTCAGGGAGGTGTCTATGAAGATCTACGTCTAGAGAGTGCGGAGTTTACAGCTTCTCAAGACTATTTTGGATATGCCATTGGAGGTTGTTTGGGTAGTAATAAGTTTGATTTAAAGGATGTGATGGGAATGGCCATGGCGCCGTTAAATGCAGCTACAAAGAAACCTCATCCGACACATTTACTGGGAATTGGTGGGGTCGTTGACATTTGGGATGGTGTCGCTATGGGAATAGATACTTTTGATTGTGTTAATCCAACTCGTTTAGCGCGTCATGGAGGAGCCTATGTTCGTCCAAAGTCTTTAAATAATTCTCTTGATCGCGATCACATAAACCTCAAGAATTCGTCCTTTAGAGATGACAACTCTCCTATCGATTTAGACTGCAATTGTTACACATGTAGAAAATTTACTCGAGCCTATTTGCACCACCTTATTAAGGCGGGTGAGATTACCGTGAGCCAGTACATAGCTATTCACAACGTTTCGTTTATGAATCGCCTCATGGACTTTATAAGGACATCAATAATGAATGATGACTACGCTTCATCTCGTGAAATATGGTTTTCTAGTTGATAGTATATAGACAACTTTGTTCTAGGCGATTTTCTTTCTGCGTGGCCGGTTAGTCATAAAAGAAGAATCTTCCTCCTCAAATAGCTCGGCTAATTGGTCCATAACTGTTCCACCAAGCTGTTCAGCATCAACAATAGTTACTGCACGTCGATAGTAACGGGTCACATCATGACCAATTCCTATAGCGAGCAATTCTATTTGTGAGTAAGTTTCTATCCATTCTATTACTTGTCTAAGATGACGTTCTAGATAGTTACCAGCATTGACCGATAAAGTTGAATCGTCGACCGGCGCTCCATCGGATACAATTACTAAAATACGTCGTTGTTCAGATCTAGCTAATAGTCTTTCATGAGCCCAAATTAGCGCCTCTCCGTCGATATTTTCTTTCAAAAGGCCCTCTCGTAACATTAGACCTAGGTTTTTGCGAGCTCTCCTCCAGGGTGCATCAGCTGATTTATAGATTATATGACGCAAATCGTTTAGCCTCCCTGGGCTTGTGGGCTTGGCTGCAGTAAGCCATTTTTCACGAGATTGTCCGCCCTTCCAAGCTCTTGTGGTAAAGCCCAATATCTCTACTTTTACTCCACATCTTTCAAGAGTTCGAGCTAGTATATCTGCACTCATTGCAGCCACCGAGATGGGCCTACCTCGCATTGAACCAGAATTATCGATAAGGAGTGTTACAACAGTATCTCTAAAGTTTGTATCTTTTTCTTGTTTGAAACTTAGCGGATGCGTCGGGTTTGTTACTACCCGAGACAGTCGTCCAGTGTCGAGTAAGCCCTCTTCTAAGTCAAAATCCCACGATCTTGTTTGTTTCGCCATTAATCGGCGTTGTAACCTATTTGCTAGTCGAGAAATAACGCTTTGGAGATGCCCAATTTGTTGATCCAGTTGCAGTCGCAAGCGTGTTAACTCGTCATGATCACATAAGTCACCTGCTTCAACTATTTCGTCAAATTCTCCTGTGAATATTTTATAATTAAAATGGTTGGCTTGGTTATGTGTTCCATCAGGCGGTCGCCATGGACTTCCAGGAGCTTCAGGATCTTCTTCTCCCGAACCAGGTTGAAGTTCTCCATCTCCATCTTCAGTGAGCATGTCTGTTTCTTCAAATTGTTCATCACCCTCTTGCTGCTCTCCGGTTCCATCTGTAGCTGAAGCATCACCTTCTGTTTCATTTTCTCCGTCTTGTTGACCTTCTCCTGATTCTTGGTTTTCTCCTTCTGCACCATCGGTTTCTGGAGAAGCATTCATTTCATCATCGGAAAACCCTAAATCAGTTATGATTTTTCTAACTACATCTTGGAACTCAGCTTGATCATATAGGCTTTTTTCTAGTTCATTTAGAACAGAACCTGCTTTAGACTCAATAAAAGGTCTCCATAAATCTAACATTTGACGAGCCGAAGGAGGTGGCTGACGCCCAGTTATTGCTTCCCTAGCTAGCAAGCCTACAGCTTCTGCTATAGGAACTTGCTCTCTTTCAGTAACTCTAGCAAAACCTTTAGACCGGCAGCGTTCCTCTAATGCGGCATCTAAGTTGTTTGCTACGCCTGTCATATATTTTGTACCGATCGACTCAACGCGTACTTGCTCTACTGTGTCATAAAGCTCTTGTGCTGTTGAAGTAGCAGGCAACCTATCATTGTGAATGATTGGGTTGTGATAACGTTGCTTCAGGGCTATGGAATCTGATTCTCCACGTACAACACTGACTTCCTCATGAGGTAAATCGCGGCTTGGCAGGGGCAAACACGCTTCATTTCCCTTTGAACTGGGTGGGTCAGGTGAAAATCTAACCGAAATTTCAGCATTACGTCCAATAGCCCGCATAGCCGCTTCTGTAATTCGGCGGAACTCTTCTACAGGGCCATCATTATTACCTTTAACCATTGCTGAGATAGCTTCCTATAACCTATTGTTCTATAGGTTGTTCAATAATACTGTCTGTAAGCTCCACCCCGAAACACCTTTGAAAATATTCGGCTACGGTAGTGCGTTCTACTTCATCACATTTATTTAAAAACGTTACCTGAAACCCAAGTGAGATGGATCCAAATATATTTGCGTTATCAGCCCAAGTCATGACTGTACGGGGTGACATTACAGTTGATATGTCTCCTGCAACGAAGCCTGCACGAGTCAGCTCTGCCGTAGCGACCATGGCTGCAATTGTTTTGCGTCCTTCCTCATTGTCGTATTCTGGACTTTTAGAAATGACTATTTCCACTTCCTGTTCGTGTGGAAGATAATTTAGCGTAGTCACTATATTCCATCTATCCATCTGGGCTTGATTAATTTGCTGTGTTCCGTGATAGAGGCCTGTTGTATCTCCCAATCCAACGGTATTAGCTGTTGCAAAAAGTCGAAAGCTGCTATGGGGCCTTATTACTTTATTTTGATCCAACAGTGTCAGTTTACTGTCTGCTTCAAGAACACGCTGAATCACAAACATTACGTCAGGCCGACCTGCGTCATATTCATCAAATACTAGCGCGCAAGGATGTTGTAAGGTCCACGGTAACAATCCTTCCCTAAACTCAGTCACCTGCTGACCGTCCTTTAAAACTATGGCATCTTTTCCAATAAGATCAATTCTACTAATATGACTGTCGAGGTTTATACGAATACAAGGCCAATTTAGGCGAGCTGCAACTTGTTCAATATGAGTTGATTTTCCGGTTCCATGGTATCCTTGTATTAGGACTCTCCTATTATGAGAAAAGCCAGCTAAAACGGCTAAAGTGGTATCTGGATCAAATCGGTAGCTTTCGTCGAGTTCTGGCACGTGTACTGTTGGCTCAGAAAAAGCTGGAATCTCCATGTCAGTATCTACACCAAAAACTTGTCTTGCAGATACAGTCATATCGGGAACGCTATTAGAGGGCATATCACCGCTAGATATTGATTCAGGGGGCATTATTGGTTCTTTCGGATCCATTTAAACTTCCAATTTATAATTAAGAGTGGGCCTAGGGTTTTTCCTAAGAATTAGTACGTCGCATAAGTATCTCATAGGCTCTATTGATTGATTTCAACTTTTCCTCGGCTGATTTACTGCCACCATTAGTGTCTGGATGATAGAGTTTAACAAGCTCTTTATATTTACTTTTCAACTCCTTTATGATTACAGGAGGTGACAAGCCTAAAACTGATAGAGCACTTAGCTCGGGTGCAGTCAATTTAAAAAAATCACTTTTTCTTTTGTTATCTTCCTTTTCTTTATCAAAAATACCGTAATTATCTTCTATATTAACCTTATGTCTACTATTGCTTCCGAGAGGCGAGGTACGACGATGCCAGTATGCATCTGCGCGTCTTTCTAACTCTACCTCAACATCAGTCATGCCCTTATAATAGTTCCACGAACTATTATAGAGTCTAATATGCTCTAAGCAAAACCAGTAATATTCTTGAAGGTTTTCGCGCGATTTTGGAGCACGGTATTCGGCCTGACGTTTACAATTAGCTTGATCACACTTGCGGTTCTCCCGATCGTTAATCGGATCGGTAGTCTCCTTTTCCATTGAATAATTGCCGTCAAATCCTTCACGCATCCTATTAATATGTAGGGATTGTTTTGTTACTGCAAGACATCCAGTTTAATTTTTGCAATAACAATACAACAAGTATATTAATTTATGTTTGTTTATAAGAAATTAAACATCATCGGGAGACTAATTTGAAACGCTTGGATAAAATGCATTCTATTCTTTCTCAGGCTTTAAGGCCAATCAAGATTAAAATAATTGACGATTCGGACCTTCATGTTGGTCATGCAGAAGCATCAGGAGTAGGAGAAACCCACTTCCGAATTGAAATTATATCTGAGGAATTTACAAATAAGACTAGGATTGATCGTGAAAGGCTTATCCATGGTCTACTAGCTGATGAGTTTTCAGCTGGTCTTCATTCAATCTCAATAAAAGCTAGTTCGCCAAGTGATATTTAGTTCAATCAAAAGAAAAAATTTTATTTAGTTTATCTTAGCTCTCTGTTAGCAATTACTGAAGACCATCTATTTATGTTGCTATGAACCATCATAAAACTTAGGCCAGTATTTTTTAGTTATTTCCCCATCACTTCTAAATGCGTGGCAAGTGTTCAATAATCGTGGTGGCTTATCGGATGAAACACGATTAACTTTTTCTTCGCGGTTCTTGACAGGGGTTATAGATTGGAAAGCTGTTGTGGCAACAGGCCCTAGTAGTTCTACAATATGAGTGCACCCCTCGATTCCACCTACCCTTGAAAGTACTTGCTTACGCCATCCAGGGCCAATAGTTATTCCGATTAATTTTTGAAAGTTCGGAGTTATATTACGACATATGCTAAAAGGACTATGGTCAGTGACTGCTTCAACTTTTTTTATCTCCATTTTTTCGGTAATAGTTAGACGAATCCACATTTCATGTACTGGTTCACCTGGAAGAACCTTACCTCTTTCATCATTACAGAATTCATAGGTTTTTTCATCAATGAGATGTCCCTCGATGTCCCATAGACCATCATCACGTCGATGGCCTGTACATGTGACCCTCCTGGTGTGCATGGTTTCTCTTGTCTGTGGAGAAGATAGAGGCATCAACTAACTCCTTTAGCTAAAATTTGTGAAGGATTTATAATAACCGTTTGATTTATTATCATCAGATGTTTGTTATTCAGTGATGTTGAGGGCAGCTGAAAATAGATACAGGGAGAAATAAAACAGTACATATAAGTCAGTAAATTATGAATATTAATTTATCATCCAAGGAATGTATTTTCTAGAAGTTGTCTAACCTCATTAAGGGGCACATCATCTGCTATGAAAGAACTTCCAATTCCTTTGGAAAGTATGAAAACAGGGTGATTATTTACTACTTTCTTATCCAGTCCTATAAGCTTCATTATTGCGTCGATCTTCCATTCTCCTGAGGGGTGCTCTGGCGGTTCAACGGATAATCCAATCGAACGAAAATGTTTTTGTACTCTTTCTGTATCAGAAATTGGACACAAACCCAAATTTGTTGACAGATTGAAAGCTAGACATATGCCTATGGCGACAGCCTCTCCATGCAGTATATGATTATCGAATCCTACTTCTGATTCTAGTGCGTGAGCAAAGGTATGGCCCAAATTTAATAGTGCTCTTTCCCCTTTTTCTTTTTCATCTTGGGCAACTATCTCCGATTTCATTTTACAACTGGTGGCGATTGCATGAATTAGATAGGACTGTTCACCTTTGAGTAAATTTTCTCCATTTTTTTCTAACCATGAGAAAAATACGGAATCGCCAATAAGACCATATTTTACAGTTTCTGCATACCCAGCTAATAATTCTCTTTCAGGCAAAGTTTCTAGAGTCCGTAAATCTGCTAAGACAAGCTTAGGTTGATAGAAACTACCAATCAGATTCTTTCCTGAGGAAGAGTTGATAGCCGTTTTACCACCAACTGAACTATCTACTTGAGCTAATAAAGTTGTGGGAATCTGAACGTAATTAATGCCTCTTAAAATTGTACTTGCAGCAAATCCGGTTATATCTCCTACTACACCCCCTCCCAAGGCGATTAAAGTATTTGAGCGCTCGACCCCTTTTTCAATAATTGTATTTAATAAACCTTCAAACACTTTAAACGATTTCGTTTTTTCACCTGGTTCAAGAATAATTATATCGTTTTCTATTCCAGCATTATTCAAACTTGAAATTAATCGATTAGCGTAGTGAGTTGAGACGTTGGAGTCAGTAACTATGTAGGCCTTTGAGGTTTCAATACCTTTTGCGATAAGTGTGCCGGCTGCATCCAAGAGATCAGATCCAATTAAAATATCATAACTTCGTTCTTTTAGGCTGACTCTTATTTGTTCAGCCGGCTCAATTTTAGAGCTTAATTTCATTTTCTTTCTGCTAGATAGTTGTCCAAAGCTTCCATAGCCTTTCTTAAGGTGTTCTCCACAGATTCATCATTGCTTTCTATGGTTATGTCAGCCAGTTTATAAGTGGGATAACGGTCATCAATTAATTTTTTTAAAGTTGATCTTTGGTCGGTATTATTTAATAGAGGTCTATTATTACGTCTAGAAGTTCTTTTGACTAGAGTAGGTAGATCTGATTTGAGCCATATAGAGATGCCGTTATTTGCAATCTTATTACGTATGAATCTGTCCATAAACGCTCCTCCACCTGTGGCTAAAACTATAGGTTTATCGTCTAGTAAACGACTAATTACCCGACGTTCGCCCTCTCTGAATTTTTTTTCACCTAGGTTGGCAAAAATTTCATTTATGGATAGTCTTGCCGCTATTTCAACCTCTTCATCGGAATCCTTAAATGTAAGATCTAACTGTTCTGCCAATCTACGACCAATAGAGGTTTTTCCCGCGCCCATAAGACCAATTATTACAATAGTCTTTTTAATAGAAGGGCGTTTTAGACAAGAATCGTTTTCTTTGCCTATATTATCAGTAATTTTATCAGATCTAGTCATTCTCTATTATTATATAGTTTCTTTATCTTTGCCGCGGAATTGCCATTTTTTAAATTTATCACAATAACTAAGTTTTTGTCCCGTTTTTGACGTTTTATGAATTTTATACCTGATGTATCATTTTAAATAATAGATTAAAAAATAAGAATAGGCGTAAAGTTGCTAAAAATATTAATAATATCGATAATAGTTATACTTATTGGTGGAGCTGTTTTTCTGATTGCCTGGGATATACCTGCACCAAGTCAGCTTATTGAAAAGGTGGTTCCAAATGATCGGTTCACGCGTTGATCTCTTCTATAGAGTGACAATAGCTTTGACGGTTGTAATAAGCACTTGTGTTATTTCTAATCTTGCGGCTTTGGGGCAAGAAGCAAATAATTTACCTGGCCCAGTATCACTCGTACCAAAAGTTGAAGTTACAAAGCCCCGCCCATCAAAAAGCTTTTCTTCTCAAGTTAAACCTGAGATTACAATAAAATCAGTGCAAGTGTCGGAGACACCAGACCGTTTGCCAAACCCTGAAGTGTCACAAAGCAGTATAGGAGAAGTATTAGTCGGGCAAAAAGAAGACAAAATAGATGAAAACTTTTGGAAGGGGATTTCACAAGAATCAGCAGTTCGCTTAATTTCATCTATTCCCAACCGTTTAAGAAGTAGTGCTGCTAATAATTTGGCCCGTAGAATACTTTTGATGAATTTTTATTCTGATTATAACTCCGAAGGCAGTGTGAGTTTATTGAGACTTAGACTAGAAAAATTGATTTCGATGGGAGCGCTTCAGGATGCTTCTTTAATATTAGATGAACTTACAAACGAATCAGTTAAGAACGCTCTTGTTGAGCAAAAAGTTAGTGTGAAGTTACTGACTTCTAACCTTTCTGGAGCTTGCCAGTTAGTAAGAGAATTTGAAACAGGGTTTGTATCAGAGTTTGGACAGAAACTTGTTGTGTTCTGCCAACTTTTGAATATGGAGTATGAGGGAGCTAGAAGAGGTCTCGAGTTGCTTAGTGAACAAAACTTAGTTGCTGACGAAATTTTTTTTGAGCTATCAAACTCAATTATTTCAGGAAAGCCTCCTGCACTTGAAGTGTTAAACTCGCCAGGTAAGGCAAATGCACTGAATTTAGCAATGATACGTGTTGTTGGAGCGCAGGTTCCACATTGGTTTGCTAGCTCAGAGTCCCCTAGTTTGTTGAAAGCAATAGCAACAACATCGGATGCGAGCCGCCAATCGCGTTTAATGGCAATTCGACGTGCTGCAAAATGGGGTGCTCTTTCACCTGAGGAAATAGCTAATGTTTATATTGAACTTGGAATTACTGAGGATGAAATAGTTGAGGTTCTGTTGGAGCCTGGAAATGCTTCTGCAGGTCTTCGTCTTGCCGTCATTTACCTTGCTTCGATTAGTGATGATATGGCGATTTCTCGAGCTGAGGGACTTCAGCAGATGTGGTATTTGGCAAAGGAATATGACGAATGGCACATAGCAGTAAAATTAACATCTTCAAAGCTTAACCTTATAAAACCTTCTTCAAGTCTTTTGTGGTTTGCGAGTGACGCCATATCAGCAAATTTAGCTGTTGGACAAAATAGTCAAGCTTTGGAATGGTTTCGGGAAATTAGCTCAGTAGTGAATTCAGATCCTGATGCCGATGTTACTTATACCAAAATGTGGCCTTCCTTGCGATTAGCATATGGGAAAGAGTTATCACCTAATATGAGTGAGAAAACGTATAATGAAGATGAAAAGTCGTTAAAGCTTAATCACAATGAGGAAACTGAAAACAGTGGAAGAAAAATAAAACAGAAATCTTATATTCTGACTAAAAAACAACTAGCGTGGAATAATCAAAAGCTTTCTAAATGGATTGCTATTCAAGAGGAAGAAGGCCCCGGCGGAGCCAAAAATATTGCTAATATGTTGGCTTTATTTGATGCCTTGGGAGAACCATTAGCCAAGGAATTATGGTTACGAGCTAACACGGATGATATAGAAAAAATAACTTTTCCTTCGTTGGAAGTACATTTTGGGCTTAAGCGAGCTGCAGAATCAGGTAGTGTTGCGGAGACAGCTTTTTATACTCTTTCTTCAATTGGGGAAGGAGATGTTTTTGGATTACACCCTATTGCTATCCATACAATTATTGAGTCATTGAAAAAAGTTGGTTTACACAGGACAGCCAGAGCTATTGCCTTGGAAATTTCTTTGAACACAAATCCATGAAAACTGGTTAGAGATAAGGTGTATAAAGATCAAAAGATTATTTTAAGAAATCTACCTAATGAGCGGTGTAGTAGGTATCTGGAAGCCTTTCTTGAAATGCTTTTGGCTGAAAGAGGAATAGCTACTAATACTTTAGACGCTTACAGACATGATCTCAAAGACTTAGCACGTTTCATAATAGAGGGTAGGAACTCTTCTGTGGCGGCACTTGACACTGCAGAAACTGAACATTTGCGACAGTATCTAGCTAATCTTCAGAAAAGAGGAATAAGTTCTCGAACTGTTGCTAGAAGATTATCGGCTATGAAATCCTTTTACAGGTTTCTTAATTCTGAGGGTTTAAGAGATGACAATCCATCTGCTGTTCTTAAAAGCCCTAGAAAGGGTCGTCAACTTCCTAAAGTTTTGACTGAAAATGAAGTTGCAAAACTTATCAAATCAGCTAGCCAATTACCAGGAGCAGAAGGTTTAAGGCTTAAGGCGATGGTGGAATTGTGTTATGCAACTGGGATGCGGGCAAGTGAACTGATTGGATTACCAGTGTCTGTTCTGAAAAGAGATCCAAATGTGATAATAATAGTTGGAAAAGGTAATCGTGAAAGAATGGTTCCACTTAATAAAGCGGCAAAAGATTCTGTAAATGAATATATGAAGGTACGTGATGTTTTTGTAAATAAAGGACAAGTAAATAATTATTTATT
This sequence comes from Alphaproteobacteria bacterium, assembly GCA_022449545.1. Lineage (GTDB taxonomy): Bacteria > Pseudomonadota > Alphaproteobacteria > UBA6615 > UBA6615 > UBA6615. The sequence goes on along the minus strand of JAKUPN010000001.1, from coordinate 73,469 downwards.
TCCTGGGACTAAAGGCCTTCCCATAACAAGACAAAGATTTTTTCAGTTGCTGAAGGAGTTAGCTGTACTGGCCGATATTCCCAAATCAAAAGTGAGTCCGCATATTTTACGCCACGCGTTCGCTACTCATCTATTAAACAATGAGGCTGATCTAAGATCTGTACAGAAAATGCTTGGCCATTCTGATATATCAACTACTCAAATATATACTCACGTTCTAGACTACCGACTTAGGAAGCTAATTGCCACCAGCCATCCACTAGGTAAATTCACGGAAGAAGCTAAGTAGTTTTCCATGCGTCATTTCTTAGATTTCGAAAAAACGATTGCTGATCTGGAGAGTAAAATCGAGGAACTTCGCCATCTCTCTGATGGAGATGGAATTAGTATTGCTGAAGAAGTTGGAAAACTCCAAAATCAACTAAATAAGCTATTAAAACAGACTTATGAGAGACTTACACCGTGGCAACGAGTGCAGGTTGCTAGACACCCTCATCGTCCTCATTCATCAGACTATATAAAAAATCTTATTACGGATTTTACCCCATTAGCCGGTGATCGTGCCTACGCGGAAGATAGGGCTATAATTGCAGGGATAGGAAGGTTTCGTGGTTGGTCAACAATAATAATCGGTCATGAGAAGGGGATAGATACGGATGGAAGGATCGTCCACAACTTTGGAATGGCAAGGCCTGAAGGGTATCGTAAAGCTCAGAGAGTTATGGAACTAGCTGATAGATTCCAGTTACCAATAATTTCGTTTATTGATACTCCTGGAGCATACCCAGGAGCTGGAGCTGAGGAGCGAGGACAGGCTGAATCAATCGCTGAAACTATAAGATCGTGTATGTCTATGAGGGTGCCATTTATATCTGTCGTAATTGGTGAAGGTGGGTCGGGAGGAGCTATAGCATTAGCTGCAGCAAATAAGGTATTAATGCTAGAACATTCGGTTTATTCGGTCATTTCCCCAGAGGGTTGTGCATCTATCTTATGGCGTGATGCTACCAAGAGTCTCGCGGCTGCTGAAGCGCTAAAAATTACAGCTAGTGATTTGCTTGGTTTTTCTATTATTGATCGTATAATTTATGAACCACTAGGGGGGGCTCACAGAGATGCTAAGAAAATAACTTCTAGTGTAGGAGATGCAGTATCTGAAGAGTTGTATAAGCTAAGAAAACTAGATGGGGATACTCTAAAAAAACATCGGCGAGATAAATTTTTAAATATGGGCAGAGCTAACTTAATATAATTAATTTTACAAAACTTATTAAGTTATTCTGATTTCATAAATAATAGTGATAAAGCAGGGCTTGTTTTTTTATACGATTTAACTAACACAAAGCCGTAGTCAGAAAATAGTTTTTTTAAATTAGACTCATTAAACCATTGTAAATGTTCAGGGGGACAAATATCACTCCATAGAGATATATCTGATGGTACAACATTATGGCTAGAATCTGGTGTTGCTATATACACGTGTGTTTTTGGTTTTGATGAAGCTTTTATAAGCCTCATAAAGTTATGAGGCCCCGCAAGATGTTCCATTAACTCAGTTGTAAAGATAAAGTCAAAACGTAGATCTCTTTTCATATTTTCTTCAAAAGTTTCGCAGTAAAACTTGCATTTAGGATAATTCGTTTTCGCAAAATTTATCGAATTTTTACTAATGTCTAAGCCTGAGGAATCAGCACCCATGCGACGGAAGGTTTCAGCCATTATTCCTCCTCCACAGCCTATATCAATAGTCTTTTTTCCATAAATGAAGCGGGTAAATTTTAGAGCTTTTAGAAACGCTCTACGTCTTCGAGAATTTAGTTTGGGATAAAAATCTTTTTTAGCCCCTCTATATGATGATGAATAAAAGTTTGTTATTTCATCATCAGTTGGATAAGGGCTAACAAACAGAAAAGCGCAATCATTACATCGAAAAATGCTATATCCATTTTTGTTACATTTAAATGTAATTTGTCCTGCACAAACTTGACAGATGTTTTCAATCAATTTTTTTATTTTTTCCTTTATGGTTTTTTATCTAATTAATTAATATGTGGTGATATTTCTTCTCCAAACAGTTCAAGAGAGCTCATAGATTCTTCATAACTGAGATCGCCAAAAGCAAATCTACAAACGAAATAGTTGAGACTAGTTTTATGAATCTGTTCTCTAATTTCTTCTCGTACGGTTTCTGGGGAGCCAGTAATTATCAAGTCATCTTTACGTGCTTGCTCAAACTCTTTGGGATAAACCTTTGGATCATCTCCAAAAAAATTCCACAATTTCATAAAATTCTTGTGCCATGCGGTGTATGCTCTGCGCCCGCGATTGATAGCTTTTTCATCTGTTTCATCTATATATATATGTCTGGCCGCTCCCATTTTAGGTAAAATCTTCTCTGTATGGTGATTAGAAAACCAAATCTCTTTATAACGCTCAATGGACTCCCGAACTGGTTCGCAGGATGCGTTACTTATTATATTATAACCATTTTCTGCTGGCCACTTAACCCCCTTAGGGGCTCCAATTCCACACCAGATTGGTGGATGAGGCTTTTGTTTGGTTTCTAAAATCATTGGAACTGAATCGTACTTAAAATAATTTCCTCTATATTCCAATTTTGATTTGGTTAGTCCAGTCATTAAAGCTTCGTATGCTTCCATATAAATGTCGTTTGCGTTATTAAAATTTATATCGAAATATGCTACCTCATGTGGGGAAATACCTCTGCCAATGCCAAACTCAAAGCGGCCACCACTAATTTGATCAAGCATACAGATCTCTTCGATAAGTCGAAGTGGTTCATACAAAGGTAAGCAATAAACCATTGGTCCGAAGCGAAGTGTTTTTGTACATTGCGCAACCGTAGCTAGGAATATGCCAGGTGAAGGGGCAAGACCTAAAGGTGTCGCATGATGTTCTGCTAGATGGTATGTCGATATTCCTGAAAACTCATATCGACTGATTAGTTTCAGTCTTTCCTGATAAATTGTTTCCAGTGGGACTCCATGCCTTAGATCAAGATGGTCAAATACACCAAATTCCATTTTATAGCTCATTTAGCTGTGATTGAAAATTTCTGACTCACCTATAATATTTATAAATTGAACTAACTTTTCTTCAGTCTTTTATTTTAGTTTTCCATGGCAATGCTTATATTTACTTCCAGAACCACAGGGACAGGGAGCGTTTCTTGGCACCTTACCCCATGTTTCTTGATTGTTTGGGTTTATTTGATTGCCTCGTGCATAACGCATAGGTTGCTTTTTTAGGCTCGGTTCGTCATCTCTTTCGGGGAGCTGTTCAGATTCAGAAAATTGATTAAATGCCAGATGGGTTTCTTCGGTTACTTGGCTTCCCTGAGAGTTAGGAACTGTTTCAAGGTTATCTGTTTGTAGTTCAATATGACTTAGCAGTGAAGTAATACCTTCTCGAAGACGTTCTAACATATCCTCAAACATATCGAAGGCTTCTCTTTTATACTCGTTAAGTGGATTTTTTTGACCGAATGCTCTCAAACCTATACCCTGTCTGAGATGGTCTAATCGCAGTAAATGGTCTTTCCAATATTGATCCAGCAATTGTAATAGTAAGTTTTTTTCAGCCATACGCATCAAGTCAGGACCGAACTGAGCAGTTTTTGCGGCTGTTTTTTCTATTAATAATTTTCGTAGCCTTTCAAGAATTTCTTGATCGGCTATTCCCTCCTCTTTAGCCCATTCAGAAACTGGGGCGTCTATGTCGAAGAGTTTTGAAGATTCTTCCTGAAGAAAATTGGTGTCCCATTGTTCTGAAAAAGCCTTTTCTGGAATGCATAGTGCTACCAAATTTTCTAGAGTTTCTTCTCTCATAGATTCGATGGTTTCAGAAACATCATTGCTTTTCATTAGATCTTTTCGTTGTTCATAGATAACTTTGCGTTGATCATTCATCACATCATCGTATTGTAACAGCTGTTTTCGAATTTCGAAGTTACGACCTTCTACTTTCTGTTGTGCTTTCTCAAGGGCTTTGTCGATCCATGAGTGTACGATAGCCTCACCTTCTTCTAGTCCTAATTTTATTAACATCGAATCCATTCGTTCCGAGCCGAATATACGCATTAAGTCGTCTTCTAAAGATAAAAAGAAATGGGAGCGACCAGGATCTCCTTGTCTGCCGGAACGGCCTCTCAATTGATTATCAATCCTGCGGCTTTCATGGCGCTCGGTACCGATAATTTGGAGTCCCCCTGCTCCTAAAACTAAATCTCGTTTAGTCGACACTTCTTCACGGATTAAGTTACTTTTTTGTTCATATTCATCTTGGTCTTTAATTTCTTTTAGTTCTTCATGAATTCTGACATCTATATTTCCACCCAGCTGTATGTCCGTTCCACGCCCTGCCATGTTCGTAGCGATGGTTACCGCTCCTGGCTCTCCAGCTCTCGCAATGATAGCGGCCTCTTGGTCATGGTATCGGGCATTAAGAACGTGATGAGGAATATTTTTTTCTTTCAATAATTTCGCTATTTGTTCTGATTTTTCTATAGATACAGTTCCCACTAATACTGGTTGCTTTTTTTTATAACACTCGACTATGTGATTTACGATCGCATCATATTTTTCATTCAGTGTTCTATACACTTCATCATTATTATCGTTTCGAATCATAGGTTTATTGGTAGGAATTTCTATTACATCTAAGTTATAAATTTCAGAAAATTCACCAGCTTCTGTCATGGCCGTACCAGTCATTCCACTGAGTTTAGGATAAATACGAAAATAATTTTGAAACGTGATGGACGCTAATGTTTGATTTTCATCTTGAACAGAAACATTTTCTTTTGCTTCCAATGCTTGATGCAAACCATCAGAGTAACGTCGCCCCTCCATCATGCGGCCAGTAAATTCATCAATGATTATAACCCGGTCTTGTTTGACTATGTAATCGGTATCACGACTAAATAATTTGTGTGCACGAAGTGCCTGATTCACGTGGTGGAGCACACTTACACTTGTCATATCGTAAAGACTTGCATCTGGCTCGAGTAGTTTTACTTCCCTAAGTAGCTCTTCTGCGTGTTCTACACCTTCGTCAGTCATAGTTACAGAACGTGATTTTTCGTCTATTTCATAATCGGATGCATTTAAATTAGGAATTATAACGTCGACCTGTCTGTAAGTTTCAGATGAGTCTTCAATTGGGCCAGAAATTATAAGTGGAGTACGAGCTTCATCTATGAGAATAGAGTCAACCTCATCTACAATAGCAAAATTAAAATCCCTTTGAACCATCTCCTCAAGATGAAATTTCATGTTATCCCGAAGGTAATCAAATCCGAGTTCATTGTTTGTTGCGTAGGTTACGTCAGCTGCATAAGCTTCTCTCCGCTCTTCATCCGAGAGGCCATGAAAAATACACCCGACTTTTAATCCCAGAAATTTATATACTTGGCCCATCCACTCGGCATCGCGTTGAGCTAGGTAGTCATTTACAGTTACTACATGGACACCTTTTCCTTCTAGCGCATTTAAATAGACCGCTAAAGTTGCTACAAGAGTTTTTCCTTCTCCAGTTTTCATTTCAGAAATCATGCCATTGTGTAATACTATTCCGCCCAATAATTGGGCATCAAAGTGACGCTGTCCAAGTGTGCGCTTTGCTGCCTCTCGAACTGTTGCAAATGCCTCGATTAGAATACTATCTAGTGTCGATCCATCAGTGATTTGTTGCCGAAATGATTCTGTTCTGGCCTTTAACTCTTCGTCACTAAGGATCTCAATTGAAGGTTCAAGTGCATTAATTTCTTTGACATCTTTCGTTAACCTTTTTAGATAACGATCATTCGCAGAACCAACAAATTGCTTAACGAGATTTACTACCATCTTAACGTTTTGTTTCCTTGTAATATTTAATAGTAAATAAATTCAGATTTTAGGAACGCCTTGGTGGACAAACTCAGAGTCATTAAAGGGTCATGTAGGCAATTAAAAGATACTAAATGTCTGTCTAAGTACCTTATGTGTAACTGTCAATATTTATGCATCTATAATACAATTTATCAAATTATTCAGTTTATTATCACTGTACTTCTAGTTTTTCATTTCGTTCATATTACATTGAGTAGTCTTTCATCTGTGCATCTTTTATATATTAATGAATCATAAATATATACGAATATAGCTTTTGATTAAAAAGTGCAAAATTAAGAATTAAGATATATAATTATCAAAATAAATTATTACCTGTCCATTTCGGTTGTACATTTTTTACATTGTCTTAATTTTGTTGATTCTAAATGAAATAGACTAGGATTGGTATCCAATCAGAATAAATAGAATAACATGACATTTAGAATAATCTAATTCGCTTAACAAACTATTTAACTTAAGAATGTTTAATGATGAAAAAAATTAATGTGATAAATATTAAATTCATATTTAGAAATCAGTAATTATGGCAAACCCTACTACTATAGAAATTTCGCCATTAGCTCCCAAGAAATTTCCTAATATCAAACCTGTACCCGGTCTTAGATTATGTGGTCAAGCGGTAGGCCTCAAGTCTAGTGGAGATAAGGATTTAATGATTGCAGAGCTAGTGAAAGGAACAAAAATAGCTGGAGTAATGACAAACTCACGATGTCCTTCAGCTCCAGTCGATTGGTGTAGAACTATCCTGCCTGAAGGCAGAGCGAGGGCCATAATTGTAAATTCAGGAAATGCAAACGCCTTTACTGGAGCCTCCGGAAATAAAGTAGTGACCAGTACAGTTTCCAGAGCGAGTAAATTGTTTAATTGTAATCCAAATGAAGTCTATATTGCTTCAACAGGAGTGATTGGTGAACCTTTGTTGGAAGATCAAATAGCCGAAAAGTTATCTAAAGTTGTAACTCGCCTAAGTCCAACTTCTTGGAAGTCGGCTTCAGAGGCTATAATGACCACAGATACCTTCGCCAAAGCGGCATCAGTAAAGACAAAAATAGGAAGTTCTGAAGTGGTAATTTCAGGATTCGCCAAAGGGTCTGGTATGATTGCTCCTGATATGTCGACCATGCTTGGATTTATTTTTACTAACGCGCGACTGCCTGCTCAAGTTTTGCAGAGACTATTACGTCGTGCGGCTGACTCTTCTTTCAATTCTATTACTGTAGATGGTGATACCTCTACTTCGGATACATTGTTTCTATGTGCAACTGGGAAGAATGCTAGGCAAAAAAGAATTCTTAAATCGAACGATCCAGATTTAAAAGAGTTTTATAACGCATTAGAATCAGTTTGTATTAATTTGGCTAAACAGATAGTCAGTGATGGTGAAGGGGCTCGAAAACTTATAACTCTTAATGTTTCTGGAGCTGAGTCTAAAAGAGCTGCTCGTAATATAGGCTTATCGGTTGCCAATTCTCCTCTAGTTAAAACAGCTGTCGCTGGCGAGGACCCTAACTGGGGTCGAATTATAATGGCAGTTGGGAAAGCTGGTGAAAAGGCAGATCGTGACAAGCTTTCCATAAATATTGGTGGTATTCCAATAACTCATAAAGGGGAGCGTTCGATAGATTATAACGAAGCTATCGTCGCTTCTTATATGAAGAATAAAAATATTGAGATTAGTCTAGATGTTGGCGTGGGTCGTTCAAAGGCTACAGTGTGGACCTGCGACTTAACTCACAAATATATTAGTATTAATGCTGACTATAGGAGCTAACGCAGTAATGTGTGATCTCTCCCTTTTATTGGTTAGTGCAGTCGCATTAATAGACGCAGATAATAGGGTTTTGATTTCGCAGAGACCAGTAGGGAAGTCTATGTCTGGATTGTGGGAGTTTCCAGGCGGAAAATTACAGGAAAATGAGACACCGGAACAGGCCCTTATTCGTGAATTAAGTGAAGAATTAGGCATTGATACTAAAGAAAGCTGCTTGGCTCCGATAGGATTTGCTAGTCATAGTTATGATGATTTTCACCTCCTCATGCCTGTTTTTGTCTGCCGTGTGTGGGAAGGAATCCCTCAACCCAAAGAGGGGCAGAGAATTGCTTGGGTAACTCTTACAGAATTGTCATCATACCCAATGCCTCCAGCAGATAAGCCTCTAATACCGATTTTAAGGGACCTTCTCTGAAAACTATTTAATTCCTTAGTTGATTAATTGTCGATAGATTATGGCTAGTGTAGTGATGCTGATTGCAAAACCTATGTAGTTAATAGATTGGACAGTAAACAGCAGCAAAAACTGCGCTGTTACTGACGATCCTATCGCACTAGTCAATCCCGATGCTATACTTAAAATAATTACGCTACCGAACAGCATTACAGAGAAAGGCAAGGCCACGGCGCCAATTAACAAAGGCAATGTGTTTCCATTTGTCAGTTGTATAGAATCTTTAAAGCTTATCTTTCTATCTTCTGCTTCTGCAGGAAGGACAAGGCATAATCTTCCATAGGTAAGCCCTATCAAGAGAATCAAAATTATCAAAACTGGTGAAATTGGAAGTATCATCATGAACAAAAAAGATAAGATCAAGAAAAGCCCAAATAGGTTTACAATTATTAATATTAATCGGCTAAAAAACTTCCAATGTCTTTTCTTCCAGCTTATAGCACCAGCAATAGTAATGTTTTCAGGTCCTACCAAAGTACGCCTAAACCAGGTTACTGCAAACAAAGTGTAGAAAATAAGTCCAAATATCCAGTTAATTATAGTGCCAAGAACTAATTTAGTTAGCAAATCAGTTGGAACCGACCTTGTGTCTTCTAGTAGAACCTTCGGGTCTCCCACTAATGCTGCTACGAGCGTGCCAACAATTGAAACCATAAGCACGGGTATAAATGCCAATGAGCTAAAATCTCGACGGTTTTCCCATATGTCTTTAAAAGCAAAACTTATTATTTCAATTATTTTTAGCTTCATGTCTTAATTATCTCAATCACGTTATTTAGGTTTACAAAAATTACACTTTTTCTTCCACTGAAATTTCTTTTGTTTCAAGAGCATCAGCCAGTCTTAAAGCTGCGGTTCCCGGTTTTAATGCCTTTTGTTGATTTTTTGCAGGAGCCCAGCCAATCAGGTAAATAATTTCAAAAGTAGCTGAGATGCGTCCATGATTGTCGGAATATTGAGTGATATAAGTTTTTACAGCAGAAAGTAATGTTTCGCGTTTAGTTGGTATGCGTTTTCGATCTATTAGAATATTTGTTTCACCCATTCCCTTTAGATCATGCATAAGACTAAGAGGATGATCATAAGTTACGTTTATAGTATCAATATCTGCGACAGGTAAAGCAAACCCAGCCCGCTGCATTAGGCCAGCAGCATTTTGCAAGTCTACGAAAGGTGAAATCCTGAAGCTTGCTCCGCCGTCTATTTCTGATTCAGCTTGCAACCAAGATTGTTTCAGTTCTTGTAAAGTTTGGTCGCCAAAAATTGCTCCTATAAAAACTCCATCAGGTTTTAGGGCTTGGCAAATTTGAATTAATGTCCCGGGCAGGTCATTTACATGATGTAGATTAAGACAACTTAATATGAGATCGAGACATCCTTCGCCCATTGGTAAACGTTCTTCGTCAATCACGAGCGAACATAAACCAGTGTTTAACATAGCACTAGTAACCATGCCCGGAGAAAGGTCTGCCTGAACTAATGTCCCAATTTTTTTTGGGGCTAGTTCACTAAAAGTATTACTTAAAAGGCCATTTCGACATCCCAAATCAAGGGCAAGAGGAAATTTACGATTAATATCTTTCACCCGATCGACAAGTCTGGTGGCCACTTCTTTGAATAAAAAATCGTGATCATGAAAAGTTACTGATGCCTTTTCACGACGTTTTAACAATAGGTGACGATCAAATATATTAATTTTATCAACCATTCTGTTTCGGTTTTGTTTAATTATATTATCTTTGTAAATTTATTCTTAGAAATATTATAAAATAGTATGTAGATAGATCCTCAGTGATTTGTTTGTACATCTACTATAGTATATAAATTAAATTAAAGTTACGGAGTATTTTTCAAAATGGCGAACGTTGAGATATATACTACCATTATGTGTGGTTTCTGTACTGCAGCTAAGCGTTTGTTGGATTCGAAAGGCATTGAATTTATCGAAAAAGATGTCTCTTCCGATCAAGAAGCAAGGGTTCAGATGATTGATCGTTCAGGTGGACGGCGCTCTGTTCCACAAATTTTTATTAATGGAGAACATATCGGAGGGTGTGATGATTTGTATGCTTTGGAACAAGAAGGAAAGCTTGATTTAAAACTATCAATAAATTAATTGCACCTCAGGTTTCAAATTATTCCTTGTTCTAACTGCGCAGATCCTTTGCAAAACGGATGGCCTTGGCTCTTGAGAAAATAAGTTTTCATATGCCACTATGAATAATTCATCTTGTACAGCTTCTATTAGTTCTCGAGGGTTAAGTAGGTAATCAGGGTTTTTAGGTTTTCCGAAAACTTCGTTACCTGTTGCGAACGTTTCATAAATAAGAAAATGGCCTTTTGCTACAGAGCTAACAATGTGAGGTAGAAGTGGTCGCCACAAATAGTTGGTTACTACGACACTGCCGACCGGCCTAATTGGCAAAGGGTTTTTACCTTTATTGGTTTTTTTTTCAAGATCTATTTTTATAAGTTTTAATCGACTACAGGATTCTATATCGTTTAGTCCCGATAAATCTTTATCTACGGCAGTAACAGAGTTTCCTTTGGATAAAAAGAATCGAGTATGTCTTCCTTTGCCACAAGCCACATCAAGAACTTCTCCGGTGATAAGGGGTGCGAATCTAATTACCCAGGATGACGGTTTGTCATGAAACTTAATATTTTCACTTGATTTAATCATAAAATAGTAGTTCTTGTATTCATGTTAATAATCCATTTTATTTAAATGGTTGGAAAATGTAAGCACATAACAAACCGATTAAACAATTATTGTATGAAATGATTAGCTTTAACATGATCTGTTCTAGGGGACATGAGTTCGGTGGTTGGTTCCCGAACTCTGATAGTTTTGAAGAGCAGGTAAAGAAAAAACAGATTTCTTGTCCTGATTGTGGTGATACCTCTGTGTCAAAGTCTATAATGGCACCAGCTATTTCCTCAAAAAGTGTCAATAAATCCGAACCCAAAGTCAATTCTACAAAATTTCGTAAGCTTCTTTCAGAAGTTAGGGATCATGTTGAAAAGAACTTTGATGATGTGGGCGATCAATTTCCGGAAGAGGCTCGTAAAATATACTATGGAGAAAGCGAAGCCAGAGATATTTATGGTAATGCCTCTGACGAGGAAGCAGAAGACTTAGTTGAAGAGGGTGTGCCGGTTGGAAGGTTACCTTGGATTAAACGTCCTAATAGTTAAATATTGTAAGTTAACTTAAATTAAGTGTTAAATTTTTTTTCCGTATCCCATATAGTTTACTTCTAAATCGTTAGAGTTCGCATCCCACAGACCATTTATTGGGTTAAATGTAACTCCTGTAAGATCTCTGACATCAATTTCTGCCTTTGATAGAAAATTTGTGATTTCAGATGGTTTGATAAACTTTTTCCAATCGTGAGTTCCACGTGGGAGCCAGCGAAGAATATACTCTGCCCCGATGATCGCTAAAAGAAATGACTTTGGGGTTCGATTTAAGGTAGAAAAAAATAATAAGCCGTTCGGTGAAACTGAGCTTGCACAATTATCCAAAAAATCTTCAATGTTTGCAACGTGCTCGACAACTTCCATGTTCAGAATAATATCAAATTCCATATTTTCGCTGACCAATTCCTCTATTGTAGCCTGTCTATATTTTATTGAGAGGGAAGTTTCTTCAGAATGAATTTTGGCTATTTCGATATTTTCACTAAGCACATCTATACCAGTAACAGTTGCACCTAATCGAGCCATGGGCTCACACAAAAGTCCTCCTCCGCAACCAATGTCTAATACTTTCAACCCAGAAAAAGATGAGAGTGAGTTCTTATCCAGATTAAAATGTTGGGACGCATTATCTCGAATATACTCAATCCGGAGCGGATTAATTTTGTGTAATGGCTTAAATTTGCCTTCAGGATCCCACCATTCGTTGGCCATGGCCCGAAATTTTTCCATTTCAATTGGATCGATTGAGCTCTTTTCTATATTGTTTATTGTTTTTTCCGTCATTTTGTATCTGATAACTTTACTTGTCATAAATTCTACTAATGGTTATGGATATCATAGAAAAACATAATTAAGGCAGAAAAAATAGATTATCAATTTATTAAAAATCTTAATAACTTTTAAACATACAAAAATGGAAAGCCTATGGCTCAAATAGTCGCAAAATTTGGTGGAACTTCTGTTTCTGATCTGCAACGTATGCGGGATATTGCAACTACAGTGAAGTCTGAAGTAGAGGCTGGTAACCAGATTGTTGTTGTTGTTTCTGCAATGGCAGGGATAACGAATGATTTGGTAGCGTTAGCTCGTGAGGCGAATCCGTTACACGATGCTCGTGAATATGACTCAATCGTAGCAAGTGGTGAACAGGTCAGTAGTGGTCTATTATCATTATGTTTACAAGAAGCTGGCGTATCGGCTCGTTCATGGCAGGGTTGGCAGATACCAATTAATACTGATGGAGTTCATGGCAAGGCACGAATTCTAGGAATAGATACAGAAAAGATCATAAAAAGGTTGTCAGAGAATCAAGTTTGTGTGATTGCTGGATTTCAGGGTCTTAGTCCCGAAAATCGAATCACTACATTGGGGCGCGGTGGATCCGATACTACGGCTGTGGCCTTAGCTGCAGCATTAAAGGCAGATCGTTGTGATATTTATACTGACGTAGATGGAGTGTACACTTCTGATCCAAGAATAGTTACAAGCGCTAGAAAATTAGAGAAAATTACCTATGAAGAGATGCTTGAGATGGCTTCATTGGGTGCTAAAGTGTTACAAACACGTTCTGTAGAGTTAGCGATGAGTCATAAAGTTCCTTTACAGGTATTGTCTTCATTTACGGGTATGATGGGAAGTGTACTGCCAGGAACACTAGTGGTAGCAGAGGAAGAAATTGTGGAACAGGAAATAGTAAGCGGCGTTACTTATAGTCGCGATGAGGCCAAAATTACATTGTTACAGGTGCCGGATAGACCAGGGGTTGCCGCTGCAATATTTGGCCCATTATCTGATGCAAATGTAAATGTAGATATGATTGTCCAAAACATTTCTGAGAACAATAATGCAACAGACCTAACCTTTACTGTGGCACGAGGGGAATTGGATAAAGCTCTAGAAGTTTTAGAATCCTGTAAGAGCGAGTTAGGATTCTTAGCTTCTGTTCCAGACTCCAGTGTTGCTAAGATTTCAGTAGTTGGTGTAGGAATGCGCAGCCACGCTGGCGTTGCAAAACGTATGTTCGCTGCTTTAGCTGAACATAATATAAATATTTTGGTCATTTCGACTTCGGAAATCAAAATAAGTGTTTTAATAGCCGAAGAATTTACAGAATTGGCCTTGCGCGCATTACACTCAGCATATGGTTTAGATAAAACTTAAAAATTACCTAATAGTTAATAACTAAAGTGCTGATTATTGATACAATTTTTATTGCAAGGACAGTTATGATTGGGTTGTTTATTAGCTAAAATTAACCTCGGGTGGTTAAATATTAATCGATCTTGTAATAGTGCTGTAAAGTAAATTAATTGGATTGATGTGTTATAATAGACGATATTTGGATCTAGATCGAAACTTTTAAGTGCTTGAAAGTGACATTGTGCAAAAAAGAGATGGCCATATTCACATAGATTCTGTCGGTTTATTTCTCCGAGATGCCCGTGAAATAAAAAAATATACTCTTAGGGATATTTCTAATTCATTACGTATTCGTCTAGAGCATCTTCAGGCTATTGAGGCTGGTCACTATGAGACTTTGCCCGGGCCAACTTATGCTATCGGGTTCGTCCGTTCTTACGCAAAATTTTTAGAACTAGATAGCGAAAATTTGGTTGAAAGATTTAAGGAAGAGTCTAAGAGCTCAGAAGCAAGCCCAGAATTAGAGTTTCCTACCCCTACTGCTTCTGGATGGTTTCCAAAGGGAAAAGTAATAATAATTTGCGCTATATTATCTAGTTTTACTTTTGTGTTTTGGTTTTTGCTTCAAACAGAAAACAGTAGTGAGCTGCTAGGTGTTCCTGATATAGCAGATTCTATATCCGCTGCAGATATAGGAAATGACGGTCCTATGTCGGAAAACATCAGACTAAAAAATAATCCTGATCCGACTACAAAAACCCTAATCCAGTCCTTTAATGATTCTAAAAACGAGAAAAATAAAGTTGATCAAACTAATGTTAAAGCACAATCTAAAAGTAATGCGAGTGTCAAATTAACAAAGAAAGATACTATTGTATCAAATACAAAATTGGGTATTGAGAAAAATGATAGTTTGTCTGGAGATTCGTCGGGTGCACCAAAACCTATTATAGCTAATAATGAAGAGACGATTGATATTAAATTGTCCAACTTAAATACTACAAACGATCATAAAAAAGGAAAAATATATGGCGATCTTAATAGTGATGTTAGAATAATAATTTCTGCTACGGAGGATAGTTGGGTTCAAGTAATAGACCAAGATAAAATAGTCTTACTTACTAGAATGCTACATAAAGGCGATAGATATTTTGTTCCGAATCGTAGTGACCTGATTATGTTGACAGGCAATGCTGGAGGTCTGTCAATTTCTGTAGATGGAAGCCTAGTCCCCACAATAGGGGATAAAGGGGAAATTTTGCATAATGTTAGTCTAAATACAGACCTGCTGAAGGCTGGTAGGGTTGCAAGGCCATAAATTTAGTTTTTGAGGGTTTGCGATGAGTGTAACTTGATGTTTTAAAAATTAACTGTTTCATTAATGTTTTGTCGTTTTTACCAATAGGAATTAATTATGAGTGTGCGCCCATATAAAGAAATTAATCGTCGCAAAAGTCGACAGATTTTTGTTGGAAAAGTTCCTGTGGGTGGAGATGCACCAATAACTGTTCAGTCAATGACCAACACTTTAACCTCTGACATAAAATCCACAATAGCCCAAATACATGACCTTCAGAGTGCTGGTGCAGATATTGTTAGGGTCTCTTGCCCTGACAAAGAGAGTACTTTTGCCTTGAAGGAAATAGTACGAGAGGTTGAAGTCCCATTGGTGGCTGATATACATTTTCATTATCGTCGAGCTATTGAAGCGGCTGAGGCCGGGGCTGCTTGCTTGCGTCTGAATCCAGGTAATATAGGTTCTCATGAAAGGGTGCTAGAAGTTATTAAAGCAGCTAAAGATAATAATTGTTCACTGCGAATTGGAGTAAATGCGGGAAGTTTGGAGACCAAACTTTTAGAGAAGTACTGTGAACCATGCCCTGAGGCGATGATAGAGAGTGCTCTTAATTCCATAAACCTTCTTGAGGAGGCTGATTTCCGAGAGTTTAAGATTTCAGTAAAAGCGTCAGACGTTTTTCTGGCCGTGTCAGCTTATCAGGGTTTAGCGCAGGCCTGTGATTATCCTCTACATATTGGCATTACTGAAGCAGGCGGTTTAAGAAGCGGCACAGTAAAATCATCTATAGGCATGGGAATGCTACTTTGGTCTGGCATAGGGGATACAATTAGAGTTTCTTTATCTGCAAATCCTGTTGAGGAAGTTAAAGTTGGCTTTGAATTACTTAAGTCGTTGGGTTTGCGACACCGTGGAGTTAATTTAATCTCCTGTCCTTCCTGCTCTAGGCAGCAATTTAATGTAATCGAAACTGTTCAAATGTTAGAAGAACGACTTGCTCATATTACAACTCCTATGACAGTGTCGGTAATTGGTTGTGTGGTCAATGGTCCTGGGGAGGCAATCTCAACAGATATTGGATTTACGGGGGGAGGCCGAGGTACACATCAAGTTTATATTACAGGCCAGCCTCATCATCGTTTGAAGGATGAAAGTATAGTAGATCATTTAGTTAAATTGATAGAAGAAAAAGCTGCTGAAATAGAAGCAGATTCAGGCGCATCCATAAGTAAGGTGTTATCAGCAAGAATATAAAAAAATGCTTGTGACAAAAATAGGGGTTTTGAGTTGAGTAAGCTACTTCCTGTCCGGGGAACTCATGATTTAATCGGAGAAAATTTCCGATTACAAAACCATGTAATTAAATCTGCTCGTTTTGTGGCCGAGATCTTCGGGTATGAGCCTATAGAAACCCCAATATTCGAATCAACAGATGTTTATCAACGCACCCTTGGTGAGACATCTGATATAGTTAATAAGGAAATGTATACCTTTAAAGATAAAGGTGGAGACAGTCTTACTTTAAGACCGGAAGGGACAGCTGGAATTGCTAGGGCTGTAATCTCGGGAGGACTGCAAGATAACACACCACTTAAATGGTATTACTCGGGCCCAATGTTTCGACATGAACGACCACAGAAGGGACGATTACGACAATTTCATCAATTTGGTGCAGAATTAATAGGGGTTGCCGACCCTGTTGCCGATATAGAAGTTATTTCTATGGCAACCGAGTTTTTAAGAGATTTAGACTTGTTATCAGAAGTAAAATTGCAGTTGAATACGCTGGGTGATTTACAGAGTCGCAAAACCTACAGAGAAACCTTAATAAACTATTTGAGTGATTATAAAGATGAACTGTCTGAGGAAAGTCAAATTCGCCTAACTCGTAATCCACTTCGAATTCTTGATTCAAAAGATATTAACGACAAAAAAATTATTTCTGGGGCACCATCTTTTCATAATTTTCTAACTCCAGAAGCTGACTTATTTTTTAAAAATATGTGCTCTGGGCTAGAGGATCTAGGGATTGAATATTCTTCAAATCCTTATCTCGTCAGAGGATTAGATTATTATTGTCACACAACGTTTGAATTCATTAGTGATAAACTTGGCGCTCAAGGAACACTATTGGCTGGTGGTCGTTACGATGGGTTAATTCCAATGATGGGCGGACAATCTATTCCTGGAGTCGGGTGGGCTGCAGGAATTGAGCGTATCTGTATGTTAATACAAAAACCTATAGAAGAACCTAGAGCAATTTGTGTTATCGGTCTTGGTAAACTGGGAGAACAGGAAGCGGCTAAAATAGCTCTGAAACTTAGACAGAGTAAGTTTAAGACAGAGCTTATCTATAAGGGTGGCTTAAAAAGAGGTCTGAGGCGTGCTAATAAGATTGGCGCTGTGGCAGCCATTTTAATAGGAGAAAATGAATTAACCAATAACATAGTAACGGTTCGTAATTTAGATAATGGATCACAAACCGAAGTAGGTTTTTCTGAGTTAGATTCCCATTTGGCTATTTATGATTCTGCTACTTTAATCACAGACTAGAGTATCAAAAATTTGTTTTGAATGTGACAGCTTTTAACATAATAACCATATTTAAAAGCTTGTACTTGGAGAACGTGCGTTTATGAGTCTAGAAGTAAAATTAGATAGAGTTGTTCAAAGACATAAGGAATTAGAAAAACTCTTATCTGAGGCCGATATGACTGATTCTGAAGTTTATGCAAAAGTATCAAAAGAATATTCGGATCTTACACCTATTGTAGAAACAATAAACTCATTAAGAAGTCTTAGAGAAGAGTGTTCAGATTTGGAATTACTTATGGAGGATTCTGAAACTGATGAAGAGATGCGTGCAATGGCGGAGACTGAACATAAAGAGCTTAAGCTAAATGAACCAGAGTTAGAGCAGGAACTACAGATTATGCTCATACCGAAGGATGCTGCGGATGCACGTGATTCAATTATAGAAATTCGTGCAGGCACAGGAGGAGATGAGGCTGGTCTTTTTGCTGCTGATTTATTTCGAATGTACCAACGCTATGCAGAATTAAAGAGTTGGAAAGTGGAGGTTATGAGTGCAAGTAGTACGGGCATTGGTGGGTATAAGGAAATAATAGCAAGCATTACTGGCAAGAACGTTTTTTCAAAGTTGAAGTTTGAATCTGGTGTCCACAGAGTTCAAAGAGTACCAGAGACTGAGAGTAGTGGAAGGATTCATACTTCTGCGGCTACGGTGGCAGTACTGCCTGAAGTTGAAGATGTTGATATCGAAATAAATGATAATGATTTAAGGATAGACACCTATAGAGCCTCAGGGCCTGGTGGACAGTCGGTGAACACCACTGATAGTGCGGTAAGAATTACACACCTACCAACTGGACTTGTAGTAACTCAGCAGGATGAGAAATCTCAACATAAGAACAGAGCTAAGGCCATGAGAGTTTTGCGAGCCCGTCTCTATGAGTATGAACATCAAATGCAACTTGAAGAGAGATCTGCTGATAGGAGGAGCCAAATTGGTAGTGGTGATCGTTCAGAGAGAATTCGTACATATAACTACCCTCAGGGTCGCATAACAGATCATCGTATAGGTTTGACCTTGCACAAACTGGATAAGATTTTAAATGGGGAAGGGCTGGACGAACTTGTGGAGGCATTAACGACTGAAGATCAAGCAGCCCGTCTAGCACAAGACAGATAAGATGAATTACAAACAAAGTCTTAAAAGCGCTCTGAATCAAGCAGATAATATAGACGCTGTATTACACAAGACAGCTAAGTATTTGTCAGGGGCTGGAATTGAGACTTCTTTTTTGGAAGCAAAAATCCTTCTCAAGGAGGCAACTGGCCTAAAAAGTTCAGAGATAATATGTGAATCTGAGGTTCGTCTGACATCAAATGAAGTCCAAAAGTTAGTAAATTTGTCCAGACGACGTTATTCTCGTGAACCAATTTTTTATATATTAGGAAGTAGAGAGTTTTGGTCACTTGATTTTAATGTAGACGAGAGAGTTCTTTCTCCGAGGCCTGACTCAGAGACTTTAATACAGACTGTTAGGGAAATTTTACTAGATCAAAATAACACTATGAGTATTTTGGATTTGGGTGTGGGTTCTGGCTGTCTTTTAATATCTCTTCTAAAAGAGTATAAATATTCTTCTGGATTAGGGGTTGATGTTAGTTTCCCTGCAATTCAAGTGGCTAGAGAAAATGCCCATAAATTAGGAGTTAATAATAGGTCTTTGTTTGTTGTTAGTAACTGGGCTTCTGCATTAAATGGACAATTTGATCTGATAATCTGTAATCCACCTTATATATCTTCAAAAAAAATAAAGAATTTAGCACCTGAAATATCTAAGTTTGAACCAAAAGTTGCTTTGGATGGTGGAACAGATGGTTTAGATTGTTATAGAAGTATTTTTCCTAATATAAGATCTTTTCTCAAGCCTCAAGGTACGGCTATAATAGAGTTGGGAGAAGGACAAGAAGAAGCAATTCGAGATATAGCTCATAAATCAGGGATAAGGATAAAGGGCTTTAGAGCCGACATTGCAGGTATTCTACGTGTTGCTATTTTGTGCCATTTATAAACCTTATGATATTTTTTTTAAAAAAGGGCTTGGTTTATTCGTTCGACTTTTCTACTCTGGTGTTGGTTCTCAAGACATGAATGTCTATGTGATCACAATCTATTAGACATTTAGTTGGAGATGGAACCTCCGAATAGAAATAAGCGCTGAGCACTCCACCCAAGGGTTTGGCGATATATATGTTAGTAAGAAATTATCGACCAAAATGTAGGTCGTTAATTTTCGATACCGGGAAATTTTATAAATCTGGACTATTTAACAAATGCGACAAAATTCTAATGCAAGAAGGTCACGGGGACGGGGCAACAGAAAGTCAGGTAATGGACGAAATCAAGTTTTTGATAGCAATGGACCGGGCGCACGTGTTCGAGGAAATTCATCTCAGATATATGAAAAATATCAACAGTTAGCAAGAGATGCATTTTCTAGCGGCGATCGAGTTGCTGCTGAAGGTTATTATCAACACGCAGAGCACTATTATAGATTAATGGAGACCACAAATAGTAATCGTGAAAACTCTGCTCAAGATCAATCTCAATCCCAGTCTCAGTCCCAGAGTGACAATGTAACTAAAAATAATAATAACGTAGATACGAATGTATCTGATGAAAAGAAAGAATCGCCTGGTGATCGTGCCCCCGAGAGTGTGGCAGCTCTTATTGAAGCTGTGGAAAAAAATAATTCCGATGATAAAGCTCTTGATCAAGAAGTATCAGAAGAAACAAAAACAGCTACAAAGAGTGAAAAAAAACCACAGAAAAGGACTAGAGGTCGACGATCAAACGGTTCTACAAAAGGGAAAGATGAAATAGAAAAAGAGATAAGTAAGAGTGGTTCGGAAGAAGTAGTAAAAGAAAATCCTCAAGATACTAAGCCTGTAGTAACATAGATCAATTGTTTATCTTACTTGGTAAAATTTTGATTTGGTTTGAATAAATTGGAAAATTTTTTATTTGTAGTATTACGAAATACTAAAAACTTCTTTAATTCACTGCCTTTAAGTTTTTCTCCACTTGGGATTCGTACTGAACGAGGATTTATTTTCCTACCTTTTCGTATTACTTCGTAATGTAAATGGGGCCCAGTAGATCGGCCAGTATTGCCGACAAAACCTATTATTTGTCCCTGCTTTACGCGATTTCCTACACGGGTTCTTTTCGCAAATTTAGATAAATGTCCATAGGCAGTTTGATAGGTACTATTATGTCGTATACGGACGTAGTTTCCGTAACCTCCATTGCGGCCTACCTTTAGTATGCTCCCATTTCCTGCGGCGTAGATTGGAGTGCCAATGGGTGCTGCGAAATCTATTCCCATGTGCATTCGTGTGTATCCCAATATAGGGTGTTTTCGCTTGCCAAATCGTGAAGATAGCCTAGCTCCGTCTATTGGGGTAAGCATGAGTGTTTTTCTTGCACTATTACCTTTCTCATTAAAATAGTCGAGATTTCCTGAACTGGTTTTATATCTATACAGAGGTAATTTTGTGTTTCTAAGTGTCAGTTTTGCGTACTGTATATCCCCATCATGAATAATATTTCTTTTTTCATTTCTAATCTGCTCATACATTAGCTCAAATTTATCGCCCTTCCAAAGATCTCGTTGAAAATCAATATCAAAGCTATAGATACTTATAAGTTTAGCTAAAATTGTGGGAGAAACCCCAACAGAAGTAGCGTCTACAAATAGATTTGATTTTATGATGCCAGATGCTGCTATAGTCTCTCTTTGAATATGTCTTTTTTCTTCATTTGCTTCAAACGTTCCTTCTTCATTAAGTGTTACTTTAATTAGTCGGTCAAATGAAACAGGAATAGTTACTCCTTTGAAAAAATATTTTCTTTTAATTTTACCAAATTTGTTAGCTTTTTGATAATGAGACTCAGGAGAGAAAGATATTTGTATCTCGTCTCCTATGTTCAGGTCTCGTCTTGGGTCGTAGTAACTCTTTAAAGCTTCAATTGCGGCATATGCTGCAGGTCTCTCTGCGCCTGCACGCACTAAAACTCCCATCAGGTTGTCACCGCTTTGGATAGCAATTACACGGGTTATTTCTGATGGGGGGCCAGTGTGTGTCTCTGCTTCCCATATATGATAACTACTTGTTTGAAATGGAATTAATTGTTTATTATCAATTTCAATTGGAGGTTTGATGTTTTCGTTTCTAAAAAAATAAATAAGAACGACCGTGATTATTAGGGTGCAAATAATTATGGAAAGACAAATCGAGACGACCCGAGTTTTAAAGGTCTTTACAAATATTTTCCTGTCTTTCATGAAAAGCCCTTACTTGCTTTTAATACCCTTTTAAATCATCACGTAATTGAGAATTGAAAAGGATAGTATTAATTAGTTCCCATATTTGTATTTAGGCATCAGTGAACAGATTATTTTATTTTGTTATTAGTTTTTCTACTCTGGGATAGTAGCAAATCAAAGTTATTGCTCTTACTACCATAAATATCATAACTGATAACCAAATTCCGTGATTTCCGAACTCGTAAGGCAGAATACTTATGCATGAGCCGTATATAATTGCAGATAACAACATTGCGTTGCGCATTTCTTTAGAAAGGGTGGCTCCAATGAAAACACCGTCTAATTGATAAGACCATACAGAAATCAGAGGGGATAAGAATATCCAAACAAGATAGTTTGATGAATAATCTCGGAGTTCATTAATGTTGGTGAAAAGGGCTATTAATGTATTGCCGGCGATCAAATAAACGATTGTATATATTCCAGCAACAATAACGGCCATAATAGTAGCTGAAATAACATTACGACGAAGCCCTCTTTTATCTCTAGCACCTAAAGATTCTCCAACTAAAGCAGAGGTGGCTGAGGCGAATCCATCCAAGCCATGGGCAAGAAAAGACTGAAAATTCATTAGGATGGCATTAACTGCAAGAACCGTGGTTCCTAACCCTGCACTTGTCCAAGTCACTAATGACCAGGATAATATTAACGCCAATGTGCGGAGAAAAATGTCTCGATTAACTTTAATAGTTAAACTTAAGGCAGTCTTGTCAAAGATAAGAGACCTTTCCCATTTTCCTCCTATTTCATTAATTTTTAGAAGAATTAATATTAAACCCAAGATAAAACCCGAATATTGGGCTAAAGCTGTTGCTAAAGCTACTCCTTCTACACCCCAGTTAAGGTTAAAAACAAAAAACAAATCGAGGAAGATATTTAGGGAATTTATAAATAACTGTATAACCAGAGCCGTACGAACGTACTGCATACCAAGTAGCCAGCCTAGTAATCCGTAGTTTGCGAGAGTTGCAGGTGCTCCCCAGATTCTTATATCAAAGTATTTTTCAGCAAAAGATTCAACCTTAACTTCGCCAACAATAAGCATAAAAGAAAAATATTTAATTACGTCCTGTAAAAATAAAAGAACTAGTGAAATTGATATGCCTATTAAAAGAACACGAACTAATACTGCTCTTATTTCGTTAAGGTTTTTGCTGCCCTTAGCTTGAGCAACGAAACCAACAGTTCCCATTCTTAAAAAACCAAATCCCCAATAAACAAAACTAAATATCATGCTTCCGATGGCAACGCCTCCTATGTACGAGGCATCAGGAAGGTGGCCCATTACGGCCGTATCTACTGCACCTAGAAGAGGGACGGTAAGATTTGATAAAATAGTTGGCCAAGAAAGAGTCCAAATTTTTCTATACGGTTGTTTGTTGAATAGTTTTGTCAAGGCTGAGTACCGATCACGAAAATTGATCATACTAAGAATTTTTTTTAACGCCCAACTGCATAAGCTTCCTGAAATCTAGGGTGTGCTGCTCCTTTTAAAATCCAGCCATTATCAGTTTTCTCACGGGCGACTGCAGTCATTCGTCCCAGTGACCATCCATCGGTTGATTCTACTCGATGTCCTCGCTTTTTAAGTTCTTCAATCGTCTTATCTGGGAGGCGGTTTTCAACTTTGACTGCTCCCGGTTGAAATGTTCTTGGATAGAAGCTTGAAGGCAAGTGGTCGGTGTGAAAGTTGGGCGCATCAATTGCTTCTTGAAGGTTCATATTATGGTGTATATGTCTCAGAAACATACTTAAAGCCCACTGATCTTGAGCATCACCACCAGGGCTGCCAAAAGCAAGAATAGCTGCTTCGTCTTTTAAAACAAGTGTTGGACTTAAAGTCGTTCGTGGTCTTATACCTGGGCTTAAAGTTGAAAAAAATCCGGGCTGCAACCAAAACATTTGTGCTCTTGTGCCAAGACAAAAACCAAGATTTGGTATTACTGGTGAGGACTGAAGCCATCCACCACTTGGCATGCAGGCGACCATGTTACCTTGTTGGTCGACGGCATCAAGGTGAACAGTGTCGCCGTCACTGAGGCCAGCAGATGATTGATTTTCAGATGATTCTATAACTTTGTTTTTGCTTTCTGAAGTATTTGGTTCTCCAGTTCCGGCAGGCAAGTTTGAATTAAGGTCCTTAATTTGAAAATCAGCGAATTTAGGTCTCAAGCCGTCTGGTTCTCCAGGAGTAAATTCCATAGATGCTTTATCTGTAATTAATTTTCTTCGCTCGTCATTATATTTTTCTGTGAGAAGTGTGTTCAGAGGAACATTATTTACTTTTGGGTCTCCATACCAAGCCTCTCTATCTGCCAATGCCAACTTAGCACATTCAATTTGGGTATGAATAAATTCTGGCCCGACCGGGTTCATCGACGATAAGTCAAAACCTTTTAACAATGCTAATTGCTGTAAAAAGACAGGCCCCTGACTCCAAGGGCCCGGCTTGCAGACCTGAAATCCCTCATACTCATAGGTTGATGCTGGTTCTATGCTTGGCCTCCAGTCAGCCATGTCCTGTCCGTTTAGTAAGCCACCATGAATTTTCCCCGAACTATCTAGCCACTCAGTATCTCGACAAAACCTATCGATTTCTTCGGCTACAAAGCCTTCATAAAAGGTCTTAATTGCAGCATCAATTACTGCTTCTCTATTAGAACCTTTGTTTTTAGCTTCTATTAAAATTTTCGAGAAAGTATCTGACAAAATCTGATTTTTATGAAATGAACCAACCTTGGGTGGCTTTCCGTTGACTAGATAGGTGTTTGCAGAAGAGGGCCATGAAGAACGGAATAGTTCAGCAACATTTTCTATAATCGAATGCATCATAGGAACCACGGCATAGCCTTTTTGTGCATAATCAATAGCTGGTTGCATAACATCCTCTAGTGAGAGCACACCATAATTTCTTAATAATAACATCCATGCTCCAAATGCTCCTGGCACACATGCTGCTAGAAGACCGGTTCCTGGTATGAGGTCTAATCCTAGATTGTGAAAGTTATCTATTGTGGCGTTCTGAGGGGCTACTCCTTGTCCGCAAATTACTTTTGTTGAGCCTGATGTGGCGTCATGAAGGATAATTGGTAAATCGCCGCCTGGCCCATTCTGATATGGATGTACGACTTGCAGAGCTAAACCGGCTGCTACAGCAGCATCAAAAGCATTGCCCCCTCTTTCAAGCATTGACCAACCAGCCATAGTTGCAAGATAGTGAGTAGAAGAAACCATTCCAAAAGTTCCGCGAATCTCTGGACGAGTAGTAAACATTTGTTACCTTTTCGATTATAGTAGTTTTAACTTTGACAATAGCCTTACCCAAAGCAGGAGATCAATGAAAATAGAAAGTCCTTATTTAATGTTTCTTGGTGATGCACAAGATGAGCTAGCAGCGAAAACTGCTAGTGGGATAGTTCATTGGAGACGAGATAGGTGTTTTGGACAGATCAAGCTACCTGGTTGCAATGCGGATTTGAGTTTGCCTGATGCGTCGATAATGGAAGCAGTTGACCGAGGATGTAAAACTTTAGTTATTGGAGTTGCAAATAGAGGTGGGGTAGTTCCTGATTCATGGATACCTACTCTACTGCACGCACTTGAATCTGGTCTAGATATAGCAGCAGGCTTACACCAAAAATTAGATGATATTGAAGACTTAAGTAGAGCAGCCCAAATTAATGGAAGACAGTTATTTGATGTTCGTCATCCAACTCAAACTTTTAATGTCGGCTCTGGTAAGGGTCGTTCCGGAAAAAGATTACTAACTGTAGGAACAGACTGTTCTGTTGGTAAAATGTATACAGCCTTGGCATTAGAGCAAGCTATGATATCAGAAAATATGAAATGTGATTTCAGAGCCACTGGGCAGACAGGCATTTTCATAGCAAATAGTGGTGTATGTATTGATGCAGTCGTCTCAGATTTTATTTCTGGAGCCACTGAGTGGTTATCTCCTAAAAATGATGACGATCACTGGGATTTAATTGAGGGGCAGGGGTCATTATCTCACCCATCTTATGCCGGGGTAACCATGGGGCTAGTCCATGGGGCACAGCCTCATGCTTTAGTAATGTGCCACGAACCAACTAGAACACATATGCGTGGTTTACCCCATCAGAGAATGCCAGATTTGCTAAAATGCATAGAGTTACATACTAATGCTGCAAGGCTGACAAACCCAGAGTGCGAGTGTATTGGGTTAGCAGTTAACACCTCGAACATAGAAAATGAAGATAAACGAATAGAATGCCTACAGAATATTTCTAATCTTACTGGATTACCAGCCGTTGATCCGGTTAAAGATGGTGTGTTTGAATTAATAAAAAATTTTATTTAGGTCATTATTGTGGAACTACAGGTTAATGTTAAAGTCGAAAAATTTCCTTTACTGAAAAGGTTTGAAATATCCCGCGGTATTAAAAGAACAGCTACAGTTGTTTTTGTTGAGTTAAGTGATGGTATTAATGTTGGTAGAGGGGAGTGCGGACCTAATCTACGTTATAATGAAAGTCCAGAAAGTGTTGTAAAGCAGATTGCCGATCTATCAGGAGAAATGACAAGCGGCCTTGATAGATTTGAGCTACAAAAAATATTACCACCGGGAGCAGCAAGAAACGGACTTGATAGTGCATTTTGGGACTTGGAGTCTAAAAGAAAAAGAAAAAGGGTATGGGAGTTGGCAGGTTTTGATAAACCAAGTCCACTAAATACGGCTTTTACCCTAAGCATTGGATCACCTGAATCAATGGAATTGGAGGCCAGTAGTAACGCTTCATTACCTTTACTGAAATTAAAGCTCAACGGTGTGAGAGATATAGAATGTGTGCGTGCAGTGAAAAAAGGTGCACCTAGATCAAGGATAATTGTTGACGCTAACGAGGCCTGGACGGCAGATATGTTTGTAGAGTTATCTACCGAATTATCTACCATGGGAGTTGAACTTGTTGAACAACCCTTGCCCTCAGAAGAAGATGATTTTTTAGCTACAGTTTCCCATCCAATTCCAGTTTGTGCTGATGAGTCATGTATTGATAGCAGTAGCTTAAAAAAATTGAAGGGCAAGTATGAGATGGTAAATATTAAGCTCGATAAAGCAGGTGGATTAACTGAAGCCATACAAATGTTAACAATGGCAGAAATATTAGACTTTGAAGTGATGGTCGGATGTATGTTAGGGACAAGCTTATCAATTGCTCCAGCTTTTACTATAGGCCAAAAAGCTAGATTTGTGGATTTAGATGGCCCAATGTTACTTAGAGAAGATCGAGAGCCCGGTCTAAAAATTATAGGAAATAAAATTTATCCACCTACTAGAAATCTTTGGGGTTAATTCCTTTTGTAGTTTTCTGAGATTAAAAGTACAAATAAAGTTTTTGTCTTCAAATTAGATATTACAGAAGTAATACACCAATTAAGTATATTGAAATAATCTTTCGTTATTCATCGTTGGTCATTGCAAATTTTTCTTATTTTTTTACTTGACAACTTATATCTTGAAAATAATTTCAAGAACAATATTATGCGGCACTATTATGTTCCCTCCCTTACCTTAGGCCGCAAAAAAAATCTGCGGCCTTTTTTTTATTATAAGAAAAAATCTAATTTGGTGTCGTTTTGTCACCCTGGCCAAGAGGCCTCTGCATACGCACGCTATCAACCCAACGTCCAAACTTGAAGCCTACTGATGGCATTATTCCTATATGAGAAAATCCGTATTTCAAATGTAGATTAATTGAAGCCTGATTCTTACTGTCACCAATTACTGCGATCATTTGCCGAAAACCAAGAGCAGTACATTTCATTATTAAATTTGAAAGAAGAGCTGATCCAATGCCTATCCCCAATGATTCAGGAGCTACGTAAACTGAATCCTCAAGAGTGTATCTATACGCAGAGCGATGCCGAAAGGGACTAACGTAAGCGAATCCTTTTACGGAACTATTTAGTTCAGCTACGAGATATGGCAGGTTAAGACTTCTAGCTTGAGTTATTCTTTTATGGACTTCCTTACTTTGTGGTGGCAGCTCTTCAAAAGATCCTAAGCCGTTTTTTACGTGATGAGCATATATTTCTTGAATGATATCCAGATCAGCTCTTAGCGCCTCACGTATAAAATAATCTTTTCTAGATTTTACTTCGGACAACGTCTTTGCCAATATCGTGGTCAAGCTGCGAGAGCTTGAGGCTCTATTCCAATTAAACGCTCGGTCAGAAGGGAAATATTTTCGATTACTTCCATCATTTCAGCACGACGTGTGAATATTGATTCATTCATATATAGACCACGATTTATTTCGATTTGAATGGCATGAATCTGTTTATCGGGGCATCCGTAGTTGCGGGTAATAAATCCTCCTGAATATGGAGTGTTGCGCATTACTGAATAACCCATTTCACGAAGTGTCTCCTCAACCAAAATTGTTAACGCCCTTGAACAACTGCGACCATGCGCATCACCAATAATAAAATCTACCTGACGGTGTCTGCCAGCATCATTCTCCATTGGTCCGCCAACAGAGGGCATTGAATGACAATCAATTAGTATACACCTATTAAATTGATGCTGAGTTGTCCTAATTAGCTCTTCAAGGGCTTTATGATAAGGACGATAGAAGTTATCGATCCGTCTATTGGCTTCTGTAAAACTTAACTTCTTTGAATAAATCTCCGATCCATTAGCCACTAGTTTGGCGATTGTACCGAGACCCACGGCCACTCGGGGAGAACGTTTATTAACAAAGTCAGGAAGTGGTTCGCTAAACATCATAGGATCAAGCTCATATGGCTCTCGATTGGGGTCAATGAAGGCTCGAGGAAATAGGGCTTTCAAGAGAGGTGCTCCGTAGTTGATGACCGAAGCAAATATTTCGTCCACAAAACTATCTTCAGACCTACGTATTTCATGAGAGTTGAGTTGAATTGCCTGTAAAAATTCCTCAGGGTATGCTCGCCCGCTGTGAGGAGAAGAAAAGACCAACGGTACTGTTTGTTTAGTCGGACTGATAATCTCAATAGGGTGATCTGATTTAACTTGTTGTTTTTGGGTCATAACTTTATTGATTTACTAAAATAGTAAGTCCTAATCATACCTGTATAAAAAAAAAGAAATGGGAGCAAGTGTTATCATGTTCATTAAAGCGTATGCATCATAATATTTTCGATCCTTTTACACCAGCACTCCATTTATTTTTTCATTCGAATATCTCTAACGTATATAATTTATATATTAACGAGAATATCTATCTTTTTACCAGTCTTGCCAATTAATAGCTGTCGTTGTATGACCGACTTTCAAGTTAGAATTTTGCGGAATTGTAATACTGTTTTCTAATAAGAGTGCTATTAGTGATATAATTCTATTAGGGCGCGTAGCTCAGCGGGAGAGCACCTCGGTGACATCGAGGGGGTCGTAGGTTCAAACCCTACCGCGCCCACCATTTAAATTCTCCGGTCACTAATTAAAGTATTTTATCGGCCTATCGATTATTAATATTGTGAGATACACATGACACTTCCCTATAGCTCGGTTCTAGTTACGGGTGCCGCTGGATGCATTGGGGCTCAGGTAGTTGCTAACTTAATTCAAGAAGGAATTACGCCCATTGTATTTGATCTATCTGAAGATCGCCGCAGATTAAATTTAGTTATTAATAAAAAAGATGCCGATGATATTAAATGGGTGGTTGGGGATATTACAGAGAAAGGAATACTAGAGGATGTTATATCGGATAATACTGTTTCAGCGATAATACATCTTGCTGCGCTACAGGTGCCGTTTTGTAATGAGAATCCGCTTTTGGGAGCCCAAGTAAACGTTATTGGCCAAATTAATGTATTTGAAGCAGCATTGAGGCATAATATTAATGGATTAGCTTACGCTAGTTCAATAGCGGCTTTACCGCCAGAGAATGAAAAATGGCCTGCAACACTCTATGGCACTTTTAAGATGGCCGATGAGGCCATCGCAAATATTTATTGGAATACTAAAAGCCAGCCAAGTATTGGTATCAGGCCTCATACTGTTTACGGTCCCGGTAGAGATCAAGGGGTAACAGCTGCTCCCACTAAGGCAATGCTGGCTGCTGCCGCAGGAAAACGATTTTGTATACCTTTTAGCGGGCCTGTAATGTTGCAGCACACGACGGAAGTAGCTAATGCTTTTATAGCTGCGGCGCTCACCAAAAAAAAAGGCGCATATGTTGCTGATTTAGCCGGATCTAATACAAGTATAGAAGAGGTTCTAGAAATTATTAGACAGATAATTCCATCAGCGGAATTAAGTTCTACAGGAGAACCATTGCCTTTTGTTAGTGGGCTTAATGATAAATATTTAAGGAGCCTCATAGGGGATTTTCCTAGGCTGGGACTTTCAAATGGTGTGAAAAAAACTATCGACTCTTTTAAAAGTTTATTGGATGAAAATCTTGTAAGTGCGGATGACGCATATATCGACCCATTGGGCAAAAGTTATTATAATCTCTATGACTCTTAGAGAAGTAGTTTATACGTTAATAACTTGTGGGCTTAATAGCTCATACATTTTCTTAAAACTTGGGATGGAGTTTCCCTATGAAAAAAAATATAGAACACATACATTGGCCAGACGCACCAGATATTTGGATGCCTTATGCCCCTGCAATCAAGGTAAGTGGGGGAACGACAGTTTACTTAGCTGGTTGCACAGCAACACCCGTTTACCACAGTCATCCTCATGTGCCAGAAGAATTTGATGACATTCCGGAGGACATGGAAGGTCAAACAAGGATTGTATTAGAAAATATTAAAAAAGGCCTTGAATCGGTAGGAGCTAATTTTTCAGATATTGTGACTTCTAATCGTTATTGTACTGATCTTTCAGATCAAGATGCTTTAAATCGTGTCTGGGCGGAATATTTTGGAGAAAATAAACCAACTACAACAACTGTCCAAGTGGTTCAGCTAGCAACTGATCCAAGATGTAAAATTGAAATAGATGCCGTCGCAGTAATTGATTGATATTTTCATATTAGAGTTTGCTTTGGGAGCTTTTTTTACTCATGAAACATAAAACTAATCGGCCTCACTTTGCGACTCGAGCTATACATGCAGGGCAGCGACCTGATCCTTCAACAGGAGCGGTCATGACGCCTATCTATGCGACCTCTACATATGTTCAAGAGAGCCCAGGCAAACATCTCGGTTATGAATATTCTCGTACACAAAATCCAACTCGAGGAGCTTACGAGTCCTGTGTGGCAGACCTAGAAAATGGCTCAAATGGTTTTGCGTTTGCATCAGGTATGGCCGCTATAAGTACAGTTTTAGAGATATTAGATAGTGGAGATCATGTAATTTCTATGGACGATCTTTACGGGGGCACTTATCGGCTTTTTGAAAATGTGCGCCGCCGCTCTTCTAAGCTTGACTTTTCTTTTGTCGATATGACAAATCCTCATAGTCTTATCGAAAAAATTAAACCATCCACCAAAATGATCTGGATTGAGACGCCAACCAATCCACTTTTGAGAATAGTCGATTTATCTGCTGTTTCGGCTATCGCAAAGGAGCACGGATTGATAGCTGTATGTGATAATACTTTTGCTTCTCCTTACATCCAACGACCATTAGACCACGGAATTGATATTGTTGTTCATTCAGCTACAAAGTACCTTAATGGTCATTCGGATCTAGTTGGCGGAGTAGTGGTGGTTGGTAGAGAGGATCTGTCTGAAAAGTTATCTTTTCTTCAGAATGCTGTCGGCGCTATTTCTAGTCCCTTTGATAGTTTTTTAGCATTGCGTGCCCTTA
This sequence comes from Alphaproteobacteria bacterium, assembly GCA_022449545.1. Lineage (GTDB taxonomy): Bacteria > Pseudomonadota > Alphaproteobacteria > UBA6615 > UBA6615 > UBA6615. The sequence goes on along the minus strand of JAKUPN010000001.1, from coordinate 41,983 downwards.
AAACTCTTCACCTTCGAATGGCTCAACACGTTAAAAACGGTCAGATAATCGCCGAATATCTTGAAGATCATGATGCGGTTGAAAGGGTGTATTATCCTGGTTTAAAAAGCCATCCCCAATATGAGTTAGCCTCTAAGCAAATGAATGGGTATGGAGGAATGATAAGTATTCTTTTAAAAGGGGGACTTTCGGAAAGTGTAACTTTTCTGGAGCGATGCAGATTATTTGCATTGGCCGAAAGTCTTGGAGGAGTGGAAAGTTTAATAGAGCATCCAGCAATTATGACTCATGCATCAGTTCCAGAAGAAAAAAGATTAGAGCTTGGTATAAAGGATAATTTAATCCGTTTTTCAGTAGGCTTAGAAGATTCTCGTGATTTGCTGGCCGAGTTGGATTATGCTCTGAGCTAGCGAAAAATTACGTTAACAATAAAAGTATAATAGGGAGTGAGATAACAGAAAGAGCTGTTTGGCTTGTCAGTATAGAAGCCATAAGTTCATGGTCTCCGTCCATTTCACGAGCTAAAATATAGGAGGTTACAGCAGTTGGCTGTCCATGAAATAAAACTAGGGTAGCAATAATTTGTCCATCAAGTCCTAAAACTTTTCCTATCATATAGGCAATAAATGGAGAAATTATTAGTCTTATACTGCTGGCCAGTAAAATTGAGCTAAACTGACGCCTAAAGTTGATAGCATAAATACTTGCGCCAGCGCAGAATAAAGCCATCGGTAGTCCCAGACCAGAAAGAAGGGCTATTCCTGAGTTTATTTCTTCGGCTAAATCTATACCACTTAGGTTAATCGCGATTCCGACAACCGTTGATAATATAAATGGATTTCTTAAGAGTTTTAGCGCTATATGATTTAGGTCTCTTTTTTTCTCACTGCCAAAACGCACCAGAACTAGCACGCTTATAAAGTTTACAGTTATTGTGAAAATAGCAACTAAGATCACTAACAAAGCAGCTAGATTATTTCCTAATAATACAGGTGCAGCAGCTAAGGAAATAAAAAAATTAGCTCTAATTGATCCCTGAAATATCGATGTAAAAGATTGGTCGGATATGGAAAAATGTTTCTTAATTTTTTTTCGAGAGAATAATAATATTAAGCTAACTGTAAAAATTGTTGCCAACAATGTTAGTAAGGCATTGGTGATTTGTATGTTTTCTAAATCAACGTATAACAAGTGTTTTATTACTAGCGCTGGAACAAATAGATAATAAGTTACTTTTTCGATCAGCCTCCATTTAATACTTTCACTAAATAGAAAGTAGCGAGTAAACCAACCTAGAAATATCATTAAAAAGACAGGTGCCAGTGCAATTATTATTTCGTGCGTTTGCATTACATTTACTGAGTAGTTAACTCAATATTTAAGATACGAAAATGTCTAGTGACTTAGTATTTGGCTTAAGAATAGCTTGGTTCGATCTGACTTAGGGTTATTAAAAAACTCTTCGGGGGTATTTTGTTCTACAATCAAGCCCTCATCCATGAATATTATTTGGTCGGCAACTTGTGATGCAAACCCCATTTCATGCGTGACAACTAGCATCGTCATTCCTGTTTCAGCAAGGTCTACCATCACGTCAAGAACTTCCTTAATCATCTCTGGATCGAGAGCCGAAGTAGGTTCATCAAACAACATTATTTTTGGCCGCATGCATAAAGATCTTGCTATAGCTACTCTTTGTTGCTGTCCTCCGGAAAGTTGGCCTGGAAACTTCTGAGCTTGCTCTGGGATTTTTACCCGATGCAGATATTCCATTGCTAAATTCTCAGCTTCTAATTTGGGCATTTTTCTTACCCAGATCAAAGCTAAAGTACAGTTTTCTAAGACATTGAGATGAGGAAAGAGGTTAAAGGATTGAAATACCATTCCGACTTCACGGCGAACAGCATCAATGTTTTTTAAATCGTGTGTAAGTTCATTTCCATCAACTACTATACGACCCTCCTGATGCTCCTCAAGTCGATTTATACACCTAATTAATGTAGATTTTCCGCTACCAGAAGGACCACAGATAACAATTCTTTCACCTTGACTAACCGACAAGTTGATATCTCGGAGAACATGAAAATTTCCAAACCATTTATTTAAGTCACTAATTTCTATAACAGCAGAATTTTCATTCATCTAATAGCACTCCATGGTTAAGGACTATCTGAGTTTCACTTATTTGTTGTATCAAGACGCTTCTCTAAGTTGATGGAATATCTTGACATGGAAAAACATATTATGAAGAAAAACAAAGCCGCTAACAAAAAAGTTTCATGATCAACTTTGCCCATCCAATCGGGATTAGTTTGTAACAAACGAGCTTGGCCGAGAATATCAAATAATCCAATGATAATTACCAAAGTTGTGTCTTTGAATAAGCCTATAAATGTATTAACAATGCCAGGAATAGAAATTTTCAGAGCTTGTGGCAAAATAACCAGACGCATGGACCTCCAATATCCTAATCCAACAGCCTGTGCGGCTTCATATTGACCATTTGGAATCGCTTGTAAGCCACCTCTAATCACTTCGGCCATATAAGCTGAAGCGAAGATAGTTATCATAATCATGACCCTTATTAACTGATCTAAAGACACTCCTGGAGGCAAAAATAGTTGAACAATTATAACTGCTACAAATAGAAGTGTAATTAGTGGAACACCTCTAATAATCTCTATAAAGGCGATTGAAAACACTCTTATAAGAGGGAGTTTTGACCTACGTCCAAGAGCGAGTACTACACCTATTGGAAGTGAAAGAATTATTCCTGCTAATCCTGCTACCAGGTTAAGCATGAAACCTCCAAATTTATCTGTGGTAACCCCTTCAAGCCCAACTCCACCTAAAAGAAGTACTGCTGAAATAATAGGGTAGCTCAGCGCAAACCACCTGCCATATGTAGAATATGGAAGGTTTTCAAATAGTATGTAAGCTAGGGCAGGTAGCAATAAAATGAGAGAGAGGTTTACCCTCCAGTATGAATCTGGCGGGTAAAATCCATAGAAAAACTGATTTATCCGTTGATCCAACCAAGCCCAGCAAGCACCATTAGTAGTGCATTCTTTTCCCGAACTTCCTGAAAAGTCAGCATTAAGTAGAGCCCAATCAAAAAGAGGTGGTAGAACTAACCATAGAATATATATTGATATAAGTGTTAATAAGGTGTTTACCCATCCGCCCAATAAATTTTTCCTAATCCATCCGATGATGCCAACAGTGTTAGCAGGGGGTGGTTTTATATTTTGATTAGCTTTATCGTTATTTGAGTTGTTATCTATAGTCATCGTTCAACCAACTCTATTCTTTTATTATACCAATTCATAAAAGCTGAAGTGATTAGACTAAGTGTCAGATAAAATATCATAAAAATTGATATTACTTCCAAAGCTTGTCCGCTTTGGTTCAATACTGTATCCCCTATAGAGACTATATCTTGATACCCTATTGCCACTGCCAGGGAAGAGTTCTTTGTGAGGTTTAAATATTGGCTGGTTAGGGGAGGTATGATCACTCTGAGTGCTTGCGGTAGTATTATTTTCCGCATAGTCAAACTTGGTTTTAGTCCTAGCGCGCTTGCAGCCTCTCTCTGACCACTAGAAACTGAGAGTATCCCTGAACGCACAATTTCAGATATAAATGCTGCAGTATATGTTGATAAAGCCAGCCATAGGGCAACGAGTTCTGGTGTAACATTGAAGCCTCCCTTTAAGTTAAAACGCCCACGAGTGGGAACGTTAAAATCTATTGGTTGGTCAGTTAGTAAAAATGTTAATGCGGGAAGAAATATTATCAATCCAAGAGCCGTAAATCCAAATGGAAAAATTTTGCCCGTTTTTTCTTGTCTTTTGTGTGACCAACGCTTGATAAAATATAGGGTAATAAGGACGCCGAAAAAGACTAAAAAAACTAGAACCGATCCTTCAGAAAAATTTGCTGAGGGTAACCTTATGCCTCGATTATTAAGAAAAATAGAGTCACCGATTGACAGGCTATTTCTAACTTTAGGAAGAGACAGTAATATGACCCACCAAAAAATGATTTGAAGCAGTACTGGGACATTACGAACAAACTCTACATATATTGTAACTAGCCGGCTAATTAGATAATTTTTCGAAAGTCTCAATATGCCCGCGATGAATCCGATAACAGTTGCTGCTAAAATCCCAAGAATGGCAATTACGATCGTATTTAAACCCCCAACGATTATGGCTCTGCCATATGTTGAAGTTGACGAGTATTCAATTAAGCGCTGATTTATATCGAAAGACGCAGTATCCCCAAGAAAACTATATCCTGAAGCTAGGCCAGCCTTTTCAAGATTTGTAATAGTATTAGATATAATGAAAGCAATAAAAACTGCTATGCCAACCACTAACAGGACCTGGAATATAAGACCTCGGGTACGTTCGTTTGTCCATAAACTTTTGGTGTTCATACTGACGAGCTATTCCATCCAATTAATGTGGATCACCTTGCCACTTACCCCATTAAAATAAAGATTTACAGTCCCCCAACTAACCTAAGGATGGTTAGACGGGGGACTGAGTTTAGAAATTTAGCGAATTGGCGGAGCGTAAAGTATGCCACCGTCCTTATAGAGTGCATTGAGTCCTCTAGACAGGCCTAATGGAGTTTTTGTACCAAGATATTTATCAAATATTTCAGCATAATTTCCCCCCGCGGCAATGGCTCTTACTGCCCATGTGGCGTCAAGCCCTAACATTTTCCCCATGGAACCTTCTTTGCCGAGCATACGATTTATTTCAGGGTTTTTTGTGCCCTTTGCTTTTTCGTTAACATTAGCTTTGGTTACTCCAAGCTCTTCAGCAACAATTAATGCGTTTAAAGTCCAGCGCGCAATATCAGCCCACTGATCATCGCCTTGACGAACTAGAGGGCCAAGTGGTTCTTTTGATATAATTTCTGGAAAAACCATATGATTTTCAGCATCTTTGAAAGTACTTTTTGTTGCGGCTAAACCTGAAGCGTCAGTCGTATATACATCACAGCGTTCAGCTAAATATCCAGCTCTGGCTTCTGCGTTGGTCTCTATTGGAACTGGTTCATATTTCATGTTATTAGAGCGGAAGAAGTCAGCTAGATTAAGCTCAGTCGTAGTTCCTGTTTGGATGCAGACTGATGCCCCATCAAGCTCTTTAGCGCTTTTAATTCCGAGTGATTTTCGACCTATGAAGCCTTGTCCGTCATAATAACTAACTCCTAGAAATGTAAATCCTAAGTCAACATCTCTAGAAAATGTCCAGGTGGTATTTCGTGACAAAACATCAATTTCACCAGATGCTAGAGCGGGAAAACGAGTTTTACCGGTTAGGTTTACGTATTTAACCTTATCTGGGTTTCCTAGAACAGCCGCGGCAAGTGCTCTACAGAAAGCGACGTCAAATCCATTCCAGTTACCTTTGTCATCTGTAAAGGCAAAACCTGGCAGACCAGTATTAATACCACACTTTAGATGTCCAGCTGCTTTCACATCATTTAAAGTCGAGGCATGTGCTGTGCCGAAAGACAACAAGGTTATTATTGCCATTGCAGCAAACCTTATTAGGTTAAGTTTCATGATTCTCTCCATAGTTTTTAATTTTTAACTGTAATCAACTAATTTTAAATATTTCTCCATAGTGAATCCAAATACTACTTTACGCGGAAAATAAAAAATATTTGAATATTTTCTAACAAAATAAATTCAAACCTATCTGATGTTTTTAGTTCAAATTAGGTTTTTTCAGGTAATCAGTTCTAGCGCTGCTTTGAATAGTAAGAGAAAAGGTCTCTCCATCCCTTTCTAGAGTAAGCGGAACGGGTACACCAGCACTGCCTAATGCCCAGATTTTTCTAAACATTGTAGGAAGGCCGGTAACTGGTTCACCAGCTATTCCTAATATCATGTCTCCTAGGTCTACCCCCGCAAGCATTGCTGGCCCGCGCTTAGCTAAACCCGCAACTACTAATTTATCGTCAGCTTCGGCTGTAGTCATACCTAGCCATGGACGAGGAGGCTTACTTGGTTGTCCCATACTAAGTAAATCATTATAAATGGGCTTAAGAATGTCAATTGGAACAATCATGTTACCATCTATTTGTTCATCCCCTGGTATAGCCTGCTGTATATAGAGTGAACCAATCCCTATCAATTGTCCTACTTGATTGAATGCAGCAGCCCCACTCCATTTAGAATGTGCGGGTATTGTGAAGATTGCATTTTCAATTAAATACTCCCAAGAGCCAGCAAACTCTCTTACAGATACGACCTGTGCATTAACTGCACCTTCAGTCCCTCCCTGTCCAGCAATAATAACAGGTTCACCAACTGATACTGGCGAGGAATCTCCAATTTCAGCTGAAGGTAGGCCTAGTTTGCCTAGAGCTTGGACTAACCCTAGGCCGGTCTCTTGGTCATAGGCAACAACATCAGCAGGAACTGCAACATTGTTATTTCCAATCAACCAAATTTTTTCAGCTTCTGTAATTAGATAGCCAATTGTTAGAACAATCCCATTATCATCAACTATTACGCCTTGTCCTTCTCTTTCTGTTCCTAAAAGAGGTGCAGTAAACGCATCTTCGGGTATAGATGCCCTCAGTGAAACAACAGACGACAGAATATTGTCTAGTTCAAATGGTACGTCTTCTCTTTTTGGATGGCTGCCAAGACGTGTGCTCCAAAATTGAGGATTTGATGGGTCACTCAAGCGACACTCCCCTGTGTATAGTTAAAAAAAGATAATCTAATTTTATTATTTTTGTCACGCTGTTCAAGGTTTAATATCTAAGCTTCCATTAGTGGAAATCTGTCGTTTTGCAAATTCCGCCTGATGTAGATAGTTGCCCTCGGCATACTCTTTCAAATAGTTGATGAATGAGGTCGGCTTATAAGCTGTTGATACAGATTTACTAATACAGGTTTCAAAAGGCTCATTGATAGTATCATCACTTGGATTATAAAAAAACGTTATAGCATATCTATCAGTTTTGGGTATTAAAACGCGGTGAGGTGTCGCAATAAACTTTCCATTTGTCCATCGGCTTAAGAACTCACCGGTGTTAATAAGCATCGCTTCCGGTAAGTGAGGGACTTCAATCCATTTTCCTTCTTGAGTTTTCACCTCTAATCCCGGGACATCAGACAATGGCAAGAATGTTATGAACCCGTGATCTGAATGAGGTGCAAGACCAAATTGATTTTCATCAGCTTGGCTTGGGGCATAATGGGCATTTCGATTTATAAAATGTGGTTCACGAAAAAATTGAAATAAATAGTTTTTATCCATACCGAGGGAAACTGAATACACAGGAAGCATCTTCCAACCTAGTTTACTCATGGTATCATGATACTCAGTCATAGTTTTACGGAAGCCCTCAATAAGCCGCGATTGGGGCCACTGATTCATCCCATAAAACCGTTCATTATTAGCAACCTTAGGGTCAGATGGCACTCTATCTCTCATTAACTGATAGGCCTCATTTGTGTCTAGCTTGGTGTTATGGGCAATTCCTGACGTTTTTAAAAGACTTGCTTTTGGAGGAATGTACCCGATTTGGTGCTCATTAACCTTGAGAGTTTCTTTAACCTCTTTTGGCAATGCAAAAAAACGGCTAACCGATTTGAAGGTCTTGTTTATTAGGTCTGAAGAAACATCATGGCCTACTAAATAATAGAAGCCAATTTGCTCTTGTGCAGTTTTTACCTGCTCAGCTAATGATTCAAGCGACCCTTTTTTACCAGAAAAATATTCTGAAGCGTCTATGATAGGTATTTTTCCTGCAGTGTTTTGGGCAGTGTTAGCCATGAATTAATCTCCGTTTTAATATTCTTTAGCCGTAAATAAATGGCTATCCCAAAAAAGTACTATAAAACTAGACTCAATTTACTCTACTGATTAATTCCGAAATTTAAGCATGCGCTGCATATTTACTACTGTCAAATGATAGTAAATACTCTAAAAGGTAAAACGAGTTGTTGACAGCATAGTGGTAGATTTGTAGTTTCCGCCACTTAATGCATTAAAGCTCTAAGGATAGAAGGTAAAGTAGATGAAGGTCGCTAGTTCATTAAAAACCTTAAAGAAAAGAGATCGCCATTGTCAGGTGGTTAAAAGGAAGGGGAGGCTATACGTTATTAATAAGCGTAATCCTCGCTTCAAAGCCCGCCAAGGCTGATGTTTGTTGTCTTTGTGCAATTTAAAAATTAGTATTAATAACCGCGCAAAGGCGCGGTTTTTTATCAGTTTTACTTTTTAATAAATTATCTGTTGGTGTATATTTTTTGCTAAAGGTCTTAGCCGATGAAGATGCCTGAACCGGATAAAGCAGTTATTGAGCGTAGAACACAAATAATTTCTTCTTTAATGAAATTTGTTCCTAACGGAAGCATAATTTCAGAGAAAAAGGAGTTATCCGTCTATGAGTCCGATGGACTGACCGCTTATCAGCAGGTGCCTATGATAGTTGTATTGCCGGAAACTGTAGAACAGATTAGCCAAGTGCTGTCTTATTGCTACAAAAATAATGTTAAAATTGTTCCAAGAGGAGCCGGCACTTCTTTGTCTGGAGGAGCTCTTCCTCTTGCTGATGGTATAACTTTGGGTTTAGGAAAATTTAATAAAATATTAGAAATAGATTATGATAATCGTTGTGCACGCGTTCAGCCGGGGGTTACTAATCTAGCCATTTCAGAAGCGGTTAAGGGACATGGGTTTTACTATGCCCCAGATCCTTCTAGCCAAATTGCTTGCACAATTGGTGGTAACGTCGCAGAAAACTCTGGGGGTGTCCATTGTCTAAAGTATGGACTAACAACTAACAATATTCTTGGGTTGCAGATGGTTCTAGCTGATGGTGAGATTATTTCATTGGGTGGCAAACATATGGATAGTGAAGGTTATGATTTACTGGGTCTTATGACTGGGTCAGAAGGACTTTTGGGAATTATCACTGAAGTTACTGTTAGAATTCTCTCTAAGCCAACTTCTGCGAACGCACTAATGATTGGTTTTGATAGTTCTAAACAAGCAGGTAAATGCGTCGCAAATATTATAGCAGATGGCATTATACCAGCAGGTATGGAAATGATGGATGGTCCAGCAATTGAAGCGGCTGAAGCATTTGTTAAAGTGGGCTATCCCTTGAATGTTGGCGCGTTGCTTCTTGTTGAACTAGACGGTCCATTCGAAGAAGTAAATTTTTTGATTGATCGAGTAAAAGAAATTGCTAATTCTCAAGGAGCAGTTTCTTTACGGGTAAGTAGAAATGATGAAGAGCGGGAACAATTTTGGGCTGGGCGTAAAGCAGCATTTCCAGCAATTGGACGTTTAACTCCAGACTATTATTGTGTCGATGGCACTATACCACGTTCAAAATTGCCAGAGGTACTAGATCGAATGTCAGAGTTGTCTAAAATATATGGTCTTAAAGTGGCCAACGTGTTTCATGCTGGTGACGGAAATCTTCATCCTTTAATTATGTATGACGCTAACAATCCAGGCGAACTAGAAAGGGCTGAAAACTTTGGTTCTGACATTCTAAAGCTATGTGTTGAAGTTGGAGGAGTTCTTACTGGAGAACACGGAGTAGGGGTTGAAAAAAGAGATCTAATGAGCGTCATGTTTTCTGAAATGGATTTAAATCAACAACAACGTGTAAAGTGTGCATTTGATCCACACCAGATCTTAAATCCGGGAAAAGTTTTTCCTACCCTACATAGATGTGCTGAACTAGGAAGAGTTCATATACATCGAGGCAAAGTCCCCTTTCCTGACATACCACGGTTTTAGAACTAATGACTGAGGTTTTAAAACCTTCAGACTCCAGCCAACTTGAGGATATAGTAAAATGGGCTATAGCCGATGAAATTCCGCTCGAAATTGCAGGTTTAGCCACTAAACGTGGATTAGGCCGGCCGATTCTAGGAAAACATGGTAACAAAGGTAATCTAGTTATAGGTCATACGGTAGATCTATCTTCACTAAAGGGTGTGTCTTTATATGAACCAGATGAATTGGTTCTTACTGCCGGAGCAGGTACACCTGTTTCCGATATAGAAGAGCTACTAGAATCTGAAGGGCAGCAATTGGCTTTTGAACCTATCCATATGGCAAAACTTTATGGTCATGAGGGAGGAACCCTCGGAGGTCTTATAGCCTGCAATCTCACGGGGTCTCGACGAATAAAAGCAGGGTCTGCAAGAGATCACGTTCTTGGTATAAAAGGTGTCAGCGGGCGTGGGGAATATATTAAAAGCGGTGGTCGGGTTGTAAAAAATGTTACAGGATATGACTTGTCAAAATTAATGACCGCATCTTATGGTACATTAGCGGCGCTAACTGAAATAACGGTCAAGGTTCTTCCGGCTCCTGAAAGTATGACAACACTCTTAATTTTTGGTCTCGATGAAAAGACAGCTCAGAGAGCCTTGTCCTCCGCTATAAATTCAAGCCATGAAGTATCAGGCGCTGCTCATTTGCCTGTTAGGCCTGCTGCTCGTTTATCTCTAAGCGATATAAGGAACGAAGATAGCTCGGTTACAGCAATGAGAATCGAGGGATTTAGGCCATCAGTTGTTGCTCGTTGCGAGTCTCTAAAAAAGCTTCTTAATAACTTTGGTGTTATAGAAGAGGTAGATAAAGAAAACTCTGTTGTTTTTTGGAGAGACGTTTGTGATGTTAACCCATATAATGAAATGAAGGAGCCGCTTTGGCGTTTGTCTATAACTCCTTCTATGGCTCCAACTATTGTTGAAAAAATTAATAAGGTAATAGCTGGCTGCGCATTTTATGATTGGGGCGGGGGACTCGTTTGGTACAAATTAGACGAATATTTGAATGATGCAGGTGCTACTATTATACGAGACGTAATTAATACGAATGGTGGAGGTCATGCAACTTTAGTAAGAGCAGATGATAATATTAGATCCCAAACTGATGTTTTTCATCCTCAAACTTTAGCGTTAGCAAAATTAACTTCCCGAGTAAAAAATAGCTTCGATCCGCAAAGAATATTAAACCCCGGACGTATGTACATGGAGGTATAGTTCGATGCAAACTCATTTTTCAATTCATCAGCTATCTGATTCAGATACTTCTGCTGTAAACGATATTTTGCGCTCCTGCGTACATTGCGGCTTCTGCACAGCAACCTGTCCTACTTATGTTCTACTTGGAGACGAGCTTGATAGTCCAAGGGGACGAATTTATTTGATGAAGCAGATGCTCGAATCTGAGGAACCTGCCACTAAAGAGGTTGTAACCCATATTGATCGTTGTCTGTCCTGTTTGTCTTGTATGACTACTTGTCCTTCTGCTGTTCACTACCAGCATTTGGTTGACCATGGACGTCGTTACATAGAAGACACGTATACTCGTCCATTCTTGGATAGGTTAGTCAGGTGGAGTCTTTCAATGACTATTCCTTATCCGTCAAGATTTCGTATAGCTATTCGGTTAGCGATTCTTGTTCGACCAGTTCGTTTTTTATTTCCCAAATATTTTCGACATATGATTGATTTGGCTCCAATTAGTTTGGCAAAAAATTCTACAATTGATTTTCAGGGAATCTATCAGGCTAAAGGAGATAAAAACAAAAGAGTGGCGTTACTTAGTGGCTGTGCTCAGACCGTATTGTCTCCTCAAATAAACGAATCAACTGTGAGGATCCTCACACGATTAGGGATAGAAGTTGTTATTTCAAAAAATAGTGGGTGTTGTGGTTCTTTGGTTCACCATTTAGGTAAGGCAGATTTATCCCGTCAGCAAGCCAAGGCTAATATTGATGCATGGTGGCTTGAAATTCAACATAATGAATTGGATGCTATAGTAGTTAATACTAGTGGCTGTGGAACTCAGATAAAGGACTATGCTTTTATGTTCCGTGATGAACCTGAATACGCATTGAAAGCTGAAAAGGTGTCGAATTTGGCTTGTGATATATCAGAGTTTTTATATTCTCTTGATATTGATTTTACTAAGAATGAGGAGATTCATAAATCAAATGTAACTTATCACTCGGCCTGTTCAATGCAGCATGGTCAAGGGATAAAAAATCAGCCTAAAGAACTTTTGGAATCTGCTGGTTTTTTAGTCAGTGAACCAGCAGAAGGTCATTTGTGTTGTGGTTCTGCAGGAACATATAATATTCTCCAAAACGAAATAGCTGAACAATTAAGAGTAAGAAAAACAGAAAAAATATGCGCTACTGATCCAGATTATGTTGCAACTGGAAACATTGGATGCATTTCGCAACTTGCGCGGGGATTAAATGTTCCAATAGTGCATACTATTGAGTTACTAGACTGGGCTACCGGTGGTCCTAAACCTAGGGAATTAGAAGATAAAAGATAGATTTGAGACTTGTTATTAAATCTGATAATAAAGACTACCTATATAATGACTCGTCTTTTATGTTTGCGTATAGATGTGAAACATATTCTCCATATCCATTGAATAGCATGGTTGGCACACGGTCGTATTTTCCGCCTCCGATTTTCCATTCAGTTTTCTGGCTCCAGCGTGGGTGGCTCACATCTGGATTCACATTAGCCCAAAAACCGTATTCATTAGGTGCTAAAGATTCCCAAAAACTTTTTTTACGTTCTTTTGTGAAAGTGAAACGTACAATAGATTTAATAGACTTGAAGCCGTATTTCCAGGGAATGGCTAGTCGTAATGGAGCTCCATTTTGTGTGGGTAATTCTTTTCCATACATGCCTGTTACGAGAAAAGATAGCTCGTTCTGTGCTTCCTCTAGGGTAATGGATTCCGTATAGGGCCACGGGTACCAGGATTGTCTGAGACCTGGCATAATTGACCTGTCGGCCAAAATAGTTTCCATAACCACATACTTTGCGTCAAATGTGGGCTTTGCCAGCTTTATCAACTGATGCATTGGGAAGCCAATCCAAGGTACTGCCATTGACCATGCTTCTACGCATCGATGTCTATAAAGACGTTCTTCAAAATCTACTTTCTTAAAAAGGTCCTCAATATTTATACTGAACTCATTTTCAACCATTCCATCTATTTGGATTGTCCACGGTCGTGTTTTTAGTTTTTGGGCTCGCCTCCAGATGTTTTTGTTCGATCCAAATTCATAGTAATTATTATAAGTTGTTGAGTATTTTTCAGGAGTTATTTGTCGATCAAGAATATACTTTGGATTTCTTATAAAAGAGTTAATAAAGCTTTGTATCTCGGGATTTGCTCCCGATGCAAAAGCTTTACCTGCCATAAGTGAGGTTAGGTTAGTCAAACCGATTGATCCTAGAAGAATGGATTTAGTAATATTTCTACGATCTAAATAAATATTTTCAGGTGTAATACTGTTCTCTGAAATTTCCCAAGACTGTCTGGTTTTAGTAAGCATAAATAATTTACACGAATTGGTATTTTGTTAATGATAATTTCTGCTTTGATTGAAGGTCATGTTACAGATTTCTGTTCTACGGAAGTAGATAAAAACTTATTAGCAGGCAGGTCTTTAATTGGCCAATGCAAAAAAGCAGCGGTAAATGAAAGAATAATTGCAGCATACCAAGCTATATCGTAACTACCGGTTAGGTCAAATATCTCCCCTCCTAACCAAGCCCCAAAAAATCCGCCAACTTGATGGGAAAAAAACACAATCCCAAATAACATGCCAAGATGTTTGGCTCCAAATATCCTGGATACGACGCCGCTTGTGAGGGGGACTGTAGCAAGCCATAAAAACCCAAGAACAGCTGAAACTACATATATAGACCAAGGTGAAGCAGGTAATAACAGCATAGCTATTATTAAAATACCTCGTCCTAAATATATAAGGCTCAATATATGTTTTTGTCTAAACTTTTTGCTTGTTTCACCGGCCAAATACGTACCTATTACGTTAGCAAAGCCAATTATTGTTAAAGCTACAGCTCCTGCTTCGTATGATAGCCCTTCAGAAGTAATGTATCCTGGAAAATGTGTTGTTATTAATGTGACTTGGAAGCCACAGACAAAGAAACCGCAAAGTAATAAAATGTATCCTGAGTTTTGACTTGCCTCTCTAAGCACTTCCTTAACATTAAGTTCTGATTCTTGATCAATATTTTGTTGATCATTTCTTAAAAGTCGCACGAGTAAAATCATTAAAAGAACTATTATAGCTGAAATCATAAGAGAGAAAGACCATCCAGATATACCAATTAGTGTTTGGCTCATTACTGGAAGCAGCATAGGGCCTAAAGATCCAATTGTGCTTACTATGGCAACAGCATAAGTTCTGTTTTCTGCAGACACGGCTCGAGAAACGGCTCCAAAAATAACGGCAATACCAGCACCACTCATCCCAATTCCTACTAATACACCTCCGGTTAAAATTAGTTCTGTAGGTGTCACCGCATTTGCCATACCCAATATGCCGATAGCGTAGACTATAGCTCCTGTAGCTATTACTTTAGCGGCACCGTACCTATCAGCTATTCCCCCCACAAATGGTTGTAGAGCGCCCCAGATTAAATTCTGTAACGCCATTGCTAGGCCAAAGAGCCCTCTGCTCCAGTCTAAATCAATGGTCATAGGAACTAGAAAAAGGCCGAAAGTCTGCCTAACTCCCATAACCACAGTCATTATAATTCCTGCAGCAATGATTATGTATAATTGTTGCCTCGTTAAGACACTATTCATTTTATGTCCTAAAATCTTATTTTTCTAAAGTTACCCGATTAAGCTAATGAATAACAAGGTCGGATCCGAAAGGATCCGACCTTGTTAATTGGGAGAACGCATGAATAAAATAATTATTAATATTTATTATTAATGGCCGATCCCATCGGGAGGGTGATGTAATCATATGCCGATATAATTTCATGCTTTATTCTATTAATAACTCCAAAAGTTGAAATTAACTCGCACTAATATTGTTGGTCAGCTATGCAAAAATAACATACCAAGATTATGGATAGAAGATTAAAAACGGGTTTCCGATACCTTGCTTACAATGAAGTCTCTGAAAACGCCAATTCGTTGTGAGGCTCTAAGTTCCTCTGGATATACAAAGTACGCGTCATTACCTGGACCCTCTAACTCAGGCAAAATGCGAACCAGACTTGAGGATTCTCTGGCGTAAAAATCCGGTAAGCCTGCAATACCAATGCCTGCTTCAACTGATCTGACCATTGCGTAAAGGTTGTTTAATATTAATATCTTTTTTGGCTCTCTACCAATTTGGCTACGAGTTGCATTCAATAACCAGTTTAAATTTGGTGCCGGGAGTACACTATCTTCGCTATAAACAATTAGTTTGTGCCTATCTAAATCATTTATCCTATCTGGCATTCCATGTAGCTGTATGTATTCAGATGAAGCAAATACATGAGTATTAACTCTTGTCAATCTGCGCTGAATTAAGTCAGGTTGAGTCGGCCTGGTAAGTCTAATGGCGCAGTCAGCTTCCCGCATAGATATATCTAATTCTTCATCTGAAGTAATCAAGGTTACTTCTATGTCAGGATATAAATCAACAAACTCCCGTATGCGTGGTGTTAGCCAAAGGGAACCAAGACCAACTGTTGTTGTAATTTTTAAAGGACCCTGTGGACGTATTTGTGAATCGTTTAGCTGTGCTTCAGCCATAGTCAGCTTACCGAATACTTCGTGAACAGTTCGATAAAGAAGCTCTCCTTGTTCAGTTAGTAATAACCCTCTGGCATGACGATGGAATAACTTGCAATTTAATGAGTCTTCTAGAGAACTTACCTGCCTGCTAACCGCTGATTGACTTAAATGGATGCTTTCTCCAGCATGAGTAAAGCTTCCTACTTCAGCAACTTTGTGAAAAATTCGTAATTTATCCCAGTCCATTGGCATGATTTACTTACTCCGTAGAGTGATAATATCTTTACTTGCCAATTTTATGCTCCTCCATGGCAAGATACTTTTCTGCTTCAAGCGCGGCCATACAACCCATTCCGGCAGCTGTTACTGCCTGTCTGTATGTCTTGTCCTTCACATCACCCGCTGCGAATATCCCTGGGATATTGGAAGCAGTACTATCTGGGGCTGTAATTAAGTAGCCTTCCTTATCCATCTCTAAGTGGTCTTTAAATAGAGAAGTATTAGGATCATGGCCGATTGCAATGAAAATTCCGTCAACCTGAATTTCTGACAGTGTATTAGTTTTTGTATTACGAATTTTTGCTCCAGTTACACCGAGAGGATCTTCATTACCTAATACTTCTTCTAATACTGAATCCCAAACAACGTTAATTTTATTATTTGTAAATAGCCTGTCTTGCATAATTTTTTCTGCGCGTAGTTCTTTACGCCTGTGAACTAATGTGACCTTAGAGGCAAAGTTAGTCAGAAAGAGAGCTTCTTCAACAGCAGTATTTCCTCCTCCAATTACCATCACTGGTTTTTCTCTATAGAAAAAGCCATCACAAGTGGCGCAAGCAGAAACTCCAAAACCACTATATTTTTGTTCTGAATCCAAACCGAGCCATCTTGCTGACGCTCCTGTAGTAATTATTAAACTGTCACCGGTGTATGTATTGCCAGAGTCACATAGGCATGAAAATGGCCGGCTTTCAAAATCAATATCAACTACCACATCATTAATCGTATGTGTGCCTACATTTTTTGCTTGCTCTTCCATCTGTTCCATTAACCAGGGACCTTGAATGGGGTCAGCAAAACCTGGGTAGTTTTCAACATCTGTTGTAATAGTGAGCTGTCCCCCCGGTTGTAAGCCGTTAATCATTATAGGTTTAAGATTAGCTCTAGCTGCATAAACTGCAGCTGTACAGCCAGCAGCTCCTGAACCAATTATTATGACTTTAGAATGATATGTTTCTGACATAAAATAAGATTCCTAAATAAACGGATAGTTAGTATCTTACTTAACACTTTGAAATAAAACTTACATAGTGGAAAAGTTTTTAAAGACTTATCTAAAAAATTGAAAACATGATTTATCCAAGCACACGGGCATAGAGGTTTTCTATCTTTTTCCAAGTAGCTTCTGCTGCACCCTCGTTATACACATCTCTTTCAGGGAAGGAATAACCATGTTCTGTTCCAGGAAAGGTTTCTATTTCGTGTTTTATTTCGTTTTTGGTTAATGCATTCTGTAGGTCTGGGATAACATTATCCCCTACCCACTGATCGTGTTCGGCGAAGGCTAAGTAAAATTCTCCCTTAAATTTATCTGCTAGAAGATGAGGGGAGTCATCTTTGTCTGTTACTATCCAAACACCATATAGAGACGCAATCGCTGAAAATCTATCGGGGAACGATCCTGCAACTGTGACCACAAAAGCCCCGCTCATACAGTAACCAACACAACCCATAGGTCCATCAGAAGCATTGGGATCATCACTCAAAAAGTCTAGCATCGCTGAAGTGTCATTAGCCACTAGATCATTGCTTAGGCTATGCCATGCAGCAAATATCATTTCTCCCATTTTGTCATTACGATTTTTTAGATTAAAACGAATATCACCTAGTCTATAATACAGGTCAGGCAAAAGAGTGTAATAACCCATTGAGGCAAATCTCCTTGCAAAATTTTTCAGTTCTTCTCTGATGCCAGGAGCATCCATATACATTATAACCACTGGATGAGGCCCATTTTCTGCTGGCCAAGCAGAAAATGCATACATTTCACCTTCAGAAGTTTTAATCAAAGATTCTTTTTCGCCCATAATAATTCTCCTCATTAAAATCCGAACAAATGATCTAAACTAAATGCTGATTTATCCACAGTTATTAGGCCATGATAACCGAATAATCTGCAGGTAGAATCCTTTATGACTACGTATCCGGGCGTAGAATCATCGGAGCCGAAAGCTTTTCTTCTTTCATTTTTGCTGAACATTTCAGAAAGAAGCCAATAATTTGAGCCGCCACAATTAATTTTTATTTTTTTCGTTGATATTTCTTTGCCATCGCCGGAAATTAAAATAATTTCAGTTTCTGAGAACGGATTCCAGGGAGCTGAAGAAGGATATATGAGATGACAGAAAGTCTCTGCTCCGTCTCCCTCAGTGTCGATTTCAGGGAGACCCATGCTGGGTGCAATTCTAAGGAACAACCTTGTAGAAAGTCCTGGTGCAGTGCCGCTATAAGACTGCGGTTCTCCATTCAGTGTTAAAAGAGTATTGAATATATGGCTGCCAAAACTAGATTCTGCAATATGACCTGTTAGCTTATCTTCATACCGGAATAAAGCGTGCAACCACCCATCTACTGCCTCAGTTGAAAACTCATGGTCATACACTAATTCCATGTGACCAGCCTGACTCTTCAAACTATCTTTAGTTATTGGGCCAACATCAAGGAATACACTTTCCGAACGTTTTATTTCACCAAATTTATGGTTCCCTATTTCAGTTCCAGTTTGATCATAAATATATAATTTAATTGGCAATTTGTTTTGTGAAGTAGACATTGGTGTTGGCAGGATTACAGAATTGTATCTATCTGTAGGCAATACAGGAGCTGGCAAAAGGAAACCTTTTCCCATTAAATTACTAATTTTAGAAATTAATGGGTTCGGTATTAAATCAGTACGTTGAATATTTACATGAGCTACCCGCCTTTGAGAAGTTAGCCCTTTTCTCTGTTTAGTAATTTCATAGCGTGGGCGAACGAAATATTTACCAGCGTTTATCTCTATTTGATCAGGCCACTCAGCATCATTAAGCAACTTAGATGTATCCAGAGGGTATGTTGCATAAGGAGGAATTTCTTCATCTAAAAACGCTTTAGAAGAATTTCGGCCCATAATATTTATACTGATTGTTTTTCGAGGTATTTTACAAGGATGACTATTTTGAATCCATAAAATAACGTTTTCATCATTATTAGGTGCAGGAAGTCCTGCGTAAATATCGGCGGGCCAGGAATTTGCATCATGTGTACAGGATAGGTTTTCAGGAGAGGTCCCATATATGTCTAAGGCATACTTTAGGTTATCATGTCCTTTAATACCGATCGCATGTATAAAAAGCTGTCCATTGAAATCATCCAGATTAAAGCGATTTCTTACATCTGTGCTATCAACAATTATACTTGATGGTGATGCGGGTAAGGGTTGTTCCCAGTTTGCTATTATAGAACCGCTCTGATCAAATAGTATAAAACTTAAAGTTACATCATTAGCTCCATATCTGTTCCAATAGTTTGCGGTTGTTAGACGTGTGTGAAGGGCTTTATTATTTTCATCCTTTTCATCACGGAACCATGCAAGATTGGTTGCAAAATTTAGTGGATCTAAGTACTTCGACTTATGGCTAAGATATTCATTTTTTATTCTCGCTTCATCCAGTGTCACAATCTTTTTTCCTTGAGGGACGAGATTAAAAATATCTTTCTTTAGTTTTTTCGTGTCAAAGGCAACTATAAACAGGACGTCATATTCAACAGAGTGGAGTTCGGTGATAGGCTTAGTTGTTTTTCCTAGGGTTTTTTTATCTATATCTTTGATATCCTGGACAAACACTCCAACAATATTTAAGAGGCTAAGTTCGTATATCTCTGAGAATGTCGTAGCGTGACCATGTGGGTCATAGACTGCTATTGGACAATCTTTACCTAACTCACTCATTATAGTTTTAATTTTATTTGAGGCGTCAGGATGACCAATTGCCTTAAAGAAAGGTAACCCACCAGTTATATTAGAAAAAGTATTTATGTTCAGAGCCATGAAATCTCTCTGCTAAGGGCTAGCTGAAAAACTTTTTGAAATGAGAAGACAAATTATGTCTTAGTTCCTCACGTATTTTGTAACTTCGACTAACAACCCAGTTTAATTGAATCATCTTTCTATTCCCTTCATAGGAACGATGGCCGTGCCAGGAATGTGGATGGCAAGCGAAGGCTACCATAGAGCCTTGATAAGGGGGCACTTCAGCAGCAAAATTTTCCATATCGTGATTATTATAGAGAAGCCTTAACCGGCCGCCTTCCTTTTGCCAAGAAGAATTGAGGTATATCAGGACTGTGACTAATTTTCCTTTCGAGTCGGTGTGTATTTTGCCGTCACTTGGTCTGCAATAACCTCTAATTGTAATCATTCTAGGTTTGTTAGATAAATCAATTCCAAGTTTGGAGCCTATTTTTTTAGCAAATATTTCAGAGTTTAACTCTTTCATTAAAATTTTAAAATTTGGTCCACATTTGACATCAGAAACTGGAAAACTACCAGATTTATTTACTTCAGGAAATTCGTCTATAACGGAGGATAAGTGCGTTTTAGAAATAACTTCCGGAACGATCACATGTTCAAAAGGATCAAATATTGGTTTAGCTATTTCTATTGCATTTAAGTCTAGGGCGTTCATAACTCTCTATTAGACTGGCTAGGGACAAATGCAAAGAGCAATTTTGTGCACGAATGCATTTTCATACAATCTATTTGTCCATACGAATTAATATTTCGGACGCAACATCTTTCATATAATCAGGTATTTTATAAGACCAACTTTCTATATCCCCTTTAAATGGCCTTGTTACACCTGCCTGATTCATGGCTGTGTGAAATCTATTAAATTTGTTAGAAGCGTTTGGTAGATGAAGTACAGAAATGGGTTTTCCTGTCGCTGAAGCCTCGCTTATCATATTAACAGAGTCACTTGTTATAAGTATAGCGTCGGCATGTGCCAGAAAGCTCATATAAGGGTTAGAGCCGTTTCCATACCAAAAAAATACTTTTTTTTCATTAATTTTGTCAGTCAGTCGGTCTTTTATTATCTTTATTGTCTCTAGTGGAGTGCGAGGAGAACTGCTTATAGCCAGACCATAGCCTTTTGAAGAACAAAGATGTAATAAGTCACTTGCTATTTTATTACTGATGGTTCTGTTCATTCTATAAGTCGAATTGCTACCGCCAAGTAAAACGGTAACTAGTGGCCTTGGTATACTTGCTATATCGCCCAGAAATCTCTGTTTTGCTTCATCTAATACTTTTGGGGTTACGCCATGTAGTGAGCCCAAGGTGCTAATTACATTATCTCCACTTATTTTGTCGTGAAAGGGAACAACAACCGTGTCAAAACGTTTATAACAAGCTCCCGGATTTTGGATTTGCACACAAAAAGTTTTTCCGTTATTGGCTTTTTTAACTGCTAATGCTGGAGCAACCGATTTACGACCAGTTGCAATAAGTAAATCGGGCCATGGGGGTGATATATAATTTTTATAGTCTGATATAATATAAAATTGTTTAGGAGTTAATGACGGTGGTAGCCATTTCCAAGGAATATTTAAATTGATATCTTTTGAAAATGCGGATATGCCCAAAGCAGAGGTAAGGCCAAGGCATTGATTAACCATACCCTTCTGTCCATCAGTGAGGATCCATGTTTTCATAGATTTTAATTCTTTGTTTAAATTTGACGAATTGCTCACATTATCTCTTTTTTATAATAATTCGGTGGATTGTTTCATTTGAAATATTATTTCAATTTGGTAGCATCTGCATAGATGTCAATTGAATCTTAATATATGCGATTAAGTTAGATGATTACTATGTTGGTTTATAGTTATTGTATAAAAATTCTAAGGAAATATTGTTCATGACAACAATTTCTAATCAAAGCGATCTTAAAAGTAGAAAAAAAGCTAAAATCGATTCTATCGATAAACGAATTCTCCGTAACTTACGTGATGATGGTCGTATAACCAATGTAGAGTTGGCGCGTCTGTCAGGGATTTCGGCACCTCCTTGCCTACGTAGAGTTCGGTCACTTGAAGCAGCTGGTTATATAAAAGGCTATCATGCAGAGTTGGACGGAGAGCTTTTAGGCTATGAAGTCTCTTTCCACGCATTAGTAGGGCTTAATAGTCAAGCAGGAGAGGTTCTAGCTGAATTCGAGTCTGAAGTAGGTTCATGGCCGGAAGTGCGAAGGTGCGACATGATAAGAGGTGGCGGCGATTTTATGTTAAGAATTGTAGCGCAAAATACTTATCATGAAAATGAGCTTACAACGCGTTTAACAGGTGTTACACATGTTAGCACCGTACAAACTTTCCAAGTCATAAGAACTTCAAAACATCAGGCAGGCGTTCCCATAGACGAGTCAAAGGCATAAAAAAGTTTATTTTTACGACTAGAGTTGATTTTTTATTTAAATCGTACCGAAACAATTTCGTAATATCGGATGCCATTTGGTGTTTGAACCTCCACGCTGTCTCCTGAAGATCTACCAATTAATGCTTTTCCAATCGGTGAAGCTATAGAAATTTTATTTTTTTTCAAATCCGCTTCGAACTCGCCTACGAGCTGATAGGTGGTTTCATTTCCACTATCTTCATCGGATAGTTTAACCTTAGCTCCGAAACGAGCGGTTTTTCCTTTAAGTTTCGAAGTATCAATAATTTCAGCCCTTTTACTAGCATCTTCCAATTCACCAATTCTTCCTTCTATGAAACTTTGTCTTTCACGGGCCGCATGATATTCGGCATTTTCTGATAGGTCTCCATGCTCGCGTGCAGCTGCTATTGCTTTTATAACAGCTGGCCTCTCAACAGATTTTAAGTTGCGCAGTTCATCCTGGAGAATGGCATGACCTTCAGCGGTCATAGGTGTTTTATCCATAATATTATCTGGGTTTTTTTAATTAAAAATATATTATCTATTATTATATCCGAAAACTAATAATTATTTATGTTTTTAGACTATGACACAAATTAAAAAGAATTAGTTATTAAAATAGGACTGTAAAGGTGCAACTTCAAGACTACTTCTGCTCATTGATTCAATTACCATCAATGCTGCACGAGCTCCAGCCAAAGTAGTATAGTAAGGAATTCCTTGTGTTAATGCTGTTCTGCGCAGGCTATAGCTATCTGAAATTGATTGGCTTCCCTCTGTAGTATTTATGACCAGGTCTATTTCATTATTTGTCATAGCATCCACAACATGAGGTCGTCCTTCTAATACCTTATTTATAGTTTTAACTTTTATTCCATTTTTAGTTAAATGGTCGGCAGTGCCTCTTGTGGCTAAAATATTAAAGTTTGTTTCTATTAAGCGGCGAGCGATCTCAATAGTGCTGTTTTTATCTTGATTTTTTACTGAAATGAACACATTTCCTGTTACTGGTACGTGATTTCCTCCAGCAATTTGTGATTTTGCAAAAGCGTGACCAAAGTCAGTGTCCAAACCCATAACTTCACCGGTTGACTTCATTTCAGGGCCCAAAATCGTATCAACTCCAGGAAATCGAGTGAATGGAAAAACAGCTTCTTTGATGGCAATGTGATTTTGTTTCGGGGCTGTTTTTAGAAACCTTTGGCCTAGCTTAAAATTAGAAAGTAATTCTCCTGTCATCAATCTTGCAGCAATTTTTGCTACTGGTACTCCTGTTGCTTTTGCCACAAATGGAACAGTTCGGCTTGCTCTTGGGTTGGCTTCTATGAAATAAACTTCATTGGATTTAACTGCAAATTGTACATTCATCAGGCCAACTACTTTAAGGGTTCTCGCTAATTCTGATGCCTGATTTTGTATTTTATCTAAAATTGCATCGGACAGGCTAAATGGAGGTAAGGCGCAAGCGCTATCTCCGCTATGTATACCAGCCTCTTCTATGTGTTCCATAATCCCAGCTATGTATATATCTCCTTCTTTGTCACATAGCATATCGACATCAACTTCGGTTGCTTCTTGAAGAAAACTATCTAGCAAAACTGGACTTTCGCCTGACACATTAACAGCATCCGAAATGTATTTTTCTAGACTCTCTTTATCATGTACTATCTCCATTGCTCTGCCGCCAAGGACATATGATGGTCTAATTAATAATGGGTAAGATAAACCCTCAGCGACTAAAATTGCTTCTTCCTTGCTTGTCGCTATACCGTTTTCAGGCTGTAGAAAGTTTAATTCTTGA
The DNA here is from genome assembly GCA_022449545.1 of Alphaproteobacteria bacterium. Lineage (GTDB taxonomy): Bacteria > Pseudomonadota > Alphaproteobacteria > UBA6615 > UBA6615 > UBA6615. Next base: position 18,111 of record JAKUPN010000001.1, on the reverse strand, counting down.
AGCAGTTTTTGGAACCTTTTTCTATCTTCAGAAAGGTCAATCGCTTCAGAAGAGGTTCCCAGAATAGGTATGCCCTGAGCTTCTAATGCCTTTGCTAAGTTGAGAGGGGTCTGTCCCCCTAACTGTAAAATAACTCCTTGTAATTTTCCTCTTGTTTTCTCGAGCCTACATATTTCAATTACATCTTCCGCAGATAAAGGTTCAAAATAAAGACGGTCAGAAGTGTCGTAGTCAGTTGAGACAGTCTCTGGGTTGCAATTAATCATTATTGTTTCGTACCCTGCTTCAGAAAGAGAAAATGCTGCATGGACACAGCAATAATCAAACTCTATTCCTTGCCCAATACGATTTGGACCACCACCAAGAATTATAACTTTTTTATTATTGTTGGGTTTTGATTCGCACTCTCCAGGTTGATTGTAATTGCCTTCATAAGTCGAATAAAGGTATGGTGTTTGGCTCGAAAACTCTGCAGCACAAGTGTCTACCCTTTTATAGACGGGATTTAATGATATCGATCGGCGAAGCTCCATAATACTCTTTTCTGATACTTTGCTAAGTTCGGATAATCTGGCATCAGAAAAGCCCATTTTCTTTAAGCTCATTAGCTCATCGTAGCTATTAGGCAGTCCGTTGGCTGCTACCTGATTCTCAGCTTGTATAATATTGTCTATTTGTTCAAGAAACCACTTATCATATCTTGTGACCCTTTCTATTTCGCTAAGGCTCATACCCAGTCTTATTGCTTGGGCAATTATTAAAAGTCGATCAGGACTAGGACGACCAAGTGCAGCACGCAATGCATCTGGTTCATAATTCATTCCATTTTGTTTATTTAAGGCACCTGGAATCTCAATTTCATTCAACCCTGTCAAACCAGTTTCGAGTGAACGCATCGCTTTTTGTAAACTTTCTGAAAAAGTACGACCAATTGCCATTACTTCTCCAACAGATTTCATTGAGGTGGTAAGTAGAGCTTCAGTGCCTGGAAATTTTTCAAAAGTAAAACGAGGGATTTTTGTTACTACATAGTCAAGTGTTGGCTCAAAACTTGCTGGGGTGACACCTGTTATATCGTTGTCCAGTTCATCCAATGTGTAACCAACTGCGAGTTTTGCGGCGACTTTAGCAATTGGAAATCCAGTTGCTTTAGAAGCAAGGGCAGAAGACCGACTTACCCTTGGATTCATCTCAATTACGACCATACGCCCATTTTTGGGGTTTATCGCAAATTGAACATTTGACCCTCCTGTATCTACCCCAATTTTTCGAAGGCATGCGATCGAAGAGTTGCGCATTAGTTGATATTCTTTATCTGTTAAGGTAAGAGCAGGAGCAACAGTAATAGAATCTCCAGTATGAACGCCCATAGGGTCAATATTCTCAATCGAGCAAACTATAATGCAATTATCCTTGTAATCGCGTACCACCTCCATTTCATACTCTTTCCAACCTAATACTGATTCTTCCACCAAAACTTCATTTACAGGTGACGCTGTTAATCCACCTCTTACGATTTCAAAGTACTCTTCGCGATTATAGGCAATACCTCCTCCGGTGCCTGCGAGAGTAAAACTGGGGCGTATAATTGCAGGAAGCCCAACTTTTTTGAGTCCCTGCTCTGCATCAGAAATGTCCTTAACCAACAAGCTAGAAGGGGACTCCAGACCAATCTCCGACATAGCTTCCCTGAATTGAAGTCGATCCTCAGCTTTATCTATTACTTTCGCCTTTGCGCCAATCATCTCTACATTTAATCTTTCTAAAACCCCATTGCGTTCAAGGCTCAAGCAAGTATTTAGTGCTGTTTGGCCGCCCATGGTAGGAAGAATAGCCTCGGGGCGCTCCAATTCTAAAATTTTTTCAACGATTTCAGGAGTAATTGGTTCAATGTATGTTTTATCCGCCATTGTAGGGTCGGTCATTATTGTTGCCGGATTTGAATTTACTAATACGATCCGATAATTCTCATCGCGAAGCGCTTTTATCGCTTGTGTGCCTGAGTAATCAAATTCGCATGCTTGCCCAATTACAATTGGGCCAGCTCCGACGATCATTATGGTCTTTATATCGTCTCGTCTAGGCATAATTCATTCTTTCGAGTCGATCATTTCAAGGAAAAGTTCGAAAAGGTATCTGGAGTCATGAGGCCCTGGGGAGGATTCTGGATGATATTGAACTGAAAAAACCGGTTTGTCCTTTAATCGTAAACCTTCCAAACTATTATCAAACAGTGATCTGTGGGTAACAATTAAATCGGTTGGTAGTGATTTGTCCGCTACAACAAAACCGTGGTTCTGACTTGTTATTTCTACTCTACCACTAATCAAGTTTTTTACCGGATGATTGGCTCCATGATGACCGTGATGCATTTTTTCTGTTTTAGCACCTAAGGCTAAAGCCATCATTTGATGTCCTAAACAAATACCAAAAACAGGAAGACCCGAAGATATTAATTCTTTTATCATTGGAACAGCATAGCTGCCAGTAGATACAGGGTCTCCGGGACCATTAGACAAAAAAATCCCATCAGGGTTATGACTGAAGATTTCGGTGGAAGTTGCTGAAGCGGGCAAGACAGTGATACGACAGCCAAGATTGGCGAAGCAGCGTAAAATATTCTGTTTTGCTCCATAATCAATAGCAACAATATGGTATTTTATAGGGATCAATTGTTCGTAATCATTTTTAGTCGATGCTTCGTTGCTATTCCATACATACGCATTTCTGCAGGTTACCTCTTTTGCAAGATCCATTCCCACTAGCCCAGGCCAAGACTGGGCTGTATACAAAAATTCATCTATGTTAATTGGCTTTTGGGACTGATGGACGATGACACCAGCTTGAGTTCCTTCAGTACGAATAGCATTCGTTAATTGACGTGTATCAAGATCGCTAATGGCTACCAAACTGCTTTTTTTTAGCCACAAATCAAGACTGCTTGTTGAACGCCAGTTCGCTGGTTTGGTTATTGTCGATCGAAAAATACAACCTCGGGTTGCTGGTATTGTAGACTCATAATCTTCAGGATTAACTCCAACATTACCTATGTGAGGAAAAGTAAAAGTAATTATTTGGCCTGCGTATGATGGATCAGTAATTATCTCTTGATAGCCAGTCATGGAAGTATTGAAGCATACTTCACCGACTGCAACGCCCTCGGAACCTGCACCTTTTGCCCAAAAAACTGTACCGTCGGCCAAAATAAGCGCTCCGGTTGCCCATTCGGGCTGTTTCCAGTCGTAACCCGAATAAGCGGTCATGTAAGTGGGTTCCTAAACAGAGTATTATTGCGTGTTTTGTAATTTTTGTCTTAGGTTCTTTATACAATGGAAATATACTAAAACAAGGCGCAGGTAAGGAATTTTTAAGCTACAAGCTTTGAGTCGTCAACCGTTGACCAAAATAGAAAAATTGTTTTAAAACATGAAGTTATAGGTTGGTAATCCTTTTGCTACTATTTTTAATATAAGTTATAATCATTGCCATATACTAACGTTGATACTGATATGCTTAGAAATGCGATTCCAGAAGCTCTAAAGTCGGCACTTAAACTTCAAGACAAGCGGACTATATCCACGGTGCGCCTAATTATGGCAGCATTAAAAGATCGTGATATAGCCGCTCGTTCTAAAGGTGATTCTGAAGGAATTGCTGATGATGAAATACTTCAAATGCTTCAAACAATGGTTAAGCAACGCAGGGAATCCATAAGCATGTACCAGGAAGGCGGTCGATTGGAATTAGCTGAGCAAGAGGCCGAAGAGATTACTGTTATTGAAAAGTTTTTACCTAAACAGTTAAATGACGAAGAAATTAAGAATATAGTAGATCAGGTAATAAGAGATATTGGCGCAGAAAACCTTCGAGACATGGGAAATGTTATGGGTGCGCTTCGTAAAGTATATTCTGGTCAAATGGATTTTGGTAAGGCTGGCGCATTGGTGAAAGACAGGTTGGCGACAGGTTAGTAGAGTACTGTCATAGTTATCCCCAATCTCTTCATTATTATGCTAAGATAAAAGTGATCAGTTAGCGTGACTAAGTTTAATATGTAAATCTAATTTATGGTGATCGAAATTAGCCACTCCATTTAAATCGTTTAAAAGCTATAAGGACCTAATGGCATTTCCTAATCAATTTTTAGACGAATTACGAGCTCGAATAAGGGTATCAGAAGTTGTATCCCCTAAGGTGCGCTTAGTTCAAAGGGGACAAGAATTTACGGGGCTTTGTCCATTCCATAACGAAAAAACACCCTCATTCACTGTAAATGACTCTAAAGGTTTTTATCATTGCTTTGGCTGTGGGGCTCACGGAGATGTAATTAGTTTTCTAATGCAGGCAGATGGCTTGAGTTTTCTGGAATCCGTAGAAAAATTAGCAGAAATTGCAGGGCTTCCTATTCCAGAAACCTCTTCTCATGATAAAAAAATAACGAAAGAACAAGCTGACCTGCAGCAGATAATCGAAAAATCTTGCCTCTGGTATCAAAAGCATCTCTTCGATCCCGTTGGTATGCAGGCTAAGGACTATTTGCAAAAAAGAGGTTTTTCTGATGATACGATTAAGAAATTTAGGCTTGGCTTTGCTCCTAGTGGTCGTGGCTTATTGAGACAAGCAATGGAGCAACATAACATTACTAGTGAACAGCTTATTAGCTGCGGTTTGCTTAAACGTTCAGAGGGGTCCGGAGCTGATAGGGATTATTTCTTTAATCGAGTTACTTTCCCGATTGTTGACCGGCAGGACAAAGTTATTGGTTTTGGTGGAAGACTAATAGGAGATGGTCAGCCCAAATACCTTAATTCGCCCGAAACATCATTTTTCAGAAAAGGCAAAGTTTTATACAATTGGCCTCAAGCTAGGAAAGCTAGTGCGGAAAGCGGTTCTGTAATTGTTGTTGAAGGCTATACGGATGTAATATCCCTATCTCAAGCAGGAATATTAAATGTTGTCGCCCCTTTAGGGACTGCCCTTACCGAGGAGCAGATTTTATTGTTGTGGCGCATAGCAGATGAGCCTTTGTTATGTTTTGATGGTGATAATGCTGGACTTAGAGCTAGTTTTCGAGCGGCGGAGAAGGCTTTGCCTATGCTAAAACCTGGTAAGTCACTTAGATTTATTAACCTTCCAGAAGGTGAAGATCCAGATAGTATTATACACAAGAGAACAGCTCAGGGTTTGAAGTTACTTATGGATAAGGCTTTGCCGTTGGTCGATATGATTTGGGCCTTGGAAACAAATAATAAGCGCTTCACTACACCCGAAAGAAGAGCTGAATTAGAAAGTAAATTTAATTATCATGTTAATCGTATTAATGATCGGAACGTACAATATCATTATCGGCAAAGTCTTCGAAGAAAAGTAAATTCTTTTTTTCAAGATAAAATTAATACTAGAAAATATGAAAACTCATTCGATCGTTCTTCAACATTAAGTCAATATGGCCCAAGAGGGGATATATTGTCTCTTAAAGAACGTCAGGAGATGGTATTATTGTCTATCTTGATCAATCATAACGACTTAGTGCATGGTCTAGTTGAAGAATTAGCTGAGATTTCTCTATCTAATAAGGATCTTGACAAAATGTTGCGTGAAATTTTAAACGTAACAGTTGATCATCCAGACCTTGACAGTGAAGCGTTGCAGAGCCATCTGGTTACTAATGGGTTTGAAAGACAGATGTTGGCTGTTTTAAATAAAAAGATTTACAAACAGGCATTGTTTGCGGCGCCCAGTTCCTCTAAAGATCTAGCTGCTTCAGCTTTAGAGGAGATAGTTTTGTCTTATCGTTTCCGAAGGTTAAAGGTCGACCGTGATGTAGCAAAAGAGGAACTTGCGGATGAAATGAACGAAGAAAACAGTAATAAATTATTGGAAATTCTTCGGGAGCAGACAGGTTCGGGCGGTATTTAAAGCCCTAGTATTGTTCAGTTATAACAAATTGAGCTGTCAAATGAGGGAATAATGGCGAGTAAACAAGAATCATCAGTAATGGCGGAAGAAAGAGAAGAGGCGGCCGATGGTCCATTAATGGATAGCTCAGTTCAAGCTGTCAAAAAAATGATAGCTAAAGGTAAAGAGCGAGGCTATATAACATACGATGAAATAAACGAGACCTTGCCACAGGAACAGGTCTCTTCCGAGCAAATAGAAGATATTTTAGCCCAGCTTTCTGAAATGGGTATTAATGTTGTTGAGGGTGAAGAGAAAGAAGATTCGGAAAATTCATCATCTTTAAATAAAAGTGATAGTAAAGGTACTGAAAAATCCACCTCCGCCTCTAACTCTTCAGAAGATATTGGTAGAACCGACGATCCAGTGCGAATGTATTTACGCGAGATGGGCACCGTAGAGTTATTATCAAGAGAAGGTGAAATTGCCATAGCTAAACGCATCGAAGCTGGGCGGGAAAAAATGATTGGTTCAATTTGCGAATCACCACTGACTATTCGAGCTATTATTCAGTGGCGTGATGCTCTTCAAGATGAACGAATTTTGCTTCGTGATGTGATTGACCTGGATGCAACTCTAGGAACAGATTCTCCTGAAGTTGATCACAGTTTAGGGTCTGCTGTCAGCACCAATGGCCTAAGTCAAGAAAGCGTTAAGGCGAATGGCCAAGGTGGTGGTGTCGAAGGCAACGGAAGTATTTCAGCCAATGGGCATATTCAAAATGCCCCAGAAAATAGTATTAAGGACAAGGAAGATAACTCTGAAGATAATGATGAAGATAATGATGAAGAATTTGATGAAGATTCTGTCAATTTATCTTTGGCTGCAATGGAGACGCGTTTAAAACCAGACGTGCTTAAAAATTTTGATGAAATCAGTAAAACTTATAAAAAACTGCGTAAGCTACAAGATCAGAGACTTGCTGGATTAAGAAAAAAATCTGATCAACTTTCTACCGCACAAGAAAGGCGTTACGGAAAGTTGCAGGCAGAGTTAGTTGAGTTAATGGAGTCAGTTCGCCTTAACAATGCTCGTATAGAGACTTTAGTTGATGAGCTTTATGGTCTTAATAGACGTTTAACTAATTTCGAAGGTAAATTGTTGAGGCTAGCTGTAGATTCTGGTGTAAGTAGGGCTGAATTTCTTGAACAATATATTGATAACGAGATAGCGCCTCGGTGGGTGAGTAGAGTGGGTCGCCTTAAAAGTAAGGGTTGGAATGATTTTGCTACTAAAAAGCCTGAAGAAATAAAAACAATTCGTAGAGAAATTCATGAAATCTCAACTAGAGTTGGTTTGCCCGTATCCGAGTTTCGTCGCATAGTGAGCACTGTTCAGCAAGGTGAGAAAGAAGCTAGCCGTGCCAAGAAGGAAATGGTTGAGGCTAATTTACGATTGGTTATTTCAATAGCGAAGAAGTATACAAATCGAGGTCTACAGTTTCTAGATTTGATCCAAGAGGGTAACATTGGCTTAATGAAGGCAGTTGATAAGTTTGAATATCGGCGAGGTTATAAGTTTTCGACCTATGCCACCTGGTGGATCCGTCAAGCAATTACTCGTTCTATTGCAGATCAGGCTCGTACTATCCGAATACCAGTTCATATGATTGAGACCATCAATAAATTGGTGCGTACTTCACGTCAAATGTTACACGAGATTGGTCGGGAACCTACACCCGATGAGTTAGCTATCAAGTTGCATATGCCTCTTGAAAAGGTACGTAAGGTTCTGAAAATTGCTAAAGAACCAATTTCTTTGGAAACCCCAATAGGTGATGAAGAAGATTCTCATTTGGGTGATTTTATAGAAGATAAAAATGCCATCCTCCCTATTGATTCAGCCATCCAGGCTAATCTGCGTGAAACTACCACAAGAGTATTAGCGACTTTAACTCCGCGTGAAGAGCGCGTTCTGCGCATGAGATTTGGAATAGGAATGAACACAGACCATACCCTAGAAGAAGTCGGGCAACAGTTTTCTGTTACAAGAGAGAGAATAAGACAGATCGAAGCTAAAGCGCTTCGAAAATTGAAACATCCTTCTCGTTCTAGAAAACTGAGAAGTTTTCTAGATCATTAGTAAAAGCGGTCACAATGATAAACCTAAATCTTTTCAGTTGATATTTTTGTACCAATTCTTCATATCTATAGCTTTGGAATCTTTTTAATAACCCTATCTGGAACAAATTATTTTCTATGATATATGTCTGTTCTTAATATGGATTATTTTAATGTAGCCTATAAAACATTTGTTGGGCCCGTAGTTCAGTTGGTTAGAACAGGCCGCTCATAACGGTCATGTCGCAGGTTCGAGTCCTGCCGGGCCCACCAACTTTTTACGTTTGGTGGTAAAAAATTTTCAAATTTGTCAGCCGACAACGATTTTTCTATAGATGTCTAGCTTTTTTTGCATCTTGCCTATTTGTTTTTACCCCATAGATTGATGTAGATGCGGCTATAAACAAATATTTACCGTTGTGACCACCAAATGTTAAATTAGCAACTACTTCTGGTATTAAAATTTTTCCGTATAGAACTCCTGTTGGCGAATAGCAATGTACTCCGTCTGAGGCACTACTCCATACAAAGCCTTCGGAATCAACGCGGATTCCGTCAGGGACTCCTTGATTAATATCCACAAATATCGTGCTGTTCCTAATGATTCGACCGTTTAAAACGTCAAAACAACGAATGTGGTGGGGTGCATCCCGATTAAAACTTGGATCCGAAGCGCCATTAATGGCTCCACTATCCGCTATATATAGCTTTTTTTCATCCGGAGAGAATGCTAGCCCATTCGGTTTATCAAAATCATCGGCTACAATGTCGATACTTTTTGAATGCGGATCTAACCTGAATACATAGTTTCTATCTAATTCACTTTTTGCCTTATATCCTTCTACATTACTAAGAATGCCGTACGGAGGATCCGTAAACCAGATAGCTCCGTCTCGAGATATTACTAGGTCGTTTGGTGAGTTAAATTTTTTTCCTTCGAAGCTATCGGCAAGTATTTCAACTTTACCATTTGGATGATGACGAACAACTCTTCTACCTCCGTGTTCGCATGTGATTAAAAGTCCATCTTTATCAAGAGTGTTTCCATTACTAAAATTAGATGGCCTTAAATAATAGCTTTCGCCCTTGCCTCTCTGCCATTGCATTATACAATTATTGGGAATATCACTAAATAATAGAGTTCCTTTTTCATAAATATAAACAGGACCTTCGGTCCATTTAAAGCCCGTGCACAACCTTTCTGGCTTATTGCCGATATCTACAAATTGATTAAAATCATCAACAACAACTTCATAACCTGTGTTATTTATCATGATAATTTAACCTTAACTAAGAGCTTGGCGGAATTACTTCTTGTATACAAATTTGATCAATAAGTGATTCCCTCCCTAGGTCCTTCATGTGTAAGCGCTTTTGCTCATTAGAGAGGTTGCTGCCAATTCCTTGTGTCATTGCCAAAATAAGAGACCTGTCCGTCATGTCGAGCCAAAATGCGCGTCTTACAAGTTGCCCCTCCCCGTCCCTAGCGAAAGGGTTGTCAGGATTGGTTCCAAGGTCAGGTTTAAAATAATCATTCATTATTCAGTATCTTTCTTTGGAGTATTTTTGATTTAGAAATATTGATCTTAAACATAGTCAACAGATGAATAATTGTTATTCTTTGTTTCAGAATAACTTATAATTAGTGGCCTAAAAACTCGAAACTTAAATTAAATTTTTTAATAAAAAGGTATTCTTTTGACCTCATTAATAACTCACGTTAACTTTGTAATATTAAAATAACCTTTATAGGTAGACTTGATTGGAAGAATCATGGCCGAACAAAACCCCAATATACCAAATCGAAATAATGATAAAATCACTCCCTTAATGAGGAAAAATATCGATAAAACATTAGCCAGAGCTTTGACAACTTTGGAGGCCAAAACTGATCCTAATCATACAGCCTTAGTTGTAGTTGACGTCCAGAATGATTTTTGCGCCGAAGGCGGTATGCTTGATACTGAAGGGTTAGATATTTCTAGAATTAAAAAAATGGTTCCACGTCTGGTAAACTTAATTGATCAAGCTCGTGCCTCAGGTTGTTTAATTGTCTATATACAGACTATCTATAATGCTGAGATGAATCTAATGTCTGATGTATGGCTTGAACAGTCTTTACGTCAGTGGAAAGGTCGTTTTATAGAATACCCTGTCTGTTTAGAAGGAGGCTGGGGTGGTGAGTTTTATGCCGGGATACTTCCTTTGCCAGGAGAACCAATTATACATAAACATAGATATGGCGGTTTTATTGGCACTAATTTAGATATGGTTTTAAGGTCTAATGGTATTCGCTCTTTAATTATGACTGGAGCTATTACAAACGGCTGTGTTGAATCGACTGCAAGAGATGGTTTTTTTCATGATTACTATATTGTTTTCACAGATGATTGTACGGCAACAGTTACTGAAGAAATGCATCAAGCAACGTTGGTAAATATTGATCGTTGGTTTGGACAAGTTGTCAAATCAGAAGAGATAATTGATTGCTGGAAAAAATAATCAAATTTACCGAACAAATGGATTGAAATGAGTATCCAAGTCAAAAGTATCTAAATTTTCTTTATTTTTGAGCCAGTTAACGACAATATAAGTTATAGGGGTTGCTAATGCTTCATAGCCAGATTTAGCGGTTATTTGTACTATGGTTGCCATAATTAGACTTTCTATTGGCAGTATGCTGCTAAAAGCTATAAAGATAAATATTACTGAGTCTAAAGACTGACCAACAATTGTTGAGCCTATGGTTCGTATCCATAAAAAACGGCCATGAGTCAGTATTTTTAATTTAGCCAAAACATATGAGTTGGCAAATTCTCCCACCAAATAGGCTGCCATTGAAGCAATGAGGATTCTTGGAGTTGCCCCAAATATTGCGTCATAAGCGTTTTGGTCATTCCAGATTTCTGCTGCGGGTAACATTCCAACAATTGCAAATATGCATACTGCAAAGGTGTTTGCTATAAATCCCATCCAAATGACTTGCCTGGCTTTTGAATAACCGTAAACTTCAGTGAGAATGTCGCCAATTATATAGGTAATTGGAAAAATCAATATTGCGCCTGTTAAAATATATCCAGATACATCAATCAACTTGACTGCTATTATATTTGAAACAATTAGGCAGGTAACAAAAGCTATAGAAACCAGTAAAAAGTAGCTTGATATTTGTGATAGTTCTGTTTTTTGTGTCTGGCCCATATTTTTTCGACTTACTGTGAAGAAGACAGTCTTGGATCCCAACTTAATATTCTGTCAATCACCTGAGATAAAAATGAAAATTTCTGAATTCGATTTTGACTTACCACAAGAGTTAATTGCCCAGAGACCGGCTGTTCCTCGCGATAGTTCCCGCCTTTTAGATGCTCAAAATCAGTTAGTAAATAGAAAATTTTATGAGCTACCTGATTTGCTCAAATCTGGAGATCTAATTGTATTCAATAATACCAAAGTTATTCCCGCTTTACTCTCTGGAAATAGAGAAAGAGAACTTGCTGGTGAAGTATCATCTTTATCCGGTAAAATTAAAGTTACTTTGCATAAACAAAAAGATGGAGCCTCATGGTATTCTTTTGTAAGGCCATCAAAAAAATTAAAAAAAGGGGATCGTATAATATTTGGAGAAGAGTTTTGGGCTAAGGTTGAGAAAAAACTCGATAGGGGCGAAGTTTTATTATCTTTCAATATTGATGGAGCGGGCTTTAAAAATAACCTCAGGAGGTATGGTAGCGTACCTTTGCCACCTTATATAAAACGGTCAAAAGTTTCAGATGAGAATGACAGTTCTGACTATCAAACTTATTTTGCGAAAAAGGACGGAGCGGTTGCTTCTCCAACCGCGGGCTTACATTTTACCGAAAAGCTATTAGGCAAAATAAAAAAACGTGATGTTACTATGGTTCCGGTAACATTACATGTTGGTGGTGGAACATTTCTGCCTGTGACAAGTGAAAATATAGAAGATCACAAAATGCATGCTGAATATGGAGAAATAAGCGTCAAAAGCGCCGAAATCATAAACAAGGCACGAAGGCGTGGTTCCAGAATTATATCTATTGGAACTACCTCACTACGCCTACTGGAGAGTTCAGTTTCAGCTGATGGAGTGGTGGCTCCTTTCGTTGGTGAAACAAATATTTTTATTACACCGGGATTTCGTTTTAGGGCTGTCGATTTATTAATAACGAATTTTCATTTACCACGGTCGACTCTTATGATGCTGGTTAGTGCTTTTGCTGGATCACAGAAAATTAAAAATGTTTATCATCATGCTATATTGCATAGATATCGTTTTTACTCGTACGGGGATGCAATGTTTTTGGCACGAGGTAAGGGAAGAAATAATTAAGTAAATTAGATTATCAAGATCTGAAATTACCCAAGGGAAAGGTTATCAAAGTAATTTTACACGCAGGTTAGTTTTGATTAGATTCGATTATCTTGATTTATAGGGATTAAATAATTGTCCACTCTTGCAACAAGTATAGATGACGTGAAGCTAATTAGAGAGAAAATTGAAAACCATGCTATGGAGCAGGGATTTACGGCTATTGGTTTTTGTGGAACTCAATTATTTCCAGAGACTAAAGATAACATGATTGAGTTTTTACATCGTGGGCACCAAGGAGAAATGAGCTGGCTAGCTTCTGGAATAGACCGAAGAACTAACCCAAAAATACTATGGTCCGATGCACTCACTATAATTTCAGTGGCTTGTTCTTATGCACCGGAGTCAGACCCTCTTATGAACCTTTATGACTGTGATATCGGTAATATTTCTGTTTACGCCAGAGGAAGAGATTATCACGAAGTCATGAAAAAAAGACTTAAAAGATTAGGTCGGTGGATCAGTGAAGAATTCTCTTGCTCAGTAAAGGTATTTGTTGATACGGCACCAGTTATGGAAAAACCTTTGGCTCAAAAAGCTCAACTGGGTTGGCAGGGTAAACACACAAATCTTGTTTCAAGAGAACATGGTTCGTGGCTTTTTTTAGGAGAGATTTTTATAAATATAGACCTCTCTGAAGAGACAGAATTGGATGATACATTAAAAGGACACTGTGGAAGTTGTCAGAGGTGTATGGAGATATGTCCTACAAAAGCATTTCCGGCGCCATATCAACTGGATGCAAGAAAATGTATTTCTTACCTTACAATAGAGCACGAAGGCCCCATAGATTCTGAGTTAAGGCCATTGATGGGAAATCGTATATTTGGATGTGACGACTGTTTAGCTGTTTGTCCATGGAATAAATTTGCTCAGGCAGCAGCGGATCCAGATTTAAAAGCCCGCCAATCACTAAAGAAACCAAATCTCTCTGAGTTGGCTAGGCTTAATGACACTACGTTTAGAAAACTATTTTCAAAAACTTCAATTAAACGAACCGGACGGGACCGTTTTGTTCGCAATGTTCTGATTGCTATAGGTAATAGTAAAAACCCAAAAGAGACAAGTACTGTAGAGTCCCTTCTTGATGACCCATCTCCAATTGTCCGTGGTGCAGCTGTGTGGGCACTATTTCAGCTTGTTTCTATAGACAAATTTTTAAACTGCCGTGAACAAAGATTTTCAAAAGAGAAGGTCGCACATGTTCAAAATGAATGGAATCTAGCGCTAAAATGAAAATTTTATTCGATTTTAGTTTTAGATACTATTAAGAAATGGAATATTTTATTCACCTTAAAATGAATTCGCTTGATCTAGATGTGGACAATCGAAACATAGATGCAGAAGCTAACTTTATGAAACTTTACAAAGATTTAATAGTTCTGCGCGGACAAACTTTTTTCGTGGAAAAGAATACGGAATGTGGATACGTCTACCTCTTGAATTTTAATAGTGTAAAAGCTGCGAAGAACTTTTTACAAGATCATCCTTTAACTCGATCTCAGCACTATAGGGAAACACTTTTTTATCCTTGTCAAAATGCTATGAAGCAGAATATGTGGGAGTTTAGTTATTACACTGCTGAAAAAAAAATATATCTGATTATAGGATATGCAAGAGAGGGCATGAGTAAAAATCGAAACAATCTACTTAGTGATCATAGGCGTTACTTCATAGAAAATAATTACCAAGATAAGTTTATAGTGAGGGGTCCGTTATGGTCAGATTCAATGGAAAAATGGATGGGTTCAGAGTTTGTTATACAGCTAGAAGATTTTGAAAGTGTTAACGAATTTTTAGCGGAGGAGCCATATACTCAATCTGGTTTGTATGAAAGAAAAGAGGTTTATTTAATAAAACTTATCGACTTATAACGGCACTTAGTAAACTGTATAAAAAAACATAGGCTAAAACAGAAAACCTACTTAGTCTTTTCAAAATTATTATATGCACTGAGATTTGTGTCTCTTATCTGTTTCGTTTTTTTTGGAGTAATTTGATTAGAGCGTTTATATCCCCTGCATTTCCTCTTATAACTGAATAAAACTCGTCCCGAGTCGTTTTGGCCATGCTTATTCCCTGAATCGTAACATCTGTAATCTTATACAAATTTTCAAAGTTAGACACTCTCCAGTCAACACGAATCTGACTCCTGGTGTCTATGTAAAAAATACTTCGTACTATGACAACTCGTTCAGGTCTCCCTTTGATGGAAGCATCAAGAGCATTTTGTATCTCAAATTTTTCTCCTGAATATAAAGAAAATTTATCTGCCCAGGTTGCTACAATAACGTCTTCAAATAAAGACAAATATTCTCTTTTGGTGTTTTCGGTCGTATTACGCCAATACCTGCCTAGGGCAAATTTTGCGATGCCATTTATTGCAAAGCTTTCTCTACATATATTACGAAATCGTTTTCTTCTTACTAAATTACTGATGCCTTCTTCAGTTAAAGTATTGATAGCCCGTTGGGCCAAAGAACGAACAAACTCAGATGACCTAACTAAATGTTGGTCAGCTCGAACCGGCCCTGTTAAAACTAAAATAATAACGAAGGAAAAGGTTATTTTACTAATTAATTGGCCAAGTGCCATTTCATCTACTTTATTGCTGTATTTAGAAGCTTTTTTAGCATTGGGGCTGCGTCAAGTTCTAGTCCAATTGTTGGTGACATAGTGTCAGGCTTAAAGTAACCGTTCCGAATTTCATTCTCACGACTTTGCTCGTAAAGACTTTTTACTGCCGCATAATAATCTAAAGAGTCTTTTTGAAGGCTCTTTATTTGCTCAATATTAGCAGCCCTAAATCGTATCGTAGATCCTACGCTGCGAATGCTGCGAATACCTGGACTTGCAACAATACTAAATGGATCAATAAAAAAATCTATTATTGTGCCAGCAGTATCTCGAATATTTGAAGGCCCTAAGACGGGCAACATTATATAAGGTCCTGGATTGTGAAACCAAATTGCAAGAGTTTGTCCACTGTCTTCATATAATGGATTCTGATGGGGAACTGGATTGCCTAAGAAAAGAGTAGGGATACTAGCAAAGAAACGAGAAGCTGCTAGATTGGCGCTGTCTAAGTCGCCTTGTAGTAAAGAGTGAACAAAGCTGAGCGGCATTTGTAAGTTATCAAGCAGGTTATTTATGGGCGTTTTTAATTCGGGGGGCATCAAGTCTCTATAAGCTATAGCAACTGGTTGAAGAACCAGTTGGTCCAAGCCGACATTGAAAGAAAAAATTAATCGATTTGGTGCTTCGAAAGGATCACTATTATATTTTTGCACGTAAGAATCGCTACTAGCAGGAGAGTTAATTAACATAGCAATTACTCCCGTTATAAACAGGACTCTGAGACCAAGTGAAACTCCCCGCCCAAACAACGACATACTCTACCTCTGATCAGAATTATTATCTTATGATAACTTCAATAAAGTTTATGCATATTTATGGTTTAACAAAATACCTGACTAACATGACAAAAAGATATTTTTATTTATTTAAAAATACTTCTTTCTTGTTCATTACTACAAGAAAAATTTGTGGACGTATAAAATAAATTTACAGATAAATTCTGAGATATAATATTTTTAGACTAATTTATTAATTTTTTAAACTTACTTTTGTTTTGTCTGTTTATGGTGCCGCCGGATAGGATTGAACTATCGGCCTCGCCATTACCAATGGCGCGCTCTACCACTGAGCTACGGCGGCATAAATTTATGATACAAGCCTTATGACATATCATGATCCACGGCAGCAATAGTCCTTATAAATTTGTTTTATATTTTATAGAATCAGGCTTAGTTAGAAATCTATATGTCACTGGTAACCAATTATTTTCTGTAGTTTATTTTTTTAATCTCTATTTTTAGATTTCTATATTATTATTTTTGTATAAGAATCTGAATAAGTAAATCTAATCAAGCTCTAATCACAGGAATATAAAATGTTAAAACTAACAAACCCAGAAACTTTATTTTCTCCACCAAGCAACTATAGTCATATAGTTGAAATTTCCGGAGGGGCCAGAATGGCCTTTATATCTGGTCAAGTGGGGGCTAGATCAGACGGTAGTTGTTCCGAAGATTTTGCTGAGCAAGTAGAGCAAACACTAGACAACCTATCGCTTGCATTGGACGCTATAAATATGAAAACGACTGATCTTGTGCGTCTAAATGCCTATTTAACTCCCGATGGAGATGTACAAAAATTTCGCGAAATACGCGATCGTTGGTCAGAAGGACATGCTGCTGCGTCAACGCTGGTCATAGTAGCCGCCTTAGCTTCTCCCTCCTGGAAGGTAGAGGTTGAGGCAGTTGCGGCAGAGTAAAATGAATAACAATAGCCAAAAAGGACTTAAGAGAGGTCAAATAAGAGCGGAGGAAAGGTTTGAACGTCAGGCCAACGCCCTACGTCAGAATTTAAAAAAACGAAATAAGCAAAAAAATTCCTCAAGAAAAATTCAGAATAAGAAGACTACATCAATCTCTAATTAACCGAATCGGCTATTATATCTATGAGACGTTTATACACATGTCATGTCATTGAATGTTAGGTATGATACAAAAAGTGATAGTAAAATTTGGTAAATAATGTAGGAGACTGCGGCTATGTCGATCATGCCGGATAGCTGGATCAGACAAAAGTCGCTAGAGGATGGCATGATTGAGCCGTTCGTAGATGACCAGATGAGGGAGGGAGTAATTTCTTATGGCCTCTCTTCATATGGTTATGATGCAAGGGTCTCCCCCGAGTTTAAAATATTTACAAATGTAAATTCTGTGACCGTGGATCCTAAGGACTTTAAGGAAGGTAGTTTTGTGGATCGAGAAGGCGATGTTTGCATTATTCCCCCCAATTCTTTCGTTTTAGCAAGGACAGTTGAATATTTTCGTATACCTCGAGATATTTTGGTTATTTGTTTAGGAAAATCCACCTACGCTCGCTGTGGCATCATAGTTAACGTCACTCCTTTAGAGCCAGAATGGGAAGGTCATGTGACATTAGAGTTCTCAAATACTACGCCTTTACCAGCAAAAATATATGCTAATGAAGGAGCGTGCCAATTTTTATTTTTAAAAGGAGAGTACCCTCCAGAGGTTTCTTATTCTGATAGGAAAGGTAAGTATATGCGCCAGCAGGGGATAACTATACCCAAATTATGATTCATAGAACTTACATCCAAGCCAAATTATGTATTAATTAAAGCGTATCTATGAAATGAATTTCCGGCGGTCAAGCAATGGATAAAATGCGGATTACTGGTGGATTTCCACTTAGTGGCAAAATAATTATTGGCGGATCGAAAAATGCTGCTTTGCCGTTGATGTGTGCCAGCCTTCTAACTGATAGCTCAGTTGTATTAGCGAATGTTCCTCATTTGGCAGATATAACGACTATGGCCAATTTGCTCAGTCAGCATGGTGTGAATGTGTCTTTAGAGGGACAGGATTTAAGAGATGGACATATAGGGCGTGTTTTATCTTTAAACGCTGGAAATATATCTAATACTGTTGCCCCATATGACCTTGTTCGTCAGATGCGTGCTTCTATTCTGGTTCTTGGCCCGCTATTAGCCAGAGTTGGAGAGGCAGAAGTTTCTCTTCCTGGAGGTTGTGCAATTGGAACCAGAACAGACTATCTACACATACCAGGAAGAGAAAAACTGGGAGCTGACGTTTTTGATCAGACGCGTTATAT